>NZ_JAHBBH010000023.1 GCF_019331735.1 Bifidobacterium miconis
GTGGCCGGACTTCTGCAGCGGGTTGGTCGGCTCGTCGCGCGTGGTCATGAGCGGCGTGTACGGCGAATCCTCGAATGGGCCTTCGAGCGTACGGGCGCGGGCCACGGTGGCGGCGTGCATGTAGCCGGTGCCGCCGGCCGCGCACAGCAGGTAGTACCAACCGTTGCGCTTGAGGATTTGCGGACCTTCGCACACGCCGAGCTTGGTGCCTTTGTAGAAGTGCTTGCGTTCGCCGATGAGCTTCATAGTCGTCGGGTCGAATTCCTGGATGACGGTGCCGGCGAACATGGTGTGACCCGGGCGGTAGTCGTAGAGCATGTTGAGGAACCATTTGCGGCCGTCGTCATCGTGGAAGATGGCCGGATCGAAGCCCGAGGCGGTCAGGAAGTGCGGTTCGCTCCACGGGCCGGTGATGCTGGGCGCGGTGATGACGTAGTTGAGCGTGTCCTTGAACGGCGCGTACGTTTTCACGTCGGTGTAGACGAGCCAGAACTTGCCGTCGGCGTAGCTCAGGTGCGGCGCCCACAGGGATCCGGAATCGTAGTTGCCGCGCAAATCGACCTGCGATTCGCGGTTGACGGGCGAGGCGATCCACTCCCAGTTGACGAGGTCGCGCGAATGGTAGATGTCGATGCCCGGCCACCATTCGAACGTGGATGTTGCGATGTAGTAGTCGTCGCCGACGCGTAGCGCGCTCGAGTCGGGATGGAAGCCCGGCAGGATCGGGTTGGTGATCATCGTGGTCATGTGGTTTCAGCTCCTTTGGTGTGACGTGGGTGACCGATAAGTCAGTCGGATTCGTAGATGAAGGTGAGCCAGTTGGCGGGACCGGTGTCGGTGTTGCACCGGTCCGGCTTGTCTCCGAGTCGCAGCCGCAGCGTGCGATGAGCGGGATCGTGCGGATCGTCGCCGTCGCCGTCGGAGACGATCTCGACAAGTCGCCCGTCCCACGCGAGATACATCGGCCCGATGCCCCAGCCGTGCAGCGCGAACCGCGCGGCTTGCGGCAGATCATCGGACTGCGGGACCGCGGCCATGCGCAGTTCGCGTCCGCCGTCCGGCAGCTCGTCGCCGACGGTCAGCGCACGACCGTCGGCCGCATCGATCAGCGACACTGTGCCGTCGCCGTGATCGACGACGCGCAGCACGGCCGCATCGAGTCTCTTGGCCGTCACGGCGAGCGTGCCGTCCGGCTGTACGGCGAAGTACGACGGCATCGTTTCGGTCGTCAGTCCGCTCGGCACCACGCCGTCGGTCAGCGCGTTAGACGGCACCGCGCCGGCGCCGCGGATCGCGTCCCACGTCCGCTGGTACCACGGTTCGATCATCGTGCGCAGGCGGACGCGCGTCGTTGTATCAGTCGTCTCGGCCGGCCCGTTGTAGCAGGTGAGGGTCGAGAAGTTGAGGTTGTCGAAGTGGACGAGTCCCTCCGGCCGCATCGCACGGGCCGCACGCTCCGTCCATACGGTCGAGACGCCGGGCACGTTGCGGTAGTGCGCGAGCGCGGTCTCGTAGATCGGCCGCAGCTGGCCGCGATAGACGCCCTGCTCCTCCATATGGTCCCAGTAGGAGATGTCGTCGAAGTAGCCGAAGATGCCGGAAAGCGGCACGGCCTTCAACTTGCCGTCACCGGAGTACAGGTTGTACTGCGCGCACCATTCGACGGCCTTGGCGAGCCGGTTGCCGTACAGGCTCCACAGGTCGACGCCCTGGTGTTCGGCGATCGCGCACGTGTCGACCATCGCGCCGATGCCGAGCTGGCCGTGCGCCTGATCGCGCGCGGATTCGACGCTTTGCCCCCAGTCGGTCAGGTAGTTGACGATCGAACCGTTGCAGTAGGGGCTGACGTACATGGCCGCGCCGCGTGCGAAGATGCGCGGGTCGTCGGTGGCGACGCCGATGGCGAGCAGCGTGGTCATGGGGGCCACGTCCCAGTTGCCGTTGGCGTTCATGGGCGCGCCGCCGTCGCGCACGACCGGATAGACGACGTTGCGCAGCATCGTCTGATAGCTGGCGAAGATCCCGTCGGTCATGCTCGGGTGGCCGCCGTCGAAGTAGCGGACGATTTCGGCCGCGTTGATGAGCTTGATCGTGGCGAGCGACGCGCCGAGGATGCGGTCGCGTCCGTCGATGACCGCGAGCGTGCGCGCCCAGCCGTCGACGATGCGCGTGACTGTTTCCGCGTACTTATCTTCACCCGTGACGGCCCAGCGCAGCGCGTTGAAGTAGGCGGCCGCGCACGACATTTCCCAGTCGCCGATGTGCCCGGAGCCGGTCGGATTGCCGCGGCCGACGCCTTCGCGGAAGGTCGGCTGGTAACGTTCGCAGGCCATGTCGTTCGGCACGGTGGTCGTGAGCCGCAGCCAGTCGGCGTACCACGGCTGCTCGTGCCGGCGCACGTGGTCGCGCATGGCAGCAAGCTGTGCGGCGGACAGGTTCACGCCGGGATGTGCGAACGCGTGCGGTATGGCGATCGTCGTGCCGTCGCCGACGGCGATCGCGGACGGCACCGGATCGTCCGGCGTCTGGCCGGCAACAGCACTGTCGTTCGCAGTAACGTCATCGTCCGCAACATCCTCCACATACAGGCGCTGCACGGCGACGTTGCCGTAATCGACGTACGCGCCGGACAGCGTGACGCGCATGGGGAACGCGGCGCAGTCCGGCTCATCGCGCAGGTCGTCGGCGTGGCTGCCGATGATCACGGAACCGTCCGGCTGCGGCGTCAGCGTGAACCGTTCGTTCCAGTACGCGTCCGGCGCGGTTGCGGTGACGACGAACGTGAGTCCGCGCTTGGTGTAGTACGGCGGCTGCTTGTCAAAGTCGGCGGCGACGATCGCGCCGGTGCGGCCGGTCGTCTCGCCGGCCTCGACGTAGTAGTTCTGGATCGTCAGATACTTGCCGTTCGTCAGGCTCCGGATCGCGACCCACGTGCCTTGCGCGCCGTCGAGCGCGATGGACGAGTCGTGCGGACTGGTCAGGTACGCGGAACGGTAAAGCGCGAACCGTTCGGCGCGCGTGCGGTCGGCGGTGACGGTGAGATTGCCGTGCGTGCCGAGCGCGACCCAGTCGCCTTCTCCGGTGCGGATGCGCACGATGCGTTCGACGGTCCGCTCCCGTGTCGGATAGTCGTTGTCGGCGGTGCGATCGGCCATGTCGGTTCCTTTCCTTGGCGTCCGGCCGTTGCGGTCGGCGGGACGTTGCGTTGCGACGTTCCCTCGCGGGAACGGACGCGCGATTAGCGTTCAAGCAGTACGGCGACGCCGTCGAAGTCGGCGAGGCCGGAAACGGTGAGCATGTCGTCGTCCAGCGTGACGGTGACGCCGTCGCGGTGGAACGTGCGGACGATGCGCGCGACGGACGGGCCGTCGACCGGCACGGTGATCGTCGCCGGCGCATCGTGGAACGTGTGCAGCACGACGAGCGCGCGACCGTCGGCGGCCGTGCCGGTTTCGCCGTCGCGCACGATGCCCTGCCAGCCGGTCGGCCGGCTGTAGCTGCCGAGGCGCGGCCCGTACCAGTGCGTTTCGCCATGGTCGATGACGGGCGCGGCCTCGTGGTAGAACGCGACGCCGTCGCGGATGATCTCGTTCTTGCGCCCGGCGAACGCGGTGGCGTCGCCGCTGAAGCACAGGCGGCCGAGCAGGCCGGAGCAGATCTGGTAGTAGAGCTTGTCGTCCGGCTCCTCGTCGCGCACGACGGCCCATATCTGCGATTGGCGAGGCAGGATCATGCGGTGCATGTTCGCGGCGATGACCGGGATGTAGTCGCATTCGTGCGCGTCGGAGAAGCTGGCCATCGCGCCAATCGTCATGAAGCTCTGGACGAGCCGGTGGCCGCCGGACGCGCAGATTTCGATCATGAGGTCGGGCAGTTCTTCGCGGATGCGGCGGAAGAACGCCTGCGACGCCTGGATCTGGTCGTACAGGCCCTCCCCCAGCGACGCGTTCGGGTCGCCCGGCGTTTCGCAGCCGATGCCGATGGTGTCGTTGTAGTCGACCTTCATGTAGTCGAAGCCGTTGTCCTTGAGGAAGTCGATGACCTTGTGCGCGAGGTATTCGCGCACTTCGGGGTTGCGCATGTCCCACCAGCGGCGGTTGCCGGAGGTGATCGGCAGGCCGTCGCGCTTCAGGAGCCATTCGTTCTTGTTGAAGCAGTCGGGTTCCTCGCGGCCGGCGATTTCGAACTCGAACCAAATGCCAGCCTTGAGCCCGGCCTCGTGGATTTTGTCGACGACCGGTTTCATGCCGTTGGGGAACGCCTTCTTGCTGACCTCCCACTTGCCGAACCGGCTGGCCGACTCGAACGCCTGATCGTCGAACCAGCCGGCGTCGATCACGAAATACTCCACGCCGAGCGCCTTGACCGCGTCGAGCTGTTCGGTCACGCTCCGCTCGCTCGGGCAGCCCCACGTCGAGCAGAATTCGTTGAAGATCACCGGCAGGTGATCCTCGCAGGACGGCACGTGCAGGTCCTTGCGCACGTTGCCGGCCACGGCCTGCGCGGCCTCGTCCACGCCGCCCGCAACGGCCGTGACGACCGCGTACGGCGCGTCGAACCGTTCGCCGGGGCGCACGACGTGCGTCCACTGTCCGAATTCGCGGTCCGCAATGCCGCCGGACAGGCTCAGCCCGTCGTCGCGACGGTACGCTTCGATCTGCCAGCTGGAGGCGTGCGTGGTCGCCGCCGCCCACGTCACGTTCGCGCGTCGGTCGGTCACGGCGACGAACGGCGCCCATTCGCGCACGGGGAAGCTGCCGATCGAGCCGAAGCGCACGGAGTTCGCGCTGTACTTCTGCCAGCTCAGCTCGAGTTCAAGGTCTTCGAGCGGTTGGGAGAGCACGCGCCCCTCGGCGCTCCACGTGCTGCGCAGGCGGTGCAGAGTCAGGTTTTCCGGGTCGAGCCCGGTCTGGTAGGGCGAGATGGAGCCGAGCGTGAAGCTGGAGAGCATTTCGAACGTGACGGCACGCGCGGAGTCGTTGATGACGGACGTGCGGATTTCCGCGGCGCGGCTCGCCGGCGTCATGGCGAGCACGTGCTCGTAGCGCCAGCCGCGATCGTCGCTGACGGTCGTCGTGACGCGCACGGTGCCGTCCGGCATGGAGTCGACGTGCGGCTCGCCGTACGTCATGTGCTGCGTGACGGTCGTCGCGCCCCGCATCGTGCGGCCCTGGCTGAAGCCGAACGGATAGTCGTCGCCGACGATCTTGGCCTGCACGAGCGGTTCGGCCGCGCAGTCGTCGCGCACGATCGCGTCCGCACGATCGGTCGGCGTCAGGACGAGCTCGACGACGCCGGTGTCCGCATCACGGCGGTAGACGGCGGTCAGATCGCCGCAGCTTACGCTGTCCAGTACGGTTCGCATGATGTCCTTTCCGCTCCCGTCGTCGGGGGCCTTCCGGTCGCGGCCGTGGGCGTTCCGTGCCCGCCGGCTGTGTTCCACTGCGATACAGCTTACCGCGCGACACGCCGGATTGGAAAGCGCTTACCGATAACTTTTCCCGCGCAACTCGCGCAACAACATACCGCAGAAAACCGCTATACTGGTAAGCGTTTCATGCTGTTTTCCAGATGTGCGAAGAAGGACGGCAACCACGATGGCTGAGCAGAACGACAAGAATCCCTCCCCCGCGACGCTGATGGACGTCGCCAATCAGGCCGGCGTATCCATCGCGACCGCGTCCCGCGTGCTCAACGGCAGCGCGCGCAAGGTGCGCAACGACTCGTACGTGAAGGTCATGGAGGCCGCCACCAAGCTCAACTATCGGCCGAACGCCTACGCGCAGGCCGTCGCCAAGGGCACCGCGCCGAACATCGTGCTGCTCGTCTCCGACATCTCCGACCCGTACTTCGCGGCCGTCTCGCAGGGCGTCGTCAAGGCCGCCGGCGAACAGGGCGTGTCCGTGACCATCGGCGTCGCGCCGGACGCCAAATCCGAACTCGAGGCCGTGCGCAAGGCGACGGCGACCCGGCCGCGCGGCATCATCATCTCCGAAAGCGAACGCATCGACTCGCCCGAACGCGCCCAGCTCGAAGCCGAACTCAAGCGCTACGAGGCCGCCGGCGGACGTGCCGTGTTCATCCTCAACCGCAACCTGCCGTTCCCCGCGGTCGACGTGGCGAACGAGGTCGGCGCGCGCGCCATCGCCAAGCTCATCGTCGACTCGGGCTACCGCCGCCCCGCCATCCTCAAAGGCGACGACAACTACCGTTCGTCCAAGGAGCGTCTCGCCGGCGTCATGGCCGTGTTCGACAAGGCCGGCATCACCGTCGACCCGAAGGCCGTGGCGAACGGCCGGTTCAGCCGGACGGAAGGCTATGCGGCGATCATGCAGCTGGCCCGGCTCGGCCGGCTCACGGCGTCAGGCGGCGCGAACGCGGCGTACGACGGCGCCGGCGTGGACTGCGTGGTCGCACTCAACGACGTGATGGCGATCGGCGCGATGAGCGCGCTGCGCGCCAACGGGATCGAGCCGGGCGCCGACATGGGCGTCACCGGATTCGGCGACATTCCCTACTCGGCCGACGTGCACCCGTCGCTGACCACCGTGCACCTGCCCCTGACCGAAATGGGGCAGGCCGCCGTCGACCGCGTGCTGTCCCCCGCCGAGGGCGATTCCTCGTCCGACGACAACAACCGCCTCATCTTCGTGCAAAGCGCCCCCGACATCGTCCTGCGCGAATCCCTCCCCCGCCGCTAGCACGCCCCCATGGTCACGCGATGGAAATAATGACCGTCGCACCGTCGCATGACCTCCCATGCGAATTTGCATGCGTCACAAAAAATGAGGGGCTGCCCGTTATTGGCGAACGGGCAGCCCCTCATGCAGGAGGAAGGAGTTCAGGGGTAAGTATTGTTTGGTTGCTTGGATCGACCGTCGGATCAGGCGTTGGCCTTGGCGGCGATGATCGGCTCGACGATGGCGCGCGCGTCCTTGCAGGCCTGCGCGACGGCATCCCAGTCGTGGGCCTTCTGCGCGGCGGACGGCACCGGGAACGAGCCGCCGATGGCGAACACGTTCTTGAGCGCGATGTAGTCGGCCGCGTTCTTCAGGCTCACGCCGCCGGTCGGCAGGAACTTCATCTCGGCGAACGGGCCGTTGAGCGCCTTGAGGGTCTTCACGCCGCCGTAGGCCTCGGCCGGGAAGAACTTCACGTAGCGCAGGCCCTTCTGGTACGCCTTGTCCACGTCGGACGGAACGGCGGTGCCGGGCAGGATGAGAATGTCGTTCTCGAGCGCGTAGTCGACGATCGCCTCGGTGAACGCCGGGGTGACCAGACCCTTGCAGCCGGCTTCGATCGACGCCTTGGCCTGCTCGACCGTGTGCACGGTGCCGGCCACGAGCGTGACACCCGGAACCTCGTCGCGGATGCGCTTCATGCCTTCGATCGCGTACGGGGAACGGAAGGTGACCTCGGCAACCGGCACGCCGCCACGCTCGAGGGCCTGCGCCAGCGGCACGGCCTCCTCGACGGAATGCAGGGTGACCAGCGGGACGACGCCCAGCTGCTCGAGGTAGTGAAGCTCCTGATCGTTCTTGTCGCTCATAATCATGGTTCCTTTCTGAAAGTCTTCAATCGGTTTTCCACAGCGATCTCGCTGGTCACTCGGCGCGCTTGTGCGACGCGGTGAACTCGGCTAGTTCGGCCGGCGTCGGCAGGCCCTCGTTGTCGGACACGAACTGCGTCTGGATCGCGCCGAGCGCGCAGCCGCGCTCGCACGCCTCGGCCACGGTCTTGCCCTCCAGCAGCGCGGAGAGCACGCCGGCGGCGAATCCGTCGCCCGCGCCGACCGTGTCAACCACATGATCGACCACGAATCCGGGCACACGCGCCGCATGGCTGTTGCAATCGGCCGCATACGCGCCGCGCGGGCCGTCCTTGACGACCACGGCCTTCGCGCCGTTGTCGAGGAACGCCTTGGCGATGTCCTCGACCTTCTCCACGCCGAACAGTTCGCGGCCCTCGCCGATGCCGGGCAGCACGAGGTCAGACTGGGCGGCCAAGCGGCGCAGCGTGTCGCGCATCACGTCGGCGCTCTTCCACAGCGCCGGACGCAGGTTCGGATCGAAGCTGACGAACATGCCGTGGCGGCGGGCCAGCTTGACGAGCTCGTGGCTGGCCTCCAGCGTGGCTTCGGACAGCGGCGGCAGGATGCCGGTCAGATGCAGCACGGTCACGTCGTCGAGCTTGCCGCTCGATTCAAGCGCCTTGATATCGTCGGCGCTGATCGTGGATGCAGCGGAGTCCTTGCGGAAGTAGTAGGTTTTCGAATCGCCGTGCGATTCCTTCGACTTGAACATGAAGCCGGTGTGATGGTCGGCGTCGTACGAGACCAGCGATTCGTCGAGCCGGTTGTCGTCCATGAAGTACTTGATGCGCTCGCCGAGCACGTCGTCGCCCAGCTTGGTCAGGTAGAGCGGCTCGACGCCGAGACGCTTGAGACCGATCGCCACGTTCAGTTCGGCGCCGGCCACGGACGCCTGAAACACGCCCACGCGGCTGCACGGACCCTCCGTGCCGGCGGTGAACAGGCCCATCGCCTCGCCGGAAAGCAGCACCTTGCCCGGGCGAATGCCGGGAATCTTGAAATCGTCATTGGTCATACTCGTGAACCTATCCCATTTGCACGCGGACGGACAGTTTTTTGCCGTTTGTTGCATCGGATTGCGGAAACCGCTTAACGGAGGCACGTGGCGACTCCTCCCCTTCTCGCGGGAGCCGCCACGCGATCGTTCGGCGGACAGGCGGATTCAGCGCTCGCCGTAGTCGAGCGGCTCACCCTTGATCATGTGGGTGAGCTCGTTGACGACGTTCTCGCCCATGGCCTGCAGCTCGCCGCCTTCGGAGCCGGCGATGTGCGGGGTGAGGATCACGTTCGGCATGTCCCACAGCGGCGAGTCCGGGCTGAGCGGCTCGTCCGGGTCGGTCACGTCGAGGATCGCGTTGATGCGGCCGGTCTTGAGCTCGGCGATCATGTCGTCGGCGTTCACCACGCCGCCTCGGGCCGAGTTGAGGAACCAGGCGCCGTCCTTCATCATTTTGAAGTACTTCGCGTCGATCATGCCGTGAGTGGCGGGCAGGTTCGGCGTGTGCAGCGAGACGATGTCGGACTCGCGGAACACGGTTTCCAGATCGGCCTTGATCGCGCCGTAGGAGGCGGTTTCGGCCTCGTCCATCGAGCGGGATTCGGCGAGCACGCGCAGGCGGTAGCTCTTGAGCAGGCCCATAAGGTGGCGGCCGATGCGCGAGGATGCGGTGACCAGGCCAACGGTCTTGTGGTAGTTGCCGGCGGTCGGGAATTCGACCTCGCGGTTGATGTATTCGCGGCGATCGCGGTAGATGCGCTCGGCGCGGAAGAAGTCCTTGTCGGCCATGAGGATCATGGCCATGCAGAATTCGGCGACCGGGATGCCGTTGACGTAGCCGGAGTTGGCGCGCAGGATGCCGCGCTTCTTGGCCTCTTCGAGCGCGTCGGGGGTGAACAGCGGCCACACGTTGCCGGCCGCGGCGGCCACGCCCTTGAGGTTGGGCATTGCGGCGAGCACTTCGGCGTCGATGCGGCCGTTCGGGCCCCAGCCGGAGAACACGTAGTCGGCGTCCTTGATGCGCTCGGCCACGCCCTCGGCATGGAAGTCGGGGATGACCTCGCGGTCGACGTCGGCGACGGCTTCGAGGCGGGCCCACTGCTCGTCGTTCATGAGCTTGTCGACGAGCTCCGGGGGCTGCATGGTGAGAATGACCTTCGGCTTTGATTCGGCCATGATATTCGTTCCTTCCTTTGGAAAACGCTTACCGCTGATTTCAGTATATTACCACGCCCATCCGCGACACACGAGAATCGTTTATAAAAATAGGAATTCAGCGAAACACCGATCACAGCGCGACAACCACGCATCATTGCGCGATGTCATCAATACAGCAAGCCCTTACCGCTATTTACATGACTCCCACAGCCAACTTCCCCGCCAACCCCGGTCAGAAGATGATCGCCGAGACGACGGCCAGCGAGACCAGCGAGAACAGCGTGCTGACCAGCACGAATCCGACCGCGTATTCGGGCATATTGTTGCGCCGCGCGGTGAACATGGCGATCGTGGTCATGGTCGGCAGTCCGGCGATCACGCTGATCGTCAGGATCATGTCGTGCGTGAACGGCAGCGGCGCGACGCCGGCGAGCGCGCCGGACGCGGCGTTCAGCAGCGCGTACAAGGCCAGCGGGAACGCGATCATCTTCGCGAGCAGGCCGACGTACAGTTCGTAGCGTCGCAGCACGGTCCACCAGCGGGTGAGCGCGAACAGGCCGCCGAGATAGATGAGCGACATCGGCGTGGCCATGTTGCCGATCGTGTGCAGCGGCTTGAGAATGATGCCGGGCACGCGCACGCCGACGAGAATCAGCGCGAGCGCGATCATCACGCCGATGAACGCGGGATTGACGAACCGGCGCAGCAGGCCGAGCGCGCGCTCGCCGAACGTGCGCGGCGCGATCGTTCCGGCTGCGGTGCGATCGACGGCGGACGACGAACGTCGCGACGATGCGCTGGACGCAACGACCGGCTCGCACAGCCACACGCCGTACGTCCACAGCAGCGTTTGGTCGACGATCGACATGAGCGCCACGTAGATCGCGCCTTCCTTGGGGAAGAGCGCCATGATGAGCGGAATGCCGATGAATCCGGCGTTGCCGAACACGAGAGAGGCCTGGAAGACGCGCGAGCGCGAACCGGTGAGCCGCAGCGCCCATGCGAACAGGCGGAAGACGACGACCAGCAGCGCGTACATGACGGCGGTCAGCAGCATCACGCCCCAGTTGGCGGCGAGCTGGGCGCGGGTGGCGCCGTCGACGGCGTTGGCGAACACGAGCACGGGAATGAGCACGTTGAGCAGCAGCGAGCACATGCCGTCAAGCGCGGTTTTGCCGTAGAACCGCAGCCGCACGCACCCGTAGCCGACCAGCAGCATGATCAGGAATCCGACCAGCTGACCCACCATCACCCCGAACTGTCCCAACATCCGCTCCTTTCCGTTCTGCCGCAGGCCCGCAGCCCGCCTCACTCCGCACACTCCGGCGCATACCACGCGCGCCGTCTCAATCCAACCGACCATGATATGCCCGCCGCGACACGCGGACGCGACACGCCGGCTTGCGTTCAAGTGCGCTTGAGGAACGATGATGGAACCACAACTGATGATAACGAAAACATCGACGTGACGAACACCATCGGACACTGACAGAACACAGACAAAGGAGCACCCATGTTCGAACCCACCAACGACTACGCGCCCGCCACCACGCGCTACGATGAGATGCGCTACAACCGCTGCGGCACCAGCGGTCTCAAGCTGCCGGCGATCTCGCTTGGCTTCTGGCATAACTTCGGCGATATCACGCCGTACGAGCAGATGAAGTCGCTCGTCTTCACCGCGTTCGACCACGGCATCACGCACTTCGACCTGGCCAACAACTACGGCCCGGAGCCGGGCGCTGCCGAGAAGAGCGCCGGCCGCCTCATCCACCAGTACTTCGCCAAGCACCGCGACGAGCTGATCGTCTCCACCAAGGCCGGCTATGAGATGTGGGCCGGCCCGTACGGCGACGGCGGCAGCCGCAAGTACCTGATCTCCAGCCTCGACCAGAGCCTCGAGCGCCTCGGTCTCGACTACGTGGACATCTTCTACCACCACCGCCCCGACAACGAGACCCCGCTCGAGGAGACCATGGGCGCGCTCGCGCAGATCGTCGCCAGCGGCAAGGCGCTGTACGTGGGCCTGTCCAACTACGACGGCGAGCGCCTCGCGAAGGCCAGCGCGATCCTCGACGAGCTGCACGTGCCGTTCGTCATCAACCAGAACAAGTACAACATCCTCGACCGCACGGTCGAGCGCAACGGTCTCAAGGACACGGCCAAGAAGCTCGGCAAGGGCCTGATCACGTTCTGCCCGCTCGAGCAGGGCCTGCTCACCGACCGCTATCTCAACGGCATTCCTGCCGATTCGCGCGTGGCGCACGATCCGCGCTTCCTGCACGAGGACAGCGTTGAGCGCGTGCACAACAAGATCGTCGCGCTCAACGACATCGCCTACCAGCGCGGCCAGACGCTCGCCGAGATGTCGCTCGCGTGGCTGCTGCGCGACGACACGGTGACCAGCGTGCTCGCCGGCGCGTCCAAGCCGCAGCAGATCCTCGACAACATCGGCGCGCTCAAGAACACCACGTTCAGCGACGAGGAGCTGGCCGCGATCGACAAGATCGCGCTCGGCTGAGTTCGACGGTGGATTCCCCCCCCCGCCGCACGTCATATGACATGTGCTGCCATATGACATGTGCTATGGAATGCACGTATGGCATGCGCAACCGCCGTTCCGCCCGACGCGACATGGTCCAGTCCCGAACCGTGCGCCGAGAGCGGAACGGCGGTCCGTTGTTTTGACTTCAAGTGCTCGAAGTTCCTATCGTCGTTCCCGTATGGCAACCACGGCGACGCGGCCGGCCCGCAACGACCGACGCAGCGCGGCCAAAGAGAGATTTCACGAGGAGATCGGATCACAGTGAACGCTTTTGCAGAAGGAACCGGCACCGCACAGCCCAACACGACCGGCACGCCCGCCGGTATGCCCGGCATGCCCAGTCCGGAGGCCGAGTCCGGCAGCCTGACCCAGCCGACCGGCCACGACGCCGACGGCATGGCGGAGGTGCGCCAGCGGCGGCTGGTCGGCGAGCGCGCGGAGTTCTTCGCGCACGACCGCCGCTATGTGGACTGCCTGTTCGCGGAGGGCGAGTCGCCGCTCAAGCACGCGCACGACGTGGAGGTCGTCTCCAGCTCGTTCCAGTGGAAGTATCCGCTGTGGTACGCGAACCATGTGACCGTGCGCGATTCGACGTGGTTCGAGATGGCGCGCGCGGGCGTGTGGTACACGCATCACCTGCTCGTGGAGGACTGCACGGTCGAGGGGCCGAAGAACTTCCGCCGAGCTTCGGACGTGACGCTGCGCAACGTTGATCTGACGCACGCGGAGGAGACGCTGTGGAACTGCACCGGTGTCACGCTGGAGAACGTCGTCGCGCGCGGCGACTATCTGGCGATGAACTGCGAGGACGTGACGGCGACCAACCTGCGTCTGGTCGGCAACTATCCGTTCGACGGCGCACGCAACGTCACCGTGCGCGGCTCGCGTCTGATCTCCAAGGACGCGTTCTGGAACTGCGAAAACGTGACGATCGAGCATTCGTACATCTCCGGCGAGTATCTCGGCTGGAATTCGCGCAACGTCACGCTCGTCGACTGCACGATCGAAAGCCTGCAGGGATTGTGCTATATCGACAATTTGGTCATGAAGAACTGCCGGTTCGTCAACACGACGCTCGCGTTCGAGTATTCGACGGTGGACGTGGACGCCGTCGGCACGATCGACAGCGTGATCAATCCGACGTCCGGCGTGATCCGCGCCGACCGCATCGGCGAACTCACACTTGACGCGGACCGCATCGACCCGGCGAAGACGACGATCATCACGCGCTGAGCACCGCGTTACAGCGCCGCGTCACAGTCCGGCCACGCGGCGGATTCCCTCGCGAATGACCCGCGGATCGTGCGCTTCGGCGTGCGTGCCGAGCGCGCGGTGCAGCGTGAGCCCTTCGATCATCGCGTCGAGCAGCGCGGCCGTGGGCTTGTCGAAGAAACGTTCGAGTTGCGCGCGGCTTGCGGCCATCCACCGTTCGGCGATGTCGCGGTAGGCGGGGTCGCGCGCGGCGAGCGTGTAGAACTCGAGGTTGATGTCGAGGTCGCGCTGCGTGCCGAGCAGGTCGCCTTCGATGTGGCGGGCGATCGCCTCGCACGCGGCCGCCCTGTCGCCGGCGGGCACGGCGGCCATGCGTTCGGCGAACACGTCGATGCACTGTTGCGCGTACCGGTCGAACGCCTGATGCAGCAAGTCGGCCATGCCGCGGAAATGGTAGGTCATCGAGCCGAGCGGCACTCCGGCCTTGGCGGCGACCACGCGATGCGACGTGCCTGCCACGCCGCGTTCGGCGATCACGTCGAGGCAGGCGTCGACGATGCGGCTTTTGCGGTCCGGGTCGGCGCGGCGGGCGGCGGCCGGCGTTTGCGTTTCGTTCATACCTCCCGACCATACCCGGCGCGACGTACGAACGTACACCGGGCATATCGTGCACAGCGAACCGTTCCCAATAGCAACGGTGTGAGTCAAACGCACAAATCCAAACAATCGCACAATACACGAGCCTTGGAAAACGGCCCATCCGGAATGCCCAATGTTCGATTGACAACTTGCCGGGCTCACACCTTTCTTATTGAGAACGATTCGCTGGACACCGTTCCCCTGTCACTCCGGACTTTTCAGCGCGCCGACCATGTCGATGCGATCCAGCGAACGGTTCGTCGCCGCCTCGACCAGCACCGTGAACGCGAGTGCGAGCAGGGCGGCGGCCGCATAGCAGAACCACGCCACGTTCGGCACGATGGTCATGCCCGGCAGATCGAGCTTGCCGAGCAGAAAGCCCAGCAGCCCGCGCCCGCACGGCAGGCCGAGCGCGATGCCGAAGCAGGCCAGCAGCAGCATCTCCTTGTTCACGTAGCCGTGCACCTCGCGCTTGCGGAAGCCCAGCACCTTGATGGTGGCCAATTCGCGCTCGCGTTCGGCAATGTTCGTGGATGCGAGCGTGTAGAGCACCACCACGGCCAGGATCGCGGCCATGACCACGATGAACCCGATCATCACGAAGAAGATGAGGAAGCTCTTCGCGAAATCGCGTTCCTGCTTGGCGGCGCTCGTCACGGACAGGTAGGCGTCGTTCCCGGCGAGATCGTCGGCGAACGCGATCTTCGCATCCACATCGTCGGCCTTCACGTCGATCAGGTCGGCGTTCGGCGCGAAGTCCGCGTCGAACGCGCGCTCGTACGCGGATTGCGTCATGACGACGACGTTGCCGGTGTAGTACTGCGCGATCGCGTGGACCGTGACGGTCGCGGTGTCGGCCATCGCGTCGGTCAGGTCGATCGTGTCGCCGTCGGCGAGCGCAAGCTTGTGCGCCGCATTGGTCGTGACGATCACGCCGGCGGACGGATCGTCGCCGTTGTTGTCGCGGCTTGAGCCGTTGCCCGACCCGTCGTTTCCGGAGCGGGACGAGCCGTCGTCGGACGCGTCCGGCAGCGCGATCGTCGTGCCGTCCGCGGCATGCAGGTCGAGGTAACCGTCGAGCGATTTGCCGTCGGACACGACGAGCAGCTGCGCGGTGATCTGTTCGTCGTGGGCCCGATCGTGCGCCGACGTCGCATTCGTCGACTCGTCGGACGAATCGGCGGCGCCGGCGTTCGCATCGTCATGCGCGGTGCTCAGTGTCACGCTGCCGACCTGCAGCGGCAGCGTCGACCGGACGCGCGCGTCGTCGTCCAGCGAGCGCTGCGCGTCGGCGTGATCGGCGGCGGACGTGACGGCGAGCACGTCATACGTCGTGATCTCGCGGTGCTGGCGCGGCATGAGCGTCATCGCGGACGATCCCATGCCGAAGCCGGCGGTCATGAGCGCGGTGCAGCCGAGCACGCCGACGATGACCATGAGCGCGCGCGACTTGTAGCGGAACAGGTTGCGCGCGGTCACCTTGCCGAGGAAGCTCAGATGGTTCCAGATGAATCCGACGCGCTGCAGGAAGATCGTACGACCGGCTTTGGGGGCTTTCGGGCGCATGAGTTCGGCGGGCGTGAGTCTCAATGATCCGACGGTTGCCGCCGCGGCCGCGCCGGTGATCGCGACCACGAACAGCAGCACGCCGCCGATCGCAAGCCGCCAGTCGACCAGCAGCGGATAGTTGGGCAGCACGTAGATGCGCGAGATCAGCCGACGCGTGAACACGAACGGCAGGCCGATCAGGCCGAGGGCGTCGCCGAGCAGGCCGCCGAACAGGCAGGCCGCGCCGGCGTAGGCGAGGTATTTGAGCATGGTTTCGCCGCACGTATAGCCAAGCGCCTTGTACGTGCCGATGAGCTGACGGTCCTCCTCCACCATGCGCGTGACGGCGGTCAGGCTCACGAGCAACGCGATGACGAGGAACAGCACGGGGAACAGCGTGCCGAGGCGCGTGACCATGTCGCTCTGGGTTTTGACGTCCTCCCAGCTGGTGACGGCACTGCGGTCGCGGATGATCCACTTGGCGTTCGGGATTGCAGCGACCTTCTCCTTGATGGCTTGTTCGGCGTCGGAAAGCTTCTGCTCGGCGGCCGTTTTAGCCGGCAGCCCGTCCGGCAGCGCGGCGATCTTCGCCTTCTGCTCGTCGAGTGCGCTCATGGCCGCGTTCAGCGCGGCGTCGCGCACAGCGTCGGTGCGCTCCCGTTCGCGGGTCTGCTGTATGGCCTCGATCGCGGCGCGCGCGTCGGCGACCGTGTCGAGATAGTCGTCGTCGTACGTATTCATCGCGGCGGCGTCGGCGACGGTGATCACGGCGGACGTGTACGGCAGGCCGGCTGCGGTTCCGTCGCCATCATCATTGCCGCCATCGGCGAGCGAGTCGGATGACACAACCATCGGATACACGGTTTTGCCGCCGGAGACGAGCGCGAGCGGACCGGATGGGTTGACGATGTCGTTCGGGTCGATGATCGTGCCGACGATCGTGTACTTGCCGTCCGCGAACGTGCCGGTCGCGTCGTCCGCACCGTCGGCGTCCGTCGTCGTAACGGACGCAACGTTCGCCGCGACCGAATCGTCCGGCCTGAACTCGAGCGTGTCGCCGATCGACTTGCCGGCGTCGTCCACATACTGTTGCGTGACGGCGATTTCGCGCGCGGCGTTCGGCAACCGACCGTCGGTCACGTACGGGCTGTCGATGCCGCGGTCGTTGAGTTCGGTGACGGTGGCGGACGCCTGCTTGCCGCCGATTGTCGTGGTGACGGACGCGACGCGCTCGCCGGCCGCGTCCTTGACGCCGCTCACCTTGCGCAACGCGGCGATGTCGTCGTCATCGAGGCCGAGCGTGGAGACGATCTCGATGTCGTGCATGGACGTGTCGTCGAAGAATCCGTCGAGTCCGGCGCGGATGTCGCGGCCGACCGAGTTGAGCCCGCCGAGCATCATCACGCCGACCGCGACGATCACGAGCATCGCAGCGAAGCGTTTGCCGTTGCCGCGGATCGCGCGCCACGCGTCCTTCCACATCGCGGTGTGCCGACACGGCCGGGTCGGGCGACGGTGCATGGTTCGTGTGGTTCGTTCCATTGCGGTCCCCTCCCCTACCATTCGATGTCCGCGATCGGCGTCGGGTTCGGGTTCTCGGTGATCTCGGTGACTTTGCCGGAGCGGAAGCGGATCAGGCGGTCGCCCATCGGCGCGAGCGCCGAGTTGTGCGTGACGAGCGCGACGGTGATGCCGCGCTGGCGGCAGGAATCCTGCAACAGCTGGAGCACTTCCTTGCCGGTGTTGTAGTCGAGCGCGCCGGTCGGCTCGTCGCACAGCAGCAGTTTCGGGTTCTTGGCGAGCGCACGGGCGATCGAAACGCGCTGCTGCTCGCCGCCGCTCAGCTGCGCGGGGAAGTTGTTGAGACGGCCCCCGAGCCCGACCTTCTCGAGCGTCTCGCGCGCGTCGAGCGCATCGGGGCAGATCTGGCTGGCGAGTTCGACGTTTTCAAGCGCGGTAAGGTTGGGCACGAGGTTGTAGAACTGGAAGACGAAGCCGACGTCGAAACGGCGGTAGTCGGTCAGCTGCGCCTCGTTGAACGCGGTGATGTCCCTGCCGTCGAGCCGCACGGAACCGGAGGTGGCTCGGTCCATGCCGCCGAGGATGTTCAGCGTGGTGGATTTGCCGGCACCGGATGCGCCGAGGATGACGGCAAGTTCGCCCCGTTCGATGTCGAAGGTGGCGTGGTCGAGTGCGCGGACGGCGGATTCGCCGGTGCCGTATTGGCGCACCACGTCGTGGAATTCAAGGAATGACATGTCGATCGGCCCTCTCTTGCGATTGACTGTTGTACTGTTTTGTGGACTTGCGGTTCCAAGAAATACATCAGTCTGTCGGGTAAATAAATCCGCGCAATCCGACAATGTGATGGGTTTTATGACAGGATCGGCTTAGTGGTGCCGAAAACACGATATTGTGTTGAGTTATCACCCTTGCGGCCGCGAATACGACATCAGACCGCATCGCACGTATCATCCCCAGGAGGCACCGCATATGGCACGACCGAAAGCCGACGAACAAGGCGCGCCGGAGAAGATGCAGGAGGCGTTCTGGACACTGCTGGAGCGCAAGCCGTACGCGCAGATCACCATCAGCGACATCACGCGCGCAAGCGGATTGAACCGCAGCGCGTTCTACTATCATTACGCCAACATCCCGGAACTCGCCGACGACGCGATCGCGGCGATCTACGAGGAGCCGGGCGTGACCGCGTTCATCGCGCACGTCATTCGGCAGGACAACGACATCAACTCGTTGCGCGACTTTGCGCCCACATTCATCAGCACGCCGGAACATCTGGCAAGCATTCACCGGCTGTCGCTGATCGCCGGCCCGCACGGGTCATCGGGGCTGGCCGCACAACTGAAGACCTACGTCACCGGAATCTGGCTCGCGGCGATCGGGCTCGACGCGGATCGGCTCAATCCGGGGCAACGCATCGTATTGGAATATGCGGCCAGCGGCATGCTCGGCATCCTCGGCAAGGCGCGGATCCTGTTCACTCCCGAAGCCGTCGAATGGCTCGCCCACTACCCGCTTCCGAACATCGTCTCCCAGCTCATCAACTCGCTCAAAGACAATGCCGGCATGTCATCGTGACGCACCGTCTCCCCGCCAAAACGCTCCTCCGGCAGCGGCAACGACCGCTAGCGGAGCAGGGCGTGGGCCTTGCGGCACACGTCGTCGTTGAGATCGTACAGGCGCTCGATGGTCGGAGCCGCGCGGCGGCCGGTGGCGGCGACGACCGCACGACATGCGGGATATGCGGCGATCCAGCAGGCAAAACCCGGAACGGCGAGGATGATCATGAGCGCGATCATGGAGGCGAGGTAGGCGAACGTGGCACCGGCGAGGAACGCGCAGCCGACAAGCCCCAGGCTCAGCGCGGCGATGCGCCCGTTGCGCGCCGGAGCGGCGTCCAGATTGGCGATCTGCGCGGACTGCGCCTCGAAACGGCGCTGCAGGCGAACGAGTTCGGTTTTGTTGTCGATGGCCCGCGCACGGCGGAGGCGCAGCGTGCGGGAATCAGCGTCCTGCAACTCCCACCCGAAGGCGCGGTAGCCGTCGGCGAGCACAGCGTTGCGGTCGGGGGCGGCGGTGACAGTCAGGTATTCGTAGCTCACGTAGTCGTCGGCGGCCTGTTGTGCGTTCTGTGCGATCTGATTGGCGGCGGTCATCATCTGGCTCCTTGGTCCGCATTCGTATGAATGATGACGTCTACCATACGGGTGTTGTGTTGGCCGACTGTTGAAGAATTGTTGGTCTTGCATTAAAAAGGCGCCGCATGCCACCGTCAGCATACGGCGGGAAGCGTGACCGTGACGGTAGTTCCGACGCCCCGACGGCTGCGCGCCGATATCGCGCCATGGCTCAGTTCGACGGCGCGCTTGGCCATCGCCATGCCGAGGCCGTTGCCCTCGGCGGCGTGCGCGGTGTCGCCCTGATAGAACTTGTCGAACATGTGCGCGACTTCGTCGGCGCTCATGCCGCAGCCGTCGTCGCTGACTTCGACGATGACCGCGCCCGCATCCGAAGTCTGACGCAGCGTCACGTGCCCTCCGGGTTCCGTGTATTTGAGCGCGTTGCCGAGTATGTTCGACCAGACGATATCGAGGAGGCCCGGGTCGGCATGGATGGTAGCCCGTTCCTCCACGTCGCAGTCGAACGCGATGCCTTTGCGGTCGAACATATCAACGAGCATCGCCGCCGTATCGGTGAGCTGGCGCGGCAGGTCGTAGTCGACTGCCTCGGCCACGATGGTCTGGCTTTCGAGTTTGTTGAGTTTGAGCGTGTTGGTGACGAGGCGGTTGAGCCGAGCCGACGCGTCGGCGATGACTCCCGCGTAGGCGATGCGCCGTTCGTCGCTTACGGTCTTGCGCCGCAGCGCCTTGGCGTGGGTTTCGATGATGGCGAGCGGGTTCTTGATCTCATGGCTCACGTTTGCCACGAAATCGCTTTTCATGGTTTCGATGCCGCCCAGTTCGGCCACCATCGTGTTGAAGTCGGCGAACATCTGGTCGGTCGCATCCCATGCGCTACTTCCTTCGACGTGCCGCGGCGCCACGTATACGGAGAAATCGCCGCGGGCGACGCTGCCGGCGGCCTCGCTCAGCTCGCGCATGGGCCGCTCCAGCCGTTCGCGGATCTGCCGGCCGATGAGCGCGGAAAACACGACGGCCAGCACCAGCCAGTACGCAAGAATCACCACGGCCAAATACCATCGGTTTCCCTCTGGCCACAGTCGCGGCAGCCAGACGATCAGGCTCGTCTGGCCTGCAGCCGCCAGCACGAACACTACGAACGACCGCAGCACCACACGGCCGGACACGTCCGGCGTCCATCGTGGTTCCTCCCCGCGCCCGCGCGATTCCCCATTCACCGCGGCACCGCCTTGTACCCGATGCCGCGTACGGTGACGATCTCGAAATCCGTGCAACGGGCAAGTTTTTGCCGCAGTTTGGTGATGTACACGTCCACGGCCCTGAGATTGCCGTCGGCGGCGGAATCCCAGAACTCGTCCATGAGCTGTGCACGGGAAAACACCTGTCTCGGATAGCTCAGCAGCCGGTAGAGGATGCTGAATTCGCGCGTCGTGAGCGCGATCTCCTCGCCGTTCAGCGTCGCGGTCATCTGGTCGGCGTCCATCATGAACGCGCCGATAGCGAGACGTCGGCTTTCGGCGATGCGCGAGCGCCGCAACAGCGCCTCGACGCGCAGCACAAGTTCGTCCAAGTCGACCGGTTTGACCATGTAGTCGTCGATGCCGGCGCGGAAACCGCGACGTTTCGACATGATGTCGTCGCGCCCGGTCGTAAAGATGATCGGGATGTTCTCGTCGACCGCGCGGATGCGGCTCGTCAGTTCGTAGCCGTCGATGCCGGGCATCATGATGTCGCAGATCACGAGATCGTAGAGCGTGCCGCGCATCGCGTCGAACGCGCGGTTCGCGTTGAGGCAGCCGGTCACGTCGTATCCGGCGTCGCGCAGCGTGTCGCAGGTGATGTCGTTGAGCGCCTTCTCGTCCTCGACGACCAGCAGTCTCGTCATCCGCTCCCCTTTCGCCGCGCGTCACCGATCAGTATACGGTGACGCGCGGCCGGCGGGATCCGTCGAGCCCCGGCGGTTCAGGCGACTCAGGCAGCGAGCAGCGCGTCGCGGCGGGCGACGAGGGCGTCGATCGCGGCGTCGCCTTCGATGACGGTGAACGTGACAACCTTGCGCTCGGTGGCCTGAGGTGCGATCGTGTGCAGGTCGCCGCGCCGCTCGTGCCAGCCGCGGCCGTGCACGCTGGAGTTGGACGGTTCGAGGCCGACGACGTAGTCGCCGGAGCCCATCGACTTCCATTCCATGAAGTACGGGAAGTCGGCCGCGTCGAATTCGATCACGACGCCGAGGCCGAGCTTGCGGTTGACGACGGCGGCGAAGCTGCGACCATTCGCGTCGGCCGCCAGATCGTGCAGGTACACGCTTTCGGGCTTGTTGTCGACCGGCGCGCCGATCTCGTTCCACGGGGTCGTGTCGGCGGCGGTCGTTTCGTCGCGCGGCGTGGCTTTGCGGCTCGGGATCACGACTTCGGCGCCCTCGTCGAGCAGCGGCCAGCCGAAGTTGCAGTGGTACATCCACATGAGCGGCTCTTCGCGGAAGGATTCGTTGGTCACCTCGTCCTCGACCGTGATCGTGGACGTGCCGTACACGGACGAAATGCGCCGGCGCAGCACCATGTTTTCGCCGAACAGTTCGGCCTCGCGCATTTCGCCGGACACTTCGAGCACGTACTGGCCGTCCTCATTCCAGTAGGCGTCGGAGCCGACGTGCTCGGCGGGCGTGGTGCGGATGCGGCCGTGCATCGGATAACTGCCGGCCGGATACTTGGAGCCTTCGGGCGTCACGTACGGCGCGCAGATGTTCTCGAAGCCGCAGGTGAAGAACAGGCCGCCCATGATGGAGCGCTGCGCTTCGGCGCCGTTGGTGTCGAACTGGTTGCGGCCGTTGAGGCCCGGCTTCGAGAGGAACGTGAGGTTTTCGCCGCGGTATTCGATTTGCGCGATGTCGAGGGCGCGGTCGGCCATCGACATGAAGCGCAGCGGGCCGTTCTTCACTTCGATGCCGCGCAGCCCGTGCGAGCGGCCCTCCTGGTATTCGATCGGGCGCGTGTAGGCGGCCTGCTGCAGGCTGCCCATATGGGCGAGCATGTCGGAGCGGGCGGGATTGGCGCGATTGACGAGCATGTGTACCTCCTTGTATCGGGCTGCATCGGCCGTATCGACCATATCAGCCGTATCGGCGTGATGCCGTGGATTTTTCCTCTCCCACACTGTACTCGATCACACACGGTTGGCAAGCGCTTTCCGCAAGCGTGCCGCGCCGATCGATGTCCCCGCCCGCTGTAGACTGGCCGTGACATCAACCGGCAAGGGCTACAGCGTCACGCGATAGCGGCCATCAGCGAGTTTTCAACGAAAACCACGCATCCGCGCATCGTGACGTTGACCGAAATCAGCTGGGAACCATTATTCGCACCGCAGCTGAAAGGGACCATCATGCCTGATTCACGCAATCCGCACGCCACGTCGCAGTACGCGACGCAACACACGCCGCGTATCACGCCGCCACACGCGTCGCAACGCGCAGCGCAACCGCACGCGACCGCATCATCCGCAACCGTCTTGACGACGCCAGTTCAGTCGGAACCGGCCCATCCGATCCTGCCGATCGTCATCATGATGATCGGCTCGTTCACCGCCATCCTCAACCAGACGCTCATGACGAGCGCGCTGCCGCATCTCATGCTCGACTTCGGCGTCACCAGCAACACCGCGCAGTGGCTGAGCACCGGGTTCATGCTCACCAACGGCATCATGATCCCGGTCACCGCGTTCCTCATCCAAAAATTCACCACGCGCCAGCTGTTCTTCTACGCGATCGGCATGTTCCTGTTCGGCACGCTGGTATGCCTGTGCGCGCCCGGCTTCTGGGTGCTGCTGGCCGGCCGCGTCTTGCAGGCCACCGGCGCGGGCATCCTCATGCCGCTGCTGCAGACCGTGCTGTTCCTCACGTTCCCGCCGAGCAAGCGTGGCACGGCGATGGGCTGGTTCGGCATGGTCATCGCGTTCGCGCCCGCGATCGGCCCGACATTGTCCGGTCTGATCATCGACATGCTGCCGTGGCGGTTCCTGTTCGTGCCGCTGGTCGTGATCGCCGTGGCCGTGCTCGCCGCCGCGATTCCGACGGTGCGCAACGTCACGCCGCAGACCGATCCGACGATCGACATCCCGTCGGTCGTGCTGTCGACGCTCGGATTCGGCGGCCTGCTGCTCGGCTTCTCGCTGGCCGGACAGTCCGGCTGGGCGGCGACCGACACGCTCGTCTCGCTGGCGGTCGGCGCGGTCGCGCTGGTCGCGTTCGTCGCGCGCCAGCTGCGCCTGCCACGCCCGCTGCTCAACTTCCGCGTGTTCGCGCGCCCGATGTTCACGTTGCCGATGATCGTGGTCGTGCTGGTGTTCGTCACGTTCATCTCGACGATGAACATCCTGCCGATGTTCATTCAGAACGTGCTGGGGATGACCGCGCTGCAGTCCGGTCTGCTGCTGGCGGGCGGCGGTATCGCCGAGGGCGTGTTCAATCCGGTCGCCGGACGCCTGTTCGACCGGGTCGGCATCCGTCGCATCGCTCCCCCGGCGATCGCCGTCGTCGCGGCGGCGTCGTTCGCCTTGTCGCGGATGGACGCGGGCACGCCGGCGTGGTATCCGGCCGCGTTCTTCACGCTGATGATGGCCGGCGTCGCGTTCTGCCTGATGCCGCTGACGACGACCGCGCTCAACCAGCTCACCGGACCGCTCATCCCGCATGGCACGGCGATGAACAACACGTTGCGGCAGACGTGCGCGGCGATCGGCATCGCGATCTGCTTCACGGTCATGACGACGAACACGCGACCCGCGTCGGTCGCCGGATCGGCTGCGGCGGGGCTGGCGCACGGCGTGGATGCGGTGTTCGTCGTTTCGACCGTCGTGTCGGTCGTCGCGTTTGCATTGTCGCTGATGATTCGCGACGAGCGACGCTGACGGTTACGGTTACGGACGCGCGGCTGCCGTTCGTCGGTCGCGCGGCAGCCTCCCCTCGCTCATCGGGTGGGTATCCTACGGAAATCCAGACCGGATACCCGCCCGCTACGCTTCCTTCAGTTCCGGCGCACGGCGCGTCGAGAAGCGGAACATGAGCGCGGCGAGCACGACGCCGACCACGGCCATGCCGGCGAGCACCCACATGCTGGAGGCGAATCCCTGCACGTAGGATGCGGTCTCGCCCGCACCGTTCCGGGCCGCGGCGGCGGAGAACTCGGACAGCAGCGCGCTGGCCACGGCCGTGCCGATCGCGCCGGCCAGCTGCTGCACGGTGTTCATCACCGCGGAACCATCGGCGTTGAGCCGCGCGGGCAGCTGGTTCAGCGCATGGGTCTGGTCGGGCACGAGCACGAATCCGGAGAACGCCATGAACACCGCGTAGGCGACGGCCACCGCCGCTACGTTGCCGGACGCGGCGATGAGCACCGCGTCCATCACGGTCACGACCGCGAAACCGATCACGATGAATTTGGGCGGGAAATGGTTTTTGAGTGCCCCGCCGATCATCGGCGCCGCGACCGCACCGACCGCCGCGCCGGGCAGCAGCGTCAGCGCCGCGGGCAGACTGCCCAATCCGAAGCCGCGCTGCAGCAGGATCGGCAGCATGAAGTTCAGTCCGAGCACGCCGCCGGACGCCATGAGCAGGATCATCATGCCGAGCGAAAAACCGGGGTACGCGAACACGCGCACTTCGACCAGCGGCCGGGCCATGCACAGTTGCGCGGCGGTGAACGCAGCCAGTACCGCAATACTCACGACCAAGGTCAGCCAGAATCGCCAATCGCCGTCCCAGCTCGCGAAGAAGCTCACCGCGACGATCAGTCCGGACAGTCCGACGGCGACCAGCAACAGCGACGGCACGCTGATCGTCGCCTGTTCGGCATCGCCGGGATGGCGGATCTCCGGCACGGTGGCCATGCCGAGCAGGAACGCGACGGCGAGGAACGGCAGCATCGTGTAGAAGATCCAATGCCAGTCGAGCCATTCCATGACCATGCCGCCGAACACTGGGCCGATGGCCGGCGCGGCGCAGGTGACGAGGCTGACGATGCCGAGCATGGCGCCGCGCTGTTCGAGCGGCGCTTTCTCAAGGATGATGTTGGTGATGAGCGGCAGCGAGATGCCGGTGCCGAGTGCCATGACGAGACGTGCGGCGAGCAGCATCGGGAAGCTCACGGCGAACGCGCCGATCAGCGTACCGGCGGCGAAGATCGCGACCGACGCGACGAACAGGGTCTTCGTGGCGAAGCGGCGCACCATGAACGGCGAGCTGGGGATCGCGACCGACAGGAGCAGCAGGTAGCCGGTGGTGAGCCATTGCACGGTGGACGCGTCGACGTTGAACTCCTGCATGAGCGTGGAGTAGGCGATATTGAGCGACGTTTCCGACAGGATGCCGAGGAACGTGAGGATCGCGAGCGCCACCACGCAGGCGACGATGGCCGTGGGCACGGGTCGTTTGCCGCTGGCGGGTGTCGTCCCGTCAGGCCGCTCCGGCCGGCCGTTTATTGTTGTGCGTTCGTTCATGGGCGCATCCTCCGTTGCGACGACGATTGTTGCATGTCAAACAATGTGCCATCGTACCGGCGAATGTTACGTGAAACTCACTCGCCGAGCTCGCGTTCGAGCCATTGGCGTTCGGCGTCGATTTCGGCGTCATGCACCGCGATGATCGCGCGGCGGTACTTGTCAGTGACCTTGTCGTTGTCGATCGGGCCTTCGCCGTCGCTGTACAGGCGGCGCACGTCGGATTCGAGCAGGTCGAGCCGGCGACGCAGCACGGCACGTCGGTCGGTCTCGTCGGGGATGACGGACAGGAACGACATGACGACCGCCCATTTGGTGATGTTGGTGAGATTATAGCCGCTGGTGTTCTTGAGCTCCTCGATCAGCTTCTCGCGGCCGGCGGGTTCGAGATGGAATTCGCGCAGGCGGCGTCCGTTGACCACATTGAAGGTTTCGCCGATGTAGCCGGCTTTAACGAATTTGTTGGTCACCGTGTGCAGCGTGCCATCGGAGACAGCCTGCATATAGCCCTGCAACTGTTCCATCTTCTTGCGCAGCCGGTAGCCGCACAATGGTTCCTCGCTCAGGAAGCCCAGCGTCATGAGTTCTATCGTGTTCATCATAGGTTCATGATATCTCAATCCGAGATATCTCGGAACGACACGCCGGTGGCGAACATATTGAAATCGCACATTATCGGTGGAATCACGCCGGTTTTGCACCATCCATAAATCTTTCTGATATATCTCAATTTGAAATATCTCTTTCTGAGGTGCATACTGGCATCATCGCGAACGCAGCGGACGGCAAACCTCCACCACAACGGTCGCACAGTCCATAACCGAACCAGACAAAAACACCACAACCGCCGCAAGCCACCCAACAGCACTTCACACGGCAAACGGCACCACCGAAAGGAACACCACCATGAGCACCATCACCATCTTCGGCGCAGGCAACATCGGCTCCGCGGTCGCAGGGCTGGCCGTCAAGTCCGGCGCGTCCGTGCAGGTCATCGACCGCAACCCGGACAAGGCCGCCGCCGCGGCCGAGGGCGTCACCGGCGCGAAGTTCGGCGAGGCCGCCATTTCCGGCGACATCGTTGTACTCGCCCTGCCGTTCCCGGCCTACGACGAGGTGCTCGCCGCCTACGCCGACCAGCTTGCCGGCAAGACCGTGGTCGACGTGGCCAACCCGATCGACTTCACCACCTTCGACCTCGCCCTGCCGGCCGGCTACCAGTCCGCAGCCGAGTACGTGGCCGCCAAGCTGCCGAACAGCACCGTGGTCAAGGGTTTCAACACCACGTTCGCCGCGACGCTGGCCACCGGCGAGAACGACGGCGCGCCGACCGTCGTGCAGCTCGCCTCCGATAGCGAAGACGCCAAGAAGGCCGTCGCCGCGTTCATCGAGGGCGCGGGTCTCAAGACCGTGGACGCGGGCGCCCTCAAGCGCGCGCAGTACCTCGAGGGCTACGGCGCGCTGCAGATCATTCTGGGTGTGACCGAGCAGACCCCGTGGACCGGCGGCTTCAAGGTCGTCAAGTAATCGCTCAAAGCAACCCCACAGCAGCCACTTCAATGGCGAATAGGCCGCAAGCCCGCATCTTTACGACACCCCTGCGGGCTTACGGTCGTTTCGGGGCATGAAACAGGCCGTAGGCCCGCAGGGTCGTTTCGATTCTGCGGACTTACGGCCTTGTAATGGCTGACGAAACCTCACACCAGAGCGCGGTAGGCGTCCTCGTCCACCGGTTCGAGCCACTCGGTCGACGCACCCTCCGCCTTGGGCATGACGGCCACGTGCGCGAACGACTCGGTCGGCGCCGCGCCATGCCAGTGCTTGGTGTCCGGCGGGATGCAGGCCACGTCGCCGGGCTTGAGCTCGACCGGATCCCGCCCCTCGATCTGGTAGTAGCCGCGCCCTCCCACGGCGAGCAGGATCTGGCAGATGCCGTGGTGAATGTGCCAGTGGTTCGTGCAGCCCGGCTCGAACGTGACGTTCGCCACCGACACCTGATCGTCGCCTGCGAGCGGCGCGAGATAGCTCTGCCCTTCAAAGTACTGCGCGAACGTGTCGTTCGGCTCGCCCATCGGGAATGCGCTCGGATTGTCCATGATGCCGTCCTTTCCTGCTCGCCATCCGCCGTCCGGATGGCCGTTGGTTCCGACGTTAGGAACTTCGAGCGCTCGAAGTCAACGGTCGTGCCGCGGCATCGTCCAGTCGCGTTCGGCTCGCGGCGACCGATGGTCGGCAGTCTCGTTCGATCCGAGACGACCGACGCACGCCACGTTCGCCCAGAACGTACCTGGCTTTCGCGTTGACGTGTCATCTGCGAGAGTAATAGTGATATTGCATGGCTCGTTTCGTGATATTCCGGTTCGGGATATCACGCAAGGCGACCGACCCGCGCAATCGGACGACGCGTTCGGTCGTGCGGCCGATACGTGCAACCAATAACTGAGAACCAACCAACAAGGAGAATCCATGGCGAAGAAGACGCTGGTGCTCGTGTTCCACCCGGGACTCAACACCCAGTCCCATGTCAACAAGACGCTGGCCGACGCGGCCGCCGAGCTGGACAACGTGACCGTGCGCGACGAGTACGCGCTCTACCCGGACGGCAAGATCGACGTCGCGGCCGAGCAGGCGGCGATCGAGGCCGCCGACCGCATCGTGTTCCAGTTCCCGTTGTGGTGGTTCTCCTCCCCCGCGCTGCTCAAGACCTGGGAGGACGAGGTGCTGCAGCACGGCTGGGCGTATGGTTCCGAAGGCCACGCGTTCGAAGGCAAGGAATTCCAGGTGGCCGTTTCCACCGGTTCGCCCGAGGCGAACTACCAGCCGGACGGCGCGAATAAGTTCGTGATCGATCAGGTGCTGGTGCCGTTCCAGGGCACGGCGAACTACATCAGCGCGACGTGGGTCAAGCCATTCGTGACCTTCGGTGCGTTCGGCATCACCGACGAGGCGCTGGCCGAGGCGGCCAAGAACTATCAGGCGCTCCTCGCCAAGTAGTCAGCCTTGCAATAATCGGAGTGGCCGGTTCCCGGGATTTCAACGTAACAATCCCGGGAACCGGCCATGTTCGTTTTTGCAGCACAAACCGCGGCATTGCAATGCAGTGTCATGTGCGTTTGTGCGAAAATGTCACTTTTCCGGTTCCCGGGATTCTCGCCGACAATCCCGGGAACCGGAAACGCCGCGCCGACGCACGCAGCTCATCTCGACAGCCGCCACACGTACCACGCGACCGGCAGGGTCAGCAAACCACCGGCAATGAACACCCACATGATCGGAATGACGTCGGCGAGCGGCGCGAAGACGAGCATGCCCACCGGCATGCCGAATGTGGCGAGCGTGGTGTCGATGCCGAACACGCGTCCGACCATCGACTCGTCGGCCTCCGACTGGATGACGGTGCGCATCGGTCCGACGCAGACGGCCGACGCGGCGCCGCACAGCAGATTGATGACGAGATAGCCGAGCAGTCCCGGCGCGACGCCGAGACCGACGACCGTGATGCCGACCGCGGCGATGCCGTATGCCATGACGCGCATCTTGTCGCGGATGATCTTCACGCCGATCGTCGACATGAACACGCCGCCAAGCAGCATGCCGCCGCTGAAGCTCAGCTCGTTGGCGGCGAGCTTGTCGGCGGCGGTGGTCAGGTTCACGAAACCGAGATTCAGGTCGATGCCCTCGTATTCGCGGGTCATGAGCAGGAGCGTGAGGTTGAGCGGCGCCACGGACATGAGGCAGGTCATCGCGTCGCCGAGCACCACGCCCCTCAGGCGTGCATGCCGCATCGTATAGGCGAAGCCGGCCCTGAGGTCGGTCATCGTACGGCGGATGCCGGCGACGATCGGATGCGCGTCGACGGCAGCGTCAGCGGCAGCACCGGCAACGGCTGTGCCTTCCGCGCCGCCGGACGTCGCCCCGGCGTTCGGCACGCGGATCATCGCGACGAATCCGACGCCGATTACCGCGGTCGTCACGTCAATGAGCAGGATCGACCAGAACGGCATGATGTTGATGAGCACGGCGGCGATGGCCGGCGCGACGATCATATTGGCGGAGCCGATCACGCCGAAGATCGAGTTGACGCGCAGCAGTTTGCCGGTCGGCGTGATGTCGGGGATGAACGACTGTACGGCCGGCATTTGCACGCCGCCGCCGGATGAGCGAATGAGCAGTACAGTGAACAGCATCGGCAGGCCGGCCCAGCCGTGCGCGAACGCGAACGACAGCACGATCGTAACGGCCGCGATGATGAGGTCGGGCAGCATGATGAGCGGCTTGCGACGGTACCGGTCGGCCATCGATCCGCCGAAGATGGAGACAACGCCTTGCGGCAGAATGCCGAACACGGTGGCGAACAGCATGGACAGGCCGGATTTCCATTCCAGCGCGATCCACCACCACAGGGCGTATTGCACGATGCTGGAGCCCAATAACGAGAACGCCTGACCGGTGAGCAGGAGCGCGACGCGCGGCTTCCAGCCGTGCTCCCTCGGGTCGGCGTCGGGAGTATGCGATGCCGACACGGCTTGTGCGGTATGGGATATGGATTGAGACATATGCGAGGCGCTCTTGCTTTCCGAAAATGACCGTGACCGAGTCCATGATACCGTCATGCGAGTCAGCTCCGGCCGGTCCGGTCAGCGGTCAGCGTTCGCGCCAGCGCGTCAGCTCGAAGACGAGCACATAGACAAGCAGCAGCGCGGAGGCGAGGAACACCGACCGCAACGCAAGCGTGAGCGACGGCAGGAACGTGGCGATGACGCCGAACACGGCCACGCCGATCGCGCCGCCGACCTGACGGAACGTGTTGAACATGGCCGACGCGATGCCGGCCTGCGCGGGGTCGACGGATCGCAGCACGACGCCGGCCGCCGCTGGCGTGGTGATGGCCGCACCGAAGCCGACGACGCTCAGACCCACCGCGACGACCCACACCGGAATCGGCGCGGGAGCGAGAAGCTCGAACAGGAACCCGGCGATCATGATCGCCAGTCCCAGCGTGATCGAGAACCTCGAGCCGCGCGCGGTGATGATGCGCCCGCCGATCAGGTTGCCGGCGATCGTGACGAACGCGGACGGCACGAACACGAGTCCGGCCGCGAACGCGCCCATATGCCGCTCGTTCTGCAGGAACATGGCGCAGATGAACACCATGCCGTACCAGTTGAAGATCATGATGAAGCCGATCTGCAGCGCGACCTGCATGCCGCGCACGCGGAACAGCCCGAGCGGCATCATCGGGGCGGCGACCTTGGTCTGGGAACATACGAACAGCACCAGCGCGATCACGCCGACGCCCAGCAGCACGAGCGTTACGGGAGCGGCAAGCCCGATTGCCCCGACTTCGATGATGCCGGCGACGAGCGTGGTCAGGCCGACGAGCGACAGCGCCTGTCCGATCCAGTCGAAGCGGATAGGCCGGCGCGGCGACGGCGCGATACGCGGCGCGAGCGCGAGGATGAACAGGCAGAACGGCACGTTGATCGCGAACACAAGACTCCAGTGGATCGGCGTGAGCAGTCCGCCGAGCAAAGGCCCGACCGCGGAGGCCGACGCGCCGCCCGCTCCCCACAGGGCGAGCGCCCACGCACGCCGGCGCGGGTCGGGATTCGCCTCGTTGATGAGCGACATAGACGCCGGCAGGATCAGCGCAGAGGCGACGCCGAGCGCGCAGCGGCCGAACACGAGCGCACCCATCGACCACGCGAACGAGCAGAACAGCGACGCGAGCCCGAACAGCCCCGCGCCGATCAGAAAGAGCCGTTTCGCGCCGAACCGGTCGGTGAGACTGCCGGCGAGCAGGAGCAGGGCGGCGAACAGCAGCGTGTAGCCGTCGACGACCCACTGCTGGACGGCCATGTCGCCGCCGAGTTCGGCCGCGATGGTGGGCAGCGCGACGTTGACGATGAGCACGTCCATGCCGGCGAGGAACGATGCGACGGCCGCGGCGATCGTGGCGGCCGTCGACGACGCGGCGGACGCGTCCGACGACCGCGACCCGATATCCGTCGGTGTTGCACCGGGACGGGGCTCGGTGATGTCATGGGAAGTCGATGAGGATGTCATGCTTGGGTGCGTCTCCTTGTGACCGTATACGATTCATATATAACGGCTCCTATGATAGGAACATAGATGGTTGCAATACCGCGGTTTATAGATGATTCTGATTTACACTATATAAACTGTTGGTTTATGCACAACGTGTAGGCGAGCTTCAGCGGACGACGCCGGCGCGCCGGAGAGGCGGGAAGACATGTACGATCGCAGACTGGACGCGGTGATCGCCGCGGCGGACACCGGCAGCTTCGCGCAGGCCGCGCGCCGGCTGCACATCTCCACGCCGGCGATCGCCAAGCAGATCACCACGTTCGAAAAAGAATACGATCTGACAATCTTCGACCGTTCCCGCGCAGGCGTCACGCCGACGCCGGCCGGCGCCGAATTCATCGACGATGCACGGTCGCTCGTCCGCGAGTCGAACGAAATCATCCGCAGGGCCCGTCAACGGATGCACCGTCACGAAACCCCGGTTCGCCTGGGCATCTCCATCCTGCGGCCCGCCCGCCGCATTCTCGACCTGTGGCAGCGCTCTGGACGGACCGGCATTCGTCTGGAACTCGTGTCCATGCCGGACGACAGCACGTCGATCCAGGACATCATCGCGCACCTGGGCGAGGACATCGACGTGATCTCCACCGCATTCGTGCCGGATCACTGGACCGGCGTCTGCGGCACGCTCCCGCTGTTCTACGAGCCGCTGTGCCTGGCCGTGCCGCGCGGCAGAATGCGGACGCGCTCGCCGGTCAGATCGCCGATCGTGAGTTTCGCACGGCGCGAGAGCGGATTGCCGCGCGGCAACGGCACCGACGACATCGCCCGAGACCTGCTCGAACGCAACCCCGGCGTCACGCTGGTCGACATCGCCCAGTACGACCTCGACCTGTTCAACGAGTGCGCCGAGTCCGACGACCTGCTCATCTCCAAGCCGATGTGGGACGACGCGCACCCGCAGCTCGTCAACGTGCCCGTCGACTGGCCCGAGCCGGTCGGCATGCAGTACGGCCTGCTCTACCCGCTCTCCCCCGCACCGCAGGTTGAATCCTTTGTCAACCGCATCGCCGCGCTCAACCGCCAGCTCGCGCAACGCTGATCCGGAGCGGATTCCACTTGCCCCGACATAGGCAAGCCACTATCGTTGTTCCATAGACGGTCGGACGGGAGGCATCGATGAACAGCGACAACACCTTCACCATGATGGGCATCACCACGCAGTGGGACGACGACACCATCACCATCACCGAAGTCGGCTACCCGCACAAGGCCGTACTGAGCAACACCGGCAAAATCCTGTCCTCTACGTTCGGCCCGGAAGGCGAATCATTCCTGCACCACTGGTTCGACCGGGTCAAGCCGACCGTTGACGGACTGCGCGCCATCGACCGGGAATACGCCGATGCCTGAAATCTTCAGCTTCGCCGGCTACTCCGTCTACTTCACCGCGCTCGATCGCGATCACGGCGTGCACGTCCATATCGCACAGGGGTCGCGCCACGATCTCGCCCGATTCGTCCTTGGAGCGGACGGCACAGTATCCTTGGCTCACAACAAAGGCGGGCTGCCATCCAAGGACATCCGACGGCTCCAATTTTTCCTGACCGCGAACTATGAGGATATCCTGCTCGCGTGGAGCATGTTCTTCGGCAAGGATTATCACTTCGACCGCTGAACGACACGAACATCTTCAAATCGCAGAGACGGCATCGCTTCCCTTCGCTGCTTCGATTGAATGCGCGGCTTGTCGACACCCATCGACTGTGAGCGCTACCATAAGAGGCGTGGGGAATAACTTCATGACGATGAATGATGCGAACGACATAAGCGATATGAACGATATGAATGACAGCATGAGCAGCGAATCAGCAGAAAACGACAACCAACAGAACCATCAGAACGTCACCGCCGCCGCAACCGATACGACGAACGTCGGCACTACCGCACCCGACAACCGCATGACCGACCGCACGGCCGACGACGGCGCCCCCGCGCACACGCCCGATCTCGCGTGGCTGAACGCGGCCAAGGAAACCATCCCCCAGTGGGCGTACATCATGCTGCGCGACGCCGACGACCACGACATCGACTGGGACTGGGTGCGTTCGCTCGACCTCGTGCACGGCATCGGCGTGGCCGAACCGGCCGATCTCGAGCCGGGCGCGGCGAGCAGCGCGCACGACCTGCTCAAGGCGGACCTTGCGATCCGCGACCGACTCGAGGCGATCATCGCGAAGATGAGCATGACGTTCATGCGCGACTTCGACCGGCACATCAAGACGTACGAACTGCCGCGCGCGCTCGCGTACGCCGACCGCCGCCTGACCGACCAGATCGATCTGCTGCGCGACCGCGGCGTCGCCGAAGGCCTGTGGACGGTGACGGACGAGGACCGCGAGCGCGTGACCGTGCCCGTGTTGCACGCAACGGAAGCCGGCCCGCTGACCGACGACGATCTGGCCGACGTGCAGGACCGCACGGCCGAAATCGTGAACGCGCGCGCCGAGAAGCGCAAGGCCGATCGCGAGAAGCGCGACGCGTCCCGTCACGAGCGTCAGATGGCGCTGTTCGAGGCGGACGAGAAGCACTACGGTTCGGTCGAGGCCGGCCCGGACGAGTCGGCGCCGGCCGATTCGAGTTCGGACGCGGGCAGCCCGGACTATCTGATCGAAGGCCAACCGGTCATCAACGACGACAATCCGGCCGTGCCGGACGTCGAACAGCTGCACGCGAACGAGACGGCCGTGCCGGAGATGCGCTACGAGAAGTCGCGTCACGCGGCCGCCGAGCACGTGGCCGCGCGGGCCGCCGCCGCACCGAAGGACTACTGGCGCGAGGTGTACCTGCCCGGCCGCGACGTGGACAACGTGATGGGCATCGATCTGGAGACGAACGGCACCGAACCGTACCGCGCGTACATCATCGACGTCGGCTTCGAATACATGAACATGAAGTCGCCGCGTCCGACCCAACTGCCCGGCGACTACCGTTACGACAAGGACTATTACGAGTCGGGCGACGCGTACGACCAGCACCGCTTCTCGTTCGGCGTGACGCCGGAGGCGGCGCGGCACGGCAACGCGTTCATCATCCAGCTGACCGGCATCGACATCAGCCAGCGCACGGGAGCCGAGTTCCCGCTGTTCGACGAGGACCCGGCCGCGCAGGCCGACCTGCTGCACCGGCTCACGTCGCAACCGTTCGTGGCGCACATGGCCACGTTCGAGCACAGCTTCTTCATGCTCAACGTGGCCGGCTACGCGGAAGCGTACCGCAACGGGCATGTGACGATCATCGACACGCTGCCGATGAGCCGCCTGTGGGACGAGGGTTCGATTCCGTGCGAGGGCCACCCGGACGGCGACAACACGCTCGACGCGTACGCGAAGCGGCAGGGCGCGCTGCACGAGGACGACGCGGAACGTCACTTGGGCCTTGAGGACACGCACATCATGCTGCTCGCGATGAAGCATCACCTCACGCAGCTCAAGGCCGAGGCGCGCGGGCCGTGGGGCCCGGGCGGCAAGGCGGGCGTCGGCGGCAAGCGCATCGTCAACTATCGTCGCCGCAGCTGGCGGCGGTAGCGGCGAGCGCCGACGACGAGTCGGCCGGCGGCAGTCGGACGGATCGCCATCGCTGTTCCAACATACGCAACGGGACATGCAACGGGCGTGCCGATGATCACGCAATGGATCATCGGCACGCCCGAATTGCGTTCAGTACGCTCAGCGCGCGTTCGTCACGCGTTCCGTGCGCTCAGTGCGTGGCGATTTCGTCGACCTTGGTGACGTGCCCGCCGAACTGGGCGCGCAGCGCGGTCACGACGCGCAGGATGTCGTCGGCGCCGCCGCGCGAGGTCTGGCGCTGCCACAGCGCGGCCGCGGTGGCCGGCGTGGGCACGCCGAGTTCGAGCGCCGCCTCGACCATCCAGCGCGCCTCGCCGGACTCGTTGGCCACGGCCGGCACGCCCTTGAGCGACGGATCGTGCTCGGTGGCGTTGTCGAACAGGTCGAGCAGCCAGCTAGCCACCACGGAGCCTTCGCGCCACGAGTCCATCGTGGCGGCCGGATCGGTCACGTATTCGGAGCGCATCATCGTGGCGAAGCCCTCGCCGAACGCCTGCATCATGCCGTATTCGATGCCGTTGTGCACCATCTTCGCGAAATGCCCGCCGCCGACCGGGCCGGCGTGCACGAGACCATAGTCGCCTTCCGGCTTGAGCGCCTCGAAGATCGGGCGCACGCGCTCGTAGTCCTCGTCGGAGCCGCCGATCATGAGCGCGTAGCCGCGCGCCTCGCCCCATACGCCGCCGGAGACGCCGCAGTCGAGGAAGCCGATGCCGCGCTGGGCGAGCGTGGCCGCATGCTCGCGGTCCTCGGTGTACTTGGAGTTGCCGCCGTCCACGACGATGTCGCCCGGCTCGAGCAGTTCGCCGAGCTTGGCGATCGTGGATTCGGTGGGCTTGCCGGCGGGGACCATGACCCACACGACGCGCGGGGCCGCGAGCGCGCCGACGAGCGCTTCGAGCGAGGCGACGTCGCGTCCGGAATCGGGGTTCATGTCGTAGCCGACGATCTCGTGGCCGTGCTCGCGCAGTCGCTTGACCATGTTGCCGCCCATGCGGCCGAGGCCGATCATTCCCATCTGCATTGTGGTTACCTTCTTTGGTGTGTGGTGATGCGTTGATGTGGTGTTTGGTGTGTGATTGGTGTGAGGCCGGCGTGATGCCGGCTGTGCGGAATGCCGCCGCTACAGCTTGAGCGCCCCGGCCACCGCGGCGGCCTCCATGTCGGGCGCGGCCTGGCCGATGTGCACGTTGACATGCACTTCGTCGTCGCCGGGCTCCTCGAGGATGTCGAACTGGGAGCGGAGCATGTCGGGCTTCATGAAGTGGCCTTCGCGGTGCGAGAGGCGTTCCATGACCTCGTCGTACGTGCCCTGCATGTACACGAACACGACGCCGGGGCGGCGCAGCTTGTCGCGGTACGCCTTCTTGAGCGCGGAGCAGGTGACGATGGCCGGCTCGCCCGCGGCGATGCGCTCGTCGATCCATGCGGCGAGCGAGTCGAGCCACGGCCAGCGGTCCTCGTCGGTGAGCGGGTGGCCGGAGGCCATCTTGTCGATGTTGGCCTGCGGGTGGAAGTCGTCGGCTTCGGCGTACTTGATGCCGTAGTGGTCGGTCAGATGCTTGGCGACGGTGCTTTTGCCGCAGCCGCACACGCCCATGAGGACGATGATCGGCTTGGTTGCGGCGAAGTAGTTCGCGGGGATGGTGTTGGCGGTGATGATGGACGGTGCGTTCATGGTTGGTGCCTGATTTCTGCGGTTGGCGATTGGTACGGATATTGGTGTGATCGATTGCCGATTGACGATGACTGAGCCGTGCCGGCCGGACGATGCCGACGGCGCTATGGCTGTTCGGCCGGCCGCTGTGCGTCAGACGAGCGGCACGAAGATGCTGCAGATCATGACGAGCGCGAGCACGACAACGGACAGCAGGCATTCGAGCACGGTCCACGTCTTGAACGTCTCGCCGACCTCGAGGCCGAAGTATTCCTTGATGAGCCAGAAGCCCGCGTCGTTGACGTGCGAGAGGAACACGGAGCCAGCGCCGATGGCGATGACGAGCAGCGCGATGGCCGGCGCGGTCACGCCCATCTGGTCGACGACCGGGCCGAGGATGCCGGCGGTGGTGATGATCGCGACGGTGGCCGAGCCGGTGGCGACGCGCACGAATGCGGCGATGATCCACGCGAGCAGGAAGATCGAGACGGACGAACTTTCGACGAACTTGCCGATGACGTCGCCGATGCCGGTGTCGACGAGCACGCCCTTGTAGCCGCCGCCCGCGCCGACGATGAGCAGGATGCCGGCGATCGGCGGCAGCGCGGCCTTAAGCGAGTCGTTGACGGACTTCCAGCTCATATGCGTGGCGCGGCCGAGGACGATCATGGCGAACAGCACGGCGGTGGCGAGCGCGATGGCGGGCTTGCCGAAGAAGGCGAGCACCTGCGCGTAGACCGCCTTGGATCCGGCCTGGTCGGGGGCGGCGATTTCGAAGATCGCGTTGGCGAGCATGAGGATGGCCGGCACGAGGATGCACAGCACGGACAGGCCGAACGGCGGCTTGACGGCGGCCTTGCCCTGCTTGCCCGCGCTGCCCGCGTCGAAGTCGTCGGGCGCGCCGACGGGCACCCACTGGGCGGCGAACTTGGAGAACAGCGGGCCGACAAGCGCGGCGGTGATGACGGCGATGGGCAGGCCGAACATCATGGTCACGCCGACGGAGCCGTTCTTGAAGCAGCTGAGCGCGGCGAGCGGGCCGGGCTGCGGCGGCATGCAGGCGTGCATGACGGACAGGCCGGCGAGGGTGGGGATGGCGACGCGCATGAGCGGCAGCCTGGAGCGGCGCGAGATGAGGATGATGACGGGCACGAGCACGACGAGGCCGACCTCGAAGAACATGGGCAGGCCGATGAGCGCGCCGATGAGGGCCATGGTCCACGGGATCATCCTCGTGGAGGTTTTCGACAGGAGCGTGTCGACGATGGAGTCGGCGGCGCCGGTGTCCATGAGCACGCGGCCGAGCATGGCGCCGAGGCCGACGAGGATACCGACGGAGGCCATGGTGGAACCGAACGACGTGGAGAAGCTGTCGACGGTGGCGACCGGTCCGTAGCCGGAGCCGACACCGACGACGAGCGCGGAGATGAGCAGCGAGACGAACGGGTGGAGCTTGGCAACGGTGACCAGCAGGATCAGCACGACGATGCTGGCGACCACGCTGATGCCCAGCTGCATGCCGTTGAGCTGCACCGCGGTGCTTGCTTCGGCAAGAATAAGGCCATTCATAGTACTTCTCTTCCTTGAGTTGCGTTATTTGCAATACGTTTCGCTGTATTGCTCTTGTTTTGTATGTTGACATTGAGTATAACGCCAGGTTTTGGATTACGCAATACGTTTATGACCCGGCGTGTCGAATATGTATGCCATAACGATCGAACGTGCGATACTTGTCCTATGACAAGCGAATCATCCACGGTTTCCAACGAGCAGACCGACCGCCCGCTGCACGATCGCCTGCTCGACGAATGGGGCACGGCCATCGTCGACGGCGACATTGCCGTCGGCGAGCGGCTTCCCGAGCCCGACATGGGCGGCGAAACGCCGTCGCGCACCGTCACGCGCGAGGCGACGCGCGTGCTCGAATCGATGGGACTGGTGAGCGTGCGGCGCAAGGCCGGCGCGACGGTCAATCCGATCGGACAGTGGAACATGTTCGACCCGCAGGTAATCCGCTGGCGTCTCGGCGGCGCGCACCGGCTCGACGCATTGCACGAACTGTCGCAGCTGCGCGCCGCGGTCGAGCCCGTGGCGGCACGGCTGGCCGCCGACTCGGCCACCCCCGAACAGTGGGCCGCGCTCACCGAGGCGGCGATCGGCATGGTCGCCCATTCGGACCACGCCAACGAACAGGAGTATCTCGACGCGGACATGCTCTTCCACCGCACCCTGCTCGAAGCGTCCGGCAACCTCATGTTTGCCAAGCTCGGCGGCGTGGTCGCCTCCACGCTCGAAGGCCGCACCCGCCACGAGCTCATGCCCTCCGTGGCCAATCAGGAGGCGCTCAACCTCCACGCCGAAGTCGCGGCCCTGATCCGCAAAGGCGACGGCCCCGCCGCCGAGGACGCCATGCGCCGCATCGTCACCGAAGCCGACGCCGCCGTCACCCGCATCGCCGCACGCTAGTGCTTTGTCGGGTTTACACTGCTACATTTCTTTTTCCCAGCTCCCCTTGTCAGGATGTTGCCGTGAAGCAAACAGCAGAGCTGTTTGCAGGCAACGTGCGAGCCGTCAGGCGAGCCAGTGCAACGCGGGCGCAGCCCGTCCATAATTGCAGGACGAGCTGTCACGCAGTGACTGAGGGGTAGTCAAAACCCATCACGTTGAATCCGACCAAGTACTAAGCTCTCGCCACCCGCTCAAGGACAGACACGACGAGGCCCCTCTCCAAAATCGAGAGGGGCCTTGTCGCGCGCAACAGGTCAAAACAGAGCGCCGAATCAGACGAGCTTGCGCTCGAAGGGGTCGGAGCTGATGCCCTTGGCAAGGATGTCCTTGCACCATTCCTTCGCGGTGAACAGGCTGTGGTCGCGGTAGTTGCCGCAGCTTTCGATCGTGGTGGCCGGCACGTCGTCCCACGTGGCCTGGTAGGCGATGAACTCAAGCGACTCCTTGAGCGCCTTGGCCACAGATTCGGTCGAATGCGTGCCCCACGTCAGCAGGTGTAAGCCGGTGCGGCAGCCGAACGGCGAGCAGTCGATGTAGCCGGGGATGCGCTCGCGCAGCAGCACGGCGATCGTGTGCTCGATCGTGTGCAGGCCGCCGGTCGGGATCGCGTTCTCGTTCGGCTGGACGAGACGCAGGTCGTAGTTCGAGATCACGTCGCCGCGGGGGCCGGTCTGCGTGTCGATGTAGCGCACGTACGGCGCCTTCACCTTGGTGTGGTCGAGCTGGAAGCTTTCGACGACTGGCTTGTCTGCCATAATGTCCTCCTTTGGGAATTGCCGTACAACTTGTCGTGTTCCATCATAGGGTTTCCGACGCGCCCGCCGCCCGGTTTGCCCGCAGGGCGATTCCGGAACGGAACGCATCGGCCGGCCATGGGCCAATGCCGTCGGCGGCGCGCATCGCCTTGGACGGCCGCAGCGGCAGGCACGCCGACGAGCCCTTCGGCCGCCGTCCTGCCGGACCTACTGCCCGTCGAACTCGGCGATGGCCTGCATGAACCGCTCGCCGTACTGGCGCAGCTTGCTCTCGCCCACGCCGTTGACCGACAGGAACGTCTCGTCGTCGGTCGGCTTGACGCGGGCCATGTCGCGCAGCGTCCTGTCGGAGAACACGATGTACGGCGGCTTGCCGATCTCCTGCGCGATGTCGCGGCGCAGCGCGCGCAGCCGCTGGAACAGCGCCTCGTCGTCCTCGTCGTCCGGAGCGAACGAGCCGAGCGCAGCATCGGACGGCGCGCCGCTCCCCTGCCCCGAACCGGGCCATCCGGACTTCGCCGCGCGTTCCTTGCGTTCCACGCGTTTGATCTCATACCGGAAATCGGACGCGACCGTCTCCGCCGCGCGCACGCCGAACCCGACGATCGGCAGGCGGCCTTCCGTAATGAACAACAGGCCGTCCGTGGTCATCTGGCTGAGCACGTCGCGGATCCGCGCCTCGGGCGTCTCGCGCAGCCGGCCGTAGCTCGGGCACCGGTCCAATCCGCGCGACAATACGTCCTGCGCGCGCGAACCGCGCAGCACGGCCACGATCTTGCCCGAGCCGAGCCCCGACCGCATCGGCGCGCGCGACGGACGTCCCTGATCGTCCCAGTCGTACATCACGTCGTGCACGCAACGGCTGATCGCGCGGGCCGCGTCGGTCACGTCGATCGTCTCGAACGTGCTGTCGCAGTTCGCGCAGCCGCCACGGCACTTGCCGCCGGGCGAGCCGTCGCGGCCGATCAGCGGCGCGGTTTCGCCGAAATAGCGCGTCATGTACAGGTGCAGGCAGTCGGTGGTACGGCAGTAGCCGACCATGCCGTCGAGCAGTCGGCGCTTCGACATGCGCACGATCTCCTGCTCCTCGGGCGTGAGCCGCTCGTTCTCGAAGTCGTTGTCGAGCAGGCGACGGCGTGTGCCGATGTCCGCCTCGTTCCACAGCAGCGTGCAGCGGCTCGGCTCGCCGTCGCGGCCCGCGCGGCCGGCCTCCTGGTAGTAGGCTTCGATCGACTCGGGCATGTTGTGGTGGATCACGTAGCGCACGTTCGACTTGTCGATGCCCATGCCGAACGCGTTCGTGGCGACGACGACGGGCACGCGGTCGGTGACGAAGTCGCGCTGGGCGCGTTCGCGCACGTCCGGGGCCATGCCGCCGTGGTAGGCGACTGCGATCGGGCCGGCGGACTGTGCAGCTCCGGCCGAAGCGCCGCGCAATGCCGGAACCGTGCGGTTGAGCGTTTCGGCGAGCGCCTCCGTCTCCTTGCGTGTGGCGCAGTAGACGATGCCGGACTCGTCGGGGTGCGCGGCCACGTAGCCGGACACCCAGCCGGCCTTGCGCTTGGTTTCGAGCTTGATGACGTCGAAGTACAGGTTCTCGCGGTCGAATCCGGTGACGGCGACCATCGGATCGCGCAGTCCGAGGATGTGCACGATGTCGCGGCGCACGCGCTCGGTGGCGGTGGCGGTGAACGCGGCGACGTCAAACTCCTGTACGTGGCCCCCGACCGCCTCGAAACCGACTGGTTCCGTTCGTTCGCAGCCCACACGCCCATCTCGCTGGTCGCCGTGGACGAAGCCCACTGCGTCTCCCAATGGG
>NZ_JAHBBH010000024.1 GCF_019331735.1 Bifidobacterium miconis
CTCCTGTACCCGACCGGCACGCCGTTCAACAAGGCGTCGAACTCCGGGCGCTCCGAACGCAACGACTACACGTATCTGCTCGGCATGACCGGCACGGGAGACGACGACCGGCCCAACTACCTGCGCGTCCACGAGCGTCGACTTGCCGGATTCGCTGGCGCCTGCGAGCAGCGTCACCGGCAGGTTTTTGTCCATCGACGGACGGAACTCGTGGTAGCCCTCGTATGAGCCCCAGTTGACGAGCCGGCGGCTTTCCATCATCCACCGGTCGGCGATCATCTGCAGTGCTGCGGGCATGTCACTCCCCTTCCTCATCGTTCGTGTTCGTTCCGGACGCGATGTCCAGCCACGATTCGGCCAGTTCGCGGTCGAGCGCCACCGGCACAAGCGGCGTGATCCGGTACAGCGTCTCGTCGTCCGCGCTGCGTTCGAGATACCCGTACGTGCACATCGCGGAGGCGACCGCTCCGACCTGTTTGAGCACGCTTTCCTCGTCGTTGCGCGCGGCGAGGTAACCGGTGCCTGTGGCGAGCGCGGCGCGTATTTCCTCGAGGCTGATCAGCCAGTTGTCGGCCGGTTCGCGCGCGTTGTCGTATTCGAGCACGCGGATGCGCAGAAACGCGAGCAGTGCGGCTTCCTCGCGTTTGAGGCTGACTCGGGTTTTGAGCGAGCGCAGCGTGATGTCGTCGCTGGCCACGGGCATGGCGACCATAACGCGGTAGCGGTCGTTGACGACCAGTTCGAGCAGGTCGTTGTTGAGGGAGCGTTCCACGGCGTCGCGGTTGTCGAGCGCGATGTCGTACAGTTCTCCGCTGATGTAGCGTTCGCGTTTGAGCGCGATCGCGGCTTTGCGCGCGTCGGCGGTCATGTCTCCGGAATCATTGTCGAACAGGGCATACGGGTTGACCGGCGGTTCCGGCTGTCCGCCGGTCGTGTCGGGAACGTCGGGCATGACCGTCGTCTCTTGCATTGCCGCAGGCGGGTCCGTCATGCCGTGTTCGTCGGTGTCGCGCGTGGCTGTGTTCGGTTCGTTCATGCCTGTTCCCCTTCTTCCCTGATGATGTCGTCCAGTTCGTCATGGCTGGCCAGGATCGGCTGCGTCACCCAGTCCCGGCGGTCATTGTCGAGTGATATGCAGTGCCATGTGGCGGTGTCCGGCCCGTCGCCTGCCGGCAACGCGCCGAGGAAGCCGACGAGTTCGCTTTCCCGGCGTTCCCCGTCCGGCAGCCGGTTGAAGCTGGCGGCGATGTCGATGCGCCCGTCGTCGCGGATGACCGGGTCGAGCCGGATGAGCGAGATCATGTGCGCGAGCCGTGGCCCGCCGCCGACGATCAGCGTTTTGAGGTCGACGGGCTGGCCGTCGTTGCCCTGCAGGATGTCCGGTCCCATGTCGGCGAGGCTGCGGGTCGCGGCGCGGGTCATGGATCGGGCCGGCCGTGTCGGCAGGGCGGTGATCTGCACGATCGAACCGTTGGTGCGGTAGGGGCGCGACGGGTCGTTCGGATGCGCTTTCGCGTCCGCGTTGAGATGGACGAACAGGCGGTTGAGCATGCCGAGCATGGTGCGGTAGCGCGTGTCGGTCTGCTGGCGGACGAGTCGGCTGACGGCTTCGTCCGAGACGCGCTGCTGACGTCGCACCGCCTCCAACCCGTCGTAGATGAGGTCGAGTTCATCGCGGACCTGATTGAGCAGCGCGCCCGAGGAGCCGGCCAGATACGGTGTTTTGGCGATGTCGCGCAGCGCGTCGTCGATCTGTTGGCGACCCTCGTCGGTGATGATCACTTGGAACGCGTCGTTGAACCGGCGGCCTGAATCGGATTCGTCGAATGCCTTCCGGTATTCGTTGTGGTAGGCGTTGAGGATGTCGTCGACGCTCATGTCGCCGCCCTGCATGCGCCGGCGCAATGCGTCGCCGTTGTCGCGTTCGGCGAGGACGAGTTCGCGCAGGTCGATGGGCACGCCGCGCAGCGTGTTGTGGATGACGGCGATCACGTCGGCGACCTGCGCGTCGGTCAGGTCGGCGTTGGCCTGCCCCTGCCGGATGCGTTCGATTTCACGCTGGCGTTCGTTGATTTCCTCGGTGAGCAGGCGCACGCGTTCGCTCGGATCGGAGGTCAGCTGCATGCGCGCGTGCTCGATTTCCATGATGATGCTGTTGGCCTGCGCTCCGGACAGGGTGCGCGTGTCGTCTTCAAGCTTGGACAGGGCTTCGATGGCACGGTGCGCGCGGGCGGTGAGCCGGTAGAGGAAGCGGTGCGATGCCGCGTCGTGCGCGTTGGCGAGCCATGCGTAGTCGCCGTCCCCTTCGCGGCTCAGGTCGATGAGGATCTGGCGCGCCGCCTCGGCGTAGGTCTGGTCCGGTTTGGGGGCGTATTCGCCGGCGTCGGCGAGCGCGGACAGGCTTTGCGCGAAATGCTCTTCGAGGGTTTCGCGGGGCAGTTCGCCGGTGAGCGGGTCGAATGCGGCGCGCAGCAATGCCACATAGAGCCGGGAGGTTTCTCGTCTCAGCAGGCGGAGCACGCCGGTGTCATAGACCGGTCGCAGCCGTTCCATTTCCCGCCTGACATCGCCCATAAGCCCGCCTCGCTTTCTTGGTGCAGAATACAAGGCTATCATGCCGGTTCCCGGGATCCGGCGCGGCAATCCCGGGAACCGAATCACTCGTTTCTCAGCGCCTCGGTCGGGGTGAGCCGGGCGGCTCGGCTGGCCGGATACAGTCCAGCCATGATGCCGACCGCCACGGCCGCGCTCCATGCGAGCGGCAGGCTGCCCCAATTCAGAGCGGGTGGCTGGTCGGCGGCAAGCGCCACGCCGCTTGCCACGCCCATGCCGATCACCATGCCGGCCATCCCGCCCAACGCGGAGAGCATGGCCGCCTCGGTGACGAACTGCATGCGGATGGTGCCGGGCGTGGCTCCCAGAGCGCGTCTCAAGCCGATTTCGCCGCGGCGTTCCATGACGGTGACGATCATCATGTTGGCGATGCTCATGCCTCCGACCGCGAGCGCGATCACGCCGATCATGAGGCCGAGCGTGGTCATCGAGTCGTTGGTGGCGTTGCGTGCCTTGGACAGGTCTGCCGAGGCGGTCACGCTCACGTTGCCGCCGGACAAATTGGCCGCGTGGGCGATCATGCGGCGCAGGGTGTCGGCGTCGCCGGATTTGGTGCGCACCCAGATCGCGCTGATTTTGGCGATGTCGTTCGCTTGATCGGGGTAATGCGCGAGCGCCCATGACCGGCCGATGATGGCGGACGTGTTGAACGCGTCGGCCTGCGGCAGGGGGTCGAGGATGCCGACGACCCCGTACCATGTGTTGTCGATGAGCACGCGGTCGCCGACGTCGGTGACGCCGAGCCGCCATGCGGTTTCCGAGCCGAGGACCGCGACGGGCAGGCGCTCGTTGTCGGCGTCGATGCCGTGGCCGTGCGCGTAGGTCGCGCCGATCGCGTCCAGGGCGCCGGGGGCCATGATGTTCAGGGCGAGCGCGTTGCCGTTGGATGTCGGTACGAGCTGGTTTTTGAAGATCTGGATTTTTTCGGGCGGCGTGTAGAAGACGCCGACTTGTTCGACGGACGGTTGCCTGGCGATCGTTTCGGGCGCATAATCGGGCAGCGGGATGGTCTGCCGTGAGACGTCCTGTCCGGGGGCGACGACCTGCAGGTTCGCGCCGAGCGCGTCGAGTCGGGCGAGCAATGCCGCCTGATTGGATGCGGCGATGCCGGACAGGGCCACGTAGGCGGCGACGCCCAATGCGATGCCGAGCGAGGCGAGCACGGTGCGCGAGACCCGCCCGGTCGCGCCGATCCATGCCGCATGCATGAGGTCGGCGATGCGCGTACGCAACGGTTTACGCATGATCGCTCTCCTTTCGCGCCGCCGTCTCCCCCGCTATCTCACATACCACGCCGTCGCGGATGCGCAGTCGTCGCGGGAACCGTGCGGCCACGTTCGGGTCATGCGTGACGACGACGAGACTTGCGCCGCTCTCGGCCGCGTTGAACAGCAGGCCGAGGATCGTGTGCCCGGTGTCGGTGTCGAGCGCGCCGGTCGGTTCGTCGGCGAATACGATGTCGGGGTGTTTGACGAGCGCCCGTGCGATGGCGACGCGCTGCTGCTCGCCGCCGGACAGTTGCGACGGTCTGTGGCGCAGGCGATGCGCCAATCCGACCTGTTCCAGCGCGGCGGCCGCGCGGTCGCGTCGTTCCGACCGTGGCAGGGCCGTGTATTGCAGGCCGACCATCACGTTCTCCAATGCGGATACGCTGGCGATCAGATGGAATTGCTGGAACACGAAGCCGATGCGTGCGGCGCGCAGGTCGCTGCGCTGCCGTTCGCCTATCGCGGTCACGTCGTCACCGTCGTATCGCAGTGTGCCGGATGTGGGCATGTCGAGGGTGCCGAGCAGGGACAGCAGCGTCGATTTGCCCGAGCCACTCGGTCCCACGATCGCGATGCGTTCGCCGCGGCCGATCGTCAGCGTCGTCGGATGCAGGATTTCCGTCATCGTCCCGTCCTTGCCGGGAAAGGCTTTGGTGACTTGTTCGAGCGTCAGCAGTGTCCCGTTCCCCTGCTCTCCCTGCCCGGGGGAGCTGTCAGCCATCGGCTGGCTGAGGGGGTCCATACCCACAGCCGTCATCACGACACCACCACCTTGTCGCCGGCCTTCAATCCATCGGCCTTGGTGAGCTGCACCTGCGCGTTCGCGACCAGTCCGATCTCGACCGGCACGCGCACGAGCGCGTCGCCACGCACCACGTCAACCGCGTACGTGGTGCCGGCGGATGCAACGATCGCGGTCACCGGCACGATCAGCGTCTCCGTGGTCGCCGAAGCGGACGTGTTCGGAATGACGAGGTTCACCGCAACCGGACCGAACTTCGCGACCTGCGACTGGTCGGGAAAGTCGACGCGCGCCGACGGCGAGGTCGTCTGTCCGTCCGCGCCGGTGGACTGGCCGCCCTGATCGACGGCGGCGAGCGTCGTGTCGATGGTCGTGTTGTCGGGCAGCACGACCTGCGCCTTGTCGCCGGCCTTGAACGTGGCGGCCTGCGTGGCGGTGAGCGTGGCTTCGACGTGCAGGGTGACGTTCGTGTAGCTGGCGGGGCTCACGTTCGACTCCCCCAGTTTCGCCTTGACCGCCGTGATGCGAATCGGCGCTGACAGGGCGACGGCCACGGACGACGGCTGGAACACGCCGTCCACCGCACTTCCGGTCAGTCCGAGCGACCGTTGCCATTGCCGGACCGCCTCGCGGGTCAGCCAGTCGAAATGCGCGTCCGGCGTGCCGGAGAAGAACCCGAGTTCGGCAAGATTCTGTTCGAGCTGGGTCACATCTGGACCGTCCGAGGCCTCCGTCTGCAACGTGCGCCAGAACGGGCGCTCGCCGTGGAACAGCGGCACGGGCACGCCGTCCATTTCGTACACCGGTTCACCGGTATTGATCTGTTTGCCGGCGACCGGCAGCTGCGTGACCGTGCCAGACGCGGCCGCGAAGTCGCTCGCCTTGTCGTATTGCAGGGTCGCGCCGAGTCGGGTTTCGGCGTTGAGCACGCCCTTGGCGACCGGCTGCGTGCGCAGCGTGGTCACGTCCACGTTCCGCGACGACGATGACGATTGTCCGTCGGCGGTCAGATGACCGATCAGGTTCCACGGTTTCGTCGCCACGCATGTCACGGTCAGTCCTGCAATGACGACGATCGTCATGATCGCCGCGATGACTTTGCGTCGTCTGCCAAACCGTCTCGCTTGCGTTCGTGTCATATCCATTGCTCCTTCGTCAACGCGTTCACTGAGCGTCGCGCATCACCTGCGTGTAGTCGTAGCCGAACTCCTCGGGCGTGCCGTCGAACCCGAACGAAACGCCAGTCTCGCCGACCGGGCAGTCCTTGAGGAAGCGGCGGAACTCCTCCTCGCTCACGGTCTTCGGGATCATGATCGTCGTCGGATTGTCGCCGTCCGGGTCCGCGACCCAGCCGTAGCCCTTCTCGCGCGCCTTCTTGGCGAAGTCGAGCGCCGCCTGCTTCTGCGCGTCGGAGACGGCCGGCTGCGTGTTCGCGTCCTGCACGGGCTGGGTGAAGTCCGGCACCTGCGCCTGGCACGCCGCGTAGTCCTGTTGTTTGGAGGCGTACGGGCTGCCGGCGAGCGCGGCGGCGTCCTTGAACATGACCCACACCTTGTCGTCCTCCACGGTGGTGAACGTCGCGCCCGCATACAGTTGCTGCGAACCCGAGTCGACGGTCATGCCGTTCGAGTCTCCGCTGACGGGAACCGGGTTGCCTGCCGCGTCGATCATGCGCAGTTCCACCGCGTTCTTCACCGTCGGCGCCTTGGATGCGTCCGTGGAGCCGGACGTGTCGGGCGCGGCCGCGGCCTGCGCCTCGATGCCCTTGCCGGTCAGACATGCGATGAACTTCTTCACGTTCGCGTCGGTCGACGCCGCCGCGTCATTGCCGGAGGCCACCGTGTCCGACGAATCGCCGCCGTTCGCGGCGAACGGCACGGAACAGCCGGCAAGCAGCGACAGGGACAACACGGATACGGCCATGACGGCCCATGTGCGACGAACGGTCACGGGCACGGGACGGTTCGGACGGCTCGCTCTCCTACCGGTGCCATCGGTCGGATCGGCCTGCGCAAGACGGTTCAGCGGGAACTTGTCGTTCATCATTCCTCCTTGGGATCGGTGTCGCACCCCATCCAACCGTGCCGTCCGTGGCGTGTCGGTGAGGGAACGCATTACCCTCGCATTACCGAACGAGCCGGAAGATAATGGACGAGAACACAAGTCGGACAAGAACAAGCGGGAGGGAAGAGCATGCGAATCCTGATCGTCGAGGACGATCGCGAACTGGCCGCCGCGTTGGACGACGCGCTGCGCTACGAGGGCTACGCGACAAGCCTCGCCACGACCGGCACCGAAGCATTGCAGGCGCTCGCCGATCAGAACGTCGACATCGTGCTGCTCGACCGCGATCTGCCGGTGCTGTCGGGCGATGCGGTGATGGCAACGATCGCGGCGAACCGCATTCCCGTCGCCGTCATCATGCTCACCGCCGCGGCCGGCATCAGCGATCGGGTCAGCGGGCTCGATCTTGGTGCGGACGATTATCTGACCAAGCCGTTCGCCTATCCCGAACTGTTGGCACGCATCCGGGCGATGCAGCGTCGTGCGGGCAAGGCGAACGCGACCGCCGCGGTGCTCACGCGCGGCGATATTACGCTCGACACGGCGCGGCGTCTCGTGTTCCGCGATCACGGACGCGCGCTTGTCAAACTCACGCCGAAGGAGTACGGCGTGCTGCTCGAACTCATGCGCGCCGACGGCGGGTATGTGAACGTGCCGGAACTGTACGAGGCGGTCTGGGATGATCCGACCGCGGCGGAGCCGGCCGACGTGGTCAAGACCACCGTGTATTCGCTGCGACGCAAGCTTGCCGACCGGAACGTGATCGTCTCGACGCGAGGGGAAGGATATCGGCTGCGATGAACCGCATGCGCATGTTGGCCGCGCGACTGAAACCGCGCACGTTCAAGACGACCATGGTGGTGTCCATTGCGGCCATAGCCCTGCTGATGATGACGGCCGTCGTCGTCACGCAGAACCTCATCGTCGCGCGCGTCGCCGCCGAACAGAACATGACCGTCATGTGCGTCGCCACGAACGCGCCGTCATCCGACGGCACGAATGCCGACACCGGCACCGGCTCCGCTGACGATGACGCGCTGTCGGCGTCGGGGTCGTGCGACGAGGGCACGGCCGCGCTCGACAGCGACGCAAGCATCGACGTGTTCGACCGGTCGGATGCGCAATACTCGTTCGGTCTGGTCAAAACCGTGGATGCGGTCACCGGTTCGTTCGTCAGCACCATGCGCGCGGCGTCCATCGTCATGATGATCGTGTTCGGGCTGCTCGCGCTCGGCGTCGCGTGGATCGTCGGCACGGCACTGTCGACGCGCGTCGCCGACGTCGGACGACAGGTCGAAGCGCTCCATCCCGACGATCTGCACGCGCGCATCACCGACGCGCACGGCAACGACGAAATCGGCAGGCTCGTCGTGTCGATCAACGGCATGCTCGACCGTGTGCAGGCCGCGTCCGAAGCGGAGCGACGGTTCGTGTCGAATGCGTCGCACGAACTGCGCACGCCGATCGCCGCGGTGGAGACGAATCTCGACGCGCCGCTCGCCCAAGGCCGTTTCCCCGCCGACGTGGAGCCGTCCGTGCGCCGCGCGCTCGCCGCGAACCGTCGTGGCGCGCAGCTCGTGCAGGCGTTGCTGACGCTGTCGCGCATCCAGAACGGGGTGATCGGCGAAACGAGGTCCGCGCGTAAGAACGGCGGAGAGACGACGCAGGCCACGGATCTGACCGGCTGCGTGAACGACATGATCGACGGCGTTGCGGATGACGCCGCGGAACGAGGCATCGTCATCAACGCCGACGACCTGCCTGCAGCGACTGCGTCCGCGGACCGGGCCCTGCTGGAACTGGCCGTGGGCAATCTCATCCGCAACGCCGTCGTGCACAATACGGACGGAGGTTCGGTCGACGTCACGATCGCAACCGACGGCGGGACGGAACCGGACATCACGCTGACCGTGACGAACACCACCGACGAGACACTGCCCGATGATCTGCGCGAACTCGTCCAGCCGTTCCACCGCGGCGAGCATTCGCGCATCAGCGCCGTGCCCGGCGTGGGATTGGGATTGTCGATCGTGCGCGCCGCATGCGACGCGATGAACGCGACGCTTGTCCTGTCCCGACCCGGGCGAGGCATGTTCCGGGCGACGGTCGTGTTTCCTTCCCGACGCGCGTGTTGCGGAACGCTGCGGAACATGGCAAAGTCCGCCTTATGAGCCGGGCTGGGACCATCCGGAACAAGGCGCCTCGGCAACGGACTACAGTTCCTCCAAAACCTCGCCGCTGTTATGGAGCGCCTTGGCGGTCTCAACGCCCACATAGCGCCAATGCCACGGCTCGTATTCCACGCCGGTCACGTTCGTCTTGCCTTCCGGATAGCGCAGAATGAACCCGTAATCCCACCCGTTGGCGGCAAGCCAATCGTAGACGCGCTGATTGGCGTCCGAGTCGGATGCGCCCGCGGCGTTGATGTCCGCGGCGAGCCCCAGCTCATGCTCGCTGGTGCCGGGCAGAGCGACCTGAAGACGGGCCTTTGCCTCGGCGTCCTTCTCGTCCATGCCGTCGTTTTCGTACAGGAAGATCTTGTCGTTGAGCAGCTGCTGCTGCTCGTCATACGTGCGATAGCCGGCGGTCACTTCGGGGTTCAGCCCGTCGGCGCGCATCGCGTCGAACATGCGCTGCAGATCCGGGTAAGCGCGCGAGTCGATCCGCTGGCCGTTGGCAAGCTGCGTCAGTTCCGGCGTGGGCCAGTCGTCGGGGATGCGCTGCCATCGGTTGACGACGATCGTGTTCCACGAGTCGGCGGAATAGGCCGCTTCGGGCAGACCGGGCGCGAACGGGCCCCAATGGGCGATGCGGCCAAGGCCGAACAGCGAGCCGGCGATGATCGCGGCCGCGGCCATGAACGCCGCGATCAGCCGAACCAGCGCTTTCGCGGCCCGCTGCCTGCGATAGCTGGCGAAACTGCGGACGGTTCCCGCGCGGGTTCCTCCCCGTGCGGCGGAGGCCGCCGGAATCGTGTCCGTTGCGATGCGCGTTGCCATGTCGTCGTCCTTCCCCTCGACCGCGCGCGGCGCACGGCCCGCATGCCGTGCGTCCCGCGCCGTTCATGCCGTCAATCGTAGGAATTTCGAACGTTGCGCACCATCGGCCGGCGGGATGAAGCCGGCGGGCAATACCCTGATTCTTGGGGATGACGTCGGGGTGAAACCCCTAGGGGTCGGCGTCGGGGAGGCGACGGGAGCGTCTCGCAGGCATGCGCCGGAAGGACGACGCCGGATCGGGCCGGCGAGATCGGCGAATCAGCAGATCGTGCCGGCGACGTCTCGCGCACCGCGCTCGCCGTCCGCCGTGCCGGCGTCGTCGTTCACGATCGCTTCGATCGCATACGTGAGCGCCCGCGTCATCGTCGCGATCTCCATCGTGGGCGTGGAGGCCGGCTTGCCGACGCCCTGTCCGGTCGCGAACGGCACGTGGACGAATCCGCCTTTGACTCCGGGGAACGTGCGATCGAGCAGGTAGAGCACGTGGTACATGACGGCGTTGCACACGTAGGTGCCGGCCGTGTACGAGACGGCGGCGGGAATGCCGTGGGCGTTGATGTTCCGGACCATCGCCTTGACCGGCAGCGTCGCGAAGTACGCGGCGTCGCCGTCCGCGCGCAGCGGCGCGTCGATCGGCTGTTCGCCGTCGTTGTCGGGGATGGACGCTTCGGCGAGGTTGATCGCGACCCGTTCGACGGTGATCGCGGCGCGTCCGCCGGCCTGTCCGACGCACAGCACCCAGTCGGGCCGTTCGCGTTCGATGGCCGCCTCGACGACCCGGGCGCTGCGCGTGAACGCGGTCGGGATCTCCAAGGACACAACGCTCACACCGGCAATGTCATTCGGCAGCCGTTTGACCGCCTCGAACGCGGGGTTGACGGATTCGCCGCCGAACGGGTCGAATCCGGTGACGAGGATCGTGCGTTTGCTGTCGGACATGATTGCTCTCCTTTCCGCCGTTTCCGCGAATCCGTCGCGGCCGGGCGTTCCTGTCGCTTCCAGACTACCGCCGGACGGCCGCCGCCGTTCTGCGATCCGCACCCATTCGCTATAGTGGAGCGTTGGACTTTGCGGCGAACGGCGCACGGGCACGGATCGGCCGCACGCGGAAACAAGGAACCTCGGCAACGGGTACGAGACGGAAGGCGGGCTGACGGGATGGCCATCGAAGCGCAGGGACTTGAGATTCAGATCGGGGCGCGCACGCTCCTGCATCCGACCGACTTCCATGTGGCCAAGGGCGACAAGATCGGTCTGGTCGGCCGCAACGGCGCCGGCAAGACGACGCTGACGCGCGTGATCACCGGCGACATGCTGCCCTCGGCCGGCAAGGTGCGCGTCTCCGGCAAGCTCGGCTATCTGCCGCAGGACACGCATGCCGCCGATCAGACGCAGACCGCGCTCGACCGCATGATGAGCGCGCGCGACATCGCGACGATCATCGCCCGCATGCGCAAGTGCGAGAAGGAGATGACTGACCCGGATCCGGACGTGATGACGCGCGCGATGAACCGCTACGACAAGATCATGCAGGACTTCGACAAGGCCGGTGGCTACGCGGCGCAGTCCGAGGCGATCGCCATGGCCGACAGCCTGGGCCTGCCGCAGGACGTGATGAACCGCGAGCTGGGCACCCTGTCCGGCGGCCAGCGCCGCCGCATTGAACTGGCGCGCATCCTCTTCTCCGACGCGGACACGCTCATCCTCGACGAGCCGACCAACCATTTGGACGCCGATTCGATCGAATGGCTGCGCGGGTTTTTGAAGAAGTTCGAAGGCGGCTTCCTCGTGATCTCCCACTCGACCGAACTGCTGGACGAGGTCGTGAACAAGGTGTGGCACCTCGACGCGCACCTCGGCCAGATCGACATGTATTCGCTCGGCTGGAAGGCGTACCTGCACCAGCGCGCCGTGGACGAGGAGCGCCGCCGCCGCGAGCGCGAGGTCGCCGAGAAGAAGGCCGAACGCCTCATGAAGCAGGGCATCCGCCTGCACGCGAAGGCCACCAAGGCCGTGGCCGCGCAGAACATGATGCGCCGCGCCGAACGGCTCCTCGAGAACACGTCCGAGGCGCAGAAGAAGGAGAAGGTCGCCGATATCCGCTTCCCCGAACCCGCGCCCTGCGGCCGCACGCCGATCATGGCGAAGGACATCTCCAAGGCGTACGGCTCCAACATCGTGTTCGCCGGCGTGAACCTCGCCGTCGACAAGGGCTCGCGCGTGGTCATCCTCGGCTACAACGGCGCCGGCAAAACCACCACGCTGCGCCTGCTCGCGCACATCGAACAGCCCGACACGGGCGTGGTCGAATACGGCCACGGCTGCAAGATCGGCTACTTCGCGCAGGAACACGACACGCTCGACCTGAACGCGACCGTGCTCGAGAACCTCACGCACGTCGCACCGGAACTGAACGACACGCAGGCGCGCTCCATCCTCGGCTCGTTCCTGTTCTCGGGCGACGACGCGCTCAAGCCCGCCCGGGTGCTCTCCGGCGGCGAGAAGACGCGACTCGCGCTCGCCACGCTGGTGACCTCGCGCGCGAACGTGCTGCTGCTCGACGAACCGACCAACAACCTCGACCCGGCGTCGCGCGACGAGATTCTGAAGGCCATCGCCAAGTACGAGGGCGCGATCGTGCTCGTCACCCACGACGAGGGCGCCGTGCAGGCGCTCAACCCGGAACGCGTGCTGCTCATGCCCGACGGCGACGAGGATTTGTGGAACGACAGCTATTTGGAGCTCGTGGCCGAGGAGTGATCACCGATCCCCGATGCTCCTACAATGTGTGGTGTTTCAGGCACATCATGGGCAAGAGGGGAATCATGAGCGAAACACAGGGCCGGATCGCGTCCGGCGAGGGCGAAACCGTTCAACAGCAGGCCAAGCATGCGGGAGCCGCCGTCAAGGCGGCGCTCGCCGCGAACATCGGCGTCGCCGTCGCCAAACTGTGCGCGGCCGCGTTTACCGGATCATCGGCCATGCTGTCCGAATCCGTGCATTCGATCGCCGACTGCTCGAACGAGATCGTCCTCATGATCGGCGGCCGATTCTCCAGGCACCGCACCGACGGCGACCATCCGTTCGGCCTGTACCGCGCGAAATATCTCGCGTCGTTCGTCGTGGCCACGCTGCTGTTCTTCGTCGGCGGGTTCTTCTCGACTTCGGAGGCGATCAAGAAGATCGTCGGCGTGATCGCCGACCCCGCATTGCGCGACGCCAACCAGATCGAACTGGTCGCCGCGCTCGTCGTGGTCGCCGTCAGCGCCTGCCTCGAAGGCTACGGCCTGCATTCGAGCGTCAAAGAGGCGAACGAGCGCATGGCCCGCACGCGCACGCCGCACATGGGCGTCTTCCGGTTCTGGCGGCGCACCAAGTCGGCCGAGCTCGCCTCCGTCATCATGGAGGACACGCTCGCGCTGATCGGCCTGGCGTTCGCCGGCGCCGGCATCGGACTCGCGATCCTGCTCGACGACGAGCTGTGGGATGCGATCGGCGGCCTGATGGTCGGTCTGGTCCTGATATCCGGCTCGCTGCTGCTCGCGTTCAAATCCGGCTCGCTCTTGCTCGGCGAGACCGTCGACCGTGTGACGCGCGACGAGATCGTGGCCGCAGTCACGTCGACGCCCGGCGTGGACCGTCTGCTCAACATGCAGACGATCCACATGTCCGAGGACGACATCCTGCTGTGCCTCAAGGTCGAGACGTCGAAGCTAGACCGCGACTACGACGTGGAGACGGTCGACAAGATCGAACGCGCGGTGCGCGGCGCATTGCCGTGGTACCGGTTCGAGATCTACGTCGAACCCGACGTCTTCCGCCCGGAGGCGCACCGCGGCGCGTCGGCGCGCGCCTAATCCGCCCGTCGTCGGAGGGAAGCCGAAGGGAAATGGACTCGCGTGGGCGCCGTAGGCCGGATTGCGGTAAGGTTACGCAACGTATCAACCGAATCGCAATGCGCAACCGATGCGCAAGATCGTGAGGAACCATGGCATATTCGCACAACGCGCCGTTCCGCGCCGACGTCGTCGGCAGCTACCTGCGTCCTGCCGAACTGAAGGCCGCGCGCGCCGACTTCGAGGCCGGCAGGATCGACGCCGCCGCGCTCAAGGCCGTCGAGGACCGGTGCATCACCGAACTGGTCGCCAAGCAGAAGGCCGCCGGCCTACACGTCATCACCGACGGCGAGTTCCGCCGCGGCTGGTGGCATCTCGACTGCATGTGGGGCTTCGCCGGCGTCGAGAAGGTCGCCATCGACCAGGGCTACGTGTTCCACGACGAGGTGACCCGCGCCGAATCCGCCCGCCTGTCCGGCAAGATCGCGTTCGACGGCGCGCACCCGTTCGTCGACCACTTCAAGTTCCTCAAGGCGTTCGAGGACGACACGGTCGTGGCCCGCCAGACCATCCCCTCCCCCTCGCAGCTGTACGCCGAGCTGTTCCGCCCGGAGAACATCGCATCCGTGCACGAGTTCTACGGCGACGATCAGGCCGCCTACGACAAGCTGGCCGACGACACGGCCGCCGCGTTCCACGGCCTCATCATGGCCCTGTACGAGGCCGGCTGCCGCAACGTGCAGCTCGACGACTGCACGTGGGGCATGTTCTGCGACCCGAACTTCAACTCTCACTACACGCCCGAGGAGTTCGCCGCGATGCAGGAGCAGTACGCGGCGATGAACAACGCGGCGATCGCCGGTCTGCCGGCCGACCTCGTCGTCACCACGCACGACTGCCGAGGCAACTACCATTCGACGTGGGCGTCCGCCGGCGGCTACTCGGTCGTGGCCGACGTACTGTTCGGCAAGGAGAACGTGGCCGCCTACTATCTCGAGTTCGACGACGACCGTTCCGGCGACTTCGCGCCGCTCGCCAAGGTCACGGGCGACAAGAAGGTCGTGCTCGGCCTGATCACGTCGAAGAAGCCCGAGCTCGAGGACCCGGAGGTCATCAAGAAGCGCATCGCCGAGGCCGCGCAGTACGTGCCGCTCGACCGCCTGTGCCTGTCCACCCAGTGCGGCTTCTCGCGTCCACCGAGGAGGGCAACAAGCTCACCGAGGAGCAGCAGTGGGCCAAGATCGCGCTCGTGCAGTCCATCGCCAAGGAAGTCTGGGGCTGAGGCCAAGCAGAGGATCCATCCCTCTGACCTCAGCCCTCGTGGCGGAAAAGGTTCGCTGAGACATGTCTCAGCGAACCTTTTCCGCCACGCGCGTTTTTCGCTGGAGGTCTTCGCTCGCTAACGGATGTCCCAACGAGCGAAAACCGCCACAGAAAGGCATCGGCGCACGTTCCAGGGAAGCCGTCGCTGGAACTGACCGAGTGGGTCGGTTCCGGCCGGGCTCCTTACTCACCGGCCTTAGTCGCGGCTTCGTTGATGCAGCTGATCGCGTTCAGCGTGCGAGGATAGCCGATGTACGGCATGCACTGCGAGACGACCGCGATCAGGAACGCCCTCTCGTTACCGACCTTGAGGTTCGCGCCCGCATGCGCGACGAGCTGCGGCTCGCACCCGCCCTGCGCCGCCAGATAGCACAGCGTGACCATCTCGCGCCGGCGATGGTCCAGCCCGCCGCGCGTGTAGTAGTCGCCGAAGCAGTTGCCGGCCAGCCACTTGTTGATGTGCCGGGTGTCGGCCGGTCCGGACCGCGCGAAGCCGCGCATGTGTTCGCCGAAGATGTCGATCTGCGCCTGCTCCCCCGCCGCGGCGCGCGTCTCCGGCGTGGTGGTCGACTGTCCGGCGAGCGGCAGCGCGATGCCCCGCGCCCCGAAGATGTCATTGGTCTTCTTCAGGAACGGCAGCACGCGGCCAAACCCGAGATAGGCGACCGCCTGATACACGATCTCCTTCACTTCGACTGGGCTGACGCCGGCCTCCAAAGCCACCGGCAGCATCAGCGCATACTCGTCGAGCCCCTGACAGCCGATCAGCGTGGCGAGAATCGCCATGGCGCGCGTCGCGTCGTCCAGATCGGGATGGTTCGCGCCCGGTTCGTTGATCACCTCATCGTACGCGAAGTTCGAGAAGAACTCCACGAACTCCGGGTCAGTTTCGGCCAGCGTCTTGTCGCCGTTCCAGAACTTGTTCATCGCGCTGCGCAATCCGTCGAACATCATCGCTCCTCCGTCGTTGCCGATATCATCACTGTCGATGCCATGCCATCGATCGCGTTCGTCGTGGCCGTGCCGGCCGATCACTGTTCGGCCTTGCCGCCGACCTGCAGTCGCTTGACCTTCTCCACGATGTCGCGGTTGTCCTCCAGCAGCCGCTCCGCGTCACGCTCCCGGCCTTCGGCGATCGCGCGCCAGTACAGCGTCTTGAACGAAACGTACGCCTGCTGCATGCGGATGCTTTCCGCCTTGGCCGCCAGCCGCAAGGCCTGCGCGTCGAGCAGCTCCATCTGCCGGCGTGCGCCATCCGGCCCGTCGAAGCGGTTCTTCAGATACGCGCGCATCGACTCAAGCGGCATACCCGTCGCGGCGAGGCATGAGATGATGCTCAGCGCCTCGAGGTCCGCGTCGGAGTAGGCGCGATGCCCGGAACTGGGGTCGCGGGCGATCGGATCGATGATGCCGATCTGCTCGTAGTAGCGCAAGGTCGATTCGGGCAGCCCGGAGATCATCGACGCCTCGCGGATGGTATGCCAAGTGGTTGTGCTGGTGCTCATACCGGCAACATTAGAGACTTCGAGCGCTTGAAGTAAACACGCGACACTCCGTGCGGCGCGGCGTTGCGCCGGCGGCGTGCGCCCCGAAGGCGAGCGAGCGCTCCGCCGCGCCGCGGAACGGAAGTCTTCCCATCCAACTTAAGGCACCAGCATACCCGTCCGCGACGGATCAGGCCAGTGCGCCGGTCGCGTTGTGGGCAACGTCACAGGGGGTTCGCGGACAGTTGGACGCCGGATCGGCCCGCACGAGGCCATGCAGAGGCCATGCAGGCCATGTCCGACGCGTCTGCAGGCGACGTTCGGCCGGCATGCGGCGTGCCTTGCGGACACTGTCGGCGCACTGTCGGCGAACTGCCGGCGCGAAGCCGAAAACGCGGGTAAAGTAGAGCAGACGGATATACGGTTTCGCCGATGTCAGGGAGGTTCATCATGGCTGAAAGCATGAACGTGCAGAACGACGGCAACAGGCTGCATCTGTTGCGTCACGCCGCGTACCGCGTCGACGACGTGCGCGCGATGGAACGTCCTCTGCTGGACGACGGTGTGCCGTTGATGCGCATGGCCGCCACCGCCGCGGCCCGCGTGACCGCCGACCTGCTCGAGGACGAGGGCCTGGCGTTGGGCAATGCGCGCATCGTGCTGCTGGCCGGTGCCGGGGACAACGGCGGCGACGGCCTGTACGCGGCGGCCGCGTTGGCGGAGAACGGCGCCTCGGCGACGGCCGTGACCGTCGGACGCAGCGTGCACGAGGAGGCGTTCGCCGCGTTCGTGCGCGCCGGCGGCAAGGTGCTGGTGCTTGATCCGGCGTCCGACATTCCCGGATGCGCGGCCGGGTTCGGCGCGGGAGAGGCCGGCGAACGTCTGCGCGCCGCGGTCGAGCTGGCGCAGCATTCCCATGTGATCATCGACGCGATGACGGGCATCGGCGTCAAGGGCGCGTTGCGCGGCATCGCCGGCACGATGGCGTCGTCGCTGGGTGTGGACGGCACGGTTCCCGATCGCACCGCGCTGCCGGACGGGGACACGGCCGGCGAGTTTCCTCTGGTGGTGGCCGTGGATGTGCCGTCCGGCGTGGGCGTGGACGACGGGTCCATCACCGGCCCGTACATTCCCGCGGACGTGACGGTGACGTTCGGCGCGTTGAAGCCGTGCGCGATGCTGCCTCCGGCCTCGTACGCGTGCGGCAGGGTCACGCTGGTCGACTTCGGCTTCGATCTGGAGGGCGTGCGGCCGTTCGTCCGTATGGTGTCCGGGGACAGCGCCAGCGAGGCGATTCGCCTGCCTCGGCTCGCCGACGCGAAGTACGCGCGCGGCGTGACGGGTCTGATCACCGGCTCGGTGCGCTATCCGGGGGCGGCCGTGCTGTCGTGCCGGGCGGCGTCCCGCACGAATGTTGGGCTGATCCGCTACATGGGTCCCGAACGCACGCGCGGCATGGTGCTGAACGCCGTTCCCGAGGCGGTGATCGGCAAGGGCCGTGTTCAGTCGTGGGTGGTCGGTTCCGGCGTGCCGGACGGCGAAACGGACGAGGACGACGCCGACGTGCAGCGCCAGACCATTGCGAAGCTGCTGTCCCACTACGCGTTGAACGAGGACGACGAGGATCCCGATCTCGCCTACGAGATGCCGCCGATCGTCGTGGATGCGGGCGCGCTCGACCTTCTGCCGGACGAGGTGCCGCCGCAGGTGGTGATCACCCCGCATGCGGCGGAGCTCGCGTCCCTGCTGGAACTGCGCGGCGAGGATGTGGACGCGCGCGACGTGCAGCTCGAGCCGCTGCATTGGGCGGTGCGTGCGCATGAGCTGACGGGCGCGACCGTATTGCTCAAGGGGGCGATCAGCATCATCGTCGGCGACGGAGTCAGGACCGACGAGGCGCAGGACGAGTCGCGCGCGAAGGCCGCCGGATCGCTCAGCGGCGACGATGCGGACGACATCGAATACGAGAACGGGGCCGACGCGTCGGACGAACCGCGCGTGCTGCTGGCCGGCCGCGCGCCTGCCTGGCTGGGCACTGCCGGCGCCGGCGACGTGCTGGCGGGCATGGTCGGCGCCCTGCTCGCCCAGCAGGACGACGACGCGTCGATTCCGCAGGTCGTCGCCGACGGCGCGTACCTGCACGGCTATGCCGCGGCGCTCGCGTCCGAGTCCGATCAGCGCGGCTTCACGCCGCCGACGATTTACGGCATGTCGCCGCGCGGCCCGCTTGGCGGCAAGCTCGGACACCCGATCGTCGCCTCCGACGTGATCGACGCGATTCCCGCGGCGTTCCGCCAGTTGCTCTCGTAACGCACGCGGACGGCGGTGGGGATGGAACGGATGCATGGTTCCATCCCCGCCGCCGGTACACTGTACTTCATCATTCACCCGGCAGATTCGCAAGGAGTTCCCATGACCCAGTCCCCCGTCACCGACGTCATCTTCGATTTTTGCGGCGTGCTGCTCGACTGGCAGACGCGCGCCTGTCTCGAAGGACATTTCCCGGACGAGGTCGTCGCCGCGATCTGCGCGGACGACGATCCGCACGGTTTCTTCCGCTATGAGGACCGCATGGACGCCGGCGAGGATTTCGCCGACATCTACCCCGACGTCGTGCGTGAGCAGGGCGAGGACATCGCGCGGATCTTCAAGTACTACATCGATCATTACGATGATGCGCTGCCCCGCACGCTGCCGGGCATGGTCGAACTGCTCGAGGATCTCAAACGCCACGGTTACGGCGTGTGGGGACTGACGAACTGGTCGCATGAGACATTCCACTTCGCGTTCGGGAAATTCCCGCGCCTGGCCGAACTGCTGAACGGCACGGTCGTCTCCGGCGTGGAGAAGCTGCACAAGCCGAACGCCGACATCTACGAACTCGCGCTGAACCGTTTCGGCCTGAACGCCGGACAATGCGTGTTCTTCGACGACACCGCCAGGAACGTGGTCGGCGCCAACGAGGTCGGCATCCACGGCGTCCTGTTCGAGAACGCGTTGCAGGCCCGGGAATCCCTCGCCGCGCTCGGCGTGCGCCTGTAAACAACTTCGTTCAGGCGTAAAGAAGCCCGTATGCGAAACGTGCATACGGGCTTCTTGCATTCATTCAGTGACCCTTGTTACCGATTGCCCTTGAGACCGGTATACAAGGTGTAGTACCGGCCTTGCTGGGCGATGAGCTCGTCGTGCGTGCCGCGTTCGATGATGCGGCCCGCTTCGATCACCATGATGCAGTCGGCGTTGCGGATCGTGGACAGGCGGTGCGCGATCACGAACGTGGTGCGTCCCTTCATGAGCTCGTCCATGCCGGCCTGCACGAGCGACTCGGTGCGCGTGTCGATCGACGACGTCGCCTCGTCCAGAATCAGCGCGGGCGGGTCGGCCACGGCTGCGCGCGCGATCGCGAGCATCTGCCGCTGGCCCTGGCTCAGCGACGCGCCGTCGCCGGTCAGCTGCGTGTCGTAGCCGTTCGGCAGCTTTTCGATGAACGTGTGCGCGTTGGCGAGCTTCGCCGCGGCGATCACCTCCTCGTCGGTCGCGTCGAGCCGGCCGAAGCGGATGCTCTCCATGATCGAGCCGGAGAACAGGTGCGTGTCCTGCAGCACCATGCCGAGCGAACGGCGCAGGTCGGACTTGTGGATGTCCGTGATGTCGATGCCGTCGTACGTGATCGTGCCGGAGTCGATGTCGTAGAACCGGGTGATCAGGTTCGTGATCGTCGTCTTGCCGGCGCCGGTCGAACCGACGAGCGCGATCTTCTGGCCGGGCTTGGCGAACATCGTCATGTCGTGCAGGATCGTCTTGCCGGGCACGTAGCTGAACGTGACATGGTCGAGCCGGATGTCGCCGCGCATCGGCACGATCCGTCCGTCCGCGCCGCGCCAGCCCCACTGGTCGGTACGATCGTCCGTCTCGGTCAGCTTGCCGGTCGCGGCGTCGCGGCGCACACTCACCAGCGTCGTCTTGCCGTCATCCGATTCGACCTGCTGGTCGAGCAGCTTGAAGATGCGGTCCGCGCCGGCCAGGCCCATGACGATCGCGTTGAGCTGCTGACTGACCTGGCTGATCGGCATGGTGAAGCTCTTGACGAACGTCAGGAAGCTCACCAGCCCGCCCAACGTGAGTCCGGTCATGTGATTGACCGCAAGCCAGCCGCCGACGAGGGCGCACAGCACGTACGCCACGTAGCCGAGCTGGTTGTTGATCGGACCGAGGAATCCGGAGAACATGTTCGCCTTGTTGGACGCGTCGAACAACCGGTCGTTGCGTTCTCGGAAGTCGGCCTTCGCCGCCGCCTCGTGCGTGAACACCTTGACGACCTTCTGGCCGCTCATCATCTCCTCGACGTAGCCGTTGAGCGCGCCGACCGACTTCTGCTGGCGGGAGAAGTACGTGCCGGACTTGCCGGTCATGACCTTCGTCATCCACACCATGAGCCCCGATACGACGAGCACGACCACGGTCAGCGGCACGCTCAGGTAGATCATGCTGAACAGGATCATGACGATGCTGAACACCGAGTTGATGATCTGCGGAATGGACTGCGAGACCATCTGCCGCAGCGTGTCGATGTCGTTGGTGTACAGGCTCATCACGTCGCCGCGCGTATTCGTGTCAAAGTAGCCGAGCGGCAGACGCTGCATGTGCTCGAACATGCGGTTGCGCAGGCGGCGCAGGAAGCCCTGCGTGATGAACGCCTTGAGCACGGCGCTCACCGCGTTCGCGACGATGCCGGCCGCGTAGATCGACGCCATGACGCCGATCGCGCCGAGCAGCGGGCCGAAATCGTGATCGTACGAGGCGAGCATCGGCGTGATGTAGTTGTCGATGAGCGTCTGGAAGAACAGGTTGCCGCGCACCTGCGCGTAGATCGTGACGACGATGAGCGCGATCACGATGCCGTACTGCACGCCGTACATGCCGAACACGAACCGCATGAGCCGCATGAAAATGCGGAACGGATGCTCCAGTTCACGCCCCTTCTTCGCTTCGGCCGCCATGCGGCCGGCATTGCCTCGTGGTCCGGGCATCAGCGCACCTCCTTGTCGTCGACGTCGTTGCGGACGCCATCCTGCGTATCGTCGTTTGCGGCGTCCGTGTCGTTCGCCGCGCCCTTCACATCCGACGACAGCTGCGCGAACTGCTCCTCGTCGAAGTCGCCGCCGCCCTGCGTCTGCAGTTCGACGATACTGCGGTAGATCTCGTTCGTTTGCATGAGTTCGTCGTGCGTGCCGACGCCGCTGATCCGCCCGTCGTCGAGCACGACGATCATGTCCGCGTCCTGCACGCTGGAAATGCGCTGCGCGATGATGATCTTCGTCACGTCGGGCATCTGGCTGGCGAACGCGTGACGGATCCTCGCGTCGGTGCCGGTGTCGACCGCGGACGTCGAATCGTCCAGAATCAGCACCTTCGGATCCTTGAGCAGCGCGCGTGCGATGCACAGACGCTGCTTCTGGCCGCCGGAGAAGTTCTGTCCGCCCTGCTCGACCTTCGACTCGTAGCCGTCGGGCAGCTTGTCGATGAACTCGTCGGCGCAGGCGATCGCGCACGCGCGTCTGCAATCGTCGACGGTCGCGTTCGGATTGCCCCAGCGCATGTTGGACAGGATCGTGCCGGAGAAGAGCACGTTGTTCTGCAGGACGACGGCGACTTTGTCGCGCAGCGCGTCGCGGTCGTAGTCGCGCACGTCCACGCCGCCGACCGTGAGGCTGCCGCCGGTCACGTCGTACAGGCGCGGGATGAGGTTGACGAGCGTGGTCTTGGACGAGCCGGTGCCGCCGATCACGCCGACGACCGCGCCGGACGGGATCGTCAGGTTGACGTCGGTGAGCACGTTTTCGGGACCCTTCGCGATGAGCTGACGTGTCGCTTCGATGCGACGCTTGGCGGCCGGATCGTTCTCGGAGAGCTTGACGGCCGGGTAGGCGAAATCGACGTGCCTGAACTCGATCGAACCGTCGCGCACTTTCTTGACCGGATGCGCGGCGGCGGGCATGTCGTCGGTTTCGGTGAGCACTTCGGCGATGCGGCGGGCGCTGGCGGACGACATGGTGATCATCACGATCGTCATCGACAGCATGACCAGGCTCATGAGGATGTTCATGCAGTACATGAGCAGGCTGGTCAGGTCTCCGGTGGTGAGCCGGTCCTGCACGATGAGGTGGGAGCCGACCCAGCTGATGAGCAGCAGGCAGCCCCACACGGTGGTCTGGATGATCGGGTCGACGGAGGCGAGCACCAGTTCGGCCTTGAGGAAGATGTCGTAGATGCGCTTTGACGTGGCTTTGAACACGCGCGTCTGCATGGGTTCGCGGGCGAACGCCTTGACCGCGCGCATGGCGGTGACGTTCTCCTCGACCGACTCGTTCATCGCATCGTATTCGGGGAACGCCTGACGGAAGTACTTCGCGGCGATGTTCATGAGGATGCCGAGAATGGTGCCGAGCACGACGACCGCGCCAAGATAGATGAGCGCCATCGTGCCGGAGACGACGAACGCCATGCACATGGCGATGATGAGGCTGGAGAACGCGCGCGGCACCATCCTCAGGATCATCATGAACGCGTTCTGGATGTTCATCACATCGGTGGTGAGCCTCGTGACGAGGCTCGGCGTGGAGAACCGGTCGATGTTCGAGAACGAGAACGTCTGGATGTTGTCGTACTGGTCCTGTCTGAGGTTCTTCGCGAAACCGGTGGCGGCGCGCGAGCCGAACACCGAACCGAGACAGCCCACCGTAAGCCCGCACAGGGCCATGAGCACCATGAGCCCGGCCGTGCGCGAGATCACGCCCATGTCGCCCTTCTCGACCCCCTGGTCGATGAGCGTGGCCATAAGCAGCGGGATGATCATCTCGCACGCCACCTCGCCGATCATCCATATCGGCGTCAGGATCGAGTCCCGTTTGAATTCGCCGACGTGTTGCAGCAGTATTCGCACTGTTTTCACTTACCGTTCCTCCATGCTGGTTGCCGCGCATACGAGCGTCCGTGCCGAGCGCGGCTCCTGTGAACGCAAACAAGACTAGCAACACCGTCGGTCCGCACGCGTTCGCACGTCCCGCATGATGACCATGCGCAGCCACGCACGACGGTATCCGTCACGAATCATTCGCATGCGGCTGCACATGATACGCAACGGCCGGGGCCGCTCCCGACATTGCGGGAACGACCCCGGCCGTTGCGCATCGCGCGACCCGATCAGCCGCGCAGGGGATCGGTTTCAGTCGATCAGCTTGTACCCGTGCGAGGCGACCACCGACTTGAGCTTCGACAGATAGTCCTCCGCCGCCTTCGACAGCTTCGCGCGTTCGTTGGTGATCCAGCCGACGAGCATCGTCTCGTCCGAGTCAAGCGGCACGGTGACGATCTTCTCGTTGTTGAGGTCGCCGTTGTCGATGCCGGTGCACACCGTGTAGCCGTTGAGGCCGACGATGAAGTTGAGGATCGTGGCACGGTCGGTCACGTTGATCTGCTTCGGGTTGTATTCGGGCCAGACCGCTTCCTCCGCGAAGTAGAAGCTGCCGTCCTCGCCCTGCTCGTACTGGATGAACGGGTAGGGCTTGAGGTCCTCCATCGTGAGCTTCTTCTTGTTCGCCAGCGGGTTGGTGCGGGCGAGGAACACATGCAGCGGGGCGCGGAACAGCGGGTGGAATTCGAGATGCTTCTCGCGCAGCAGCTTGCCGATCACGTCCTTGTTGAAGTCGGACAGGTACAGGATGCCGATTTCGGAGAGCATGTTGGCGACCTGGTTGATGATGTCCTTGGTGCGCGTCTCGCGGATCGTGAACTCGTATTCGTCGGACTTGATCGAGTTGATCATCTCGACGAACGCCTCGACGGCGAACATGTAGTGCTGGGTGGACACGGAGCACAGCTGCTTGCGCGGCTTCGCGTTCTTGTAGCGCTCCTCGAGCAGGGCGGCCTGGTCGAGCACCTGACGCGCGTAGGTGAGGAACTCCGCGCCGTCGACGGTCAGTGCGATGCCCTGCGACGAGCGGGTGAAGATCTCGATGCCCAGTTCGTTTTCGAGTTCCTTCACGGAGGAGCTCAACGCGGGCTGCGAAACGTACAGTTCATGCGAGGCCTCGTTCATCGACCCGCATTCGACGATCTTGACGATGTATTTCAGCTGCAGCAGTGTCATAAACTCCAGTTATAGCGTAAGCCCGCTACGTGAAGGGCGTTTATAAGTCCGATTCCCGTGTATGATGTGAATCGTTCAGTACAGACAGCGGCGGTTCGATATGCCAGAATCGCCGGAACGACAAGGACTTACCACGTTGATTATTCGATAAGCGGCACCGGCGGACGGCTTCGCAGATGAAGCATATCCGTATGGAACGCTTGTCGCACGGCTCCGCGCATGGATTCGCCTCGAATCCACGGTGGCCGCGCCGTCCTTGCATATGCCGTTCGCATATTGGTGCCATACGCAATCATATCCATCACACCGCAACCGAAGGTTCGCGGCAAACATACTGCATTGGAGCACCATATGTCACCGAATTCCGTACTCACGTTATCCCGTATCACCTTCACCTATCCCGAGGCGCCGGAACCGCTGTTCGAGAACGTGTCGGCCACGTTCGCCCGTGGTTGGACCGCCGTATTGGGCGACAACGGCATCGGCAAGACCACGCTGATGCGCATCGCGCTCGGCGATCTGCACCCCGATTCCGGCAGCATCTCCCCCGCTCCGGGCGGCTTCGTTCCCGGGTACTGCCCGCAGAACACCGACGAAACGCCGATGAATCTGGACGATTTCGCCAACGACTGGTCGCCGGAGACGCTGGCGATCCGCCGTGATCTGGACATCGGCGACGACTGGCCGTGGCGAGTCGGCACACTGTCCGGCGGCGAGGCCAAACGGCTGCAGGTCGCCTGCGCGTTGGCGTTGCGCCCGGACGTGCTGGTGTTGGACGAACCGACGAACCACGTGGACGCGCCGACCCGCGGGCGCATCATCGCCGCGTTGCGTTCGTTCGGCGGCATCGGCATCCTCGTATCGCATGACACGGCATTGATCGACGCGGTGGCCGATCAATGCGCGTTTTTCGAACGCGACCACGTGCGCGGGCGGAACGTGACCGTCGTGCGCATGCGGCCGGGCAACTATTCCGCCGCATCGGCGAGCGCGGCGATCGATCGGCGGTCGGCGGATGCGGCGTTGCGCGAGGCACGGCGCGAATCCGCGCGATTGTCGTCGGTCAAGGCGCAGCGCAAGCATGACGCGACGCTGGAGGTGTCGTCGGCCAGAAACCATCGTTTCGTCGATCCGAAGGATCATGACGCGCGCAACGCGATCAAATACAACCACAATCCGAGCAGTCTCGGACCGGCGAGCGCCCGTATCGACGCGCAGGTCGAGGCGGCCCAGGAGAAGGCGGCAGGCATGGTCACGGCTGCGAAACGGTATGACGGCGACATCTGGATGGATGCCGAGTCGAGCGGCCGTCGTGAACTGGTGCGATTGGAGGCCGGATTCATTCCCTACGGGGACGATGCCGACGCAACGGTTTCGGAGCGTGGCGACGGCGTCGCCATTCCCATGCTGACCGTCGGCCCGCACGATCACATTGGCATCAGCGGTCCGAATGGTACCGGCAAGACCACGCTGGTCAATGCGATGCTGCACGCCATCGATCAGGATGAGCGGCGCACCGGATTGCATGTGCCCCGCCTGGTGTTGCCGCAGAACACCACGGATGCGGATGCCCGGTGGGCGATGACGCGTCTGGCCTCATTGACGCCGCAAGATCGCAGCATCGTATTGTCGTCCGTCGCACAGCTCAACGCCGATCCGGACCGTCTGCTCGCCGGCGGCAACCCGTCGCCGGGTGAACTGCGCAAGCTGCTGCTGTGCTTGGGCCTGCGCCGGCATCCGCATCTGATCGTCATGGACGAGCCGACGAACCATCTCGACCTGTATTCGATGCAGGCGTTGGGCCGTGCACTGGCACGGTATCCCGGCGCGTTGATCCTCGTCTCCCATGACGAGGGCTTCCTGCGGCAGACCGCCACGGTCCGCTGGTCGTTGCATCGCAACGGCGGCAATGCGCGGCTGACGGTCCGCGGATAGCACTGTGTCCTTCCGCCGGTGAATCCGCCGGAGGAAGGACATAGTCAATCAATGCGCAAAACCGCGATCACGCGCCGTACTGCGCGAGATACGCGTCGGCGGCGGCCTTGATCTCCGGAGTCACGTACGGTTCGCCGGAGGCGGTCTCGATGTGCTGGCCGGCCTCGAAGATCTCACGCACGTTGGCGATGGCGAACACCGGGAAGCCGAACTCCGCCTCGACGGCCTTGACGGCGGACAGGTCGGAGTCCTTGGTCTTCTCCATGCGGTCGACGGACAGCACAAGGCCCACGACCTCGACGTCGGCTTCGGCCTTGAGCTTGGGGATGACCTCGCGCACGGCGGTGCCGGCGGTCATCACGTCGTCGACGAGCAGCACCTTCATGCCGTCCTTGAGCTGCGTGCCGACCATCATGCCGCCGTCGCCGTGGTCCTTCTTCTCCTTGCGGTCGAACGTGTAGCCGACTTCCATGCCGTGCGCGGAGGTCAGCGCGATCGCGGTGGAGACCCCGAGCGGGATGCCCTTGTACGCCGGGCCGAACACGGTGTCGATGCCGGCGGGCAGATTGCCGGCCTTGATTTCCTCGGCGATTTTCTCGGCGTAGAACGCGCCGAGCGTGGCGATCTTGCGGCCGTCGTTGAACGCGCCCGCGTTGATGAAGTACGGGGACTTACGGCCGGACTTGAGCGTGAAGTCGCCGAACTTGAGCGCCTGCGAATCAAGCAGGAACTCGGTGAAGCGATGGTCGAGCGATGCGGTGGTCATGATGTTCTCCTTGTCCAGAAAATTCCTTGTCCGGAAACGGTCAGCGCCAGGTCTCGCCCGCGGCGAGCTTCGCCGCAAGCTCCGGACGCGAGTCGAGCAGATCGTCGAGTTCGCGCGCCACGCGGATCGGTGCGGTCGGATCGTAGAGCGCGGCCGCGCCCACTTCGACGGCGTTCGCGCCGGCGTACAGGAACTCAAGCGCCTTCTCGCCGGAGTCGATGCCGCCGATGCCGATGATCGGGATGTCCGGCAGGGCCTGGCGCACGCGCCACACGAAGCCGAGCGCGATCGGGAAGATCGCCGGGCCGCTCACGCCGCCGGTGCGGTTGGAGATGATCGGCTCTCCGGTGCGGATATCGATGCGCATGCCGACGAGCGTGTTGATCAGGCTCAGCGCGTCCGCGCCCGCTTCGACGGCGGCGCGTGCGATGAGCGCGATGTCGGTCACGTTCGGCGAGAGCTTGACGATCATCGGCTTGGACGTGAGCTTGCGCAGGTGGCTGATCAGTCTGCTCAGCGCGACCGGGTCGGTGCCGACGGACATGCCGCCGTGGCTCACGTTCGGACAGCTCACGTTGATTTCGAGCATGTCGGCGGACGAGTCGGCGAGCTTGGCAACGACCTGCGCGTAGTCGTCGTCGCTGTGGCCGGCGACGTTGGTGACGACGGTCGCGCCGAGTTCCTTGAGCTTGGGCAGTTCATCGACGAGATAGTGGTCGACGCCGGGGTTCTGCAGGCCGACCGCGTTGACCATGCCGGCCGGGCTTTCGGCCGTGCGCGGCCCGGGGTTGCCCTCCCACGGCACCGGGGAGACGCCCTTGGTGGAGATCGCGCCCATCTGGCTCACGTCGTAGAACCAGCGGCAGGCGGCCAGCTGGAACGTGCCGGACGCGGTGCCGACCGGGTTCTTCCATTCGACGCCGGCGACGACGGTCTTGTGCTTCCACTCGTGCTTCTCGTACACGTTGATCGGAGTATTCGCCTCGGTCATCGTCTCACGCCTCCCATCCGAGCTGTTCCGCGGTGAACACCGGGCCGTCCGAGCACACCTTCTTGCGTCCGTCGGCCGTGTCGACCACGCACACCACGCAGGTGCCGTAGCCGCAGCCCATGCGCTGCTCCATGCTCAGCTGGCTCGGGATGCCGCGCTTGGACGCCCATTGGGCGACCGCCTTCATCATCGGCAGCGGTCCGCACGAGAGGATCACCGGCGCGAGTCCGTCGCGGGTGAGCTCGCCGGCGGCCTCCATCCGGTCGAGCAGCGTGATGACGTTGCCTTCGGATTCGTCGATGCTCACCGTCGCGTCCGCGTAGCGGGACACGTACCGGTCGGCGAAGTGGTCGTTGCGGTAGCCGAACACGGCGGTGGTGCGCGCGTCGCCGTTCGGCTGCAGATATTGCGCGGCGTAGATGAGCGGCGGCACGCCGAGCCCACCGCCGACGAGGATGTAGTGCGATGGGGTTTTCGTGTTGAACGGCCGACCGAGCGGACCGAGCACGTCGATGCGGTCGCCGGCCGCAAGTTCGGAGAATTCCGCGGTTCCCTTGCCGACGACCGCGAAGATGACGCTCACCAGATCGCCGTCCACTTCGCTCACGCCGAACGGGCGGGGCAGCAGCTTCATCGGATCGTGGCTGAACAGGTTCACGAACTGCGCCGGACGCGCATGCTTCGCGATGTATGCGTCGCGGAACGTGAGACGGTACACGCCTTCGGTGAGTTCGGCGACTTCGGTGATGTCGACCGTGTGCCGGCCGGGGAAATAGCCGGCTTCGGTCGCCTCGGCGACCACGTCGGCGGTGGGGGTAAAGGGTGCTGTGGGCATTGCTTCCTTGGTTCTCCTCGTCTGCGTCATTCTCTAATCAGCGCCAATGGCCTAGCTTACGCCATGGCCTGCCGCCGATTCGTCCGGCCGGCATGCTGTTCATCGATACACGTTCACGCGCAGGTCGTCGCGCATGTCCTGCGCGGCCTTGCGTGCGGCGGAGGCCGCGAGGGCGAGCGCTTCGTTCGCGCTCATGTCGTCGCGGTATTCGCCGGTCTTCTTCCACGCGCCGATGATGCCGCGCGACGAGTTGACGATCGCTCCGGAGCCGTCCGCGTCGAACATGCCGGCGACACCCGCGGCCGTACCGCCCTGTGCGCCGTAGCCGGGCACCAGGAAGAACGTGTGCGGCATGCGTTCACGCAGGGCCGCGCCCTCTTCCGGGTGGGTCGCGCCGACGACCGCGCCGACGCGCGAGTAGCCGTGCCTGCCGATGGAACCGCTCCCCCAGCCTTCGACCAGATCGGCGACGCGCTCGTAGAGCTTGCCGCCGTCGGCGAGGTCAAGTTCCTGCAGCTCCTTGCTGGACGGGTTCGACGTGCGCACGAGCACGAAGATGTCCTTGTCGGCGGCCGCGGCCGCGTCCGTGAACGGCGTGATGCCGTCGGTGCCGAGGTACGGGTTGACGGTGACCGCGTCCTCATGCCACGGGTCGAACGGTTCGTTGCCGCTGTCGGCGTTTGCCACGCCGCTCAGGTGGCCGGCGTAGGCGGCGGCGGTCGAGCCGATGTCGCCGCGCTTGATGTCGCCGAGCACGTACAGTCCCTGCTGCTGCGCGTATTCGCAGGTCATCGTGTACACGTCCACGCCGGCCGGTCCGATCGCCTCGTACATGGCGATCTGCGGCTTGACGGCGGGCACGATGTCGGCGACCGCGTCGATGATCGTGCGGTTGAATTCGAAGTACGCGACGGCGAGCTGCGCCGCCGGGATCTCGGCCGGGTCCTCGACGGAGTCGCGCACCTCGTCGGCGAACGACGCGACGACCTGCGGCGGCACGAGCGCCGGAGTCGGGTCGAGTCCGACCACGCTCGGATTCTGCGCGTTCTCGATCGCTTCGATCAGTCGATCCATGACGTTGTCCTTTCGCTATTTGATCCTGCTGAACACCAGTTTCGATCCGATCACGGTGGCAAGCGGCCGGCCGGTGACCTGCCATCCGCCGAACGGCGTGTTGCGTGCGGCCGAATGGAACCGTTCCGGGTCCACCGCCCACGATTCGTTCGTGTTCAGAATCACCAGATCGACGTGTTCGGGATGTTCGACCTTGCTCAGATCCAGCGTGCGCTTGACCGCGCACTTGGACGACGTGTTGAGCAGTCCGGCGACGTCGGTCGGAACATGGCCCATGAGATGCTGCGGCGCAACCGACATGAGTTCGATGAGCCGCTTGTCGTCGATGTATCCGCCGTCCACCAGCACCTTGTGCGCCACGCCGTACGCGCATTCCAGTCCGATGATGCCGTTTGGCGCGTCGAGGAATCCGCGTTCCTTCTCTTCGAGCGTGTGCGGCGCATGGTCGGTGGCGAGCATGTCGACCGTGCCGTCCGCGATCGCGGCGATCGTCGCCTGACGGTCCGCCGCGGAACGCAGCGGCGGGTTCATCTTCGCCAGCGTGCCGTACTTGAGCAGATCCTCGTCGCACAGTGCGATGTAGTGCGGCGCGGTTTCGCAGGTGATCGGCAGCCCTTCGGCCTTCGCCTCACGGATCGCGTCGAACGAGATCGCCGTGCTCACGTGCTGGAAGTGCACGTGGACGCCGGTTTCGCGGGCCTTGGCGATGTCGCGCGCCACGATCTTCAGCTCGGTGTCCTCCGGAATGCCGGGCACGCCGAGTTCGCGCGCGACCGGACCGTCGTTGACCGCGCCGGTGTCGTGGTGTTCGCAGTGTTCGATCAGGTACAGGCCGGTGTCCTTGACGTTCGCGAGCACATCGTCGAGGATCGACGGAGTCACGGCAGCGCCGTCGTCGCTGACCGCGGTCACCGGATGGGCGATCTGGTACGCGTCCTTGGCCTCGCCGCGCACGGTCGCGGACGACGGCAGGTAGTCGCGCCAACGGGCCGGATCGGTCGCCTCGCCGCCGACGCGTCCCTTCGACGCGCACACGCACAGGTCGTAGCGCACCGGCAGCGCCGTGCCGTGCGCGGCTTCGTAATGCTGCAGGTAGTCGATCACCGTGCCGTATCCGACGTCGAGCACTTCGGACGCTCCGGGTTCGCCGGTCGTCACCGGCTCGCCGTCCATTGCGGGCACGGTGTTCGGCATGATGAGCACGTTCGTGTAGCCGCCCGACGCGGACGCGCGGCAGCCGGAAATCATCGATTCCTTGTAGGTCTGTCCGGGATCGCGGAAGTGCACGTGCGGATCGGCGAAGCCGGGCGCGACGGTCAGACCGGTCGCGTCGAACTCGCCGTCCGTCACCGCGCCGCTTTCGCTGAACAGTCGGCGTGCGTCGACTTCGGGGATCACCAGATCGATCGTCTCGCCGGTGTCCCACACCGTGATGTTGCGCAGGGTCAGCATATTGGCTCCTTGTTTGGGGTGCTCATCGGTTGTCGGGAAAGCCGGCTCCCTCCCATGCCGCTCCATGCCGTCGAGCGGACGGGTTCGGCGGGGTTTGCGGCGTGGCGGAGAGCCGGCGCGGAGGTCAGAGCTTCGCTTCCTCGTCGCAGTAGTCGCAACGGTATTCCTGACGCTCGGAATGCGTCAGGTGGAACATCTGGTCGATGCCGCGTTCGGTGGTGGTCACGCAACGCGGGTTCTTGCAGGTGAGGATGTTGACCACATGCTCCGGCAGCGTCGGCGTCTTCTTTTCGACGATCTTGCCGCCGCGCACGATGCCGACCGTCGCGGTGCGCGCGACGAGGCCGAGCACGTCGAGGTCGACGGCGGGCGTCTTCTTGCCGTCCTCGTCCTCGATCTTGATGATGTCCTTCGTGCCGTACAGGTGGCTGTCGGTGTTCATGATCAGCGCGAGCTTGGTCTTCGCCGGGTTGATCTTCAGGTATTCGAGCACCTTGAGCGCGGTGCCGGCCGGCACGTGATCGATGATGATGCCGTTGACGATGCTGGTGACTTCCATCAGGCCTTGGCCTCCTTGGCTTCAAGCGGTTCATATCCGGGCAGTTCGTCGCCGATCACGGAGCTTTCGAGCGCCATGCGCATGAGCATGCCGTTCTTCACCTGCTCGAAGTAGGCGGCGCGCGGGTCGTTGTCGACCTCGACGGCGATTTCGTTGATGCGCGGCAGCGGGTGCAGCACGGCCATGTCCGGCTTGGCGAGCTGGAGCTTGTCCTCGTCGAGGATGTACGTGTCGCGCAGGCGCAGGTAGTCGTCCTCGTTGAAGAAGCGCTCCTGCTGCACGCGGGTCATGTACAGCACGTCGAGGTCGCCGATCACGGAGACGAGATCCTTGACTTCGGTGTAGGAGCAGGACGGGGTCGCGTCGATGCGGTCGAGCACGTACTGCGGGGTCTTGAGCTCGTCGGGGCTGATGAGCACGAAATGCACGTTGCCGAAACGGCACAGCGTTTCGATGAGGCTGTGCACGGTGCGGCCGAACATGAGGTCGCCGCACAGGCCGACGGTCAGGTCGGTGACGCGGCCGAAGCGCGACTGCAGCGTGGCGAGGTCGGCGAGCGTCTGCGTGGGGTGCATGTGGCCGCCGTCGCCGGCGTTGATGACCGGCACCGACGCGGCGCGGGAGGCGACGAGCGCCGCGCCTTCCTTCGGATGGCGGATCGCGACCACGTCGACGTAGTTGGACACGGTCTTGAGCGTGTCGGCGATCGATTCGCCCTTGGACGCGCTGGACAGCTGGGAGCCGGCGAAGCCGATCACCTTGCCGCCGAGACGCAGCATGGCGGTTTCGAAGCTCAGACGCGTGCGCGTGCTCGGCTCGTAGAACAGCGTGGCCAGCACCCTGCCGTCGCAGGTATGCGCGACTTCCCGGCGATGGGAATCGATGTACTGCGCCTTGTGCAGCAGTTCCTTGATCTGGCGAAGGGAAAGATCATCGAGCGAGATGACGCTCTTACCAATCATCGGCGTCTCAACCGACTCGTCTGTTACTGACACGGCTCACCTTTCTTGCGTGAAGCGGATAAGGTGGCCACAGAAGTGACCTATCCGACTATACACGCGTTTCGCCGTGACGCGCGACCCCGCGTGTTCACTTCGCGTTCACGCGCAAGGGCCAGCAATGACGGAAGATGGTCTCGAAAGGCCGTCCGACGGAGTACGGCTGTGTCGACACGCCGATCCGCCCTTACCCGTTGCCGATTGTCCGGTTGTTATTGGTATGGCGTAAGCCGCCAATGCGATATAAGCTGGCGGATGTCGAAGGAAGGAAGCGCTATGGACACCGTACCGATCGATGCCGCGGGCGAAACGACGCAGGTGATTCCGCCCTATGTGCCTCCGCGGAACGAGCCGGAGGAACCGGATGCGCGGGGCTGCGGCGTTGCCCCGCGCGCGGGTGTCATGGGCATCGTCATCACGGTCGCCGTGGTGTTGCTCGTCATCGCAGGCATATGGACGACGATGCGCGTCCATGCGCAGCATGAGGCTGCGCTGAATTCCTGCCGGTCGTCGCTTGCCGCGTATGCGAAGGCACACAGTCGTCTGCAACGGGCCACCGGAACCGCGGCATCATCGGTTTCCATGGCATGTTCCAGCGGGGATTCCACGGAAGGCCTGTATGCCGCTTCCTCCGTTCTGCGATCCGCGGCAGACACGATGGACGAACAGGCGACCGCAGTCGAGCAACGCAACCGTGACGACAGTCACGGCAATGCCGACCGGGAACAGTCCGGAACGGCGGACTCGTCGAATGATGCGGCGGAAGCCAGACGGGAACTCGGCAGGTCCATCGACGCCGCACAAGCCCTGCTTGACGGCGTGAAGAACAGCATCGGGAACGGCACTGCGGGAACTATGGTCGTCAATGGACTGGGCAAGGCCATCGACGCCGCAAACCAGCTTATGAACGACAGCGGCATCGCCGACTCCAAGTATTACAAGGCGGCCAAGGTCACGCTGGACGAGGCCGTCACCGCAGTGAACGATTGGGTGGACGCGCAGGCCAATAAGGCGGACTGACCTGCCGGACGTCGGCTTGTCCTGCGCTGTTCTCCATGCTCGTTGCCAAGGCGGCGTAGCCGGACGATCGTTCACTGCGGCATGGCGTTATCGCTATTCGCAAGCGACTCCGTTGCCGTCGCGGTCGAGTTTCGCGGAATAGCCCGGATCGCCCTTGCGCAGCGGCGCCTTGCCTGCGGCGCGCACCGCGTCGCAGTTCTTGTAGGTGACCGTGCCGCTTTCATCCGCATCGCCGGTATTGTTCGACGATTGCTGGTCGGCGGAGGTGCCGTTCTGTCCGATGCCTTGGCTGGTGCTCTGCTGATCGGCGTTCTGCTTGGCATCGTCCGTGCTGCTGCCGGAAGATGTTGCATCAGCGTCTTCCGGCACGGTTTGCGACGGGCAGCCGGCAAGCACGTTCGCCATCGCGTCGTGTTCGGCCTGGGTGACCCACAATGCATATTTTGCCTTCACGCCGATCTGCCGAGCCACGTACGAGCAACGATACGATTTGTTGGAAGGCAGCCACGTCGCCGCGTCGCCGTCGCTTTTCTGCTGGTTGGAAGGACCGTCGACCGCGAGCAGATTGTACGGATCGTTGGCCAGCTGCCTGCGCTGGTCGGCGGTCAGCTGCTGGGCGCCTTTCTGCCATGCGTCGGACAATGCGACGACATGGTCGATCTGCACGGCGGCGCTCGTGTTCTGTCCTCGCACGAAATTGATGACGGACCCGGTGTACGGATCATTGAGCGTGCCGGTCGCGACGACGCAGTCATGCGTGCCCGCCTTGTAGGTTTTGTCGGTCAGGTCGCGGTTGAGAATGTCGTTGCGCGTATCGCAGCCGTTGTGATCGACATCGGCCCATGCCGCGCCGAACTGGTCACGCGAATAGCCGGTTTTCGGAGCACGGCCTTTGACGGGAAGTTTTGCCAAGGCGTCGGTTGCCAGAGATCCGCCTGCATTCGTTCCCGTAGACGTGGTTTGGTCATTGCCGTCTGGTTGCAGTGACGACGTGCAGGCGGACAGCCCCAATGCCGCTGCCAGTGCCAGTGCCACGATTCCGGCAGCACGCCGGCGCCCGCTACGCTGTGTTTGGCCCGAATACGGCGACATGATCATAACCTCCTGTATCGCTGTGGATATGTCCGGCATGCGATTATACGGAAATATGCTGTACATATGAGGAAAGCCCGGTGCCGTCATTGGTGTCGGGTTTTTGGCTGGTTGGGTATACGCGAAAGAGCCCCGGGCCGCGAGGTGGATGCGGTTTGGCAATGGTGGTGGATATGGGAGGGGCCCCGGGAGCGTGTGCTCGACCGGGGCCTCTTGTCAAGTTGGATGCGGCGGTGTGCTACTCTCCCACACTCTATCGGGTGCAGTACCA
>NZ_JAHBBH010000025.1 GCF_019331735.1 Bifidobacterium miconis
CTTGCCGCTTTGACGCGGTCCGGTGACGGAAACGATCGGAAACCATGCGGCGGACCGTTGCACCTGTTCGGTAAGCAATCGTGGGATCATGCAAGGCTCCTTCAGCTCGGAAAACCAAAACCTTGCTATACATATTACCATAACATTGCTGTAGCTATTACCACATCATTGCTCTAGCTATAACCAAAACTGTGTCCTGGTAAATGCGGTACTTACTGAAATCCTGCTGCGCGAACGTTAATTTGTGGAGTATGAGCGACGTCGGCGAAACCGGTGAGTTGCTCGTTCGGCACTCATGACAATGTTCGACATGCGGAAGGCACGTTCGGTGGCTTGGTGCATGTCCCGATGATGCCGCCATCCTTGCGTATGCTGGAATCGGCAGGATACCAAGGATGGGGAGGTTGGGATGACACCGATCGAATTGGCCACGCGCAGGCGGGTGACCGGATTGACGTCCGGCGAATTCGCGCGCCTGTTCGTCACGTTGGAACGCAAGGTCGACGGCGAATCGGCCCAGTGGGACGCCTCCGACGTCGAATCGTGGGAGATCGTCGGCCCGCCGGCCACCGCCGACCAGCACATCATCGACACGCTCGGCGCGGCCAACGAATTCGTCGCCACGCTGGCCCGCCGGCTCTACCGCATCATCACGCCGGCCGAAGAGGGCACGGTCGTCACCGTGTTCCCCGACGACGCGACGTTCTGGGCCGACCAGCCCGACCTCGGCGGCATCCCGCACGCGCTGTGGAACATCGCCGCCCTGCAGGCGATCGAATGGGTGCGCACCGAAACAGGCGTCGTCTGCACCCTCGACTCCCGCGCCCCGCTCGTCTGACGATCCATTGCCTTCGTTGACGTCTTCCCGTGAAGCAGCGCGACGAAGATGCGGCCTGCGACCGGCTGCTACCCGCGGTCCGATGTCGGCATGGCCCGAAACAGGGGAAGGAAACCGACGCACAGAATCAGCGCAAGGGGCGAGAGCAGACGCCAGTCGGCGGACATCGCCCAGCCGGCCCACGTGCCGGCGGCGCTGCCGACCGCATAGGCGAAGCGCGCGCGGCCGCTGAAACGGGCGAGATCGCTCCCGCGCAGCTGCAACATGCGGGACATGACCACGGCCTGCGCGAGCAGGCCATAGCCCAACTGGTCCAGCAGCCAGCCGACGCACGCGGTCGGCAACGTCGGAATCGCCACGAACACGAGCGCCACGGCCGTCAGTGCGACGCCGATCATGCCGATGCGGCGCATGCCCAGCTTCGCCGACCAGCGCATGTACGCGAACGATCCGATGATCGCGCCCACGCCGCTGCACGCGTACAGCACGGTCAGCGCATCGCCGCCGTACTCCTCGCCAAGACCAAGCATCGTATAGCTCATCCACAGCGCCGGCACCAGCGCCATCAGCGCGGACGCCGCCAGCAGACGGACTCTGGTCGTACGGTCCGCGTCCGTACGACCAGCCGGCTCATGATCGAAGGCCGTATCGTCGCGGGACGGGACATCGGTCGTCGCATCCGTTGCGGTTTGCGCGGCGACGTCCGCCGCGTTCATCGTCACGCCGGGCATAAGATCACGCGTGCGGAATCGCGTGAGCGCGCAGCCGAACGACAACAAGGCCGATGCGAGCAGCATCGCCTTGACCGACGCGTTGGCGATCGCCGAACCGGCGACCTGACCGAGCAGCGTGCCGGCGACGCTCGAAATCACGCTCACATAGCCGCTGTATTGCACGAGCATGCCGTCGTCGCCCTCCGCGGCATCGACCTCAAACACTTCGGACGCGACGTCTATCACCTGACCGGTCATCAGCAGCAGACACGACAGCGCGAGCAGCAGCCACTTCCAATACTCCCAACCGCCGGGCACTAGTGCGACCGTCAGACACAACACGCCCTCGACGCCCTCGGCGCTGGCCAGCGAACGGAACGAGCCGAACCGTTGCACGATCCACGCGGCCGCCGGCGATGCGAAATCCACTGCCAAGCCGAATGTGCGGCGGAACGCCACCACCCACGCCGGCAGCCCGACCGCCAGGATCGACGGGATCACCGAACCCTCGAACACCGCGTTGCTCAGCATCGACATGGTCATGCCCACCAGCGCCCAGCGCAACGCCAGACTCAGCCGGCTGATCCGTCCCAATTTGTTCATGGACGTCAGCGTAGCAGGGGGGCGCCTGATGGAACGGGCTGCGCGGCGGGAACGTCGGGATACGCGGAACGGGCGGCGACCGACAGATGCGGTGGGGCGTCCGCGGACAGGACGTTCGGCATTCGGACGGAATACACGATGATCGCACAGCCGGAAACATGCCGTTTGTATTGCGGCCGTAGAATTGCGGCGATTCGCGATTGCGCGGACGTGCGTCGCCGCGCATCGCGTACGTCGCGTTCGCCGTGCGTTGCGCGTGCCACGGGTGCCGCGACGCATGCGATGCGCGCAGGACCTGCGCGCGTCGAACGCAATCGCCGGAACTGCTGACGACGACGATGGGGGCCTGATGAGACTGACACCGCGGGAAACCGACAAACTCATGCTGTATTTGGCGGGGCAGCTCGCCAAGGACCGCAAGTCGCGGGGCGTGAAGCTCAACTACGTGGAGGCGATCGCGCTGATCTCCTCCGAATGCGTGGAACGCGCGCGCGAAGGCGCCATCGTGGCCGAACTCATGCAGTACGGGCGCACGCTGCTCAAGCCCGAGGACGTGATGGACGGCGTGGCCGAAATGCTCGACGTGGTCGAAGTCGAGGCGACGTTCCCCGACGGCACCAAACTCGTGTCCATCCACAATCCGATCGAATCGACCGAACAACTCGTGCCCGGCGAATACCTGCTCGCCGACGGCGACCTGACCATCAACGATGGCAAGGACGCAATCGAACTCGACGTGGTCAACACCGCCGACCGGCCCATCCAGATCGGTTCGCACTTCCACTTCTTCGAGGTCAACAAATACCTCAAGTTCGACCGCAAGGCCGCCTACGGCAAGCGGCTCGACATCCCCGCCGGCACGGCCGTGCGATTCGAACCGGGCGAGGCACATCGCGTGCGGCTCATCGACATCGGCGGCACGCGCGAAATCCACGGCTTCAGCGCGCTCGTTGAAGGCCGGCTCGACGACCCGCAGGTGCGCGAGGCCGCGTTCGCCAAGGCGCACGAACAGGGATTCCTGGGCATTTGAGAGCGGCACGAGGACAGGACGAAATATCATGAGCAAGACCATCACACGCAAGGACTACGCGGGCATGTTCGGCCCGACCACCGGCGACCGCGTGCGCCTCGGCGACACGAACCTCATCATCGAAGTCGAACGCGACTGCACGCACTACGGCGACGAGCTCAAATTCGGCGGCGGCAAGTCATTCCGCGACGGCATGGGGCAAAGCTCCGTGCAGCTCGACGCGGAATCGCCCGACACTGTCATCACCAACGCGCTCATCGTCGACTGGACCGGCATCTACAAGGCCGACATCGGCATCAAAAACGGCAAGATCAGCGCCATCGGCAAGGCCGGCAACCCGCAGACCATGAACGGCGTCACCCCCGGCCTCGCCGTCGGCTCCGGCACCGAGGCGATCGCCGGCGAAGGACTCATCGTCACCGCGGGCGGACTCGACACGCACATCCACTTCATCTCCCCGCAGCAGGTGCGCACCGCGCTCGCCGGCGGCGTCACCACGATGGTCGGCGGCGGCACCGGCCCGGCCGACGGCACCAACGCGACCACCTGCAATCCGGGCGCGTTCCACCTGGCGCGCATGATCGAAGCGGCCGAAGCGCTGCCCGTCAACATCGCGTATCTCGGCAAGGGCAACGATTCGAGCCCCGAACCGCTGCGCGAGCAGATCCGCGCGGGCGCGGCGGGCCTGAAAATCCACGAGGACTGGGGATCCACCCCGGCCGTGATCGACACCTGCCTCGGCGTGGCCGACGACATGGACGTGCAGGTCGCCATCCACACCGACACCCTGAACGAGGGCGGCTGCGTGGAGGACACGATCGCCGCGTTCAAGGGGCGTGCCATCCACACGTACCACACGGAAGGCGCCGGCGGCGGCCATGCGCCGGACATCATCCGCGCGGCCGGCTTCCCGAACGTGCTGCCGAGCTCCACGAACCCGACCATGCCGTACACGCGCAACACCATCGACGAGCACCTCGACATGATGATGGTGTGCCACCATCTCGACCGCAACGTGCCCGAGGACATCTCGTTCGCCGACTCGCGCATCCGCCCCGAGACGATCGGCGCGGAGGACGTGCTGCACGACATGGGCATCATCTCCATGATGAGCTCCGACTCGCAGGCGATGGGCCGCGTGGGTGAGGTCATCACGCGCACCATCCAGACCGCCGACAAGATGAAGCGCCAGCGCGGCCCGCTGCCCGAGGACGCGCATGACAACAATCGCAACGACAACTTCCGCGTCAAACGCTACGTGTCCAAGTTCACGATCAACCCGGCCATCACACACGGCATCGCCGACTACGTGGGCTCCGTCGAGGTCGGCAAGATGGCCGATCTGGTGCTCTGGCAGCCGGCCATGTTCGGCGCGAAGCCGGAAATGGTCATCAAGGGCGGTTCGATCGCATACGCTCGCATGGGCGACGCAAACGCGTCCATCCCGACGCCGGAGCCGGTCTACTACCGCGACATGTTCGGTGCGCTCGGCCGTGCGCTCGGCTCCAGCTGCGCCACGTTCGTCTCGCAGGCCGCCTACGACGACGACATCAAGGGCAAGCTGGGATTGCAGCGGCAAGTGCTGCCGGTGCACGGCTGCCGCATGGTCGGCAAGAAGGACCTCAAGTTCAACGACGTGCTCGCCGACATCCAGGTCAACCCGGAGACCTTCCAGGTGACGGTCGACGGCGAACTCGTCCACTCTGATCCGGCGTACGAGCTGCCGCTCACCCAGCGCTACTTCCTGTTCTGAACCGGCATTCGACCGCTCTGGCGGCTGGGAACGTTTTGGATCGTTCCAGTGTGGTTCGGAACGGCTCAGAGGGCTCTTGGCGTCTCAAAGCGGAATGCAGTTTGACGATTCAGAGGCTGATTTCGGTTTCTGTCGAGGTCGGTTTGACGATCGAGAGGCTAACTCAATACGATGACCCGTTGCGTAACGGCGTCATCGCATCATATGCCGCTGGTTCCACGTCTCTTTCTGGTGTCGGGTAGCCTCTCGATCGTCGAACTGACCTGCGCAAAACGTGAAATTAGCCTCTCAATCGTCAAACTGGAGTCAAACTGGAGCGGCAGCGCTGCTGAAAATAGAGATCAGCCGTTTGTGACGATGTCGGCCACGGCCTTGATGAGATCGAACGCGTCGTCGCCGCGGTTGGTGAGCACGCGCAGGCACACGCCGTCGATAGCGCGGCTCACGCCCAGTTCGCCAGTGAATCCGATCGAATCCGCATACGAGCGGATGCGGTCGATCAACGCGTCCTCCGCGGCGATGCGCGCCTGCTCAACGCGCGCCGCGACCGCGGCAGGGGACATGTCGGCGGCAGTCGCGTCGTCTGCCGCGATTGCCTCGGAGTCAGGAGCGGTTTCAACCAAGTTGATCGCCGTCGTCCCAGCCGCCGGATCAATCCCCGGCACATGCGCGTACAGCACGCCGCAATGCGTGAACGACCGCCACATGCCCATCTCCGTGTAGTCGAACGCGGCCGGCTCCAGCAGCATCCGGTCCGCGAACGCGAGCCGCGCGTGCGACTCGGCCTTCGGCGGCCGGCCGCGACGGCGGGCGCCCGCGTCAGGAGTCGCGGCGGTCGGCACAGCCTGCGCGGAATCGGCCGTAACCGCCGTCTCCGCACCAGTCGTCGCCATGCTCGCCGTGGTCGTTTCCGCGCCGGCAGACGGTCGTCCGGCTCGGGCCGCGGCAATCGCAGCCGGCTCGTCGACGACCACGCGCAACCGGTTCGCGAACCGACGCATCGCCCAGCGCTCGTCCATGCCGACGCGGCCGCACGTCACCACGTCCGCGTACACGAACGTCGACTCGGCCGCGATATGCGCGGTCGTGCGGTTCTCGAACGAGCTGTTGCGGAACGGAATCACCGGGAACGGCAGAAACACGGCCTTCGCGTCGCCCCGCACGGTCAGGTCGATCGTGCGCGACGCCGAACCGTCGTCCGTGTCGAGCACCTTCTCGTAGCTCTGCGTCTTGATCGTCGAATCCGTGCCCGGACCGAAATCAAGCTCGATGTGCGCCTCGTCGCCCTTCAGGAAACCCGGCGAGGCGAGCATCACGATGAAATCCGAATGACGGCCATTCGTGAACGGCGTCATCAGCTTGAACGGCGCCTCGAAATACACGTCGTCGATTTTCGTGCGCCCATGACGGAACGCGGTGGACAGACGGAACGTGCTGCTGGACATGGATCGACTCCTGCGAAACTATGCGGAATATGCGGATGCGCCGCGTCGGCGCGATGAGACGAAGCGCGCGTGCGGTCGCCGTGCGTGACTGTGCGCCGACTGCTCGCCGACTGTACGCGCGCGTTCGATCACATGTCCTCGAACAGTACGGACTTCTTGATCCACGCGATCACGTCGTCCACGCCCGCGCCGCCCATCAGGTCGGTGAAGATGAACGGACGGTCGCCGCGCATCTTCTTGCTGTCTCGCGCCATCACGTCAAGGTCGGCGTGCACGAGCGGTGCCAGATCGGCCTTGTTGATGACCAGCAGGTCGGAGCGGGTGACGCCCGGGCCGCCCTTGCGCGGGATCTTGTCGCCCTCGTCGGTGGCGATCACGTAGATCGTCGCGTCGGCCAGATCGGGGCTGAACGTGGCGGACAGGTTGTCGCCGCCCGACTCCACGAACATGATCTGCACGTCCGGGTGGGTGCGGGCCATTTCCTCGCACGCCTCGAGATTCATCGAGCAGTCCTCGCGGATGGCGGTGTGCGGGCAGCCGCCGGTTTCCACGCCGACGATGCGGTCGGGCGACAGGCGGCTGTGCTCGATGAGGAATTCGGCGTCCTCCTTGGTGTAGATGTCGTTGGTGACGACGCAGATGCTGTATTCGTCGGCCATCTTGCGGGTCAGTCGCTCGATGAGCGCGGTCTTGCCCGAGCCGACGGGGCCGGCGACGCCGATGCGTACGTATGACATGGGGTTCTCCTTGTGCTTGGTTTGGTTGACTGATTGTCGATTGATGATTTTGGTGCGGATTGTTACGTAAGTGCGGTGTCCGGCGACGGTCGGCATATACGATGCCCGACACGCTCCGGGCCGCTCGGCCAAGTCATACGGTCGATCATCGCATATGCCGACCGTCGCCTCGTTGGGTTGCATTACGTTGCGTTTTGCGCTTTGCCTCTCTGCCGATTGCCGAATCAGCTCATATACAGCCTCGAATAGAGGGTTTCGTGCTGCATGGCGGCGATGTCGAGATAGGCGCCGGAAATGCCGAGATCGTCGGGCTTGAGCGTCATTGCGACGTCGACCGCGTGCACGAGCCGCGGGAACGAGTCGTGCAACGCGACCTGACCCGCGTACTGGCTTAAGGGGATCGCCTTCGCCGCGCACATCGTCAGCGCGCTGAGCAGCGAATAGCCGTACATGATCGCCGCGTCGCGCACGTCCGGTGCGTGGTCGGCCGCGTACAGTCCCATCGCGATCGAATGCAGGCCGCGGCAGCGCCCGTCGCGGATCAGCCCGGCGTACAGGTCGAGCGACGGCGAACGCTGGCCGCAGCCGGCGTCCATCTGGTCCGCAAGCTTGACCAAGCGCGTGCACATGCGCTCGCTGCCTTCGCGGATCTCGCGCGCCGACTGCAGCGCGCTCGCCAGTTCGTCCAATTCGACCAGTTTGGCGGCCAATCCGCGGCTTGACAGGCGCGCGTCGGTCGCGTACCGGCCGGCGATCACCATCTGGCCGATCTCCTTGTACGGCGCGACCTCGAGATAGTTCTTCATGTACTGCTCGAAGTCGGGGCCGCGGCGCAGGAAGTCGCGCTGCACGAACGTCTCCATGCCGTTCGACAGCGCGAACGCTCCCACGGGGAACACGCTGTCGCACACCTGCAGCATGGCGAGGCGTCGCGCTTCGGTTTCGTTGACGTTCATGTGACGGCTTTCGTGTGGTCGGTGTTGCGTACTCAATTTCTTGGCTCCCCTTGCCAAGGGAGCTGTCACGCAGTGACTGAGGGGGTAGTCAGGACCCATCGCATTGAGTCCGCAGGGTTTCGGAAGATTGCCGACGCGATCAGTGCGTGTGCCAGGTGCGTCCGCCGTCGTGGCTGTGCGAGCCGTCGGGGCGGTGCAGCACGCCGTTCGACTCGTATTCGCCCGGCTTGAGCTCGTACGGATGATCGTCGTCGACGCCGGGTTCGGCGTGGACGTGGTCATGATGATGGCCGTGCTCATGATCGTGTGCGTGCTCGCCGTGCCCATGATTGTCGTGCCCGTGACCGGCCGTTCCCGCCTCGCCGTTCGCGGCCTCCTTCGCGGCCCAGTCGGCGTCCGCCTCGGCCTCCTGCTCCTCCTCGGCCACGTCGCCCGTGGTCTTGTTCGTGCCCGGAATGATCGTGCCCGAACCGGCGTGCGCCTTGACGATCAGGAACCCGTCGAACCCGCCCTCGATGATGTGCGGCTCGAATCCGATCTTCTTCGTGTACTCCATCGTCGGGTGGTCGTACGGCACGAGCACGCGGTCGTTCTCGACCTTGAGGCTCAGGTGGCGGTTGCCCAGCTCGAAGCACAGGCGGCCCATCTCCTTCATCGAGCTCACGGGGATCTCGATGAGCTGAGCGGTCTTGATACGCGCGAAATAGCGCTTGTCCTCGGTTTCGGCGAGCACGTCGCCGTCCTTGATCGTGCGTCCGACCATCACGCCGAACTCGGTGCCGTCCTCGGCGACCTTGCGCATGCGCTTCTTGTCCGTCTCGAACCAGTCGAACGCGATCGGCACGTTCAGCTTGCCGTCGTCGTACTGCTGCTCGATGATGTTGCCGGTTATCTCCTTGGCGATCATCCGCGCTCCTTCCGTTGTCTGCGTCGGCGGCCGTTGCCGTCTGCCGATTGCCGTGCCCGTCGGTCGCGTATCGTCGCGGCGGTCGGGTCGTGCCGGTTGAACTGAGGGACAGTGTACGAGCGCCGTTGCGGCCGTTTGTAACGAACGGTCGCGCGTCGGCGTGCGGATCGTCCGCGATCGTCGCGTGCATCGTCGCAAACGGTCGCAACCGTGCGGAACACGCGACGAAATATGCCGAAAAATATGCGGAACATACGTGACCACGATGCGAAACGCGCATGTCGTGCATCGGCGTTTCGCAACGATCGCAACCGTTTGACGAGCGTCGTGCGCAAGCCGAATCACGAGTGTGATATTACGTTGCCATTCATGAACGCGTGCGGCGGACGATCGTCGGCCGTCATCAACGAGCAACGAGAAGGGAGACGGGCATGACGACAGCCCCCGAAACCGTGACGCTCGCCATGCACATTCCGGACAATTTCATCTCGCCGTCCACCGGCGCGCTGTTCTGGGTCGTGATGATCCCCGTCTGGTTCCTGTGCATGCGCGCGGTGATGCGCGAGGCCACGCCGGAGAAAATGGCGTATTTGGGCGCGGGAGCCGCGTTCTCGTTCCTCATCATGATGTTCAACGTGCCCACGCCCGGCGGCACCACCGCGCACGGCGTCGGCGCCGCGCTCATCGCGCTGCTGCTCGGCCCGCAGTACGCGACCGTCGCCGTGTCCGTCGCGCTGCTGCTGCAGGCGCTGCTGTTCGGCGATGGCGGTCTGATCACGCTCGGCGCGAACTGCTTCAACATGGGCGTAGTGCTGCCGTTCACGGCGTATGGGCTGTATGCGGGCGTCCGTGGTGTGGCGTCGCGGATCGCCGGTCGGCGCCCGGCGGGAGAGTCGGCGGGCGGTTCGGCTCGCCCCGCGGCCGCGACGGCTTCCTCCGTGGAAGCAGCGGTGGCGGCCGTGCCTGCCGGCGTCGATCGCATCGCGCAGTTTGTCGCCGGATACGTCGGCATTACGATGGCCGCGCTGTGCGTCGCAATCGAACTGGGTGTGCAGCCGCTGCTGTTCCGTGCGATTGACGGACAGTCGCTCTACTTTCCGTTCGGTCTCGCTGTGACGGTTCCGGCCATGCTCATCCCGCATCTGGCGGTCGCCGGCGTGGTCGAAGGCCTGATGACCGTCGCGGTCGTCGACTTCGTGCGCCGCACCGCGCCGGAAATCGTGCGGTCGCGGGCTGCGTCTGGAGACATCGCCGGGCGGGCGGTGAATGAGACGGCGGCTGACGTGCCGGCCGTGCCGGTCGCCGCGCAACCACGCGCCGGGCTGCGCGCATCCGCGTGGATCGCGCTTGCCGCCGTCGCGCTGCTCTCGCCGATCGGCCTGATCGCCACCGGCGACGCGTGGGGCGAATGGGGAGCCGAGGACTTCATGGCCGCCACGGGCCTCGACTACGTGCCGCAGTACATCGCGCACGGATTCTCGTGGAACGCGCTGCTGCCCGACTATTCGCTCTCCGGCCTGCCCGACATCGCCGGCTATCTCCTCTCCGCCGTGATCGGCATCGCCGTCACCACCATCGTCTTCCGCCTGCTCGCGCTCGCCGTGAGCGGTCGGAAAACGCGCGGATAACGCCGAAACAGCGTCATCATGACTCATCGTCAGTCGGTCGGGAGTCAGCCGGTCGGGAGTCAGCCGGTTGAGAATCTGCCAGCAACGCCAATTTCGATCGGCCAACGGACGTCCGCAAGCCGTCCGTCCGCAGACGTGGTGTTGCCCGACTGGCTGCGCACGTCCGAACGCTACGATCCTCCTGCGGACCGATCGTCGTTCATCGAACGCAATCTTGCGCATATCGGCGACGTGCTCGCGCAGGTCGGCGCCGCGCTGCCGCTCGACCGCAGCCCGCTCGACCGTGTGCTCGCCGCCGTCTCGCCGTCGCTGCGGTTGGCCGGCGTGCTGGCTGCGATCGTATGCGTGAACGTCACGCGCAACATGCTGTTCTCGTACGTCATGCTCGCCGTCGCGCTGGCGCTGCTCGCCGCGCGACCGGCCCGGCTGATCGCTGCGATCCTCGCGCCGACGCTCGCCGTGTGCCTGCTCAGCCTCGTCGTTGCCCTGCCGGCCGTGTTCGTCGGGCAGACCGACGCGCCCGTACGGCTCGTCGTGCGCGCGTTCGTGGCCGTGTCGCTCGTGATCGCGCTCGCGCGGACCGTGCCGTGGAACCGGCTGATCGGCGGCCTGCGCGGGCTCGGCGTGCCCGATTCGGTCGTGTACGTGTGCGACGTGACGATCCAGTTCATCGACGTGCTCGGCCGGTCGATGATGCAGCTGCTCGACGCGCTGCGACTGCGCAGCGTCGGGCGGGATGCGCGCAAGCTCAAGTCGGCCGGGCGATTGCTCGGCGCGCTGTTTCTGCGCGCGAACGCGCAGGCGCGCAGCATGGCCGAAGCGATGACGTGCCGCGGATTCGACGGGCGCTACCGGGTGCGCCGCGAACGTTGGCTGACATGGCCGAACGCGGCGTATGCGCTGGGCGTGGCGGCGGTGATCGCGCTGGCCGCGTATTTGGGGTGACGGACAGGATGGGACATATGGGTTGGTTTGCAGGCAAGGCTTCGGACAAGAACACCGAACGGGCCGAATGGTTCACCGGCGATCCGCTGGTGGCGCTGGAGCACGTGGACTTCGCGTATCGCGCTCGCGGCGAAGGCTACGACGAGGCGCATCCGGTGCTGCGCGACTTCTCGATGACGATCGCGCGCGGCGAATGCGTGGCCCTACTCGGGCCGAACGGCAGCGGCAAAACCACGATCATGCGCATCATCAACGCGCTCGAATTCCCGGATTCCGGATCGTACCGGCTCGGCGGAACGCTGGTGGAGCGGCGTTCGATTGAGCGGCGGGACAGTTCGTTCGCCAAGGCGCTGCACCAGCGCGTCGGATTCGTGTTCCAGAATTCTGACACGCAGCTGTTCTGCCCGTCTGTCGAGGAGGAGATCGCGTTCGGGCCGATGCAGATGGGTCTGCCGGACGCTGAAATCACGCGGCGGGTGGACGATATGGTCGCATTGTTCGGGCTTGAACGGATGCGGGACCGTGCGCCGTATCGGCTGTCCGGCGGCGAAAAGAAGCGCGTCGCGATCGCCTGCTGCCTGTCGATGAACCCCGACCTGCTCGTGCTCGACGAGCCGACCGACGGGCTCGACGAACGCAACACCGACATTGTGGTGGACGTGCTGCGCTCCTTCGTCGCCGCCGGCAAAACCGTGCTCATCTCCACCCATCATCACGACGTCGTGGAGCGCCTCAACGCCCGCATCCTGCGCATCGAGCCGTTTATTGGATAGGAAAGTGTGAAAAAGTTGGCGGTAGCCTCGGCCCCCTCGGCTGAGGGGGCTGTCAGCCGTAGGCTGACTGGGGGAGCGTCACGACGGTCAATACTGTCCAACATCGTACGCGTATCAATCACTTAACCTATATGCGGCGTGAAAACAAAGAAGCGCCGAACCGTGAAAGCGCCTGTCGGCGCAAAGGCCGCTCGCAGCGGCAAAAAATGGAGCCCGGGGCTATGCACGGCCCGACGCGAGTACTCAGTATAGCGGCTAATCGAGCTTGCCACGCCGCCACAGCGAGGCGCCGTGCCGAAAGTCGCGCGCGGTGACCATCAGGTTGCTCGCCGTGTGCAGCAGTCGCGCGGCCTTGTCCGGCTGCCGTTGCACGCCGGCCGCCGCCACGGACGACGACGAGGACAGCCGCTTCGCCTCCACACGCAATCCCAGCGCCACCACGTCTGTAAACGCTGCCGCACGTTCCAACGCCACCGCAAAATCGCCCGTGAACGCACCGGCCAAAATCGAATCCGCAGTCCGTGCGATATCGTCCTCGGTCGGCGCCGCATCCACGCCGGCGATCGCCGACGCTGCCGTCGCGACTGGTTCGCCGACGCGCCACAACCGCGCGATCGACGCGTCATGCTGCCGCATCCACGAACGCAGCAGATACAGTCGCCACAGGATCCCCGGCAGCGAATCCGGCTCGGACCTGCTCCACAGTTCCGCGATCACATCCACGCCCTCCCGGTCGACGAGCGTGAGCACGCGCGCGACGACCTGCGGATCGGCCGTGTGATGCACCCGGTCGAGCAGCGCCGCGGCCGACGCGTGGCTCATTTCGCTGACTTCGCTCGGATCGGCCCCGCCGGCGATGCCTTCGACCAGACCGGGGTCGATCTGCCCGGGCCGCGACGGGCGTGGCGAACCGGTGGGCGTGAACCCGTTGGCGCGGCTGGAGACGATGGAACCGGAACCGTAGTGCACAGCGTTAGTAGACACGTGGCGAAACCTTCTGAATGTCGATGATGCGCGGCCCCTCGGGCGAGGAGACGACAAACAAGGCTACCGCAGTGCCGGTCGGCATGTACGGCGTTTTCGCGATGAGCCGTTTCGTGAGCGATTTCGCCGCGCACAGTTCGCGCAGATGGTCGAAGATGCCGCCGATCACCGGCCGGTGCATGCAGATCGCCACGGTTTCGCGATGCCGCAGCGCATGGTCGATTTCGTTGCGGAAGCAGTCCCACGCGCGGTTCGGGTTCTCGGCGAACGCGTCTTCGGTCAGATCGTCGAGATGCGTCATGGGCCGGTTCGTCTGCCATGAGAACACGTGCAGCGTTTCGCGGCAGCGCATCCACGGGGAGGTGGCGAGACGCGTCGGATTGTAGCAGGCAAGCTCGCGGTTGAGCGCGTATGCGGCGGCGGCGCCTCGCGGCGTGATCGGCCGGTTTTCGTCGGTGCCGTCCCAGGTTTTGCGAGACTCGGCCTTCGCGTGGCGCACGATGATCACGTTCTGCGCGTCGGCCGCGCCTTCCTGCAGCCGGTCGACGAACAGGGCGAGCACGTCCTTGTCGGTCGAATGGGTGAGGATCTTGCGCGCTTCGGTGACGCTCACCCACACGATGTCGTCGATTTCGCCGATGTCGGCGCGGTGGATCGGCCCGAGCGCATCGATGAGCTCTTCGGCGTCGGTGTCGTCGATCGGCGTGGCCATCCAGTATTCGATGTGCTTCATGTCGACCGTGCGGTCCTTGGAATGCCGGGTCTTGCTGCCTTCCTCGGCCAGCGGGTACTCGATTTCGCCCAGATACGGTCCGAGCGCGACCGACATGCCGGTTTCCTCGCCGATTTCGCGCACGGCCGCGTGCCGGTGCGATTCGTTGACTTCCAGCTTGCCTTTCGGCCAGCTCCAGTCGTCGTATTTCGGACGGTGCACGATGCACACTTCGATGCGGTCGATGATGTCGGCCGCGATGGTCGACGCCGTTGCCGCGGCCGCCGCCGGGTCGGTGTTCGTTGGGTTGGCGGGATTGGTCGGATCGGTTGTTCCCGTCGTTTCGGTCAGCGCGAGCTCGGCTGCGTCGGGAGCGGTTACGTCGTTGATGTCGCCGTCCGTGCGGTGCGCGTCTGTTTGTGCGGAGTCGGGGACGATGCGGTACAGGATGCCCCCTGCGGCCTCGACAATGCGTCTCACTTTGCCCATCCTCCCATTGTAGGGCAGCCGCTTGCGCCTCGGGCGGCGATTCGCGGCTACGTAGCGTGCCTCGAAACGATGAATGGCCGACCCCTGAACGGGGTCGGCCATTCATCGAATCATTGAATTGTTAGCGTGAACAATCTTAGCACGCCAGTGTTGACACACGTGTCAACACTGGTCCCTCACGGGAGTTTTCTGCCTCGGCTGTCAGCTGTTCGCGCGCGGGCGACGCGTGTGCTTCTTGATAAGCAGCTCCTGACTGTCGGCCAGCAGGCTGCCGTCCTCGGCATGGGAGACGTGCACATACGTGCCGTCCGGCTGCATGTGCCACGACGCGATGTCGTCGGACATCTGCAGGTCGACGTACTTGATGAGCTCGTCCACCTGCTCCGGCGCGGTGATGCGCACAAGCGCCTCGACGCGGCGGTCGAGGTTGCGGTGCATCAGATCGGCCGAGCCGATCCACACCTCCGGACCGGAAATCGGGCCTTCGCCGATCTGCGGACCGTCCGAGTTGCAGAACGCGTAGATACGGCTGTGCTCGAGGAAGCGGCCGAGGATCGAACGCACGCGGATGTTGTCGCTCAGACCCGGAACGCCCGGCTTGAGCGCGCAGATGCCGCGCTCGACGATGTCGATCTTCACGCCGGCCTGGCTTGCGCGGTAGAGTGCGTCGATCGTCTTCTCGTCGACGATCGAGTTGACCTTGATCTTGATCCACGCTTCCTTGCCGGCGCGCGCGGCGTCCTCCTCACGGCGGATGCGCTGGATCAGGCCGGAGCGGATCGTGCGCGGCGCGACGAGCAGACGATGGAAGCTGGACTTCGGCGCGTAGCCGGACAGCTGGTTGAACAGTCGCGTCAGATCCTGGCCGACGACCGGATCGCACGTCAGCAGGCCGAGATCGGTGTACAGACGCGCGGTCTTCGGGTTGTAGTTGCCGGTGCCGACGTGGCAGTAGCGGCGCAGACCGTCCTGCTCCTGACGCACGACGAGGCTCAGCTTGCAGTGCGTCTTGAGGCCGACGATGCCGTAGACCACGTGCACGCCCGCGCGTTCGAGCTTGCGCGCCCACATGATGTTCGCGTCCTCGTCGAAACGCGCCTTGATCTCGACCAGCGCCAGCACCTGCTTGCCGGCGTGCGCCGCGTCCACGAGCGCGTCGATGATCGGCGAGTTCGAGCTGGTGCGGTACAGCGTCTGCTTGATGGCTAGAACCTTAGGATCCGCCGCAGCCTGTGCCAGAAAGGCCTGCACGGACGTGGAGAACGAGTCGTAGGGGTGGTGCAGCAGGATGTCGCGCTCGCGGATGGCGGCGAAGATGTCCTGCGCACGGCTTGACTCGACCTCGGCGATCTGGCGGTTCGTGGTCGGGATGAACGGCGGGTACTTGAGATCCGGGCGGTCGAGGCCCTGCAGTTCGAACAGCAGCGTCATGTCGAGCGGCGCGGGCAGGCGGTACACCTCGTCAGCGCTCACGCCGAGCTGGTCGGCGAGCAGCTGGGAGAGGAACGGGCTGGTCGCGTCGGAGATCTCGAGGCGGATCGGCGGTCCGAAGCGGCGGCGCAGCAGTTCCTTTTCCATCGCGTTGAGCAGGTTCTCGGCGTCGTCTTCCTCGACGTCGATGTCCTCGTTGCGGGTGACGCGGAACGAGCGCGCCTCCTTGATGATCATGCCCGGGAATAGGGATTCGAGGTGCGCGATGATGAGGTTTTCCATCGTGATGAAGCCATAGCGCACGTCACCGGTCTCGTCGTCGGTCATGTCGTCGACCGGCACGAGGCGGTGCAGGTTGCCCGGGATCTTCACGCGCGCGAAGTGCGACTTGCCCGAGGTCGGGTTCTCGACCAGCACGGCGAGGTTGATCGAGTTGCCGGAGATGTACGGGAACGGGTGGGCCGGGTCGACCGCGAGCGGCGTGAGGACCGGGAAGACCTGCTGGCGGTAGTAGCGGGAGAGGCGCTCCTGCTCGGCCGCGGTGAGCTTGTCCCAGCTCAGCAGCACGATGCGCTCTTCCGCGAGCTTGGGCAGGATGTGGTCGACGATGTAGTGCGCGTGCTCGTCCTGCAGGCGGTGCGCCTGATCGCTGATCGCGCGCAGCTGCTGGCGCGGGCTCAGCCCGCTCGCCGCGGTGACGGCGATGCCCGTGTCGATACGGCGCTTGAGGCCGGCGACGCGGACCATGAAGAACTCATCGAGGTTGGAGGCGAAGATCGCGCCGAAGTTGGCGCGTTCGAGGATCGGCTGGTCCTCGTCCTCGGCGAGCTCGAGGACGCGCTTGTTGAACTTGAGCCAGCTCAGCTCGCGGTCGAAGAAGCGGTCCGGCGGCAGCGGCTGCTCGTCGGGGCGCGTCTCGCGGCGGTCGTTCTTGTCCGTTTCGGCGATGTGTTCCGCGATCTGGCTGCGGAGAATCGCCTTCGAGGGTGCGTCAAATATCTGTGCCATACCCAACTACTTTAAGCGCTTGAAGCGGCGGCGTGCCCGTACGTCTTGAGAATTCAATGCAAGTTCACGTTTCGCGCGCGGCATTTCGGTTGGTTCTTCGGTGATGTGCCTCGTTGCGGTGGTGCTAAGCGGGGCAATACGGTGATGGTCTGGCCGTTGTGCTTCGTTGGGCCGGCTACGCGGGGTATGCCGGTTGGATCTTCGGTGATGTGCCTCGCCTGGACCGCTCTGAGCGGGGCGATGCGGCGATGGCCTGGCCGTTGTGCTTCGCTGGGGCGGCTATGCAGGGTATGTCGGTTGGACTTTCGGTGATATGCCTCGCTGGGGGTGTGCTGGGCGGGGCGATGCGGTGATGGTCTGTCCGTTTTGCCGCGCCGGCGGCGGTTGGGTGTGCGGAGTCAAGAGAAGCCGTGAACGGATACGGGGCTGCCACGACACTCCGGCGGAGTCGGGGAAGCGCACACAATGCGACAGCGAACCGGTTCGATTCGCGCATGATATTGCTGTTTTGGTGCGTTTGATCAGGGCTAACGAACACTTGCGCAAAAATGCGAACATGCGCCCGATGCGGCTTGCGACCGGGGGAGTGCATGACTATCTTATGGAAGTACCAAAACAGAACAGAGCAGAGCCCACAAAGAGTGTATGGTCACAAAGGACTGTTACGTTGAACGGGCATTGGAAAGACTTACCGTTACGACGATGAAGTTGTGCAGAGATTCTGCCCTAAGCTGCTTTTGGAGAAAAGGCCCGCCCCATCCGGCGGGCCTTTTCGTTTGTGTGTTTCTGCCCGGCCCATGAAACGGGAACAGGGCGAATCGTTCCTGCACCATTGGTTCGATCGGGTCAAACTTACGCGATGGCCTTCGTACCATTGACCGGGAATGTGCCGATGTCTAACGATGTGCGCAACGATGTGGACAGACACGCCGTGATGTGGATAACTCGGACCATTCGACCACATACCCCGTTTCGGCTGGACAAGCGATGGTGGCGTACGGTTCAATCGGCGCATGAATGTCACCACTGATTCTCCGCGGCGATACTATTCACCGCCGCGCACAGCTGTCGACGCGGTCGAGCGGCCGGCATCGCCGGTTGCCGACGCCGGCTACGCGGCCGCGTCATACGATGCGTCGGCCACGGCTCACGAATCGAACCCATCCGGCCGCACCGAAGCGTCCCAGGGATCCGGGTTCGCGACGGTCCGGCCATATGACCTGCCGCCGCGTGCGTCGTCCACAGCGTCGGTCTCCGGCATGCTGGCCGGCATGCCCGCGCAGTCCGGCCTCAACTGGCACGACGGGAACGGGCCGGCCATCCGGCCGCAGGCCGCGTATGACCGTGCCGGTCCTCCGTCGCGATCGCCGCACCTGTCCGTCGACATCGATACGACCTGCCGCAATGTCATCGCATGCACGTCCGCCAGCGGCGGTGCCGGACTGAGCACGTTCGCGGCGATGCTTGCCCATCGTCTGGCCGAACGGGGATTGCCCTGCGCGCTGGTCGACGCCGATTTTACGGGCGGCGGGCTCGATATGCTCATCGGCATCGAAAACGAGGAAGGCGAGCGGTTTGAAACGCTTGATGCGCCGCTTGGTCGTCTCGAAGGTGAGGCGTTGAACCGGGAATTGCCCGAATGGGACGGTGTGCGCGTGCTGTCTTTTGACCCGTGGAACGGGCCCGTGCCCAACTGGTGGCAGGCGCAGGCCGCGGTGCGTGCGCTGTCGGAGGCGAATCATGCGGTTATCGTCGATGCCGGCCGCGGCGAAGCGTTGCATGGCATTGCGGAGATCGGCGACGCCGCACAACTGGTCGTCGTGGAACTCAGCGTGCTTGGATTGGCCCGGGCCAGCAGTCACATCGGCCGTTTGCGAGAGCGGGTCAGCGGCGATGATGTCATCGGTGACCGCCGCTCGACGCCGTTCGTGGTGGGCATTGCGCCGCGCGGCACCGCCAAGGGAACCGGCGTGGTCGACGTTCGTGAAGCGGCCGATTACCTGGGTCTGGAGATTGCCGGTCCGGTCAAGGCCAACCGGCGGCTGTGCTCGGACATCCTGTCCGGTTTGGGGATTCGCTTGGGCAGTCGCGCCACGCGGCGCACGGTCGACCGGGCCGCCGGCTGGGCCGAAAGTTTGCTGGGCGGCGGAACGAGGTCGGCACGATGAATGCAACGACAAGCGGAATGATGCCTCATGATGTGACGCCGGCTGGGGTGGTCGAGGCAGCCGGAGTGGTCGGGACGCAAGTGGTCGACTCGCGGCATGCCGTGGAGCGCGCTGTGTGCCGGTCTCCGGCCGGTTATGACCGCGGTTCTGCGGTGGCGGTTCGTCCGAGACGGGTCGAACCGTTCGATGGTGCGGCGAATCCCGTGGCCGGAGGTGTGTCGGGGCGAGCGGATCGCACGGGGCGCGCCAATGCCGGTATTGGTCGGAGAATCATGTTTGGTCCGTTGGAAGCATTGGCGGCCGATGCCGCGGTGACGGACGCGGCCGTGACCTGTGACGGGTTGGTATGGGCCGACCGCGGGGGAGGCATGCGGCGGTGGGAGCCGCCCGTGCCGTTCTCGTCGCCGACGATGGTGCGCGATTATGCGGTGCAGCTTGCCGCACAGCTTGGCCGCCGGCTTGACGATGCGTGTCCGATTGCGGACGCGTCATCGCCCGATGGCGTACGCGTGCACGCGGTGATCGCGCCGCTCGTGCCGCAGGGCGCGGCGATTTCCATCAGATTTCCCGCGCGCTCGCCGCCGCGATTGGAATCGTTGTGCGCGCAAGGGCTGTTTCCTGGGCTGTGGTTTCCGATCCTGTGCTCGCTGGTGGACCGACGGGCGACGTTGCTGGTGACCGGCGGCACTGGGGCTGGCAAGACCACGCTGCTCAAGGCGTTGCTCGGCCGATGCGCCGCGAACGAACGCATCGTCACCGTGGAGGAAGTGCGCGAGCTGGGGGAGTTCGGGGGCGGCAATCGGGTGTCGCTGGTCACGCGCGAATCCAACGTGGAGGGCGCGGGCGCGGTCGGTCTGCCGGATCTGGTCAAGGCCACGTTGCGCATGAGACCGGACCGCGTGGTTCTCGGCGAATGCCGCGGCGAGGAGATCGCCGACCTGCTGCGCGCGTTCAATTCGGGCCATCACGGCGGCATGACGACGCTGCATGCGGACAGCGTGGAACGCGTGCCGAACCGTCTGGCGTCGCTCGGCTTGCTTGCCGGGCTGAGCGTGGAAGCGACGGCGATGCTTGCACAGGATGCGTTCGATGCGGTGTTTCACGTGAAACGCGATGCGTCGGGGCACCGGTACATCAGCCAGATCGGTTATCTGGAGTCGGATGCCGGCGGGCGATTGTCCGGTCGCGTCGTCGCGATCTGGGATGGTTCCGGCGCGCCCATGTCCGGCCCGCTGTGGGACGATTTCGCCGACCGGTGGGTGCGTTGACCGCGGGGCGCGGTCACCGCTGGCGGACGGTTCCATTGCCGTCGTTCAGTGCATTGGCGGCGGAAAGGGTGATAAAGACCCGTTCCGCCCGCTTCGTTGTCGACGGAAAGAAAACGGTTGGGTGTCGGTCTTCGGATGTGGACGGCAACTTGGTTTCGTCGCTGAGGACAGGGGAGTTGGGGTCGCCGAAAGGAGACGCGGATGCTATCGAAGACGATGATCGCGGCGATCGCCATGCTGCTTTCGGTCGTCGCGTGGCCGTATGCCGGCACTGCCGCGACGGATCGTCTGGCTGAGGTCCGAGACACGACGCAACGTCGCAGCGATACGCGCGGCGCCGTTCATTCCACGTCGTCCGTTCGCGTCGGCATCGCCGCGGTGATCGCCTCCGCGTGTGCCACGCTGCGCGGCGGCGGGTCGCTGGTACAGGCGTTCGCGGAACAATCGGAACGTGGCTTCGCCGTCCATCGCCTGACCGAGCCGCGCATCCGCGAACTGCTCGCGGAACGCGCCCTTCCCAAGGAAACGCCGAGCCAGATCAACCGGGTCTCCGCGGAAATCACCGTCGCGGCACGCATCGGCGAACGCCTCGGCTGCCCTGCGGCGAGCTGTCTCGAAGCGGTCGGCGAAACGTATCGTCGCACGCGCAAGCTGGAGGATCTGCGCACACAGGTGTTCGCCGTGCCCAAGGCAACGATTCGCCTGCTGTCCGGGCTGCCGGCGGCGGCCATCCTGCTCGGCGAACTGATGGGTTCCCACCCGATCGCGTTCCTGTTCGGATCCGCGCAGGGTCTGCTGTGCCTTGCGCTGGGCCTGTGCTGCTATATCGCCGGTCTGGCATGGACGCATGCGCTGCTGCGCGGCATGGACTTGACGCCATGAGTCGGCGCGGCCGCTGCTTCTGTTCCCGGCCGACCGTGAGCCGAAGAGGGAGAAGCGAGGGACGGGGTGCGGGCTTGCAAGTGTCCCGCGCGGACAAGCAAGACGCGTCGGTGGTCGGCGGCGGGAAGGAACTCCTGACGTTGCCAATGCCGAATATATGGGGGTGCGTATGAGTTGCGCGTTGTTGGCTGCCATCGGCACGACGATCGCCGTGCGTCTGCTGTCCGCAGACTCTCGCGACTTGGCTGCGGTCGGCCTGCATGCGAGTCGGTCGGCCGCAACCGACGATGCCGATGTCTCGATGGCGCTGGTGCTGGCGTTGCTGACCGTGGCCGTACGGCAGGGATCGTCCATTCCGAACGCGTTGGATGCGGTGGGCGAAGCGATGGGCGGCGTATGCGGTGATGGTCTGCGACGTGCGGCCGTATCGCTGCGCGCGGGCGTCGGATGGCATCATGCGTGGCTGGCGGCTCGTGCCGAGGCGGAGAAGGCGATTGCTTATACGACGATTGGTGATGATTCGGGCGGAAGCCTCCGTGCGAGTCATGCGAGTCGTGCGAATCCCGCAAATAATGCGGTATACGGGCGATTGTTCGATGTGCTGGAGGAAGCGCTGGAACCCGCGTGGCGGCGTGGCGTATCGCCGATTGCGCGATTGGACGCGGCTGCCGACCAGCTTGACGCCGACGAACGATCCCGCATCGAAGAGGCGGCCGGACGACTGTCCGTGCGGCTGCTCCTGCCGACGGGACTGTGTTTTCTCCCGGCATTCATCATCGTCGGCGTGGTTCCGGCCATCGCATCTTTCCTGCTGTAGCTGCTTTCCCGGGCGGCATCGTGCGCTACCGGTCCCGCATACGGCAAACGAGCTCGTCGAATGCGCGTCATGTCGCTGTCGATGAGCGGGCCTCACCCGAGACGCCATCGTGCTGTGGCAATCCACATCATGTGGATAACGGCATCTCGCGCACCGAAGTTATCCACAACAAATGTGGACAGACACGCCGAGTGTGGACAACTCGGGGGTATCGATCGACCATTCGACCACATACCCCGTTTTTCGCTCGACAACATCGCGATTTCGTGCATAGTGGCTGAACCGCGACCAATGGGGGCGCGGACTCGAACGAAAGGAACGCCATGAGTGATGTATTGCCGATCAATGCCGACGGCCAGGCCGGACTGTTCACCGGCACCAAGCAGCGCATGATGGACCTGTACGTGCGCGGCAGCTGCGAACTGTACGGACTCGACGCGAAACTGCGCGCGCTCGCAGCCGAACCGGAAGAGGGCGCCGCCACGGCGGAATACGCGATCGTACTGATCGCCGCCACCGCGTTCGCCGGCGTGCTGATGACCGTGCTCAAATCCGACGCCGCCAAGACGCTGCTCACGAACATCGTCAAAAAGGCCCTGAACGTCGGGTGACGATCATGCGGCGGCGATTGTTCACGTGTATCACCGCCGCGCTGCGACGGGTCGGGAAACCGGCCGACGAGGGAGCCGCCACCGCCGAGTTTGCGGTGGTGCTCCCCGCCGTCGTGGCCGTGGCGCTGCTGCTGATGTGCCTTGCGCGCACGGTCGTCGTGTCGATGGACTGTCAGGACGCGGCCGCCGCGGCCGCGCGCGAGTTGGTCGTTGCCGGTGACGATGCCGATCCGTACGGCATGGCTCGCGCGGTCGCCGGCGACGACGTGTCCGTGTCGGTTGCTCGGAACGGCGATCTTGCGACCGTGACCGTGCAGTGTCCGGTCGTCCCCGACCCGATCGGCGTGCTGCCGACCAACGTGACCGGCAAGGCGACGGGAGTGCTGTCATGACATCGATGATGGTGCCCTGGTGCGGAGGCTGCTCGTCGCTGCTGTATGCGCCGGATGGCGTGTCTTTGGCTCGACGGGTTCATGCGGTACTGCCTGCGCGGGCAATGACGTTGTGCCGCATGCCATGCGTGCGAACCGTTTCGCGTGGCCGTTTGCGCAGTCGCTTGCGCGGGCGGTTGCAGGGTCTGTTGCGCGGGCGGTTGCAGGACTCTCTGCATCATTGGCTGCGCGGCGCGGATGCTGGTTCGGGCACGGTCGCCGGCGTGATGCTGATCCTGCTGGTTGCGGTGATGCTCAGCGTGGTCGCCGCGGCCGGCAATCTGCTGGTGTGCCAGACGCGGGCCCGTTCCGCCGCCGATCTTGCGGCGCTGTCGGCGGCGGTCGCATTGCGCGACGGTGTCGACGATCCATGTGGCGTCGCGTCGACCGTCGTCTTCTCGTTTGCGCGTGAATTCGCCGGTTCCGGTCTGGGCTCCGGTGATGCGATGCGTCTCGATGACTGCGTGATTGACGGCGAAGACATGCAAGTGATCGTCGCCGTCGCTACGCAGGTCCCCTTCGCGCCGCACGTAGAGCGATCCTCCCGCGCCGGCCCTGTCGAATGCGCGTGATGCCGCCCGTTCCACGCCAGAAAGGTGATTTATGTATTACAATAATGGAATCGGCGTGAAACGGTCGGCGTTCAAACACGGCGTCCCGTTGGAGGACTCGATGTATGTGGTGGAGCACTACATGAGGGAGTCTCCCTTGCAGGAAGATCCTCCGAAAGAGCTGCTCTTGGGATTCACTCAGCACGGGGTGGCGTTGGAGGTGATACTGCTTTACGATGACGGGCGTTGGTGGCTGATTCATTCCATGCCGGTGCGCAAGAAGTACCACAGAATGTTGGAAGGAGGAGCGCGATGGTTTACTACCACCACGGTGTACCGATTTATGAGGACTCTGATTTTCCACCTGAAGTGGCCGCTCGGTTTCAAAAGGCAGTAGAGGAAGCTGAGCGCGGCTACGATGTTGAATTTTTGGAACAGCAGCTTAAGGAAGGCAAAGGATGGGCGCGAGATCCCACTCCACAGGAGCGCAAGTGGATCCGCCAGCTGCGTCGCGGCCGCCCGCTGAAGATCGGACGGGAACGCGCCAGCAAGATCATGCAGTTCCGCATCGACCCGGACGGGGAGCGCCGCGTGAAGCAGTACGCGCAGGAGCACGGCATGAAAACGTCCGAGGCGATCCGCGCGCTGATTGACAAGGGGCTCGCCGCAAGCTGATCCTCATTGCCGTGTGCGGCACGTCGGGGTCGGAGCGGGATTGGCGGCGCCAAGAGCCGCGCTGTCGCTGGAAGTCGGGGGATGCCGACATCGTGCAGGCGGCTGCATCGCGGACGACGATGCGGTGAGAGTTGTCGGAATACGCCACTGGCATATATGCCGTGGGTTGGTTTATGGTGACGGTATGAGCGAAGAACGAACCGTACCCCGCCAGACGCCGCCCACCGTGGTCGCGATGATCGGCAATCCGGTGTCCGACAAGGGCAAGGGCGCCAAAATCGACGCGCAGGTCATGGCGTTGCTGGAGGAATCCGGCGAACGCTATGACTTCGACGTGATCGATCTGACCGGCACGAGCTTCGACGATTCGCTGAACCGCGCTCGCGAACGGCGCGACGACTACACACATCTGGTTGTGGTCGGCGGCGACGGCATGATCGCGCTCGGCGCGAACGCCGTCGGCTGCAGCGGCAAGCCGCTCGGCATCGTGGCGACCGGATCGGGCAACGACTTCGCGCGCGGACTCGACCTGCCGGTCAACCGCATCGCAACCGCGGTGGAGGGCATCGTCGGCGCGATCGTGCGCGGCAGCCACATCGACGTGGACATGGGACGTGTCACGTCCCTGCCCGGCGGCTACGCGGTCGACGCGGCCACCGGCAACCTGCTTGGTGCCCCGGACGATCGGACGACCGGCGCGGTATCGCAACCGAACGCTGATCTGCCGCCGATCGACCGCTTCTACGGCGGCATGCTCAACTGCGGTCTGGACGCGAGCATCAACGATCGCGCCAATCATTCGCGGCTGCCCGGCGGCTCCCTGCGCTACTTCGCCGCCGTGCTCGTCGAAGTCACGCATCTCAAGCAATACGGGTATCACGTCAAGGCCACGCTCGCCGACGGCAGCGTCGAGGAACGCGACATCATCACCCCGATGGTCACCGTCGCCAACTCGCGGCACATCGGCGGCGGACTCGAAGTCTCGCCATACTCGCGCTTCGCGGACGGCCTGCTCGACCTGATCTGGATCGACCACATGCCGAACGCGCTCGAAATCGCGGACGCGATCTCCAAGGGCTACAACGGCCGTCTGCTCGCCTCGCACATCTTCGGATGGAAGCGCGTGCGCGACGTCGAAATCACGCGCGCCGCGGAAGGCGCCGAACCGCCCGTGCTCATGGCCGACGGCGAGTACATCGGCCATCTGCCGGTCCGCGTCGCCGCGCAGGACCGCGCCCTGCGTGTGCTCGTGCCGCCGGCGGTCGCCCGCGCGCATGCCGAGGACGACGGCAGCCGTACGCTCGCCGCGATCGAACGCGACGGCCGTGACCCGGTCACCGGCGAGTTCCTCGCGTAACGTGCGAAGCCAGCCGCAACGATCACGAGTGCGAAGCGCGAGGCGCCTCCGCGTGCACGACAGTGCCGCGTGTGCGTTACGGAGAGTCGCCACGCGTATGCCCGGATGCAGGGCCCGGTGACGACGCTCCGAAGTCAGAACCGGTAGTACCGCCGCGCGTTCGCGACGAACATCGCGTCGCGTTCGGCCGCGCTCAGCGTTTCGACGCAGCGCGCGAACCCGTGGATGATGTCCGCGTACGTGCCGTGCAGCTTGTCGACGGGGAAGTTCGACGCAAACATCGTGCGGTTCACGCCGAACGAGTCGAGCACGGTGTACACGGCCGGCTTGATGCTCTCCAGCGTCCAGCGATGGTCCATCGACGCGAGACCGGAGATCTTGACCACGCAGTTGCCGCGCTTGCCGAGTTCGCGCAAGCCGTCGCGCCACAGCTTCCAGCCGGCGAAGTCGCGGTCGGCCCACATGCCCGCGTGGTTGAGGATGAACAGCGTGTCCGGATGCGCGTCGATCACTTCGCACGCGCGGCCGAACTGCGTCGGGTAGAGCTGCATGTCGAAGCTCATGCCGTACTTGCCGAGCAGGCCGAGCCCGGCCAGCCATTGCGGGTCGTCCATGTACGGCTTGTCGACGTAGTGGTAGAGCGGATGGGAGTGCATGTTGAGGTTTTGGCGGAAGCCGCGCACGTTCGCATACGCGGCTTCGTGCTCGAGCGTCGCTTCGATGTCGGGCGAGCTCAGGTCGCCGCCGGCGACGATCATGATCGGCCAACCGGACTCGTCGCTCATGCGCTGCACGGCGTCGACCTCGGCGACCGGATCGGCCGCGTTCGCCTGCACGTGCACCGCGCCGACCAGTTCGATCGGCGTGCCGTCGGTTTCCGCGCGCAGATAGGACGCCACGTAGTCGCCCGCGTCGAACAGCGGATCCCACGGGCCTTCGAACGTGAGTGCCTTTGACCGGTTGAACCACGGGTACAGGCTGGTTTGCATCAGATGGACGTGCGTGTCGATGAACGGCCGCGGCTCGTCGCGCTGCGCGTCGGTTTCCGGGATGATCGTGGCCAGTCGGTCGATGACGATTTCGCTCATGCTGTCTCCTTTGACAGTGGTGCGGATGACAATAATGGCCGTTTGGCCCGCCGTGGAACGTCGGTACGCGGCGGGCCAAACGGTTGTTGCGGAATCGGATCAGAGCACGGAACGGGTGTCGTTCTCGTACGAGTTGCGGCCCTGGCCGGTCGCGGCCGTGGTGCCGCCGTCGACCGGCACGACGAGGCCGGTCAGGTACGAGGCGTCGTCGGAAGCGAGGAACAGCGCGATGCCGGCGCAATCCTCGGCGCGGCCCGTGCGGCCGAGCGCCACGCGGTCGGTGTACGGCTTGACGCGCTCCGGATCGGTCCACACCTCCTTGTTGATGTCGGTCTGGATGAAGCCGGGCGCGAACGCGTTCACGCGCACGCCCTTGGCGCCGTAGTCGAGCGCCACGCAGCGCACGAAGCCGTTCATCGCGTGCTTGGTCGAGTTGTAGGCGGTCTGGCCCCAGTCGCCACGCAGGCCGGAGACGGACGTGTCGACGACGATGTTGCCGTGCGACTTGATCAGGTGCGGCAACGCCTCCTTGGTCAGGTAGAACAGGCCGTCGAGATTGACGGAGAACAGCTTGTGCCAGACTTCGTCGGACACGTTTTCGATTTCGCCGCCCTCGAAGATGCCGGCGTTGGAGACGACGACGTCGAGATGGCCGAATTCGTCGACGACGGACCGCACGAGTTCGGCGACCTGCTCGTGGCTGGACACGTCGGTGATGTGCGTGTGACCGCGCTCGTAGCCGGCGACGGTCTCGTCCAGCGGGGCCTGCTTGCGGCCGACGGCGACGACGGTCGCGCCGTTGTCGAGGAACGCGCGCGTGATCGCGCGGCCGATGCCGGTGCCGCCGCCCGTGACGATGACGACCTTGCCTTCGAAATGGTACGTGTTGCTGGTCATATACGAAGCTCCTTTGGCGCAGACGACGGTAATGCGACGGAGGCGGCGGATGCGCATGGCGGCCTCGCGTCGACCCCACTATAGGCACCAGTTCACCACACATGGAACGCCGTCCCACATATGGGGACGGCGTTCCATCAGCGGTAGCGTTGGGGACAACCACCAATTCCGCGACGGAGAGGAACCACCATGACGTTGGCGCCATCACTGAAGCTGCCCACGATCACCGCCATCCGCGCCTACTCGATGGGCGGGGCCGCGGCCAAGGTCCACGGCCAGGGCGGCGGCGACTACCACGACCAAGGCCACGACCACTGGATCGACGACCACATCGCCACCCCGATGAGCAAGTACGACGAATACAAACAGTCCCGCCAGTCGTTCGGCATCAACGTGCTCGGCACGCTCGTCGTCGAAGTCGAGGCGTCCGATGGCACCACCGGCTTCGCGGTGTCCACCGCGGGCAATCCGGGCTGCTTCATCGTCGAGCATCATCTCTCCCGCTTCGTCGAAGGCAAGCGCGTCGACCAGATCAAGCTCATCCACGACCAGATGCTCAACTCCACGCTGTTCTACTCCGGTGGCGGCGGCGTGGTCATCAACACCATCTCCTGCGTCGATCTCGCATTGTGGGACCTGTACGGCAAGGTGCTGCACCTGCCGGTCTACAAGCTGCTCGGCGGTGCCGTGCGCGACACGATCCATTTCTACGCGACCGGCGCGCGGCCCGACCTCGCGCAACAGATGGGCTTCATCGGCGGCAAGATGCCGACCCACTGGGGTCCGGCCGACGACGACGACGGCATCGCCAAGGACATCGCCATGCTCGCCGACATGCGCGAGCGCGTCGGCGACGACTTCTGGCTCATGTTCGATTGCTGGATGAGCCAGACCGTCAACTACGCGACCAAGCTCGCGCACGCGGCCGCGCCGTACAAGCTCAAGTGGATCGAGGAATGTTTCCCGCCGAACCAGATCGAGTCGTACCGCCAGCTCAAGAAGAACATGCCCGCGGGCATGCTCATGACCACCGGCGAACACACCGGCACGATCGAAGGGTTCAAGGAACTGTCCGACGCGGGCGTCGACATCCTGCAGCCCGACGTCGGTTGGTGCGGCGGCGTGACGTCGCTGTGCGAGATCGCTGCGATCGCCAAGTCGCGCGGTCAGCTGGTCGTGCCGCACGGATCGTCCGTCTACTCGCACCACGCGGTGATCACGTTCACGAACACGCCGTTCAGCGAGTTCCTGATGACCTCGCCGCACGCCGACAGCCTGCGCCCGCAGTTCGACCCGATCCTCGTCGGCGAGCCCGTGCCGGAAGGCGGCATCATGACCGCCGAACAGCTCGACAAGCCCGGCTTCGGCGTCGAACTCAACCGCGACTGCCCGCTCGAGCGCCCGTTCCAGCACTGATTGTTCTTCCGCCCTCGGCCCCCTCGGCTGAGGGGGCTGTCGGCGAAGCCGACTGGGGGAGCGTACACTCGATCACTTTGATGGAAATCGAAGGTGTTTGGGCGCCCTCCGGTCGACTTTGCCATGCCAGCCTCCTCCCCAGAGAGGACCCGTCTTCGCAAAAGGAGCGTTGCATGACTTCCGTACCCCTGCCACACAATCCGTTCAAGGCGGCGCTCAAGGCCGCCGCGGCCGCCGCGAATCCCGCCGACCGCCCGCAGCTCAAAGGCCTGTGGATCGCGATGGGATCGCCCACGTCCGTCGAAATCGCCGCCGAAATCGGCTACGACTGGCTGCTCATCGACGGCGAGCACGGTCCGAACGACCTGACCACCATCCTTGCGCAGCTGCGCGCCTGCCACGGCTACCCGACCACGCCGATCGTGCGTCCGGCCGCCGCCGATCCGGTGCTCATCAAGCAGGTGCTCGACCTCGGCGCGCAGACGCTGCTCGTGCCGATGGTCAACACGCGCGAGGAGGCCGAACTCATGGTTCGCGCGGTCGAATACGCGCCGTCCGGCATCCGCGGCGTCGGCGGCGTGATCGCGCGCTCCGGCCGATGGGGATTGATCTCGGACTACATGGTCACCGCGCGCGACGAAATCTGCTTGATCGTTCAGGTCGAGTCGCGCGAGGCGCTCGAGAACATCGACGAGATTGCGTCTGTGGACGGCATCGACGGCATCTTCATCGGGCCGGCCGATCTGTCCGCTTCGCTCGGCCACCCGGACGACGCCGGCGCGATCCAGGACGAGATCCGCCACGCGTTCGACGTGATCGCCGGCCACGGCAAGGCGATCGGCTCGCTCGCGTTCGACCCGGCCACCGCGCGCAAATACTTCGAGTGGGGCGCGTCGTTCGTCGCCGTCGCCGGCGACACCGACGTCTACGTGCGCGGCCTCGCCGCCGAACTCGCCCAGTACTGATCTCCTCTTCTCGGCTCCCCTTGTCAGGGGAGCTGGCGGCGAAGCCGACTGAGGGGTAGCCAAGAAGGCTGAACCCTCCTGTGCCATGCCGTGCCATGCGTCCTTGCACTGACGAGGGGAGTCAAGAGAATGAACGGTATGACCCGAACCGATGAACCCGCCGTCCCCGGCGCGCAGACCCTGATCAACGGCATCGTCGTGCTCAGGGCCGTCGCCGCCGGGTCGTGCACGCTCGCCGACCTGACCGCGGCGACCGGCCTGTCGCGCAGCACCACGCATCGCCTCGTGCAGGCGCTGCGCGCCGAACGCATGCTGCGCGACACGGTCGAGGGCACACTCGCCCTCGGCCCGGCGCTCATCGAACTCGGCTTCCAGGCGCGCGAGGACATCTCCGTCCCCGCCGTCGCGCGCCCGTACCTGCTCGACCTGTCCGACGAAACGCGCGACACGATCCACCTTGCCGCGGAGGACAACGGCGAAACCCTCTATCTTGACAAGGTTCGCGGCAATCGCAACATTGAAATCCGTTCGTGGCCGGGCTGCCGCATGCCGCTGACCTACACCGGCATCGGCAAGGCGCTGCTGCTCGACCGCCCCGACCGCTGGGAGCGGCAGTATCTCGACGACCGCGCGCGCATGGAACGCCAGCCCGAACACGACTATTCCGGCGCGGCCGCGTTCGCGCGCGCGATGGGCCGCTACGCGCGGCAGGGATTCGCGTTCGACTTGGAGGAGAACGAACCCGGTGTGCGCTGCATCGCCGCGCCCGTGCACGACGCCAGCGGCGCAATCGTATGCGCCATCTCCGTTTCCAGCTTCAAAACGTTCATGCCCACCGACCGCATGCGCCAGCTCGGCCCGCTCGTGCGCGACACCGCCGATGCCATCTCCCGCGACCTTGGATGGAACGGTCGGTGAACGTAGTTATTTCGTCGCGATTGTTATGTTGTTGTGCCAGCGGATAATGCAGCGCCATAGTCCAACTGCGGAGATGACTGTCAAAACCGATAGTGGGACAATCGCTCCGGCTGTAGGGAAACCCATGAGTCCGACGGTGATATTTGCTGCGATGCTTATGAACATGAACATGCTCAAAAAGATCAGACGAACGATTTCCCATGCCGCTGAAATCCTGCTGCATAGAGTATTCCGGAGAATAACTACGGATACGATCTGCAGGCAGCTTATCGCCGTAATTTCCCAAAACAATCCTGGAGCGGCGAGTCGACCGGTTTCCGGGAACATTCCGACGATCGTTCTGATGCCTCGGGGCAATACAATAAACTCCCAATATAGAAGAATTGCATCAACAATAACAACGGCAATTATGGTGAGTTTCTTTCTCATAATATTTTCCTTGTTGAAGGTATATAATTAGTGGCGACTCGTCCGGTTCGGATGTGGAACACTGATTTTTCTGCCCATGGATTTAAGTTGTCTAAAGTCGTGGCTGAAGTTTCATTCACTGCAGGTCTCCAACCATTGTTGTAAATGGCATCGGAGCAGTATGTTTTAGTGATTCTTCCAGCAAGATCCCACCAGAAGCAAACCTGGATGATTCTTTTTCCCTGATAGACATTTCCTGCCGCCAATGCGAAACCGGTAAAAAAATAGATAGAGCTGTTCAGTCGAATATGCGTAGCTGGTTCCCCAATTCGTGCGAGTTGATTGAGTATTACCATAGGTGGATCCGACAGGTTGGTCTTTCCCCGTCATTGGGAAGGACTCTGTGGTGAATTCAATCTCCGAAGCGGGTAAATAATAGTTGCCAATTTGGACTCCTTCATCCGCGTATGCAGGAGCGGCGCAATTCCACAGCATGAGGCTTAGCAATAGCAAGCCAATGGTGCACTTCTTCATCGGATTTCCCTTCGTGTTCGTTGAAGTATCTGTTCTGAACGATAATTGGGATAATTGGGATAACATGAGAAAGAGCAGAACCACCCACCTATGTGGTGCTACTAATAATACCATTCGATATTTTTTTTTAGCAAGGGGTCGATACCGGTACCTCGACCGGTATTGACCCCTACATGCCACAATGCGTAGAACTGGTCGGCGTTGAAGTAATGATTGTGAACGCGTAACTGCAGTTTAGGGGCATTTGAGAAGGGTCGGGAAGTATCGTTGTCATAAATGCAAGGGTTGGCTGGCATAAGGCCGACGTTGGTTGAGCGATGAAGCTGGAGGGAGGGACGATGCGCGCGATCGAGTTCAACGACGGATGGTCGTACCGGCATCTCGGCGCGGCGGACGAGCCGTTCGTGCCGGTGACGCTGCCGCACGATGCGATGCTGTCCGAGCCGCGCACGCCCGTCGCCGAAAGCGGCATCAACTCGGGCTGGTTCGAGGGGCGCGACTACGAGTACGTGCGCCGGTTCACGCCGGGGGAGGACTTGGCCGGACGCACGATGATCCTCGAGTTCGAAGGCGTGTACCACGATGCCGAAGTGTGGATCGACGGGCGGCAGGTCGCGTTTCGCCCGTACGGATACACGGATTTTTCCGTCGACGTGAGCGATGCGCTGACGGCCGGACGCGAACATGAGATCCGCGTGATCGCGCGCAACGCCGACCAGCCGAACTCGCGCTGGTATTCGGGCGCCGGCATCTACCGGCCGGTCACGCTATGGGTCGCGCCGCGCGACCACATCAAGCTCAATGGCGTCACCGTGCGCACGCTGTCGATCGGTTCGTCCGGTTCGTCGGGCGGCGCACCCGCCCGCGTACAATTCCTTGTCGAAACCACCGCCCCAGGCACGGTCACCGTGGATATAGCGCCCGGGGAAATCACCAAAGAGCTGACGGAGTCTCGGCCCCCTCGACTAAAGAGGCTGGCATGGCACAGCCGTGACCGGGGGAGTGTCAGACCCATTACCAGTTCCGATGCGATTTCCGTCGAAGGGAAAGCCTCCGTCACGCTCGACATTCCCAACCCGCGCCTGTGGTCGCCGGACGAGCCGAACCTGTACGCGGCGCGCATCCGCTACGAATCGGCGCGCACCAACCCGGACGGCGCGCGCGACACGGACGAAACCACCGTCACGTTCGGCATCCGCACGCTCGCATGGGGCTCGGAAGGTTTCAAGATCAGCGGCAAACGCGTCCTCATCCAAGGCGCGTGCATTCACCATGACAACGGCGTGCTCGGCGCCTGTGCCTACCCGGACGCGGAGGAACGCAAGCTCGCGCTGCTCAAACGCGCCGGTTACAACGCGATCCGCTCCGCGCACAACCCGTGCTCGAAAGCCCTGCTCGACGCAGCCGACCGGCTCGGCATGCTCGTCATGGACGAATACATCGACCACTGGTACATCCACAAAACGCGCCACGACTACGTCGACCATTTCAGCCAATGGTGGCGGCAGGACCTCGCCGACATGGTCGCCAAGGATCGCAACCATCCCAGCGTCGTCATGTACTCCACCGGCAACGAGGTCGGCGAAACCGCGCACCATCGCGGCATCGCGATCGCCGGTGCCATGACCCGCAGACTGCACGCGCTCGACCCGACACGGCCCGTCACCTGCGGCATCAACATCTTCTTCAACCTGCTCAGCGCGATCCGGCTCGGCCAATACTCCGACCGCAAGGCCGAACGCGAGGCGCAACGTGCGGCCAACCTGCGCAAGGCATTCGAGCAGACCGGCCGACTATTGCCCAACACGGTGTCGCATCATGCCATCGGCAGCGAATTCTTCAACCAGCTGGCCGGGCGACTCGGCGCGGACTTCATGAAAACGATGGCGTCCCTGCCGCCGTGCGACTGGGCCACGCGCGGCGCGTTCGCCAACATGGACATCGCCGGCTACAACTACGGCATCAACCGCTACGGCCACGACCTTCGCAAATATCCGCGCAGAATCATCCTCGGCACGGAAACGTTCTGTGCCGACGCGTACCGGTTCCGCGAATACGCGAAAACGCACCCGCGCGTGATCGGCGACTTCGTGTGGGCCGGCATGGACTACATGGGCGAAACCGGCATCGGCTCGTGGGAATACGAGGACTACGCGCCCTTGCGCATCGGCTACGGGTGGCTCACCGCAGGCTCCGGCCGCCTCGACCTGACCGGCCGGCCACTCGGCGAGGCGTACTACACGCGCGTCGCGCTCGAAGCCGACCGAGGCCCGTACATCGCCGTGCAGCCGGTCAACCACACCGACGACAAACATTCGCCGAGCGCATGGAAAATGACGAACGCGATCCGCTCGTGGAGCTGGAACGGCTGCGACGGCCGCCTCGCGCATGTCGAAGTGTACGCGCGCGCCGCCGCGGTCGCGCTGTTCGTCAATGGTCGCGAAGTCGGGCGCAAAACGCTGCACGGCGAGTGCATCGCACGATTCATGTGCGCGTATCGGCCGGGCGTGATCGAAGCGGTAGCATACGACGCCACCGGACACGACATCGGTCGCGACCGGCTGCACAGCGCCACCGACCACACC
>NZ_JAHBBH010000026.1 GCF_019331735.1 Bifidobacterium miconis
GCTGCACGGCGAGTGCATCGCACGATTCATGTGCGCGTATCGGCCGGGCGTGATCGAAGCGGTAGCATACGACGCCACCGGACACGACATCGGTCGCGACCGGCTGCACAGCGCCACCGACCACACCGAACTGCGCGCGGAGGTCGAATGGCCGATCGCGGCTGCCGGTGACGCCGACGTGTGTGGTCCGGCAACCGTCCGCCCCGGCCGTCTCGCGTTCGTGCGCGTGCGCTACACCGACGAACACGGCATCACCAAACCGCTCGAACGCGGGACGTTACGGGCGAACGTGACCGGCGGCGACCTACTCGGCTTCGGCTGCGCGGCGCCGTTCAACCGCGGCAGCTTCGTCACCGGCGAGACCGGCACATATTACGGCGAAGCGCTCGCAGTCGTGCGCATGCCGGCCGACGCCATCGCCGGCCATGTCGCCGAGCTCACCGTTTCCGATGGTACGCATGTCGCCACGTGCGGCATCATCGCCGCGTGACTTGCGCGACCGGCCTGCCGCCGGCCTACGCGAGGTAGTTTTCGATGTGGAAGGTCTGCGCGACGACCTGCTTGATGACGCGGTCCGGCGTTTCCGGATGCTGCCGGATGAGCGAGATCAGGCCGACGATGAGCACGTAGAACGACTCGTGCACGTTGCGGATCGGCATGCCGTGCATCTTCTCGAAGTCGCGCACGGTGGTCCGGTCGAAGAAGTCGGCGATGCGATCGGCGATGCGGTCGATGAACTTGATGTACAGTTCCGCGTTGCCCGATTGGATGAGCCGCGTGCTGAACGGGCCTTCGTCGGCGATGATCGCGCGCGTGAGGCGGACGATGTTGTCGAGCGCCTTGTCGATGTTGCCTGGCTCGCGTTCGGCGTTCCACTGCGTGAGCTTGCCGAGCATCGAGTCGATCGTGTCGTCGATGACCGCGTCGGCGACCGCGTCCTTGTCTTCGAAATAGTGATAGAACAGCGAGCGCGTCATGTCGGCGCGTTCGGCGATGTCGCTGATGGTGAGTTTGGCGAAACCGGTTGCCAGACACGCCTCGCGTGCCGCCCGGATGATCTGTGTGCGCCGCGCGTCGCCGCGCGTCGATTCGCGTTCGCCGCCGATGATGCCGGCGTTGGGGTTCTGGTGGACCATAACCACTCCTGCCACTGGAGAATCCATATTGATTCCCAGTGTAGGCCAGTTTTGTTGACAGTGCGTCAAAAAGTGTCGGTGCGCGGCGTTGTACGTGGGGCATGCGCGAGGCCGTGCGACGGTTCCCGACGCGATGGGTGCGGGTGGCGGTTCGTCGCGCTGCGCCGAGGTCCGCGCGTCGGCCGGATACCCGGCTTGAGGTAGGTTGGTGGGCATGGCACTTGCACTGTATCGACGTTATCGACCGGACACCTTCGACGGGGTCATCGGGCAGGATCAGGTCACGATCCCGCTGATGCGCGCGCTCGACGCGGGCAAGCTCACCCATGCCTACCTGTTCTCCGGCCCGCGCGGCTGCGGCAAGACCAGCTCCGCCCGCATCCTCGCGCGCTGCATCAACTGTGCGAAGGGCCCGACCTCGCACCCGTGCGGCGAATGCGCGAGTTGCAAGGATCTGGCGACCGGCGGCCCCGGTTCGATCGACGTGGTCGAGATCGACGCGGCCAGCCACAACGGCGTCGACGACGCGCGCGAGCTGCGCGAACGAGCCGGCTTCGCGCCCGCCCGCGACCGGTACAAGATCTTCATCCTCGACGAGGCGCACATGGTCACGCAGCAGGGCTTCAACGCGCTGCTCAAGATCGTGGAGGAGCCACCGGAACACGTCATGTTCATCTTCGCGACGACCGAGCCGGACAAGGTGATCGGCACGATCCGCTCGCGCACCCACCACTATCCGTTCCGCTTGGTGCCGGCCGAGATCATGGGCCCGTACTTGGAGACGATCTGCGAGAAGGAGTCGATCAAACCGGAACCCGGCGTGCTCAAGCTCGCGATGCGCGCCGGCGGCGGCTCGGTGCGCGACACGCTCTCCGTGCTCGATCAGTTGATGGTCGGTGCCGTGGACGGTGTGATCTCGCACGATTCGGCGGTCGCGCTGCTCGGCTTCACGCCGGAGACGCTGATCGGCGAGGCGATCGATGCGGTGATCGACCGCAACGGCGAGGCGCTGTACGGGGTGATTCAGAAGGTCGTGGTCGGCGGATTCGACCCGCGCAGGTTCGTGGAGGATCTGCTCGCGCGTGTGCGCGATCTGCTCGTGCTCACGTTGGCGGGGGAGCGTGCGGAGGCGGTGATGTCCGACACGGCCGAAGGCGAGGACATGGCCGACCTGCAGCGTCAGGCCTCTGCGCTCGGTCTGGCCGCGCTGACCGCGATGGCCGACACGATCAACACGACGCTTGGTGCGATGACCGGTGCGATTTCGCCGCGCATGCGCCTCGAACTGCTCGCCGCGCGCCTGCTTGCCGGCCGTGAGGCCGGCGTTGCTGACGTTCCCGCTTCAACTGGCGCGACGTCTTCGTCCGGTTTCGCCGACCGGGAAGCCGGTGCGCGCAGCGCGACCGGGGAAGCGTCCGAGGGGCGGACCTCCGCCCGCACCGGCTTCGCCGGAGCCGCCCGCAACCAGCACACCGGTTTCGCAGGCGCAACCCGTAATCTGGAATCCGCTGCGGAAGTCACCGAAGCCAAAACGGAGCCGAAAACTGCGGCCCCTGCGCAACCGGCTTCGGAGCCGGCACCTGCCTCGACGCCCGCTGCGGATGCATCCCGCACGCCCGACGAGAAGTGGGACGCGCTCGTGGCGTGTCTGCCGGCCGACGTGCGGCATTATGTGGATCGCACGCGCGTGCCGAAGATTCTGTTCACCGAGGATCCGGCACATCCGCGTCTGTGGATCAAATTCGACAAGCCGCTGAGCAAGTACGCGTTCGCGCTTGCCGTCGCCACCGAGGCAGTGGACGGCAAGACCTCGGTCGTCGATATCCTGCGTTCCGAGGTGCATAAGACGTTCGGCGCAAACGTGTCGCTGGCCCCCACCAAGAAGATGGCGGATGGCAGCGTCGCGCCCCCGTTCGGCAAGCTGCCGGCGGACGAACAGCAGCGCATCAAGGCGCAACTGCTGCAGGAAAGCCTCAAATCAGCCACGCTCGCCACGCAGTCGTCCGCGGAGACGAAGCCCGCGGCCTCCGGCAAGGAACCCGAATCACAGTCCGCTCCGGCTGCGAACGCCGAATCGTCGTCCGCTGACGATGACGACGTTCACCGAACGGTCCCCGCGCGACCGTTAACGGCGGCAGACGACGATCCGTGGGCGCAGCCTGCGGCGTCGGCCCCGTCGGCCGCACAGTCGTCGGCGTTGCCCGATGACGGAGACCCGTGGAACCAGCCGACCGTCGCGTCGCCGACGCGCGGGCAGACGCCGGCATCCGCGGCGAATGACGATCCGTGGGCGGCGCCGTCCGGCAACGCGACTGGCGGCATGGCCGTCGCATCTGCGAACCGCGACGCGACCGTCCAACCCGAGTATCATCACAAGCACGTCGCCGTGCCGGACATGAGCGACGACACCGATCCGTGGGCGCAACCCGCGCAGTCCGCGCCGCAGCAGCCGACGGCGGGGACGTTCGCGGCAGGCGACGGTCCGGCGAACGCAGCCGGTCAGCCGGTGGCGCATCATTTCGACGACCATCGCCAGCCGATCGACCCGCAGTATGACGTCGATCCGTGGGGGCACCCGATGTCACGTCCGGCAGGTCCGGCGAACAACGGTCCTTCCGGCAACGGTCCTGCCGCCATGAACGACCCGTTCGCGCCCGACCTGCCCGCCGGCATCCCGACGATCCCGCAGATCGATCCGGACGAGGACGAGTATTCGATGAGCGACCAGTCACTCGGCACCGCGACAGCGATGAGCATCGACGAGCTGACCAAGTTCTTCGACGTGAAGAAAGTCGAGGAATTCAAGGCGGACGATCCGAAGAACCCGCGCAATCTCGCCCAGGCCAACAAGCACGACGACTGACGGCCGCCGGCACGCGGCACACGGCCGGTTAGGAGAGGAGAGACATGGCACTTGCATACGACGGCGCAATCCAGCGCCTCATCGACGCGTTCGCGAGCCTGCCCGGCATCGGGCCGAAAGGCGCGCAGCGCATCGCGTTCTACATGCTGTCCGCATCCGACGAGGAGGCGCAGCAGCTCATCGACGCGATCACCGAAGTCAAGGAGAAGGTGCGCTTCTGCGACGTATGCGGCAATGTGTGCGAGACGAGCCCGTGCCCGGTGTGTGTCGACCCGCGGCGCGACCACAGCGTCATCTGCGTGGTCGAGGAGCCGAAGGACGTGATGAGCATCGAACGCACGCGCGAATACCGCGGCCTCTACCACGTGCTCGGCGGCGCGATCAACCCGATGGCGAACGTCGGCCCGGCCGACCTCAATATTCCCAAGCTGCTCGAACGGCTCAAAACCAGCGAAGTGCAGGAGGTCATCCTCGCGCTCGACCCGAACATCGAAGGCGAGGCGACCACCACGTACCTGAGCCGGCTGCTCGGCCCCCTCGGCATCAAGGTCACCAAGCTCGCCAGCGGTCTGCCGGTCGGCTCCGACCTCGAATACGCCGACGAGATCACCCTCGGCCGCGCGCTCGCCGGCCGTCGCGAGGCGTGAGACGGGACGCGGCCGCGCCTGTCCGCATGGTGGGTGGGCGATCACGGGGGAAAGCCCGCAATCCGTATAATCGTGCCGCTTAGATAGTATTAAGCGGCAGCAAACCCATAGAGAGAATGGACAGCAGTGGCTCTCATCGTGCAGAAGTTCGGCGGCTCGTCGGTCGCCGACACCGATTCGATCAAGCGCGTGGCCAAGCGCGTCGTCGAAACCAAGAAAAAAGGCAACAAGGTGGCCGTGGTGGTCTCCGCGATGGGCGACACCACCGACGACCTGATCGATCAGGCGATGAGCATCGACTCCAACCCGCCCGAGCGCGAAATGGACATGCTCATGACCGCGGGCGAGCGCATTTCCATGAGCCTGCTCGCCATGGCCATCCACGCGGAAGGCGACCGCGCCCACTCGTTCACCGGACAGCAGGCCGGCTTCTTCACCGACGCGCGCTACGGCGCGGCCCACATCAAGGCCGTGCGACCCGACCGCGTCAAGAACGCGCTCTCCCTCGGCGACGTGGCCATCGTGGCCGGCTTCCAGGGCATCAACGCGAAGGGCGACGCGACCACGCTCGGCCGCGGCGGCTCCGACACGTCCGCCGTCGCGCTCGCCGTCGCGCTCGGCGCCGACATCTGCGAGATCTACACCGACGTGGACGGCATCTTCACCGCCGACCCGCGCATCGTGCCGACCGCGCGCCGCATCCCCGTCATCGGCTACGACGCGATCCTCGAAATGGCCAGCTGCGGCTCCAAGGTGCTCGCGCTGCGCTGCGTCGAATACGCGCAGCGATTCAACATGCCGCTGCACGTGCGCAGCTCCTTCTCGCACCGGCCGGGCACGCTCGTCGTGCCGGACGGCGTCGACCCGCGCACGCTGCCGAATCTGGACTGACCGGGCGGCGCAACGCGACGGCTGTTCGGCGGTCATCGGCGAACATCAGCAATCATCAGCAAATATCAGACTTTTTTGAACGAGTAAGGCAACCAACATGAGCGACAACACCACCAACGCAACCGTTGACGACAAGTCCATGGGCGATCTGTTCCCCGACCTCGGCCCCGAGGCGCCGGTCATCTCCGGCATCGCGCACGACCGTTCCGAGGCGCTCGCCACCGTGCGCGGCGTGCCGAACGAGCCGGGCATGGCCGCCAAGGTCTTCACCGAACTGGCGTCCGCCGGCATCAACGTCGACATGATCGTGCAGGCCGGCGCGTCCGTCGGCACCGCGGACATCTCCTTCACCGTGCCGGAATCGACCGTGCAGCAGGTGCAGAACGTGCTCATCGACAAGCACGAGGAGCTCGGCTACAAGTCGTTCGACGTGAACACGAAGGTCGGCAAGGTGGCCGTGGTGGGCGTCGGCATGAAGACGCACTCCGGCCTCGCCGCCAAGTTCTTCACCGCGCTGAGCGAGAAGGGCATCAACGTGCTCATGATCTCGACGTCCGAGATCCGCATCGCCGCGCTCGTGCCGCTCGATCAGCTCGACGACGCGGTCCGCGCGCTGCACACCGCGTACGGCCTCGACGCCGACCAGATCGAAGCCGTCGTCTACGGCGGCACCGGTCGCTGATTCGGCCGCTGGTTCGGTCGCTGATTCGGCCGCTGATTCGGCCGCAATCGGTTTTTGCGTGACATTCGGGATGATGACGATACTGCAGTATCCCGAATGTCACGGTAATGGGGCAGTTTGCGTGACATTCGGGATAGCAATGGCGCCGTAGTATCGCGAAGGTCACGCAAATAGGGTGCTATGCGTGACCTTCGCGCTAGTTGCGACGATGCGGTATCGCGAAGGTCACGGTAATGGAACGATTGCGATGCGAAACATCCTCCGCCCGACCCGATAGGTCTGACGGAGGATGTTAGGATTTGCCCGCTTGAATGCGGGGGCGGCTTACTTCTTGGTGATGTAGCCGAGCGCCTTGAGCATCTCGGCGCATTCGAGCGCGCCGCCGGCGGCGCCGCGCAGCGTGTTGTGCGCCAGTCCGACGAACTTCCAGTCGAAGATCGAATCCTCGCGCAGACGGCCGATGGAGACGCCCATGCCGCCCTCGTAGTCGACGTCCAGCTTGACCTGCGGACGATCATCCTCGGTCAGGTACTGGATGAAGTGCTTCGGCGCGTGCGGCAGGCCGAGCCTGGCCGCCTCGGACGTGTAGTTGACGAGCCGGTCGATCAGCTCCTCCTTCGTGGCCTTCTTGCCGAAGTTGAGGAACACGGTCGCGGTGTGGCCGTTGAGCACGGGCACGCGGATGCACTGCGACGTGATGCGCAGCGGGCCGTCGAACGGCACGATCTCGCCCTTGGCGTCGTCCACGTGGCCGAACACCTTGAGCGGCTCCTTCTCGCTCTTTGCCTCCTCGCCGGAGATGAACGGGATGATGTTGCCCACCATTTCCGGCCAGTCCTTGAACGTCTTGCCCGCGCCGGAAATTGCCTGATACGTGCTCACGACGACCTCGTGCGGCTCGAACTCCTTCCACGCGGCCAACGCCGGCGTGTACGCCTGGATCGAGCAGTTCGGCTTGACGGCGATGAAGCCGCGCGTGGTGCCCAGGCGCTTGCGCTGGTGCTCGATCACCGCGAAATGCTCCGGGTTGATCTCCGGCACGACCATCGGCACGTCCGGCGTCCAGCGGTGCGCACTGTTGTTGGAGACGACCGGCGTTTCCGTCTTCGCGTAGCGCTCCTCGATCGCGCGGATCTGGTCCTTCGGCATGTTCACGGCCGAGAACATGAAGTCCACGCCGGACGCGACGGCCTCCGCGTCGTCGCCGTCGACCACGGTCATGTGACGCGCGTACTCCGGCATCGGCGTCTCGATCTTCCAACGGTCGCCGACCGCCTCCTCGTACGTCTTGCCGGCCGAATGCGCGGACGCGGCGAGCGTGGTCACCTCGAACCACGGGTGATTCTCCAGCAGCGTGACGAAACGCTGGCCGACCATGCCGGTAGCGCCGAGAATGCCGACCTTGAGTTTTTCGGACATACCAACCCCTGTGTTTGTGCGAATAGGACTGCGAACTGCAAGTTGCTGACCATCTTACGAACCGCCGCGCATAACGGCACGCGCGCTCCCATATGCTGGCCGGCTGCCGAGTCGGCCACTGGTAGGCTGGGGGATATGTCGATCGCATCGGATGAAGCACGTAAGCAGTTGGACCGTTTGGTGGCGTTGGGGTACCCGGACGTGGCGGACATCTCCGCCGCCGCGTTCCGCGCGCTCGCGCGGCCGCTCATCGACGCGCTCGAACAGTGCGATCCGGACGCCGACGACCCGCAGCACCGGCTCGGCGCCGACATTCTGCTCATCCCGACGCGCGAGCTTGTCTCGCCCGAGTCGTTGATCGCGCGTACCAGCATCAACCGCATGGCCGGCTTCACGACGATGCCGCCGCGCGACATCGCCAGTTTCCTGCCGCAGGACGGCTTCGAGCCGCCGGAAGGCCCGTTCTATCTGGTCGTCGAGCCTCACACCGGCACGTGCTACATCAACCGCGAGCCGGACGTGGCGCGCAAGCTCATCGACTCGGACGAACGCACGCCGCTCACGCTCGAGGAGGGCCTCGCGATCGCCACGCAGCATCCGGAGTGGCTGCTGGAGAAGAACGGGTTCAACCTGCTTGGCTCGCGCAGCGCCGACGGCCGCGTGCCGAGCATCTGGATGAGCCAGAACGCGCCGCGGCTGGGCGCGGTGTGGCCGAATTCGCGGCATACGTGGCTCGGCAACGCGTACTGCATGTCGCGGCGCGGCGTGAGTTTGTTCAGATAGAAGGGCCGCTGCTGCCGGGCTGATGGATTCCGGCGGTTGCCGACGGTTTGCGATAATTGTTGACGGAACAACGTTCACCGGCCGCCGGATCGCCGATGCGGCCGGGGTGAAGGGTGTTGTTCGGGCGTCGCGATAGTCGGACGCTCCGGAGATTAGACATCAGACGTCTGATGATAGTAAGATAGGCATGTCTAGGCACCAGCTTTTCAAGGAGGAAACCAGCATGCCGCCATTCGTCGTCGGCGCCTACGCGTCGCTGCCTCGCGGGCGAGAAGCCCAGGAGGACTACTACAACCTGCTCGGGCAACAATCGTGGATCGCCGGCACCGAGCTGCCTTTCCCTGGCGACTTCGCAACCGCTGCGGATCACCTCTGGCTGGCTGGAATCCTGCCCGAGCACTGGCACGGCAACACCATCACCGCCATCCCCGGCACCATGCAGCACGTCTGGAAAGACCCGGACTTCGGCCTCGCCAGCCCGGACGAAGCCGGACGCGGGGCCGCGCTCGACTTCATGGCGCGGGTGTGCCACGCGCTCGCGGAATTCGCGCAATGGCGCGGCGCCCAGGATGTCCGATTCGTCGAGATCCACTCGGCGCCCACCGCTCGGGCCAGCCGCGACGCGATGGCCGCCTCGCTGGAGGAGATGTCGTGGTGGGACTGGTCCGGGGCCGCACTGGTAATCGAACACTGCGACAAATACATCGAAGGGCAGAAGCCGGAAAAGGGATTCCTGTCCATCGAAGACGAGATCGACCTGTGCCTGCAGGCCGGCGTCGGCCTGACCGTGAACTGGGGGCGCTCCGTAGTGGAGGGCCGCGCCGCCGCCACCGCGGTCGACCATGTGACCCAGGCCGCGCAGGCCGGCGTGCTCACGGGCCTCATGTTCTCCGGGGCCGGGCCGGAGGAAACCCAGTACGGATATGGATGGATCGACGGGCACCTGCCCATGAACCCGGACGAGCCGACCTCGCTCATGGACGCCGCGGCGATCGAGGCAACCGTGCGGGCCGCGCACGAACAGGAAACCCCACTCGATTATCTGGGCGCCAAAGTGTGCGTTCCCGCGGACGCGACCATCGAGGAACGGCTCGGCTATCTGAAGCGCATCCATGAGGCGGTCGACAAGGCGGCGACCTCATGAGCGGGGCCGTTTCGTCCACGTACCTGACGTTCGACATCGGCGGCACCAAAGTCGCCTCGGGATTCGTGACGCTGCCGATTGCGGACGACGGGACGCCCGTGGTGACGGGACGTTGCGAGATGCCGACCGAGGCCGCGCGCGGCGGCGACGATCTTAAGAAGCGCATCGTGGCGCTCGCCGTACGTCAGCTGGAGCGCGCCGCGGCCGATGGACTGACGATCGCGGGCATCGGCATCGCGGCGGCCGGCGTGCCGGACGGCGAAACCGGCGTGATTGTCGCCGCCATCGACATTCTGCCCGGCTGGCGCGGGCAGCGCATCTACGACGCGTTCGCGCACGTCACCGATCTGCCGGTGCGCATGATCGGCGATGTGGGCGCGCACGGGCTCGGCGAAGCCAGTTACGGTGCCGGGCGCGGCAAGTCCGTGGTGCTTTCGATCGGCGTGGGCACCGGCATCGGCGGCGCCATCGTGACGGACGGTGCGCTGTTCACCGGCGCGCACGGTGTGGCCGGCCACGCCGGGCATGTGCCGAGCGCGCTGGGACGCGGATTCCCGTGCTCGTGCGGCACCGGCGAAGGGCATATCGAACCGGTGGCGTCCGGCACGGGGATCAAGGATCTGTACAACCGACGTTGCGAAGCGATGCGCGCGGGGGAGTCGACGACTGCCGACGATGCGGCTGACGGCGACGTTCCGGGACCGGTCGCCAGCGGCGCGGACGTGGCCGCGCGCGCTGCAGCGGGCGAAAGGCTGGCCCGCGAGGTGCTGGCCGACAGCGCCCGTGCGCTCGGCGAGTGCATTGGCGGCATGGGCAACCTCATCGATCCGGACGTGATCGTGGTGTCCGGCTCGGTGGTCAAGGCCGGGCCGGTCTGGTGGGACGCCCTGCGCGACGGATTCACGGAATCGGCGCTCGCGCTGGTCAAATCCACGCCGTTGGTCGAAGGCGAACTCGGCGGCGATGCGCCGCTCATCGGCGCGGCGGTTGCCGCTCATCGGCATGCGCAGTCTCGGTAACGACTGCGCTGCATTCACTGTGGTTTCGAATAACTATCCCTCAGTCGGTTTCGCCGGCAGCTCCCCTGACCAGGGGAGCCGAGGAGGGGGTAAGGAGCAATGCCATGCATCAGGCGATTGAACGCATCAAGGGCGGGCTCGTGGTGAGCTGTCAGGCGTATCCGGGCGAGCCGCTGCGCCATCCGGAGACGATGGCGCAGATGGCGATGGCGGCCGTCGAGGGCGGCGCCGTGGGTATCCGCTGTCAGGGATTGGCGGACATCGCCGCCATCAAAGGGCAGGTGAGCGTGCCGGTGATCGGCATCTGGAAGGACGGTGAGGAGGGCGTGTACATCACGCCGACCCTGCGTCACGCACGTTGCTGCGCGGCGGCCGGCGCGGACATCGTCGCCATCGACGCGACCGGACGGCCCCGGCCGGACGGGCTGACCTATGCGGACACCGTGCGCGCCCTGCACGATGACGGCGTGCTCGTGATGGCCGACTGCGGCAGTTTCGCCGACGCCGAGCGCGCGGTCGAGGCCGGCACCGACATCATCTCCACCACGCTGTCCGGCTATACGGGAGATCGTCCGAAAACCGACGGTCCGGATGTCGAACTGCTCGGCCGGATGATCGAGGCGTTCCCCGACGTGCCCGTGCTGTGCGAGGGGCGCATCCACACGCCCACCCAACTGCGGCAGGTGATGGCGGCCGGCGCATGGGCCGCCGTGGTGGGCACCGCGATCACGCATCCGACCAGCATCACGCGCTGGTTCGTGGCGCAGCTGTAGACGCGCAACCCGGGTGGCGGGCGCGATGGTCGATTGCCGGCTGATGTTCGGCCGTTTCCGACCATGGCGCCCGCCGTTTTTCCGTCTCGGCATCTTCCGACGCGACCCGCAACACTCCCGACTTGAAATCAGACATCAGACGTCTTATCATTAAGAAAGTTCGACGACGACGTTCAGGGCTCTCAGGACCCCCAACCGAGGGATCGGCATGGAGAGAACCCATCATCACCAACCATCAGCAATCATCATCCACCATCAGCATCACCCATCTCACATCAGGAAAGGCACCGTCTCGTTTCGAACGATGGTCCTATATTGCACTCAACGACGAGGAGAACCAATGCTCAGGAAGACCGGAAAGTTCAAGGCTGCCGTGGCGGCGACCGTCGCGGGCCTCATGCTGCTCGCCGGATGCGGCGGGGGCGGCGGCGCCACCCAAGGCAAGGCAAGCACCGGCACTGCCGTATCCGACACCATCACGGCGCAGGTCGCATACGCAACCCGCGATTTCTCGCCCTCCACCACGTCCAGCGCGCTCGCCATGGCCGGCAACTGGCACGTCACCGAACCGCTGTACGCGCTCAACTACACGGACTACTCCGTGTTCAACGCGCTCGCCGCCGGCGAGCCGGAGCAGGTGTCCGACACCGAGTACGTGGTCACGCTGCGCGACGGAGCCAAATTCTCCGACGGCACCGCGGTCACCGCCGACGACGTGGTCTCCTCCTACAAGCGCACCACCGCCGAAGGCAGCCTGTACGTCTCCATGCTCGACTTCATCGACTCCGTCGAGGCCAAGTCCGACACTGAAGTGACCTTCAAGCTCACCCGCGCGTTCCCGATGTTCAAGCAGCGCCTCGCCCTCATCCAGATCGTCCCCTCCTCGATGAGCGACGAGGACCTCAAGGCCCAGCCGGTCGGCTCCGGCCCGTGGAAGTACACGGAAATCACCGACCAGCAGGTCAAGTTCGACAAGAACGACCAGTACAACGGCGACCACCCCGCCCAGACCGCGCACATGGTGTGGAACGTGTCCGTGGACGACACCGCCCGCGTCACCGCCATGCAGGCCGGCAAGGTGGACGTGATGGAAATGGTGCCCGCCAACGCCTTCAAGACCCTCGAATCCTCCGGCTCCGAACTGGAGACCGTGCAGGGCTTCAATCTGCCGTTCCTCATGTTCAACACCAAGAAGGCCCCGTTCGACAAGAAGGAGGTCCGTCAGGCCGTCTTCTACGCGATCGACGCCCAGAAGCTCATCGACAACCAGATGTCCGGCCAGGCCTCCGCGGCCACCAGCTTCCTGCCCGAGAACTTCTCGAACTACCACAAGGCCAGCAACGTCTACACCAAGAACGTGGAGAAGGCCAAGGAGCTGCTCAAGTCGGCCGGCGTCACCGGTGAGCTCAAGTTCACCCTCTACACCACCGACCACTCTTGGATCACCCAGCTGGCCCCGCAGATCAAGAACGATCTGGCCGAAATCGGCATGAACGTGGACATCCAGTCGATGGCGTCCTCCGCCCTTTACCCGAACATCACCGACAAGGAAGGCGCCGACTTCTCGATGGTGCTCGCCCCCGGCGACCCGTCCGTGTTCGGCAACGACCCCGACCTGCTGATGAACTGGTGGTACGGCGACAACGCCTGGACTAAGACCCGCACCTTCTGGAACGGATCCGAGGGCTACACCAAGCTCCACGAGCTCATGGACAAGGCCTTGGCCGCTTCCACCGACGACGAGCGCCAGGACTACTGGAACCAGTGCTTCGACCTGCTCAGCGAGGAGGTTCCGCTCTACCCGCTGTTCCACCGCCAGACGACCACCGCCTTCAAGAAGGGCGTGTTCAAGAGCGTCGACGCGATCGGCTCCACCGGCATCAACCTCGTGAACGCCGAGCTGAACAAGTAACCGGCAGCGTCGCCCGGCAGACCTCGTAGCCATCGAAGGCCCTCCCGTCCCGCGGGCCATTGAACGTCCGCGAGACGGGAGGGCCATGCCGTTGCCGAGCTGGTCTTCGGACCTGATGCGATGGGTCCTGACTACCCCTCAGTCACTTCGTGACAGCTCCCCTAACAAGGGGCGCCGAGGAAAAGGAATGCAGCGGTTTAAGCCCGACAGAGTACTGGTCTGCAAGCCATCATGAACCACCCTGAATCACCTGTCTGAACATCCGACAAGGGAGTCCCATTGAACAACCTGCTACGCCTCCTCGGCAGACGACTGATCGCCCTGCCGTTCATGGCATTCGGAGTGACCCTGCTGGTCTACTTCCTGATGTCCTTCTCCCAATACGACCCGGCCGTCGCCGCCCTCGGCGAAAACGCCACCCCGCAGGCGCTCGCCGCCTACCGGCACGAAATGGGCTTCGACCGCCCCTGGTGGGAGCAGTTCTTCTCCTACCTCGGCGGCCTGCTGCGCGGCGACCTCGGCGTCTACGGCGTCAACAAGGACCCGGTGAGCGGCCGCATCGCCACCGCGTTCCCCATCACCCTCCAGCTGACCTTCATCGGCCTGCTCATCGCCATCGTCTTCGCCGTCATCTTCGGCGTGCTGGCCGCCCTCTACCGCGACACATGGGTCGATCAGGCCATCCGCGTGGTCTCCATCATCGCCATCGCCACCCCGTCCTTCTGGCTCGGCGTGCTGCTCATCTACGTGCTGCAGATCAAAATGGCCTGGCTGCCCGGCGCCGGCGAGCTGCCCGCCTTCACCCAGGATCCGACCGGATATCTGGCCCGCATGGCCATGCCCAGCTTCGCGCTTGGCCTGCCCGTGGCCGGCTCGCTCACCCGCATCATCCGCACGTCCATGGTCGAGGAGCTCGACAAGGACTACGTGCGCACCGCCATCGGCGCGGGCGTGCCCAAGCGCGTGGTCGTGGCCCGCAACGTGTTCCGCAACGCCCTGATCACCCCGGTCACCATGCTCGGCATGAAGATCGGCTACCTCATGGGCGGAGCCATCGTCATCGAGGTCATCTTCGCCCTGCCCGGCATGGGCACCGCGATGTTCGACGGCATCAACAACAACCAGCCGACCCTCGTGCAGGGCGTGGCACTGGTCGTGGCGCTGGCCTTCATGGTGGTCAACGTGATCGTCGACCTGCTCTATGTCCTCATCAACCCGCGAATCAGGACGGTGTGACGATGCTCGGAAGCAACAACGCAACCCGCGAATTCAGCAAGCCCAACACCAAGGTCAGGGTCAAGCGCTGGTCGAGCATGAGCATCGGCACGCGCATCTCCGTCATCGTCATCGCGCTGCTCGCGCTGGCCGCGATCTTCGCGTCCGTCGTGACCCCGCACAACCCCACCGAAATCACCCTCAGCTATCAGGCGCCCACCGCCGACCACTGGTTCGGCACCGACAACCTCGGCCGCGACGTCTTCTCCCGCGTCATCTACGGCGCACGGTACTCGCTGGTCATCGGCCTGAGCTCCATCGCGTTCGCCCTCGTCGTCGGCTCCGTCATCGGCGCCGTGGCCGCGGTCTCGCGCACCTGGGTGTCCGAAATCATCATGCGACTGATCGACGTGGTCATGTCCGTGCCGACCATCGCGCTCGCCGCCGTGTTCGTCTCCATCCTCGGACAGTCGATGATCGGCATCATCATCTCCATCGGCGTGCTGTACGTGCCGCAGGTGGCCCGCATCGTGCGCGCCAACATCATCAGCGAATACGGCAAGGACTACGTGCGCGCGGTGATCGTCTCCGGCGCACGCGCGCCGTGGATCCTGGTCAAGCACGTCACGCGCAACATCGCGGCCCCCGTCATGGTCTTCACCACGCTGTCCGTGGCCGACGCGATCGTGTTCGAGGCGTCCCTGTCGTTCATCAACGCGGGCATCCCCGAGCCGACCCCGACCTGGGGCAACATCCTGTCCTCCGCCAAGGCCGGCGTGCTCTACGGCTACTGGTGGCAGGCCATGTTCCCGGGCCTGGCGATCATGATCACCGTGCTGTGCCTGAACATCCTGTCCGAGGGCATCACCGACGCCATGGTGGCCGCGCCCACCGCCCCCATCCAGCAGAGCGAGGAGGGCAGGGAGCTCAGCCGCAAGGAGGACCGCCTGCTCGTGGACCCGGTGGCCGCCTACGCCGCCCAGAAGGAAAGCCTCGACCGGCGTCTCGCGCAGCTGCGCGAGGCCGAGCTCAAGCGCAAGGACCGCTTCATCCCGCTGTCCCAAGCCAAGCCGGTCATCGAAGTGCGCGACCTGTGCATCAAGTTCCCGCGCCACGGCGACGTGAACGTGGTCGACCACCTGTCCTTCGCCGTGCGCGCCGGGCAGACCATGGGCTTGGTGGGCGAGTCCGGCTGCGGCAAGTCCATCACCTCGCTGGCCATCATGGGCCTGCTCGACCCGCGCGCCGAGATCAGTGGCGAGATCCTGTTCGACGGCAAGAACCTCGTGGGCATGAGTCCCAAGGAGCACAACGCCCTGCGCGGACACGAGATCGCCATGATCTATCAGGACGCGCTCTCCAGCCTCAACCCGTCCATGCTCATCAAGGCGCAGATGAAGCAGTTGACCAAGCGCGGTGGCACCCGCACCGCCGAGGAGCTGCTCGAACTGGTGGGCCTCGACCCGAAGCGCACGCTGGAGTCCTATCCGCACGAACTGTCCGGCGGCCAGCGCCAGCGCGTGCTCATCGCCATGGCCTTGACCCGCGACCCGAAGCTCATCATCGCCGACGAGCCGACCACCGCGCTCGACGTGACCGTGCAGAAGCAGGTCATCGACCTGCTCAACGAGCTGCGCGAGAAGCTCGGCTTCGCGATGATCTTCGTCAGCCATGATCTGGCGCTCGTGGCCAAGGTCGCCCACTCGGTGACCGTCATGTACGCCGGTCAGGTCGTCGAACAGGCATCCACCAAGGAGATCCTCACCGATCCCCGTCACGAGTACACGCGCGGCCTGCTCGGCTCCGTGACCTCCATCGAGGCCGGACAGGGACGCCTCCATCAGGTGCCCGGCACCGTGCCCTCACCGGCCGACTTCCCCAAGGGCGACCGGTTCGCGCCGCGCTCCTCGCACCCGGACCGCGGACTCGACGTCCACCCGGTCATGAAGCGCGTGCCCGGCACCCAGCACATGGTGGCCTGTCTGCCGGACGACCCGGAGCCCGCGCCGGCGCCCGCATTCACCTACGACTGGTTCGCACCGACTCCGGAAGTGGCCGCCCGGGAGGCTGCGGAAGCCCTGAAGGGAGCACAGCGATGAGCAGCACAACCACCAGCAACGCCAACGGCAGCGCGACCCCGATCATCGAGCTGCGAGACGCCGAAGTCGTGTTCACCACGCGCGCCGGCACGCTGTTCCATCCCAAAAAGGTGACGGCGGTCAACAAGGTGAACCTCAAGCTCATGCCCGGACGCACGATCGGCATCGTGGGCGAGTCCGGCTGCGGCAAGTCCACCACGGCCAACGTGATGTGCGGCCTGCAGTCCGTCACCGGCGGCCACGTGTTCTTCAAGGGGCAGGACGTGACCAAGCGCACCGCCAAGGAGCGCATGGACATCGGCCGCGTGGTCTCCGTGGTCTTCCAGGATCCGGCCACCGCGCTCAACGCCCGCATGAGCGTGCAGGACCAGCTCATGGACCCGCTCGTGGTGCACAAGCTCGGCGATCCTGCGGCCCGCCGCAAGCGTGCCTACGAGCTCATCGACATGGTCGGCCTGCCGAAGTCCGCGCTCAACGCGCTGCCGGGGCAGCTCTCCGGCGGCCAGCGGCAGCGCGTGGCCATCGCCCGCGCGCTCTCGCTCAACCCGGACGCGATCATTGCCGACGAGCCGACCTCCGCGCTGGACGTGTCTGTGCGCGCGCAGATTCTCAATCTGCTGTCCGACCTGAAGAAGTCGCTCGGACTGTCGATGGTGTTCATCAGCCACGACATCCAGACCGTCCGCTACGTCTCGGACGAAATCGTCGTGATGAACCACGGCACCATCGTCGAGCACGGTTTGGCCCGGGATGTGCTGAACAACCCGCAGGACGACTACACGAAACTGCTGTTGGGCGCGGCGCCGTCGCTGCTGCATCCGACGCCGGAGGAGTGCATCTGAGCGTCGCCGGCGGCGTCCGTGCGGCACCCGGACGTCCGAACCCAATGCTCCATCCCCGAATCCAACCCGACGTCCCTCATAACGTCCCTCACCGACGAAACGAACATACCAAACACAAGGAAACCATCATGAACACCACTTTCCGCGGCGTGATTCCCCCGGTCGTGACCCCGCTGACCGCCGACCGCCAGCTCGACCGCGCCAGCTTCAAGCGCTCCATCGACCGTTTGGTCGATGCGGGCGTCAACGGCCTGTTCTTCCTCGGCTCCTCCGGTGAGGTGGCCTTCAGCACCGACGCCCGTCGCCGCGAGATCATCGAGGCCGCCATCGAGTTCACCGCCGGCCGCGTGCCGGTGCTCGTCGGCTGCATCGACACCGAGACCGAGCGCGTCATCGAACACGCCAAGGTGGCCGCCGAACTCGGCGCCGACGCCATCGTGGCCACCGCGCCGTTCTACGCGCTCGGCGGCCTGCCCGAAATCGAGCACCACTTCCGCCTCATCCACGAGGCCGTGGACCTGCCGCTGTTCGCCTACGACATCCCCGTATGCGTGCACGTCAAGCTGCCCGGCGACCTGCTCATCCGCCTCGGCCTCGACGGCGTGCTCGCCGGTGTCAAGGACTCCTCCAACGACGACATCTCCTTCCGCTTCCTGTGCGACGCCAACCGCAAGGCCGGCCATCCGCTGGTGCTGCTCACCGGTCAGGAGGTCGTCGTGGACGGCGCGTACATGGCCGGCGCCGACGGCAGCGTGCCGGGCTTGGGCAATGTGGAGTGCACCGGCTACGTGCGCATGTGGCGGGCCTATGAGGCCGGCGACTGGGCCACCGTGCGCGCCGAGCAGGACAAGCTCGCCGCGCTGATGAACATCGTGAACGTCACCTCCGGCGTCTCCGGCTTCGGCGCCGGCGTGGGCGCGTTCAAGACCGCCATGGCACTGCTCGGCGTGTTCGAGACCAACCAGATGCCCAATCCGGTGCGCGCGCTGACGGGCGCGAACGTGGAGGCCGTGGCCGGCGTGCTGCGTGAATGCGGCCTGGAACCGGTGCGCACCGCCGAGGAGGTGAGCGCCTCCACCGTAATCGACTGAGTCCAAACCGCTGGCGCCGACCGGATTGACGGCTCGGCGGCCGGTATTCGTTTCCTTCCTTTTCTGTTCTCCTCCAATGCAAAGGCGGGGTCGGTTCCGGAAATGTCCGGAGCCGACCCCGCCTTGTGACGCGTACGGGATGCGCGTCGGACGCGGAATGAAGAGGAATGAAAGCGGTGGAAGCGAGCGGGAGGATAGCGGGAGGATTACTCGTCGCCGTCCTCGATGCGCTGCCGAAGGATGGATTCGATGGGCTCGTAGTGGTCGACGACGGCCTGGCGATACGCCTCGACGTCGCCGGCCAGCGCGGCGTCGAGCATGCGGCGGTGGGCCGATGCGGTGCGGTCGAGCTCGCTGGACACCGGCAGCCCGAGTTGGGGGAGCACCGCCATGTGGACCAGCCAGAGGGACCGGACCATCTGCTTGACGATGGTGTTGCCGATCGAGTCGAGAATGCCCATGTGGAAGTCGATGTCCAGCGCGAGGAAGGTTTTGCCGTCTTTCGCGGTGGCGGTCATGGAATCGGCGAGCTCCATGAGATGGGGCTGCTCGCTGTTCGCCAGGGAGGCCACCACCTCGTCGGCGCAGCCGAGGTCCAGGAACCGGCGCAGCTGGACCACGTCCTGCAGGTCGGCGAAGTTCTTGCCCACGGACACCATGGAACGGAAGGCGAGCGTCTCCACCATCGGGTCCAGGGACAGCGACCCGACGAACGTGCCCTTGCCGTGCTCCACCTTGACGATGTTCAGCGCCTCGAGCTTGCGCACGGCCTCGCGCACCGAGGATCGGGAGGCTCCGATCGTGTCGCACAGCTGCGCTTCGGTCGGCAGCACGTCGCCGGGCTGCAGGTGTTCGTGCAGGATATAGGACTTGATGGCGTCCATCGTCTCGTCGCAGCGGCTGCGCGCGGAGACGGTGGGCGCGTGCTGCAACGAGAGGCGGGCCAGCATCGCCAGTTCCTGCTGGGTGTAGTCGCCCAAGACTTCGTCGCCCGGTGTCTGGGTGCGGTTCCCGGTCTGGTCCGGCGTTTTGAGTGCGGCCGAACCGGATGGGTTGCTCATGATGCGCTCCTTGTCTTGTTCGCCCTTGCGGGGGTACGACGTTGTTGTTGCACTGATTGCCGCCGTTCCCCTCGGCGGGCTTGTATGAACCACAATAGTGCGCAAACACAACGCACGACCAGGTCTTGCGCCTATTGTGATACATTTTGGGCCGGCGGAAGATTCTGCCGGGTTCCATCGGGGAGGTGTTGTCCGGTGCTGGCCGCGGCGAAGCGCCGTCCGCCCTGCGGGCGTGTGCCGGTCAGGCGTTGACGACTCTGCGCTGATTGATCAGACATCTGACAACTACTATCGTACCATGACATGCATGGAAGCCGCGCGGCCCGTATTGCCGCGCAGCTTCCATGCCCGGTCGGTCGCCATGATCGTCGCCGGTCGCCGTTTATCGTTGTCTCGTCGGTCGCCGTTACCGTCGGCGCGCCGACGATATGCCGCGACTCTTGCCGGCCCGCAGCGCGGCGCGCACGATCGCCGCGAACGCGGCCGTCGTGCCGATCGCGACGCCGGCGAACACCTGCGGCCGGCGCAGCTCGTTGCGCAGGCTCACTGCGCCGGTCACGCAATGGTCCTCGAAGAACACGCGCAGTTCGTTGCCCGAATAACGGCCGACCAGCTCGCCCCACGTGAGCATGCGCGTCACGTACAGCTGCGGATCGTCCTCGCGGAATTCGAACAGGCGCACGCCGCGGTAGCGCGACTTCGGGCCGTAGCATTCGAAGCCGCAGGTCGGCGCATAGCCGAGATCGATGCCGTCGACGTGCCCGACGAACGAATTCTTGTGGTCGTGGCCGCAGAACAGCGCGAAATAGCCGCCCGCGCGACGCATCGCGTCCACTTCGCCCACGTTCTCGTCCGCGCAGCCGATCGCCTCGCCGAGCCGCGAACCCGGCCGGCACACCTCGTGGTTGAGCACGTAGCAGTGGCCCGCGTAGTTGCGCGCGCCCTCCACCGCGTTCGGCGTCCACGCGGGCACTTCCTTGAGGCAGTCGTAGAACTCCTGCGGCGGGATGTGCTGGAAGGCGATCGTCGGCACCGGCTTGCCGTCGCCGTTGCGCTCCGCCAACTCGCGCTGCACGTCACCCAGCCACGCGACCGCCTCGTCGCTCGGCGTGCCGTAGCCGTCGGAGTCGGCCAGATCGAGCCCGCGCGAATTGGCGACGTAGCGCGGGTACTGCGCGTCGTTTTCCTCCGGCTTGCCCGCGTAGTCGCCGGAGTTGATCAGCGTCACGCTCATCGCGACGCGGCCGGAGCCGTCGGACGATTCGACCGGCAGCGCGAACGTCCCCGGCTCGATGGCGAGCTCGCTCGCGCCCGGCTTCGGGTTCATGCAGCCCGGATACTCGCGGTAGATGTCGTCCTGTTCGTCGGCGAGGATGCCGCACTGGAAGTCGTGGTTGCCGTACGTCGCGGCGAACGGCACGCCGGCCTTGATCGCGGGGGAGAGGAACGCGCTGAACGTGTCGCGCACCTTCTGCCGGGTGTCGTCGAGCAGGTCGTCGAGCGTGACGACGTCCTCGGACGGCGGCAGGTCGGGGTTGCGCCGGGCGGCGATGCGTCGCTTGACGCCCTGCAGCTTCGCCTCGACTTCGGTGACCAGACGCACCTTCGCGCCCGGGTTTTCGCCGCGGCGGCGCAGGAACGTGTCGATGTAGGCGGGGTCGTAGCCGCGGATCTGGTCGCCGGTGAAGACGATGAGGTCCGGATCGGCGGCCTTGATCGCGGCCTCGATCATGCGGATCGTGTCGGGCTTGACGTTCGGGCCGTCCTGGATGTCGGCCATTTGCAGGATGCGGAAGCTGCCGTCGCGGCGGAATCGCAGCGGGGTGTGCGCGGCCGGCGACTGCTGGGTTTTGGGGGAGCGTGTCATGCGTCCCATTGAACCGTGCCGCGGCGGCCTGCGCCGGACGATGCGTGCGATCCGCGCGGAAGCCTCACGTTTGCGTTGCGTTCGGTTCATGTTGCGTATGATTCGCGCCGCCCGCCGATCGCTTCCGTATCCGCCCGTGTTGCTGTCCGTATGCTCCAAATGCCGGAATTACGGCGATTTGCCGGTGTCGGGCCGGTATGATGGAAGGTTGTACATGTTACGTACGCGTAAACGATACGGCCGGGCTGAACCACCGGCGCAATTCCAAGAAAAGGAGGAGTGATGGGTCAGGATCAATCATCGGTATTTGATCTTGCGGCGGTCGCCGCAGCGTCCAACGGAGGGAACAACGACCCGCTGCTGCCTCCGGCGCGATTCATCGGCGACCCGCAGAAGCCGAGCAAGATGCCGTACAACAAGTACGTCGCCTACGACAAGCAGGTGCCGTTCGACTACCCGCAGCGCACGTGGCCGGGCAAGCGTCTCGAGCGCGCCCCGCGCTGGTGCTCGGTTGACCTGCGCGACGGCAACCAGGCGCTCGTTAACCCGATGGACTCCGAGCGCAAGCTGCGCTTCTGGAACCTGCTCGTCTCCATGGGCTTCAAGGAGATCGAAGTCGGCTTCCCGTCCGCGTCCGAAACGGACTTCGACTTCATCCGCATGCTCATCGAACGCGAGCTGATCCCGGACGACGTGACCATCGTCGTGCTCACGCAGTGCCGCGAGCACCTCATCCGCCGCACGTACGAGGCCCTCAAGGGCGCCAAGCGCGCGGTCGTGCACTTCTACAACTCCGTGTCCGTGCTGCAGCGCGAGGTCGTCTTCCGCAAGAACAAGGAAGAGATCAAGCAGCTCGCCATCGACGCGGCCGAACTGTGCAAGCATCTCGAGGGCGAGGCCAAGGGCATCGACCTGTACTACGAGTACAGCCCCGAATCGTTCACCGGCACCGAGCCGGAGTACGCGGTCGAGGTGTGCAACGCGGTGATCGACGTCATCAAGCCGACCCCCGAGCACAAGATGATCATCAACCTGCCGGCGACCGTGGAAATGACCACGCCGAACGTCTTCGCCGACGAGGTCGAGTACGTCTCCAACAACCTCAACGACCGCGATTCGATCGTGCTGTCCCTCCACCCGCACAACGACGAGGGCATGGGCGTGGCCGCCACCGAGCTCGCGGTGCTGGCCGGCGCGGACCGCGTCGAGGGCTGCCTGCTCGGCAACGGCGAGCGCACCGGCAACGTCGACCTCGTCACGCTCGGCCTGAACCTGCTCACGCAGGGCATCGACCCGCAGATCGACTACTCGAACGTGCCGGAGATCCGCAAGACGGTCGAGTACTGCAACCAGATCAAGATCTCCGAGCGTCACCCGTACGCGGGCAACTTCGTGTTCACCGCGTTCTCCGGCTCGCATCAGGACGCCATCAAGAAGGGCCTCGAGGCCCGTCAGGTGGCCGCGGACCGCGCCGGCGCCGATCTCGACAGCTTCGTGTGGCTCGTGCCGTACCTGCCGATCGACCCGAAGGACATCGGCCGCACGTACGAGGCGATCATCCGCGTCAACTCGCAGTCCGGCAAGGGCGGCATGGCCTACCTGCTCAAGACGAACCACAACCTCGACCTGCCGAAGCGCCTGCAGGTGGAGTTCGACAAGATCGTGCAGAAGTACGCGGACGAGACCAAGAAGGAAGTCAAGGACGAGGACATTTGGCGCCTGTTCAAGGACGAGTACCTGCCGGTCGAGGAGTCGGGCGCGACGGCGGCCGGCGCGGTCGTGGGCGATCACCGCGACGAGAGCCTCGAGCAGTGGGGCCGTCTGAAGCTGCTCAAGGTGTCGGTCTCCTCCGGCGAGGACGGTTCGGACACCGTGCTCAAGGCGAAGCTGCTCGACCGCGGCGTGGGCGCGTCCAACGCCGGCGAGCCGGTCGTGCGCGAGCTGAGCGGTATCGGCAACGGCCCGATCGCCGCGTTCATCAACGCGATCTCGAACCTCGGCATCGAAGTGTCGGTGATGGACTACGTCGAGCACACGATGTCCGTCGGCACCGACGCGATGGCCGCCTCGTACGTCGAGGCACAGGTCGGCGAGGACGCGGAGAGCCAGATCATCTGGGGCGTCGGTATCGACTCCTCGATCATCACCAGCTCGCTCAAGGCGATCATTTCCGCCGTCAATAGATCGGAACGCTGACTTCCGTCAGCGTGCTGTGCCCAGCGCGTCGTGACTGACGGCGCTCCGGCTGCGAACAGTCCACTGGATTGTTCGTCGGAACGCTGATCTCATACGCAAGAAGCCCCCTCGATGTGAGGGGGCTTCTTGCGTATTTGCAGTCAACGGGTTATCGCCGGTCCGCGGTGAAGCTCAGCGCCCGGACGATGCCTTGATGAGCGCGTCGGTGAGGTACTTGCCGGCGGCCATCACCAGCGGCGCGTAGCGGCGGCCGGGCGCGTTGCCCATGCGGCCGGACGGGCCGGAAATCGAGATCGCGGCGATCACCTGGCCGGACGCGTTGCGGATCGGCGCGGAGATCGAGCACACGCCCTCCTCGCGTTCGTTCACCGATTCGCTCCAGCCGCGCTTGCGCACGGCCGCCAGCGCGGCGGCGCTGAACTTCGCGTGGCGCAGGCCTTGGTGCATGCGGTCGGAATCCTCCCACGCGAGCAGGATCTGCGCGGCGGAACCGGCCTCCATCGACAGCATCGCGCCGACGGGAATCGAATCGCGCAGGCCGGACGCGCGCTCCACGGCGGCGATGCACACGCGCTGGTCGCCCTGACGGCGGTAGATCTGCGCGGATTCGCCCGTGCGGTCAAGCAGCGTCTGCAGGATCGGGCCGGCCGCGGTGAGCAGTCGGTCCTCGCCGGCGGCGGCCGCGAGCTCGGCGAAGCGCGAGCCGAGCGCGAAGCGGCTGTGCTGGTCGCGCAGCACGAAACGATGACGTTCAAGCGCGATCGCGAGACGGTGCGCGGTCGGGCGCGCCAGTCCGGTCGCGGCGACGAGCTGTCCGAGCGTGGCCGGACCGGACTCGAGCGCGTCGAGGATTTTTACGGTTTTGTCGAGCACGCCGACGCCGGAGTGGATTTCGCCGTCGTTTGCGGGCGCATCGGTCGCGTCGGACGCGTCTGTTGCGTTCGCGTCCGCATCCGTCGTGTCGGCGGCGCCGTCCATGCGATCGTCCGGCTCGTTGGGCTCATGCAATGGCTCGTTCAGCGGCTCGTTCGGCTCGCCGGCCATGGTGCTGTCTGCATTGGAGGAAGTCATAGTGGTCGATTATGCCATCTCACATAGTGAAACGCAAAACGCGTATTCCTCGCTCGTGTTGTAATTCACGTCGTCGATGTGCGGCTCGGGCGCGCCGGTGTCCGTGACGCATCTCATATACCGGCCTTGCCGGTCGTTTCCCCGGGCTCGAACCATAGGCTATATACCACGAAGGACGCGAGAGTACAAGACCTCGCGGAAAAAATTAGGAGGAATTCCGAATGGGAACGACACTGGCCGAGAAGGTCTGGGCCGATCATTTGGTACGCAAGGGCAGCGATGGCGCACCCGATCTGCTGTACATCGACCTGATGCTCATGCACGAGGTCACCAGCCCGCAGGCGTTCGAGGGCCTCCGACTGGCCGGCCGCAAGCCGCGTCACGTGGATCAGCTCATCGCCACCGAGGATCACAACACGCCGACCGTCGACATCGACCGACCGAATCCGGACAAGACGAGCGCGCTGCAGCTGAGCACGCTCGAGAAGAACTGCAAGGAGTTCGGCGTGCGCCTGCACCCGCTGGGCGACGCCGATCAGGGCATCGTGCACGCGTTCGCGCCGATCCTTGGCCTCACGCAGCCGGGCATGACGATCGTGTGCGGCGACTCGCACACCTCGACGCACGGCGCGTTCGGCGCGCTGGCGTTCGGCATCGGCACGTCCGAGGTCGAACATGTGATGGCGACGCAGACGCTGTCGCTCAAGCCGTTCAAGACCATGGCGATCAACGTCAACGGCGAGCTGCCGGCCGACGCGACCGCCAAGGACGTCATTCTCGCGATCATCGCGAAGATCGGCACCGGCGGCGGCCAGGGCCACGTGATCGAGTACCGCGGCGACGCGATCCGCAAGATGAGCATGGACGAGCGCATGACGATCTGCAACATGTCGATCGAGGCCGGCGCTCGCGCCGGCATGATCGCGCCCGACGAGACGACGTTCGAGTACCTCAAGGGCCGTCCGCACGCGCCGGAGGGTGAGATGTGGGACCGCGCGGTCGAGTACTGGAAGACACTCAAGACCGACGACGACGCCGTCTTCGACAAGGTCGTGGACATTGACGCGACCAAGCTCGGACCCTACGTGACGTGGGGCACCAACCCCGGTCAGGGTCTGCCGATCACGGCGAACGTGCCGGTGCCGAGCGAGATCGCGGACGCGACCAAGCGCGCCGCCGCCGAGCGCGCGCTCAAGTACATGGATCTCGAGCCGGGCACGCCGATCAAGAGCATCCCGGTCGACACCGTGTTCATCGGCTCGTGCACGAACGGTCGCATCGACGACCTGCGCGCGGCCGCGGCGATCATGAAGGGCCATCACAAGGCCAAGTCGATCCACCGCGTGCTCGTCGTGCCGGCCTCGTCCCGCGTGCGCCTGCAGGCCGAGAAGGAAGGACTTGACAAGATCTTCAAGGACTTCGGCGCGGAATGGCGCAACGCCGGCTGCTCGATGTGCCTCGGCATGAACCCCGACAAGCTCGTACCCGACGAGCGTTCGATCTCGACGTCGAACCGCAACTTCGAGGGCCGTCAGGGCAAGGGGTCGCGCACGCACCTCGCCTCGCCGCAGGTCGCCGCCGCCACCGCCATCCGCGGCACGATCTCCTCGCCGGCCGACCTGTAACACATCCCATCCCACCTTGGCCCCCTCTGTTGAGGGGGCTGTCACCGACAGGTGACTGGGGGAGAGAAAGAGCAACAAGCTTGTCTGCCCTCGTGACAGAGGGCATCAGAAAGAGAAAACGTATGGAAAAACTCACCACCTTGACCGGCGTGGGCGTGCCGCTGCGCCGCTCCAACGTCGACACTGACCAGATCATTCCGGCCGTGTTCCTGAAGCGCGTCACCAAGACCGGCTTCGACGACGCGCTGTTCTATGCATGGCGCCGCAACCCGGACTTCGTGCTCAACAAGCCCGAATATGCGAAGGGCCAGATTCTCGTCGCCGGGCCGGACTTCGGCATCGGCTCCTCGCGCGAGCACGCCGTGTGGGCGCTGCATGACTACGGTTTCCGCGTGGTCATCGCGCCGCGCTTCGCCGACATCTTCTACGGCAACACCGCGAAGAACGGCGTGCTGGCGGCGATCATGCCGCAGGAGTCCGTCGAGCTGCTGTGGAAGCTGCTCGAGGAGGAGCCGGGCCGCACGATGACCGTCTCGCTCGAGGACCGCACCGTGACCTGCGGCGACGTGACGTTGCCGTTCGAGGTCAACGACTACGTGCGCTGGCGTCTGATGAACGGCTACGACGACATCGACCTGACGCTCCAGCATGAGGACGACATCGCCGCGTACGAGAAGATGCGCGCCGAAAAGTTCCCGTTCAAGCCCAAGACCATCCCGGCCAAGCACTGGCCGGAGGAGCCCATCGCCTCCGCCCGCGAGCCCGAAGACGAGCCGGCTTGGCCGGGTCCGATCGCCGATCGCGACTAGTACGCCAGGTTGATCTGCCTCATTCCTTTTTCTCGGCTCCCCTTGTCAGGGGAGCTGTCACGAAGTGACTGAGGGGTAGTCAGAACCTATTTCATTAAGTCCGGTACAGTGCTGGACGTCTTTTCCTCAAGCCCCCTTTTCAAGAAGGGGGCTTTTGTTTTTGTCCGGTTATGAAAGACAGGTGTTACTGTCGGAAGGCAGTGGCCGACAGCACACGGGACAGAACGGACATGGAAGGGGCCAGTATGGGTTTTGGTTCGCGCAAGGGCAGGCCCTCGTACCGGGACATCGCGAAGTTCCTCGGCCTGTACGGAGACGGCCGCGGCACGGGAGACGTCGACGATGACGACGATGAGTACGGCTACGACGATTACGACGACTACGGCGAGGACGCCGGCGTCACCTACGGCGGTTCGCGCTCCCTCAGCGAAGCCGTCCCGGACAAGACGCTTCGGCATCTCGCCGGCAACGCCTACTGGCGCGCGCAGGACGTCATCGACTCCGGTCGCATGCACGAATGCACGAGCGCCCCGATCGCACAGGGCATCGAACTGGCCGCGCTCGTCGCCAGCACGTACGAGTCGGAGGATGACTACCGCGTCTGGGCCGACATCGACGCGCGCGCCCACGACGTCGTCAAAGCGCACTGCACCTGCCCCGCGTTCGACCGTTCGACCAGCGGATACTGCAAGCACGTCATCGCGCTGATCATGCACTACAACCAGGCCGCATACGAGTTCCGCAACATTCCCGGTTCCGCGGCGGACGAGGTCGAACGCAAGGCGTCGGCGGCCACGTCCCGTCCGCTCGCCCTGTTCATGCGCCAACGCGACGACGCGCTCGCCCAAGCCTCCAAGGATCGTCAGCTCGGCCTGCTCAAGGAAATCAGCAAGATCGCCGACGCCGGCGGCACGGCGGGCGGCAACTCGGCCGGCGCGCAAGCCGTCCGCACCATGCCGCCGAACAGCGTCGGCCTGCGTGTGGGCGTGTCCGCAGCGTACGGCGACGGTTGGGACGTGCGCCTGCGCATCGTCGTGCACGGGACGGGCGTCTCGTACGTGGTCAAGAACATCGCCGGCCTGCTGCAGGCCGTGCGCGGCCGCGAGTTCGTCTCTTACGGCAAGAAGCTGGCGTTCGTGCATACGCGCGAGGCGTTCGACGAACGGTCCCGCCGCGTGCTCGACCTGATCGGCAGGGCGGTGCGCATTCGCGCCAGCGTCGGCGGCGACGATCCGTACCGTTCGTACTATCGCCGCAAATCGGACGATGCCGAACTGCGGCTGTCCGACGACGAGATCGTCGAACTGTTCGATCTGTACGCCGGCGCCGACGACACGATCGACTACGCACCGGATGGACGGTTCATGCTGCCGTCGCTGCCGACCCGCGTCGTCGCCGGGGATCCGGATCCCGGACTGTCCGTCGTGCCGGTGACCGATCGGCCGGTGAACGGACAACGCACGCTGTCCGGCATGCCGGGCGCCGACGAGGCAAACGCCGAACCGAAGATCACCGGATACGCGATCCGCCACACGCAGTGCGTGGAGGCGGTCGTCGCCGGCGAATCGTCGTCGTACATGATCGTGCGGCCGTTGCCGCGATCCGTGATCGAAGCCGACGACGCGACGTTTGCGAACGTGAGCGTCGAGTCGCGCGCGCTCGGCCGGCAGACCGCCATGTTCGCGCGGGAGCACGGTGGCGTGAGCCCGGCTGTCATCTACCGCTGCGGCGACGCGATGGCCGAACGCGGCGAACTGCTGCAACTGCTGTGCGGCAGCAACGACCAGTCGACGATGATGCTCAACGCGGCCGACGCCGACCTGTTCGCGCGCACCGTGCTGCCCGATCTGGTCGCGCCCGAATCCCCGCAGCCCAACGCGGATGGTCTCGCCGACGTCGGGCATACGGCCGAGGATCGGTCAGCCGGTGTGGCTACGCAGGCCGACGGGCGGGTTCCCGAAGATGGGCCCCATGGCGATGGCGGCACCGGTCTCGTTCGTGCCGGCAAGGACCAGCCCGACAGCGATGCAGCCGAGGGGAAAGAAGCCGGTCCGTCCGCGGAACCGGCGCTGTCCGTCGACGTGCCTGACTCGCTGCGTCGGCTCATGCGCGTGCCCTGCCGCATCGCGTTCTACTTCGATCGCGACCAGCATGGCATCTCCTGCGATGCGCGCGCCTACTACGGCACCGACATGTTCCACGTCTTCGACGGCATCGGCCGCACTCCCGCCGACGCGCGGCGCGACAAGGACACGGAACGGCTCGCCGTCGAAGCAGTGCTCCACTACTTCCCGCGCCCGGCAGGCCCCGTCGCGCTGCTGCCCGACGATGACGACGAGGCGATCTATAAGCTGCTCACCGAAGGCCTCACCGTGTTCCGCGGCCTCGGCGACGTGTACGCGACCCCCGCGTTCGACGGCATGACGGCCATGCCGCGGCCCACCATCAGGTTCGGGCTGTCCGTTGCATCCGATCTGGTGCGCATCTCGCCGATCGCCGACGAAATCGACCCGGCCGACGTGCCCGCGCTGCTCGCGGCGTATCGCAGGAAACGTCGGTTCCACCGGCTCGGCAACGGCGCGTTCGTCGACCTGCGCAACGTCGACGCGACCGCCGTCGACGACCTGTCCGCCGATCTCGGCATCAAACCGTCCGATTTCGAGCGGGGCGCGATCGACGTGCCCGCATACGAGGCGTACTATCTCGACCACGAGGTCGACGACGCGGGCAAGGACGACAGTTTCCGCACCTATCTGAACGGCCTGCGCGTGATCGACCCGGCCACATACCGTGTGCCGGATGCGCTCGCGAATGTGCTGCGACCGTATCAGGCCGAGGGATTCCGCTGGCTCAATGCGGTGTGCGACAAGGGATTCGGCGGCATCCTCGCCGACGAGATGGGTCTCGGCAAGTCCGTGCAGCTGCTCTCGTTCCTGCTCGCCCGGCAGGCCGAATCGCGGGTGGCGCATCAGCCGAGCCTGATCGTGTGCCCGGCGTCGCTTGTGTACAACTGGGCGGCCGAAGCGGCCAAATTCGCGCCCGATCTGCGTGTGGAAACCGTCGCCGGCGGCAAGGCGTCCCGACGCGCGCTGCTTGACCGCATTCGGCTCGTACAGGCGCACGACGGGGCAGACGGTGCGGATGCCGCCGATGCGACGACGGGAACGGCCGTGGCCGGTGCGTCCGAGACGACCACACCGGCCACGGACGCGCGCGTTGAGGACGCCACGGCCGACGCGGCGCTTCCGGTGATGCCCGACCTGCTCGTCACGTCATATGATCTGCTGCGGCGCGACATCGAGGACTACGCGGGCATCGACTTTTTCTGCATGGCGCTCGACGAGGCGCAGTACATCAAGAACGCGGCCACCAAGGCGTCCAAGGCCGTGCGGCAGGTCGGCGCGCGGCATCGGTTCGCGCTTACCGGCACGCCGATCGAGAACCGGCTGAGCGAATTGTGGAGCATCTTTGACTTCCTCATGCCCGGCATGCTCGGCAGGTACGCGCACTTCCGCGAACGGTTCGAAATGCCGATCCTGAGCGGCGACGGCCGTGCGCAGGGCAAGCTGCAGGCGTTCGTCGGGCCGTTCATCCTGCGCCGGCTCAAATCGCAGGTGCTCAAGGATCTGCCCGACAAGATCGAGAACGTGATCACCGTCCAACTGGAAGGCGAACAGCGCAAGCTGTACGCCGCGCTCGAGCAGCAGCTGCGCGCGGTCGTGCTCAAACAGAAGCCCGAGGACTTCAACACGGGCAAGATCCAGATCCTCGCGCAGCTGACGCGACTGCGGCAGGTGTGCTGCGATCCGCGGCTCATCTACGAGAACACGGGGGCTTCCGACGACGAGTCTCGTGCGCGCTCCGGCGTCGGGGGTGCCTTGTCCGAGGCTTCCGCTTCCGCGGCCTCTGCGGCGGCCGTGCCGTCGGCGTTGCCTTCGTCGCCCGCGCAGGGCGCCGGACCCGCGCGCAAACCGGGCCGCCCGTCGAAGAAGGTCACGTCGGCCAAGCTCGACGCGATCACCGAACTCGTCGATTCGTGCCGCGACGCAGGCAAGAAGATGCTCATCTTCTCGCAGTTCACCAGCTACCTCGACCTCATCGCCGAACGGCTGCACGCGGCCGGCGTCGAATACGACATGATCACCGGCGCCACGCCCAAGAAGCAACGCGTCGAACTGGTCGACCGGTTCAATCAGGACGACACCCCCGTGTTCCTCATCTCGCTCAAGGCCGGCAACACCGGCCTGAACCTGACCGGCGCGTGCGTGGTCGTGCACGCCGACCCGTGGTGGAACGCGGCCGCGCAGAACCAGGCCACCGACCGCGCGCACCGCATCGGACAGACGCAGGACGTGAACGTGTACCAGATCGTCGCCAAGGACACGATCGAGGAGCGCATCATCAACCTGCAAAAGGCCAAAACCGACTTGGCCAGCCGGTTTGTGGACGCTGCGGCCACCGCGACCGGCTCGTCCGTCGCCTCGCTCACCAAGGAGGATCTGCTCGCCCTGCTCGGCTGAACCCGGTTCAGGATGCCGGTCTGCCGGTCTGCAGGTCTGCCGGTCGGATTTCCGGCGGGGTTTCGGCTGTGGTTCTGGCGAGGTGCGGGCGGTGCGCGGTGAACCGGCCGAGAACGGTGCGATCGTTCGCCGTTGGCCGGGCGGAATGTCGTTGAATCGGCGGTCCGCCGGCCGGGCATGTCCGCATTGTGCGCGTTGACACGAGCATTGACACGATTTAACCAATCGGGCATGTAAAGTAGTGCCTATCGCAAGCTCGTTGTCGGAAGGATGTTATGGTCACAATGAGCGACGTCGCCAAGGCGGCGGGTGTTTCCAGAGCGACGGTCTCCTACGCGCTGCGCGGCGATCCGCGCATCGCCGCGGCCACGGCGGAGAAAATCCGTCAGGCCGCGCAAAAACTCCATTACAACGCGAACATATCGGCACGGTCCCTGCGCTCCGGACGCAGCGGCATCATCGGCGTGGCGATCTACGAACTCGATCGCCCGTATCCTTCCGAAATGAGTGCGGCCGTGTCGCGCGAAATCGCGCGTCGCGGCTACCAGCCGATCGTGCAGCAGACGTCCGGCTCCAAGGACGACGAGATCATGATCCTGCAGAAGGTCACCAGCCAGCTGTGCGACGGCATGATCTTCAGCCCCGGGCAGGTCTCCGACGAGGAACTGCGCGCGCTCTCGCACGGCAAGCCGATGGTGCTGCTCGACGACATTTCCCCCGACCCGGTCTTCGATTCGGTGAACACCGCCTGCGAGGACGGTTCCGCCGCGGCCGTGCACCATCTGATCGACATTGGTTGCAAGCACATTGTGGTGGTCGGTCCGTCCTACGACATGCTGCTTGACGACAAGATGGCCTCCAGTGTGGTCGGCCGGCGCATGACCGGTTGCCTGCGCGCATTCGAGGAGGCAGGCGTCGACGTGAGCTCGCGCAACTTCCTGCCGCTGCGGCACTGGGATCCGATCCCCTCGCGCGAGGCCGCCTACCGCTTGCTCGACTCCGACGACTACCGCGACGCGGACGGCGTGTTCTGCTTGACCGACACCATCGCGATCAGCTTCATGCGTGGCCTTGCCGACCGCGGCGTGCGCGTGCCCGACGACATCGCGCTCGTCGGCTTCGATGGCGTCACCGAAAGCGAATACGCGGTCCCGTCGCTGACCACCATTCGCACCGACCTTGACGATCTGGCCCGCAAGGCGATCGATCTGCTGCTTGACCGCGTCAACGCGAACGTCGGCGGCACCGGCTCCGACCCGTCGGCCGATACCGCCTCCGACGGTGATCTTGCCTTCCCCGACTCCCCGCAGCGGCTCACAGCCGCATGGGAGCTCGTCGAGCGCGAATCCACCCGTCGTTAGTGGCTTCGGGTATGTACCGACATTCGCGGGCATTTGCGTGACATTGACGCCAGTCCGCTCAGGATACTGGCACCAATGCCGCGCAAAACAGGCGATTGGCGTGACATTGACGCCAGTTTGTCGGGACTGCTGGTACCGATGTCACGCAAAACGGGTGATTGCCGTGACATCGGCACCAGCAACCCGAACCTTATAGCGCCAATGTCCCGCGCATAGAGGGAGCGGGCACGCGGCCAATGTCACGCGGCGTCGCGCATATCGGCCCGGGTCAGTCCGCCGTCCATCGCGGTCGCAACCATCGCGGCCGGGTCCGTCGCGTCCGCCGGCAGCAGGCCGTCCGCCACGAGCGCGTCGCGCATCTGGTCGAGGCAGCGTTCGAGCAGCGGATACGGCATGGCGAAATTCATGCGCACGCAGCCCGCACCCACGGTGCCGCACTCGCGTCCGTCGGTCAGCGCCACGCCCGCATGCTCAAGGAAGTACGCGGGCGGGTCCGCGATGCCGAGACCGTTGAAATCAAGCCATGCGATGTACGTGCCCTGCGGCTTGACGTACCCGACCCCGGGGAAGTCCCGGCGCATGCGCTCGTCGACCAGCGCCGCGTTGCGCGTGACGTACTTGAGCACTTCGTCGAACCACAGTCCGCCCTCCTCGTAGGCGGCCGTGGACGCGATCGCGCCGATCGTGGCGGTCTGATGCTCCGACCACTCGCAGCGGTCCTCCCACATGCGAACGTCGTCGGGGTTCGTCAGAATCACCTGCGCGCACTTCGTGCCCGGAATATTGAACGACTTCGACGCGGACGTGGCGGTGAACGCCTGTCGCGCG
>NZ_JAHBBH010000027.1 GCF_019331735.1 Bifidobacterium miconis
CCCGTCCTGTTCGAGAGTGATCCAATAGCCGCGAAGCCGATAGTAGTTCGTGTCCGACAGCAACTTCACGGCCTTCGACTCGTCACTGATGATGAGGCCACGATCCCGCAGGCGACGCACCTGTTCCGTGTAGGAGAGTGCCGGCTTCATGGGGGAGAAAGAAAACGACCCCGCCTGGTTCGCTGCATCAAACATGCGCGCGTGCGGGGTACTGTTGCCGCTCATTCTAACACCTGCCTCCATCCTTGTACACATAACGCGTGTCGACACCCCGTCACGGCAGTTCCTCGTATGCTTCCTGCTCGGCCTCGGTATCACCGTGCTTCGCGGCCAAGTCCATGAGTCGACCGAGCGCACGCTTCGTAACAGCCTCGTCAGAATCCGGCGAGCGCTCGCCGTCAGCGTCGTCATCCGAAACAGGAGATGAATCTGTAGGCGATGAAGTGCGGGCGTAATCTTCCTGTATTCCGGGATCTGTGGACAGTCGTTCCGCGTCTGCGACGATCTCGCTTAATGGAATGTTTAGAGCGATGGCGATGCGCCGTAGCTGTTCATAGTCGGCAACCGTGTTTAGCTCAAGGATTTTGCGCATGGTGCCGTACGGGATGGCTGACGCTTCCGCCAGTCCCGGTGTCTTCATCTCGCGTGTAGCCATTGCGCGACGAATCGCAATCGAGAGCGCCTTCGACTCGACCGTGGGCTTTTTCTTTCCTGTTGCCATATGGGACATGTTACATCCAAACAACACGCGACACGTCCCAAATGGGACACGCCGAAGTTGCGCCCAGCGTGTCTCGAACGTAATATGTGCCATATGGAACACATTGAGCCCACATCCGCACAACTTGGTGCCGCGTTGAAAGATATTCTGTCCGAGATCGGAATGACTCAGGATGATCTCGGAACGTACTGCGGTATCCCTCGCAACTCGCTGAACCGCAAGATCAACGGCGGCGTATTCAGCTTCGATGAATTGACCCGCATCGCCCATGTCGTGAAGATGCCGCTCTCCAAAATCATCGAGAAGGCCGAGTCTTCTATCAAGTCTTCTGCTTCGGCGCTCGCTGATGGAGGCGTGAAATGAAAACGAAGGTGGATCTCTCCCAGTATGATGGCGCTTCCTTCGACGCCGCCGTTGACGTGTTCTACGCCGTGATCGACGACGTCACCCGTCTGATCGAGTCGTCCCCGGAAGGACGTCTGACGGTCGCGCGGCTTGCGAAGTATCGCTCTCAAACGATTCGGGACTTTTACGCTGCCCGCGGGATTCAACCTGAGCGGGCGAGTAACCCAGATACTCCAGTATCGTCGCAGAATCGGCAAACACCCCCAACGCGAACCCAGCCGCAGCGACGCAGGGAACCACTCGGCTCTTCAGGAATTCCATCACCGTTCGCTGCGATCTCTCGTCTTTGGGAGTCGCTGCGATGATGTTCAACGAAGTCTGCAAGCGAGCGAACGCGATGTCCAGCTTGAAATCGCCGGTCAGATCATACTCGTCCAACGCGGTACCGACCTCACGAGCGAGCCGGGCCACGTACTCCTTGAGCTCCCTCGGCAGCGTGACGGACTTGAGCAAGTCGGGAACGCCGGCCACGAGCTCGCGGATACGCTCCCTCCTCTCCTGCGGGTATTCGGCGGCGTTCGAATCCAGCAAACGTTCCGCGGTGCGCAACGCCATGCGACTCTCGACCGAGAGGGGCACCTTCGAGTCGGTCATTTCCATGCTGCGGCCGTTTCGCTCCCACGCGACCGAGATGTTGTACCAGATGCCGTCAAGGCAACGAACCGCCAAGTCGGCGTCCTCGTCCCCGGCGGCCGCCGCCGTTCTCAAAGCGCTGTCCACCTCGGCCATCGCGCCCGACACGTCCGGGAAGCGAAACGTCATTCCCGTCCCATCAGCCATCAGGAACCGCTTCACATACGCAGCCGCGTTCATCCCATCCTCCCTGTCGAAAGAAGCAATTATGCACAACACTACAGCGCCCGCCGATGGAGGCACACGATGAGCGTGCTCAAACTGGTCAACCGCGACGATCCGGCCCGCCCCTTGACCGTCAGGACCTATCCGGACGGGAGTGCGGAACTGCGCCTCGGCGATCTCGGCATCACCGACAGCGTCATCACGCTCAACCCCGCCGAGGTCTGGCAGGTCATCACAACACTCGACAACACGGAGGCGGAACAATGAGCCGGTTCAATCCCGAAATGAGCAACGACAGATATGAAGTCACCTACCATCTGACCGGCCGGTCGGGCGACCCGTACCGATTCGCGCTCCACTTCTATCTCAACGGCAACGCGTTCGACGTCGAGGATATGAGCATGGGCGACATTCAAACGCTCAACCGGCATATCGCCAGCACCATCCGCGAAGCCCGCCACGCCAAACAACTCGCAGACCAGGAGACGAAATGATGGACTACGGCGTTCCGATGACCATGGACGACAAGCTCACCGACCTGCTGTACACACTGCAGGAAGGCCTTCGCACCGGAGACCTGCACCATTTGGAGCAGGCCATGCTCAACCCGCGCATGCTCCTCGACGTGATAACACCGGAGGAATACGACGGGCTGAACACGGCCATGAACCGCGAAGCGCTGCTATGCCAGCTCGACTCGGTCGCGCGATTCTGCCTAGAGATCCTGAATACGGCCCTTGTCAGTCAAGGCGAGAACGGTTTCCTGCGCCCCATAGCCGATGAAATGAACGGCCTTGGCAAGTTCCCGCATCTCAGGATCCTGCGTGCTCTTCTGGATCCGAGCGGCGATGCTCGTGCCCGTGGCGATGTTGTTCAACGCGTTCTTCAGCAACTCACGCTGCGAGGCAACCATGATACTTCTCCTTTGAACTGGCATCGCGCCCTTTACACGATGCTCGACAACATTCTAGGAGAAGACGGTGGCGGCAGCTTCTCCGCCGCCACCAGTCCCATTCCCAACAACAAAAAGGCGGAACGATGATCACCGCCGTTTACCACCAGTCTTGCCGCCCATCGGATGTGAAGAAAAACAATCGGGTGGACCCGGTTGGTCTCGCCACAGGTTCGACCGGCGGGCGGCATCGTTACCCGTACCTCACGCTCCTCGTCGTGCTCGTCATGGCTCTCATCTGGCTGTTGACGCATGAGGGGTGCGCGCATCCGATCGGCAACGCGATCGCATGGTTCGTGGCGTGCGGCTACGTGCCGTTCCGCCTGCTGTTCCTGCTCGAATCGAAAGGGAGTGAATCATGAGCCACGTGCAAGCGGACATGACGATCAACGGCGTCGAATACCTCAAGCCGGCCAGCGTGTCGGCCATGTTTGGCGGCACGCCCACGGTCGGCACGCTGTCGGTATGGCGCACCTTGGGCAAGGGACCGCGGTTCGTCAAGCTCGGCGACAAGACGCCCGGCTGCAAGCTCGACCGTCGCCCGGTCGCCTACCCGCTGACCGAGGTCATGGCATGGGCCGCACGCAACCCGGTGCAAAGCCAGACCGTGGCCGCCTGAGCGCACCGATAGTCGTCCAGGGCTGAGCAAGATCGCCCCCGGTACGCAGATCACGGACTCGTCACCGTGGCAAACGTCGGGACGCCGGTGCAATTCCGGCGCAGTCCACGAGAGCACGACAGTGCTCGCCAACAAGGAAAACACAACAGAACCGGCCCCGCTGCAACGGGGCCGGACACGACAAGGAGAAGGAGACATTTATGGCCAACGAGACCATGCTCACGATCGTCGGGAACCTGACCGCGGATCCCGAACTGCGCACGATCGGCAGTGGCGCGAACGTCGCGTCGTTCACGATCGCGTCGACGCCGCGCACGTGGAACCGACAGTCCAACCAGTGGGAGGACGGTGCCGCGTTGTTCATGCGCTGTTCCGCTTGGCGTGACCTGGCGGATCATGTGGCGCGCAGCCTGTCGAAGGGCGATCGGGTGATCGCGCAGGGCCGTTTGCAGCAGCGTTCCTATCAGGCGCAGGACGGTACGAACCGCACCGTGATGGAACTGCAGGTCGACGAGATCGGCCCCAGCCTGCGTTACGCGACCGCGGCCGTGGCTCGCGTCGCCCAAGCGAAACCCCGCAACGGGTATGCGGGCGGTGCCACGTACGGACAGCAGTCCGCGTCAGCGGCGCCGCCCGTGGAGTCAGCGGCGCCGCCCGTGGAGTCGGCGGCCGGCGGTCCGGAGGATCCGTGGAGCAGCGGAGGCCAGTCGTTTGGTGGTTCGGCCGATTTTGGCGGACGCAACGACGGTGATCCGGAATTCTAGGAGAGGGGGCAGTAATGCCGAGGAGAAAAAATGTCGAGCTTGAGGAATTGTGCAATGCGGCGTGGCAGGACCTGAGCGTGAAGGATCAGCGTGCGGCCCGCCTGTACGCGGCGCGCACGTATGAGGATCTGATCGAACCGGCCATCAACGTATTGGCTGACCAGCCGCAGCTCAGCCTGAATCAGGCGTTGAAGGTCGCCGCCCAGGACTCGCAGGCCGATGCGGGTTCCGTAACGCCAGTGGAGCCAGAGGACGGCTGGTGGGACGTGCTGCCGGTGGATTTGCACGACAAGGGGTTTCAGGGCAAGTGGGCCGCTTTGGCGGCCTTGTGCGACCAGCAGCCCGGCCGCTGGCAGGAGATCGATCTCCAATTCGACTCGTACAAGGCGGCCTGCCAGTGGGCGTCGAACATTCGCCGCGCGCACTCCGGCTCGTGGAAACCGGCCGGACGCTACGACGCGCAGGCTATCGAGAACCCGAAGAACAAGTTCCGCGTGTTCGTGTCCCGCAAACCGGAGGCGGTCTGATGGCATGGATCCGAGTGGAGACCGGCAAACACGTGCGCCTCACCCCGGCACAGACGCGTCTCATGTCCCGCCTCCTGGTCGCGGACGTCATCACCCAGAACAGCAACCGCTTGCGCACGCTCGCGATCCTCGACGACCTAGGCCTCGTCGAACAGGCCAGTGAGGACCGGTGGCGGCTCACCGGCTACGGGCGCAGGATCGCCCTCGAACTGGAGTCGCGATGATCACCCGCACCACGATCAACTACACCACCCCGACGGGCGCCGGCCGCTTCTCCTACCAGACGGTCGACCAGCATCCCCGGGAGTATCCGCCGTCGGTCAGCCCGATGGCATTGCAGGCCATGCTCGCCAGCCTCGCCGACAACACGAGGGTCACGGGCATCGACATCGATCCGATCAAGGAGACACCATGAGCGCATTGTTGACGGGACGTGCCATGCGCACCAAGGTCGGCGACCGCGGCGCCAAGCAGGTTCTCGAACACCTGTGCAACTACGCCGACGAGAACGACCGGGCATGGCCGTCGGTGAGCACGCTCGCCGACGAATGCGAATGCTCCACCAGCACCGTGATCCGCGCATTGCGCTACCTCGAGAAGCACGGCCTGCTGGAACGAGACGAGGAGTACGGGACGCGCTACGGCGCCGACCGCAGCCCGTACGTGTACCACATCACCCTCGCCCAGGCCGAACAGGTCGAGTACACTCGCCGCCGCGCCAAGGCCAAGCAGGCCGAACGCGCCAAGAAACGGGGTGTCACCCATGACACCCCGCACCCTGACGACGGGGTGTCATCAGCGACACCCCGCGGGGTAGCACCCACGACACCCCGCGGGGTGTCAAAAACCGACGACGGGGTAGCACCAGTGACACCCCGCGGGGTAGCACCGGTGACGAAACGGGGTGTCACCCATGACACCCAAACATACATAGAACAATCATTAAGAACATCCAAAGAGAGAGTACGCGCGCACACCACGGACACCACAACCACACGACTCCAAGCGCTCGCCGCGTTCACCCCCACCAGCAGCCACCGCAAACTCGCCGCCGACTACCACGTCGACTGCGACTGGGAGCTAACCAAATTCCTCGGCAAGATCGCCGAAACCGGCAAACCCCCAGCCAACCCCGACGCGGCGTTCACGAACTGGCTCCACCGGGCACGAGAACTCAACCTCACCACACCCCCAGCGCTCGCCGGCCAGTCCGGCGGCCAGTCGGACTTGGAGCGCAGGGCGCGCAAGTTGCTCACGTCGAGCCGTCTGGTCAAACGCCGGTATCCCGACGAAGCGACCCGTCTGCAATGGGTGCCTCAAGTCGCCCGCATGATCAGCGAAGGCGTTGAATCCGGCGAGATCGTGAACAGGCTCACCTACGGCACCGCGGACGAGCTCGCCGCGAAGGGCATCATCGTCGACGATCTCGCCACCATCGCCTAAAAACCGTTGAAACGAAAGGATTTTTACCATGAAATGCTGGCTGAAACACGAATGGCCGTGGATCGCCCTCACGCTCCTGTGGGTCTCGCTCACGATCGCCAACCTGCTGCTCGACGCCAACCGCATCGCGATCGCGGTCGACGGGCTCATGCTCGGCGTGTCGATCGTCCAGGCCACGCTCGGCCACCAACTCTGGCACGCCAACCGCGAACTCGACGGCCTGCGCTCGCAGCACGTGAACGCCCTGGTGTCAGCGTTCATGCTGCATCCGATCGAACACGAACTGGAGCACGACGGCGACAAGGCATTGATCACCCTCGAGCACAAGGATGGCATGCGCGGCTATCAGGTCGAGATCATTCCCGGCATGGACGGGGAAACCGTATGACCCGCCGTCTCATGGTCGGCGTGTTCCTGATCGGCCTGACCGCGGGCACGCTGCTCGGCGCGACCATCACGCACGACTGGCACGCCGACAAGCCACAACCCGCGATCGAATGCCCCGCCGTGAAAACCGAAGGCCAGCCGTGAACGGCCCGGACAACGATACTCGCAGGCTGATCCTGCACAGGGACGCCTACCGGTGCCTAGTCTGCGGCCGGGATCTGGAAGCCTCGTGGAGCGGCTACAGCATCCACCACCGACGATTGCGCAGCCACGGCGGCCCCGATCTCAACCAGCCATCGAACCTCATCCTCCTGTGCGGATCCGGCACCACCGGATGCCACGGCGAAGTCCACGCCAACCCCGATCACGCCTACCACCACGGCTGGCTCGTCCACGCATGGGCCGACCCTGCCACCACTCCCCTCCTCACCCGCCGCCACGGATGGATCCTCCTCAACCCCGACGGCACATGGACACCCTACCGAAAGGACATCCAATGAACACCATCCACACCAACCCCGACACCACCGCCACGGCGCTCGCCGGCATGCCGTTGGATCCGCCGATCCCGCCGGTCAAACCGGAGCGCCTGTTGTGGATCGACGTGGAAACCACCGGTCTCAACCGCGACGAGTCGAAGCTGTTGGAGATCGGCATGATCGTCACCGGCATGGACGGCGTGGACGACGGCGATCAGTTCACCACGATCGTCCGCCCCACCGGCCTCGACCTGTTCGACATCAGCCCCGCCGCGCTGCGCATGCATTTGACGAACGGCTTGTGGGATATGGTCGCCGGCTCGGCGCATCAGAGCGGTGTCGGCTACCCCGTGACCGCGGTCAACCTCAACGAATTCATCTAGAACGAAGCCAGCCAATACACGCTCCACCCTGCCGGCACGAACGTCGACTTCGACATCGACGTCCTCACCAACCAGTTCTCCGAGTGGCTTGGCCCCGACTGGCTGCGAGCGCACCTGAGCCACAGGAAACTCGATCTGACCGCGTTTCGTATGGCCGACATCGCGCTCGACGAGGATCCATACCAGCATCATGCCGGCTCGCATCGTGTTCAGGACTGCATCAAACGCGACCGGTCCGATTACGCCGCGTACCTGGACCTGCTGCGCACCGCGAAAGAGGGGTACATCGCATGAACAAGCATTGGGCGAATGATCCGGTCAACAGTCCGAATCACTACACGCGCTCGCATCCGGGCATGGAGTGCATCGGCCTGACCGAGGACACGAGTTTCTGCCTGGGCAACGCGATCAAGTACCTGTGGCGTTACCACAGCAAGGGTCGTCCCGTCGAGGACTTGGAGAAGGCCCGCTGGTACCTGTGCCGCTGCATTGACCGGTGTGAACGAATCGCATGGACCCGCCAACAGCGCGACATGCTCAGCAAGCTCGCCCTCGAGGACTCCGCCCCTTATGTCGAAATCGCTCTATGGGCCGATCTCCATCAAGGCGATCTCGACGCCACTCTCTACCACCTCGACACCCTCATCGAACAGGAGAAAAACCAGTGATGCGATTCCACAAGATCAGCCCATGCCCGCGCTGCCACGGCAAAATCACGGCACGATGGGAACACAGGACCGAACCCTACGCCTCCCCGCACTGGCAGTTGATCTTCCAATGCACGCACTGCCGTCAACGATGCCGCCTGGACTGGGACTTCGAACCCTACAAAGGCATCTACTACCTGCACGCCATACGCCGATGGAACCTCATCTGCAACGGCGCCCGCCAATACCAACACATCTACCAAACCCTGAAAGGCAACAAATGAAAATCCCCCGAGTGCATTACGACCCAGACCCTATCTGCTCCATCCACGGCGCAGACCTGAACCTCATCGATCTGGGAGACAAATACGGCGAAGGCCTGTACTGCTTCGAATGCATGTACTGGTGGCCACAAGCCAACTACTACCCCAACATCGATGAAATCCACACACGCGAAGGAGAACAAGGCAAACGCATCCCATGGGAAATCATGCGCGACATACTAATGAACTACCTCACAGACGATCAAGCCGACTCCTACTACGAAGGCTACAAAGACGCACAAGAAGGCAAACCCAACCGATATGAAAAACCCAACAATGAATAAACTCGCCAAAACATTCACCTACAACAACATCCGCCGCGCGCTCGCCGACTGGTACGCCGACAACTGGCAAACCGTCACCGACCAGCGGATCGACGAACAAGCCAAATATATGTACCAGTACGGCACCCCGGAGCAATCATGAGTAGCAACACAGAACTCGTCATCCAATCAAACCCAGCCAACAGCCAGTCCACAGAAATCAAATTCAACCTGACACCTGACGACCCGATCAACGGCAGAACAATCATGTGCTGGACGGAAAACCCCGAACCATGCCGGATCGATTGGGACGACGCCGAACTCCTCTGGCGCTGGCTCGGCCTCATCCTCGGCCATCATGTTCCGGAGGCCGAGTCATGAGCGCGAGTCTGACCGAAGGCGGTGTGAAGGCCATGAGCGCCTACAAGAAACTCGCCAAACTCAAACACGACACGGCCGTCACGCTCCTCGAATCCGACGACCTCAAACAGCTCATGGACGGCATGGACCTGTTCAACCGGATCGAACTCGCCTGGCGACTCCGCGTCGGCGACCACGTCAACGACATGCACTGCGCCATCCTCATGCACGGCCTCCACACACGGGACCGGCAGCAAGTCCGCACCGCGCTCGAGATCATCGCCGGCACCCACCGGCCCGACAAGCCCGCCAAACCCGTCGGCTGCCAGCAATGCGGATACCCGGTCAAACCCGGCAACACGCTCTGCTACTACTGCCGCACCGGCCACGCCCGACCATGGAGCAAGAGAAAGCACATCCAATGAAACGCATCATCACCGCAACAATCACCACGCTCATCCTCATCGCCTGCGCCGGCTGCGGACAGACGGTATCCGAAGATGGACAGGGACGGATCGACTGCGCCGATCAAGGAGCCGGGTACGCCCTGTGCTCATACAAGGTCCCAATCGGCGAAACCAGATACGTCACCTGCGTGGCAAGCGACCGCGGCCTGTCCTGCGACTGGGCGCACGCCGACGGCGCAGACCAAGGAAGGTCGGAATGAACGTGAGCGAAAGCATCGACTGGAAGAACGTCGAACACCCGTGGGACTTGGACCGACACCGATTCATCGCCATCACCCACAGCGGGCAAACACTGGACGGCTACTTGTTCTACCTAGCGTCGGAATATGCCGGCGGATACTGGGAACTCCAAGACGTGGACGGGTTCGCCGTCATCATCCGCCGCAACATCGACAGTCACCGTCCCGAACTCAACCGCATCCAATTCGAATCGGTCAACGTACTCAAGGAGACACAACAATGCGCACGAGAGTCAACGCGAAACTGCGTGACATGATCCTCGACTGGAACCGCAAAGGCGTCAGTGTCACCGACACCGCGCACGCGCTCAAACCCTACGGGATCACCCAGGCTGAAATCATCGACGTGATCAAAGCCGGACACCCTGCCAAACCAGACCCCAAATACGGGCCCGAATTCATCAAGCCCCTGTTCTAACCCACGCACAACCACACCAACAAAAAACGGCTCCCCGCACCAGTCGATGCAGGAAGCCCTAGCCAGTCAACCAGTATAGTCGACGGGAGCGGGGAGCCATGCCACAGTCCACCAACCAGCAGCATTTCCACGACAACCTCACAGCCCTCAAGCACGGCTACCAGCCATTGTGCTTGATCGCCGTGCGCAAGGCCAACGTCATGGCCCGCTCGCAGGGCCACGGCACGCGCTCCGTCGCGCCCATCCCGCTCAACCTCGGCGCATGGCAGCTCGCCCAGGACATTCGTACGCTCACGTCATCCATGGCACGCGCCGCCGGCCTCCGCTACGGCAACCACATGGACGTCGAAGACCTGCTCACGGGCATCATCGCCAACATGCCGCGCCTGCTCTCCCGCCCGGACGCGCCAACCATCATGGCGCTCACCGATCAGGCCACCGTCCGATTGGACCGGATGCTCAACCCGCCGCCGGATACGAAAATGATCGGCTGGTGCCCCGACTGCGGATGCGAACTGCGCTGCGACCCGCTCGAATTTGCGTCCGGGTACAAGGCCTGCGACGCGTGCCATGCCGAGCACAAAATCAAGACCATTCATTCCTACAGCATGGCGCGGCTCGCGGCCGGCGGCGCGCAGGGCACCGCCGCCGAAATCAGCCGACTCCTCGCACCATGGGGCATCGACGTGAAACGCAACACGATCACGCAGTGGGCCAAGCGCGGACGAATCACACCGGTCGCCCACTGCGACGACGGGCCGGTATATCTCGTATGGGACGTGTGGCAAGTGTTGAACAGTCACACGACGAACGGCTAGCATGTGGTATGCTCATGGTGAGCTTGAACGCCCGGACCTGCCTAGACCGCGGGGCGGGGCTTCGGGTTCGAGACAATGGAATCGGCTGTCGCAGGCGTCTGCGGCGCATTCGTGAGCGCCGCCGCGAGAGCAGGACGTCACCGCCCACTGGCAGGGCCAGACGGCTAGACCGGCCGATGCCACAACCCGCCCCTCTTGGGGCTAGTCATGCAGAAGACTGTAAAAAGACGGTTCCGTTGTCTCGGAGGGGCATCTCGGTCGGATGCCCCTCTTTTTATGACTTCAGGGAGCGGGACGTGAACATCACCAAAGCCAAGATCGACATGCTGGCCGCGGCACGCAAGGCCGCTCCGGCATATTCCCGTCTCGTCGGCATGACCACCACGTTCGTATGCTCCGACGGATTCACGCTCCCAGTGCGTTGGCAGGCATCCAATTTCGCCCACTTGTGCGGCCTCGACTACTACATCGACGCCTCCCGCACACGCCGCTACCCATATGCCAAGTTCTACGAGCACCTGATCGCCGGCAGAAGAATCTCGGAACGTCAAATTGCGTCCAACGGAGACGTCCGATGGCTGCCGGAAAAAATGAAGGTGCTCACAGGAGCCATGGAGGTAGACAAGGCGGACGCGGTAGTCGAATCCGGCAACAGCCGCATCATGTTCTACACGGGAACCGAGGTCTGGTGCATCGGCATCGGATACGATCACAAGAACGGCTACTACTTCCCACAGTCACTCGTCCGCAAATCATACGAGAAAGCGATGAAGCCGGGCAGCACGGCGCACCCGGTCGATCACGTGGAGTTCGATGCCACAGTTGCATGACTGACTGTCACCGATATTTGACAAACGGCCTCTGTCACCGTATACATAGCTACAATGGTCATTTCCATGCGAACATGGTGGATGACCTCGATTCACACGGCCCCGCGCTGCAGCGACAATCGACAGGGCCACCCTCGCATCAGTAGCTCAGCGGCCAGAGCACACGCTTCCCAAGCGCCCCGGCGCCGGTTCGAATCCGGCCTGATGCTCGTTGGCTTGCGTGGCACCCCTTTTCGGTTGGCGCTGACGGCGGTGTCACGCATTGCCCAAGTTTTATGATTGGCGTATGCCAACCGAAAACGAAAAACAAGCCCAAGCCAAACAGGCATTGGAATGGTTGAACAAACATTGGTCCCAATCGAAGGCATGCCCCATCTGCGGTCAGGCTCAATGGCAGCTCTCCCCGGCGTGCATGATCGTCGAGGACTTAGGCCCCAACCACACATTCGATTACAGCAATCAGCTCAGCTACATTCCGGTCAATCCCGTTGTTTGCATGAATTGCGGATACACATTCCTGATCAATTCCGCCATTGGGGAACGCGCGGCAAAAGACGGCAGCAAGGAGACGACTCCCGATGGCCAGTGAACCGAAGCCATTCGAACAACAACCCGTGGTGACCGTCGGCACGCAGGGAGCGTTGATGAATGTACGCACCACTCCGAGAGAAGAGGGCCAGACCGTGATTCTCAACGAAGAAGTGAGCAACATTCGCCGCGAGGTCAGACAGCTCAAACCGCTCGAATCGGCCAGCGAGAAGATATTCGACGCCGCGGTGTCCACCGCGATCGCCTGCGTTCTCCAGTTCGCGGCGTTCGCCGCGTCGGCGAAGGAACCGTTGACGTGGTCCTTGGGAACGGTGGCAACCGCTGCGATTCTTGCCTCATCCATCGCGGTTGCGTTCTTTTCGTTCTTCCAACGGAAGCGCGATGCAGACAATGACGTGTTCGAGCAACAGCGTCGGAATATTCTGGAAGATCTGGACCGCATCGCTCCGGAACATTGAACCAGCGTCTTGACAAACAAGAAGCGGCGCCCGCGATGATTCTCGCAGGGCGCCGCTCGTGTATTCACTCGCCGGTCTTGGGGTGCTTGCGTGGTCGGCCTCCGCGTCCCGGACGTTGGGCGTTCCACCGGTCGATGGTCTCGGGCAGCCAGCCGCGAGTCGTGCCGATCCAAGCGTCCGGTTCGGGCAGCTTGTATCCCTTGGCTGAGGGGTTGGTGGTGCCGATGCGTTCGCCGACCTGTTTGAGGCTGAGGTAGTGCTTACCGGTCATTGCCGTCGGTCTTTCGCGTGGATGCGATGGCGGCGGCTAGTCCCATGATGCCGGCCGCGAGGCCGAAGCCTCCTGCGGTGATGAGGCTTCCGGAGATCGCTCCGCTGAGTGAGACCGCGCCGAACAGCGCGGATATGATGCCGAAGACGAGAGTCGTACGCATGATGGTTCTCCTGATGGTCTAGACTGGATTGTCGGGTTCCGGCTACGTCCCTTAGCCGGAACCCTTTGTGTACCCCGAGGGGTTACTTCTTGTGTTTGGGTGGCTTGCGGCCGACCCAGATGATCGCGACGATGGCGATGATGTTCGCCACGGTGCTGTTGATGGTGTCAATCCAGTCGTGAAGACTCATCGGGTTTCCTCCTTTCTATTTGTTTGGTTGACATAATACATTATAGCCCAACTAAGTAATTAGGTCAAGCCGAGAACACACGACACGCCGATATATTCCAACGATTCCAAGGCGGTGACACATGACCTATCTCATACAGGGGCCGACGCTCACGCTGAAACTCATCGGCAGAAACACCCCCGGGGCCATCGCTGAAATAGGCACCCTCCCCGTACCCATCAGCGTCAACCCCGACGGCTACATCACCGTGGACGAACTCAAGCCCACACTCGAAGCGAGTTGCGCCGCGTTTTATGACACATGGATGAAACTGTGCGGACAGGCGGTCGAATATGAGCCACGTCAACGAGACGCAAGCTCCAAAGACATATAGTCAAGAGGGACGGCATGGCGAGCAATCCCAGACGAGGCAACGGCAAAGCCTACCGGCGCGACCAGTTGTGCCAACGCGTCTACTCCCATTACGACCACTGCTACATCTGCGGCCGTCCAGTAGACAAGACGCTCGCATGGCCCGACCCGTGGTGCAAGACCGTGGACGAAACCATACCGGTCGCACGCGGCGGCAACCCATTGGACTGGCACAACGTCAACCTCGCGCACAACTGGTGTAACAGGATCAAGGGAACCCACACACTGGAATGGGCACGCAACGAAGTCGCACGACTACTACGACTAGACCGCAACGCGAAACCGCCGCAACGACCGACATCAATGCCCCTGACAACAAGCGGCGATTGGTAAACCCACGGGGAGCCACCCTCCCGGCCGGCCAAACCAGAACCTCGGGCACAGTCGGAATCTCTCCCCCGATCGACAACCGTTAACCGTTAACGGTTCCGACCATCGTTAAAACACCGGAGGAGGTGCTGTTTTGCAAGCGAGAACCTGCGCACGCTGCGGCAAGCCCCTCGACGCGAACGCGTCCCCGAAGGCGCGCTACTGTTCCGACTCATGCCGCGTGCTCGCCTGCCGGGAACGCCGGAAGGCCGGGAAACCAGGGAAGACCGAGGCGAAACGTCCTGTCCGAGAACCAAAGCCGGCCCCGCCGTTAAACTCACGTGAATTCGACCGGATGATGGACGGCAGCATCGAGGACGAGCTGCGTTACGTGCGCGACCGGCTGAAGGAATATCTGGACGAACCGGCGACGTCGGCGTACGCGATCTCGAACATCGCGGCCCGCTACGTCGCCGTGTGCGAGAAGCTGCACGACATGGTCGGTGGCGACCCGCTCCTCGACTTGGAAGACGATGTGACGGAGGTGAACGAGAATGCCGGAGCGAGCATCGTGTGAATCGTCCTTATCGGCGTCAACGAGTCCTTCGAACTGCCGACCAGGCTCATGGCGAAGCTCATGGACGATATGGACCGACAGAGGCTCATAACCATCGTCGAACAATTCGACCGGGAACTCGAACAGGAACGCGAGACTATCGAGACCCTGAAAGGCGTGAAGAAAGCCCACCTCGGGCTCATGTTCCCCGGATAAGGAGATACGCATGAGCGAACGTCGATTGTCTGAGATCGCGCAGCGGCTCGTGCAGCCGTCGGGGATCGTCTCCTCGGATTTCACCCGGTTGAACCGGCTCGCCGTCAAGGCCGGCATTCATTACGACCTGTGGCAGCAGGGGCTGTTGTGGCTTCTGTTCGCCCGCCGCGCGGACGGGAGGTACGCGTGCGGCGAGGGCGGGACCGTGGTCAGCTCGTGCCGGCAGATCGGCAAGACGTTCACGCTCGGTACAGCCATGTTCTTGAAGTGCATTCTGCGCCCGGGCCTGAAGGTCATCTGGACCGCCCACCACACGAGAACCAGCGACGAGACGTTCGCGGACCTGTGCGATCTGGCCAAGAACAAGGTATTGGGCCGGTACGTGGAACGCATCCGCCGCGCCAACGGCCAGCAGGAGGTCACGTTCCGCAACAGGTCGCGCATCATGTTCGGCGCGCGCGAGAACGGTTTCGGCCGAGGCCTGCACAGCGTGGACGTGGAGATCTTCGACGAGGCGCAGATCCTGACCGTGCGAGCATTGGACAACATGCTGCCCATCGTCAACACGAGTCCCGACCCGCTCGTCGTGTTTCTTGGCAATCCGCCCAAGCCCGGCGACCAGTCCGAGGTGTTCGAGGAGAAACGCCGCAACGCCGCCAGCCAGGTGGACGGCATGGTGTACGTCGAGCTCGCCGCCGACCGCGACGCCGACCTCGACGACCGCGAGCAATGGGGCAAGGCCAACCCCAGCTATCCGAAACGTACGAGCGAGACAGCCATCCTCAGGATGCGCAACCTCATGGCCGACGACAGCTTCCGCCGCGAGGCGTTGGGCATTTGGGACGAGACGACCGCCAGCCGCGCCATCGACCCCAAGGCATGGGAGGACGCGGCCATCGATCACAAGGTCACGCCCACCGATACGGATCTGGTCGGCTACGCCTTGGACATGAGCCCCGACCGGAGCACGCTCGCCATCGGCGGCGCGATCCGCCACCCGGACGGCACCACGCACATCGAACTGCGCGAGTTCAAAGCCACCAGGCAGAACGGCACCATGTGGGCCGTCGACTACATCGCCGAGCATTGGCCCAAGACCGCGGCCGTCGTCATCGACGCCCAGTCGCCCGCCGCCGCCCTATTGCAGGAACTCAAGGCACGGCATGTGCGCCCGATCATCACGAACGCACAGGACATGGGACGCGCGTGCGGCATGTTCCAGGACATGCTCACCGCCCATAAGCTCACCCACCTGCCCGACCAAGACCAGCCGGCCCTCGCCACGGCCGTGGAGCACGCGGTCACCCGCCCCATCGGCCAATCCGGCGCAGTCGGCTGGAACAAAACCGGTTCGGACATCGACATATCCCCGTTGGTCGCCGTCACGCTCGCCCTGTACGGCACGTTCATCACAAAACGCAACCCCAACCGCAAACAGGAGGTGATGATCTGATGGTCTCCAGCGAAATCGTGACGGCTTCGGGCGGCAAACCGTACCTGTACGGCAGCGTCCTGCCCACGGCGCGCGGCATCGACGGCATCGACGAATCCGACTGGGATGCCGTCGACCGTCTCCTGCGCGTATGGGTCGAGAAACAGCCGGGCAACATACTGCGCACTCTCTACTACGACGCGCACGAACGATTGAAGGACTTCGGCATCAGCATGCCGGACAAGATCAAATCGAACATGGTCATGCCTCCGGTCGGATGGCCGGCCAAAGCCGTGCGCACGCTCGCCGATCTGAGCGCGTTCGAAGGCTTCCGCATCGACACTCCGGGAAACACCGCATTGCAGGACGATGTGGACGCGTTGACGGACGCGAACGCGTTGGACACCGCCGTGCCGCAAACCATCGTAAGCGCGTACAAGCATTCGTGCGCGTTCCTGACCGTCAGTCGCAACGAGGACAACGACGTGCAGGTCATCCCACGATCCGCGGAATGGTCGTCGGCCGTGTGGGACACACCCCATAACCGCATCGGTTCGGCCATGTCCATCACCGATGCGGACGAGAACGGCGACATCACCGGGTTCACGGTATGGCTGCCGGATCGCCTGTACGAATGCTCGAACGTGAACGGCGTATGGCATGCCGACCCGCGGGTCACGAACTACGGTCGGCCGACCGTGGCCGCACTATGCTACGACCCGCAGCTCGACCGACCGTTCGGCCGATCCCGTATCACCCGCCCGTTGATGAGCCTGACCGACATCGCCTACCGCACGCTCGTGCGCATGGAAGGCAACGCCGAATTCTACTCGAGTCCGAAGGTCTGGTTCCTCGGCCTTGGGGCGGCCGCGTTGAAAACGGACACGTGGAGCAGTCTGATCAGCGCGATCAACGCGGTCAGCCGCGACGAAAACGACGAGATACCCACGATGCAGCAGATCAGCCAGGCGTCGATGCAACCCCATTCCGACATGCTGCGCACCATCGCCATGCTCGTCGCCTCCGAGACCAGCCTGCCGGTCAACGATCTCGGCATCACGATGGACAACCCCGCATCGGCCGAAGCGATGGCCGCCGCGGAACGCAAACTGTCCCGCGAAGCCGACCGCCAAAACCGGTTGTTCTCGCGAGCGTTGAAGGATGTCGTCGGCATGGCGCTCGGCCTCGGTTCCGATGATCTCGCCCGCGTCACGACCGTGTGGGCGCCGACCCGTGAGATATCCGACGCAGCGCGCGCCGACTATTACGCGAAGGTCGCCGGCGTCAATCAGGATTTCGCCGACTCGGACATCGGCCTGATGAAGGCCGGGCTCACCTTCGGCGAGATCCAGTCGTTCCGCGCCTACCAGCAGCGCATGAAGGCACAGAAAAGCATCGAACAGCTGAAGCAACGCACCCTACCCCAGCAGCAGGAGGTGACCGGCGATGGCGAATCCGAACAACCTGCCGGCCAGTCGGGATCTGAGGAAGCTGCTGGAACGGGCGCAGAAGGACTACCAGGATAACCTGACCAACCTGACCGACGCTGCCGCCGACGACATCGAAACCGCATTGCACCGCGGCGATCTCGACATCAAGGAGCTCGTCAACTCGTACGCGCGGGACGCCTCGCAATTGGCGAACGATTATTACGACCAGCTGCGCGGCCTATGGGCCGAACAATCCGACGAGCCGATGCCCGACTTCGTGCACGGCAAACTCGTCGACCCGTCGCGCGTGCTCTGGCAGGTCGAACACGGCTTCTCGAACACGGACTTCAACGGCCTGACCTACAAGCAGGTCATGGAAGGCCGCAGCCGCGCCGGCATGACCATCGACGACCTATGGCCGCCGTTGGACAACGTGGACGACGCACAGCAGTTCATCGCCGACATGATCCAATCCGCCGGCCGCCTGACCATGCAGCGCAACATCAAACTCGACCCCACCAAACCCAAGTGGGCACGCGTGTGCGGCGGCGCGAAACCCTGCGCGTTCTGCGTCATGCTCGCCAGCCGCGGCTTCGCCTACAACAGCCAGGAGACCGCCGACTTCGGGCCCGGCTTCCACGACGGGCACTGCCACTGCACGGTCGTTCCCAGCTGGGGCAAGGACGACATCCTCCTCAAAAAGCAAGCCCAGTGGAAGGGCATGTACAAGGACTCCATTAAAGCTGCTGGGGGCACCAAGGTCAAAGGCAAAAGCAACGCCTATTACAGTGACGTGCTCGCCGCGATGCGCCGTCTCTACGCGAACGAGCTGAAAGACGGCGTCATCCCCGTCCCGGATATCCGATGGAGTCATAAGCCCCTCGCTCCTACTAAGGACGAACTCGAAAGGCTTTCCGACATGACGATCGTCAAACCCGGAGACAGATATTCACCGGAACGAAAGAAGGCCGCACTCGTTGACTGGTCCGGCGACGACTATACGCAGATCAACGGCTATCTGTTCGGATTGACCGGGGAGACACCGGCAATCCGATCTTGGGTCAGCCGGATCGACGAGGCCATGAACGATCATGAGACACGACGCGCCTTCACCGTTGATCGTCTCATGAGACTCGACTTTTTCAAAGTGAATTCAGTCGACGATGTCGTGGACATCAAACGTGGCACGAAGTTTCCCCACGCCGGCTACGCTGCGGGAACCACCAACATAGGAGGCGTCGCCGCAGGAGACGGAGACCGCGTCGCCGCCAGAATCCTTGTTCCGCCGGGCAGTCACGGCGTATACTTGGAGCCATTCACCCAACATCCGGGTGAGCATGAGATTCTTCTGCCACGAAACCAGATGTTCATGATCGACGGCTTCGGCACGCTTCCGGATGGTTCGCCGCTGGTATATCTAAGGATGGTGTGACATGGCGATTGCCCCGGACAGACTGGACAAGTTCACGTTCCAAGGCGAATTCCGTCCCGTCACCGATCCGGAAGAGAACGATCGGATCAACAAGAAGATCGGTTTTGTCCCTCCATCGGATGAAGAGTGGGCGTGGGTATCCGCACAATGGAAAAAACGCTGGCGCAATGAGCCCGGCCTATCCACTGACAAGCTACAGGCCGAATACGCGCGCAAGAAAGCCCTCGGACAACTGTAACCCTCAAAACCGTCTTTCATGTTTATAACCACCCGCACGGGTGGTTTTTCTATATCTGGAGGTAATCATGGCAGATGATAACGTCGAACGGGCATCGGTCAGCGTGAAAGTCGTGCCCGATCTGAACATACTACGTTCCTTCTTCACGGACATGCTTGCCGTCATCGACAAATACGATGACGGCAAGCATGCAGATCAAGCTGATCAGATCAGATGATGCGCCTTGGCGCACTCATCGCAGACCGGCACGGCGCCGGCAGGCATGCCCACCGGCGGTTGGATGCGCTTATGGCAGTAAGCACACTCATGACCGTGCTCGGAGGCATAGGCGTTGACCGCCAGCCGTCCGATCTTGCGCATGTCGCTGTTTTTCAGCGTGACTTTCACTTTGCCCATGAACGTCCTCCTTTCTGCGGATAAGGCCCGCGGACAACACATTAGAGGACGCCCCAACTCTTCAACCACTCCGCACGGGGTGGTTTTTTTATGCCCGAAACGGGCCCCTACCAACAAGGAGAACATCATGTTCAACACGAACCAGCCCTGGTACCTGCGCACGCCGCGCCGTCTTCGATTCGTCGATGCGGGCGCAGACACGGGCGGCACCGACGGCCAGCACGGCAGACAGCCAGCAACGGGCGACAACAACGGCGAAAACGTCGACTGGAAGTCAAAATTCGAGACGGAGCGAGCCCATTCACGCGAATGGGAAAAGCGCGCCAAAGACAACAAAGCCGCAGCCGACGAGCTGCAACAGCTCAAAGAAAGCCAAATGAGCGAACAGCAGAAAAACGAGGCGCGCACCGCGAAGCTCCAAAAGGAGCTCGACGCGCTCAAGGCCGAAAAGCAGTCGAACGAGTGGCGCTCGCAGGTGGCCGAAGAGTCCGGTCTGCCCGCGAATCTCATCGTCGGCGATTCGCTTGAGGCGATGCAGGCGCATGCGAAGGCCATTAACGAGTACGCGTCGGCGAAGACCGGCCGGCAGTTGCCAAAGGTCGCCGATCCCGGTCGTCGGCCGCAGGCGGCGCCCAACGACCTGCTGCAGTACGCGGCCGAAGTGTTCTCCAACTAACCCATCCTCATCACCCATCCATTAAGGAGGCCATATCATGGCTATTTTCGGTACCGGCGGCATCAAGGCGATGCCGAACCAGATCGCGGACGGCATCGTCGACCAGGTGCAGTCCGGCAGCGCGATCGGCGTGCTCTCGCAGCAGAAGGCGATGCGTTTCGGCGAGACCAGCATCGTCACGTTCGAGAACCGTCCCCGCGCCGAGTTCGTCGACGAGGGCGCGCAGAAGTCCTCGACGACCGGCTCGTTCGGCGTGGTCAAGACCGTGCCGCACAAGACGCAGGTCACCATGCGCTTCGACCAGGAAGTGCAGTGGGCCGACGCCGACTACCAGCTCGGCATCATCAACAAGCTCGCCACCGAAGGCGCGAAGGCACTGTCCCGCGCGCTCGACCTTGGCGTGTTCTACCGACTCAACCCGCTGACCGGCAAGCCGATCACCGCGTGGACGAACTACCTGGACGCCACCGACAAGCGCGTGACGCGCACCGCCAGCCCGGACGTCGACGTGGAACAGGCCATCGGCCTGATCCTCAATGACAAGGAAGGCTGGGACGTCAACGGCATCGCCATGAGCCGCGAGTTCGCGTTCAACCTCGCCACTTTGAAGGACACGCAGAAGCGCCCGCTCTACCCGGAGCTCGGCTATGGCGTGACCATGAACAGCTTCAAGGGCATCCCCGCGTCCGTGACCACGACCGTCAACGCGCCCGAATTCACCGCACCGGCCGAGGGTGACACCTACACGGTGCCGAAGGTCGGCGCGATCGTGGGCGACTGGAAGAACGGCATCTACTGGGGCGTGCAGCGCAACCTGCCGCTCGAGACCATCACGTACGGCGATCCAGACGGTCAGGGCGACCTGCGCCGCAACAACCAGATCGCGCTCCGCCTGGAGATCCTGTACGCCTGGTACGTGTTCACCGACCGGTTCGCCGTCATCGAAGGCGACGCACCGGCCGCCACCACGAAGGCGGGCAAGTGATGAGCCAGGCAGTCGAATTCCACCACCTGACCAGCGGCGTGACGAACGACGCGCATCAGGCCGTCATCGAAACCCAGTTCCTCGACGCGGACGGCAATCCGGTCGATCTCGGCGGTGGTTCCGCGGTTCCGGCGAATGGTTCACTTACGCCGGCGATGCTGGCCGGCTATGACGCGGGCACCGGGCACGGTCGCATCCCGCAGGTGAAGGCTGACGGCAGCGGTTTCGATCTGATCGATCCGGCGACGCTCAAGGGCGCGAAGGGCGATCCGGGGCCGACTGGTCCGGCGGGTGCCGCAGGCGCTCGTGGCGCGACCGGCCCTGCCGGTCCGGCGGGCGCGGCGGGCAAGTCGGTGACCGCGATCGCGTTGACCGCGGACGCGGCCGGCAAGATCACGGGCGGCACTGTCACGTTCTCGGATAAGACCACGGCCGCGATCACCGTGACCACGGCCACGGCGTAAGGGAGGCCCTGATGGCCGACGACGTTGAACCGCCGGTCGATCCGGGCATGCAGGTGCCGGCACCGCCGTTCGCCGTGCCGGATGATCTGGCGAAACGCTGGCGTGCGTTGACCGACGACGAGACCGCGACGGCGGAGACGCTGCTCGAGGACGCGTCGGACAAGATCGTGACCGACTGCCCCGGTGGGCCGAGGCTTCCGTGGCCACGTTGCGGCGTGTCTGCTGTGCGATGGTCAAACGGGCCATGCTCAACCGGGACGTGGCCGGGGTGACGCAGGGCACGCAGACCGCGAACGGGTTCACGGAATCGTATTCGTACAGCAACCCGGACGGGGACCTGTATCTGACGAAGTCGGAACTAAGGTCGTTGGGCTGCGGCGTGCAACGCATGTGGTCGATCGACCTCGCAAACGGGGAGGCGGAATCGTGAACCGTTTGCATGGCGAACAGGTCACCGTCACATGGCGCGTGGACAGCGGGGAGCGTGACGGCGGCATGAATCCCATATGGCGGGAGGAGTCAGAGACGGTCGATGACGTGCTCGTCAAACCGGGCGCCGACTCGAACGCCACGGACTCCAACCGCCCCGAAGGAGTCACCGTCGTGCTCACCCTGGCGTTCCCGCGCACGTGGACGTATCGCAGTCTCAGGGGCGCGATCGTCACCGTGCACGGCCACGGCTATCAGGTGGTTGGCGATCCGCTGCCGGTCGATGGCGGGATCACGCCAACCCGGTGGAATCTCACGGTCGAGCTGACCGATTCGGAGGGATATAGGCCCATGAGCGCTCATGTGAAATTGAATCTGGCCGGTTTCACCGCTCTGCGGCGGGATTCGCGCACGTTGGGCGCGATCAAAACGGAGGCCGAGAAGCTCGCGGAGCGTGCGAACCAGCGCGCCCGCAGTGAATGCCCGCATCCCGAGCACGCGAAGTTCCGCGCGTTGGGTCCGATCCCCACCGAACCGGGTGCGGTCGCCATCGCCACTTCCACCGGTGATCCGGGTTGCTACAGGCACAACGCGAAGCACAACACGCTGGTCAACGCGTTGGGAGGCGGCTGATGGAACCCATCGAGAAGACCGTCATCGACTGGCTCAACGCCGACCCGGATCTTACGGATTGGCCCGCGTCGATGGACGTGCCCGCAGACAGTTCGGCCGCACGGCCGTCCCGGTTCATAACCGTGGAACGCACCGGCGGCACCGAGGAACCATTCCGGTCCCTGCCGTTGCTCGCCGTGCAGGTGTGGGGCGAATCCTCGTGGATCGTGGCCGAAACCGCGAGCCGGCTCGTGCTGCCCCGGTTGAAACGCCTGGTCGAACTCGACCCGGTCGCCCGCGTCGACGTCATCGGCGTGAGTCATTTCCCGGCCGCCGACGGGCGGCCACGCTATCAGATCATCATCCAACCCATTATTCAGGTTTTTGATTGAAAGGAAGGCCGATTATGGCCACTACGAACGACGCGACGAACGTCACGCTCGGCAAATTCAAGATCGGCGGCTACATCTATTGGGCGCCGCGCGGCACCGCATTGCCGACCGACTCCACTACCGCATTGCCGGCAGCCTACAAGCTGGTCGGCTATCTGAACGAGGACGGTCTGACGATCTCAACCGACACCGACACGACCGAGGTCAAGGACGCGAACGGCACGACCGTTCTGAAAGCCATCTCCAGCTACGCGGAATCCTACCAGTTCGTGCTCATCGAGACCATGAACGTGGAGGCCGCGAAACTCCGCTACGGCAGCGACAATGTCACCGGCCAGGACAAGAGCATGACCATCAAGCACGCGATGCCCTCGGACGAGGATTTCGTGCTTGTGTTCGAGCTCGCCCGCACCGGCGGCGTGCTCGGCCGCATCGTCGTCGGCGTGGCGACCCGTTCGGAGTTCGGCGACCGCCAGGAGCATGCCGGCGACGCGGTCACCTACGACGTGACCGTCGCCGCGAACGACATGGACGGCACCGGCGTGACCGCTATCGAATACATTGGCATGCCTGCGCCGGCCACCGGCGGCAAGTGACCGTCTAATTCTTCCGTATGCGGGCTTCTTCTCACTTTCTTTCCCGCATACGGATCCCCCTCTCAACGTCGAACGAAGTGATTTTTCCCCATGTTTGAAACGAAGGAGTGAACCATGAGCGCAAAGAAAATCCCGCAGGACCATCAGCCGAAGAAAAACGAGCCGAGGACCGTCGCCGTGGACGGCATCAGCGTGACCATCGACCCGACCGTCTTGGACGATTACATGGTCGTGCACCGGCTCGCGAAGATGCAGGACGGCGATCCGGTCGCCGCCGACAATCTCCTGTCCCAGATTCTGGGCGTCGACCAGTTCGAACGCGTGCTCGGCCAGCTCGCGTCCCGCAATCACGGGCGCATCCCCGGCAGCGTGTTCGCCGCGTTCCTCGAACAGTTGTTCAACAGTCTGAACCCAAACTCCTGACGCTCGTACACGTGCTGCGCGAATGCCCCGACGCCCTCAGGGCGGACCTGCGACGCGTGTACGGGCTCGATTTGGACGACCTCGAAACAGGCCGATTGCGCGTCGGCGCGTGCGCGGATCTCGTCGCGAACCTGCCGGCCGGCAGCATGACGTGGCGCCGATTGGACGTCGCGGCCGCGTGGACTCCGGTCGAATACATGCTCGCCGTGCAGGTCGACCAGATGAACATGTGGATGTGGGGCAACGCCGACCCGAAGAAACGCGGGTCGAAACCGAAGCCGCTGCCGCGTCCCGGACGGGGTCACGCGGCGTCGAGGGACGACGGGACGACCGGTTCGGACGGGCGTGAGCATCGTGTGCGCGCGATCGGCGTCCAACCGATGACATTGGGCGAATTCTCGCGTTGGCGCGCCCAACGGTTCGAGGATGCGCGCGTGGAGGAAAGCAGGCCGTTGGCCGGAAACACATAACCGAATAGAGGAGACCAGCATGGCCGGCGGATATCAGTTGGCAACGGCGTATGTGGCGGTCGTGCCCAGCATGAAGGGCGTCGGCAAGGCCATCGAGGCCGCGTTCGAAGGACCCGCGAAGTCCACGGGACGCAAGTCTGGCGAAACGGCCGGCAGTGGGTTTTCCAGTGGTTTCGGCGCGAAACTGGGCGTGGTGTCGGGCGTGGCCTCATCGATCGCGAGCAAGGTCATCAACGTGTTCTCCGGCTTGTCCGGCCAGATCATGGACGCGTCCGATTCGACGCAGAAGTTCGCGCAAACCCTCCAGTTCGCCGGTGTTTCCGACGGACAGATCAGGAAACTGACCGCGTCGACGCAGGATTACGCGAACAGGACCGTGTACGGCATCGACGACATCCGCAACACGACCGCCCAGCTGGCGGCGAACGGCGTGCCAAACTACGACAAGCTCGCCGAGGCGGCCGGCAACCTCAACGCGGTCGCCGGCGGCAATGCGAACACGTTCAAAAGCGTCGCGATGATGCTCACGCAGACCGCGGGTGCTGGCAAGTTGACGACTGAGAACTGGAACCAGTTGTCCGACGCGATCCCGGGAGCCTCTGGCAAGCTGCAGGAAGCCATGCTGAAGAACGGCGCCTATACGGGCAACTTCCGCGACGCGATGGCCAAGGGCGAGATCACGGCCGACGAGTTCAACAAGGCCCTGATGGGCCTCGGCATGACCGACGTGGCCAAACAGGCCGCCGAAAGCACGTCGACGTTCGAGGGCGCGTTCGGCAATCTCGAAGCCACGATAGTGGATGGTTCGGCGCAGATCGTCAACACGATCAAGCCCATGCTCACCGGCGCGGTCACCATTGTCGGAGACAAGGCCGGCGCCGCCCTCGCGTGGGTGAACGACGCCGTATCCGGAACCGTCAGCCTCATCGCCCAAGGCGATTTCACCGGCGCGTTCCGCAAGGCGTTCCACGTCGAGGAGGACAATCCCGTCGTGGACCTGATCCTCCGCGTCCGCAATGCGTTCATCGGACTGCGCGACCTGATCGCGAAGGGCGATTTCACCGGCGTGCTCCGCTCCGCATTCAACGTGGAGGAGGATTCGCCGCTCGTCGACGCGATCCTCAAGGCAAGGGACGCGGTCATCGACCTGTGGAACACCGTCAGGGAGAAACTGGCGGGACTCGGCCAATCCGCGTCCGGCTGGGTACAGCCATTAACCGACGCGCTGTTCGGACTCGCCGAGCTCGATCTGACCATATTCGCGAACGCCGTCCAATTCGCGGCCGACGCATTGAAATGGTTCCTCGACAACGGCGCCATCGTCACGTCGATCATTGCCGGATTGGGCGGCGCGTTCGCGACGCTCAAGATCGGTCAGGGCATCACGGCCGGCATCACCACGTTCAGGAATTTGGGCGCCGCCGCGTCCCTGGCGTTCGACGCGATCAAATCCGGCAATGGCGTGTTCGCGACCATATCGGATGCGATCGGCCTGCTTGATCCGAAGGCCGGCGGTCTCCTGTCCAATCTCGGCGGCATTGCTGGCAAGCTCGCCGGCCTGCAGAAAGCCGCAACGGAAGCGGGAGGCGGCATCAGGGGCCTGTCCACCGCATTGGGGCTTGGACCGTGGGGACTGGTCGTCGCGGGCATCGCCACGGTCGTCGCCGGCCTGGTCTGGTTCTTCACCCAGACCGAGACCGGCCGTCAAATGTGGTCCTCGTTCACATCGTGGCTGTCCGAAACATGGACCGGGCTCGTGGAAGGCGCGAAGGCCCTGTGGAACGGGCTGGGCGAGTTCTTCACCGGCCTGTGGGGGTCGATCACGGGCGGCGTGCAGACCGCTTGGAACGGTGTCACCGCGTTCTTCACCGGCCTATGGACGTCGATCAGCCTCGGCGTTTCCACCGCATGGAACGGCATCACCACGTTCCTCACGGGCGTGTGGACCGGCATCGTCGCGACGGCGACCACGATATTCACGAACGTCCAGACCGCCATCGTCAACGTGTTCACCGTGCTCGGCGCGCTCATCGTCGCCCCATTGCAGGCGATCCAAACCGGCATCAGCACCGTGTTCGGCTGGATACTCTCGTTCATCACCCAGCAGATGAACAGCACGAACGCCGTGTGGAGCACCGTGTGGGCGGCGATCTACACGGTCGTGTCCACGGTCTTCGGACTGATACAGGGTTTCATCTCGACGGTGGTGAACGCGATCCGCACCATCATCGTCGTGTTCCTCGACCTGTTGAAGGGCGACTGGAGCGGCGCGTGGAATGAGATCAAATCGTTCTTCACGACCACATGGAACGGCATCAAATCGTTCCTGTCGACCATTCTCGCCGGGATCAAGAGCGTTTGGACCACCGTGTGGACGGCCGTCAGCCAGTTCTTCACGAACGTGTGGAACGGTATCGTCAAATTCTTCACGCCGATCATCAACGGCATCAAAACCACGATCACGAGCGTGCTCAACGCGATCAAAAGCGTGTGGACGAGCATCTGGAACGCTATCAAATCCGTCGCCTCCAGCATTTGGAACGCGATCAGCTCGACGGTATCCTCGTGCATCAACAAGGTGCGCGGCACGATCACGAGCGTGCTCAACGCGATTCAAAGCGTGTGGAACAGCGTGTGGACCGCCGTCGGCTCGTTCCTGTCGCGTATCTGGAACGGGATCACGCAGGCGGTGTCCAACGGCATCCGCACCGTGAGCAACACCGTCGGGCGAATCAAAAGCACCGTGCTCGGCGCCGTGTCCGGGGCCGGCCGATGGCTGTACGATACGGGCCGGCAGATCATCAGCGGTCTGATCGACGGCATCGGCGGCGCGATGAGCTGGCTGAAGACCACGATCAGCAACCTGGGCAGCAGCGTGCTCAACTGGGCGAAAAGCGTACTGCACATCCACTCGCCGTCGCGCGTGTTCCGAGATCAGGTCGGCCGGTGGATACCCGCCGGCATGGCCCAGGGCATCGACGAGGCGTCCGGCCTCGTCGAGGACAGCATCAACGGTCTGACCGGCATGCTGCCGACCATCAGCCTGAAAACCGACACGAGTCGGCTCGATGCCATGTCCGCGTACCGGCCGCTCATCGCCGACGGCCGTGTCTCCTACACGATGGAAAACAGGACGGCCAACTACGCGACCAAACAGGACATCATCGACGCGATCGACGCGGCCCTCGCCGCCGGGATCACGCTCAACCTGAATGATCGCGGCGGCGAGGTCATGGCCGGCAAACTCGCCAAACCGATGGCGTATGAGCTCGACACGTTGACACGCCTCGGCCGCTAATCCAAAAGAGGGAGAAACATCATGCTCTGCCAGCGACGCATGCTCCTGCCGCATATTGAAAGTCCCATGCTCAACAACGTGCCGTTGGAGCGCATGATGTTCTCCCTGTCCTCCGGCGGGATGACCATCGACGCGGTCGAATCGTCGGTGAGCGTGCAGGACATGCCTGGCCGTGACGGCCGGCTCGACCTGACTCTCACCGACCCCACCGGGGCCGCGTACATGGGCAATCGAGACATTACGCTCAACCTGTATTCGATCGGCACCGAGGACGACATCCTCGCCGCCAAGCAACGGCTCACCGCCCTGTCCGGCACCATGGTCACGCTCTCATGGCGTGGACTGCCCGGCCATTATCGGGGACGGTTAGGTCTTGGCGCGTGGAACGACAAGTGGGCCGGCGGCCATCTGGTCGCCACCTTGGTCACCATAACGGTCAACGCGTACCCGTATTTGATCGGCCGCAAACTCTCCATCACGCTCCAACCGGGAGTGAACACGATCCGGGTCAAAGGCAACCGGCCATGCTGGCCCATATGGACGCTCACTCCCGCAAGCGGGGCCAAGACCGTCGATGCGCAGGACGCGCACGGCCACAAGCTCACATTCACGTCTGTCACGGCGATCACGGGCGACATCACCATTGAAACGGATCCGGACTCGCGTGAGCTGCGCGTCAACGGCAACCTCATGACGCCAACGCTTGACAGCGACTACTTTCCCCTGTTGCCGGGCGCGAACACGCTCACGCTGGCCGGCATAGCATCGGCCAGCGTCGCCTACCAGCCGCTTACTCTTATCTAGGAGCATCTCACATGCGTTACATGGTCTTCGACCGCTGGGGCAATCCGCTCGGCGATCTGCCTTACGTCATCAAAGCCGTCCGCACCCGCGCCACCGACGGTATCGACACGTTGGACGTCACCACCATCGGCGAGATCAACAAGGACGAGCGCATCGTTTTCAAGGACAGCATGGGCCGTTGGACGGAATACGTGTGCCAGTCCACCCAGACCACGAGAGCTGCCGGCATGCCGGTCACCGTCGCCTACTGCGCGGGCAGCATCGCGGAACTGTCCCGCACCTACATCGAGGACAAGCGCAACCGCAATACGAACGCGAAAGCCTGCCTCGCCAAAGCATTGGAAGACACGCGGTGGACCGTCGGCACTGTCGAAACCGGCACTCTCATCGGCATGGCAGACCTCGCGTTCTACCACTGCTCCGTGCTCGACGCCATCCAGAAGATCACCGAAACCTACGGGCTGGAGACCCTGGTCGAATACCAGCCCGACCCGGCCGGCAACCGGATCGACCAACGCATCATCCACCTCGTCGAACACCGAGGCCAAACCCAGTCTACGAAACGTTTCGAGTACGGCAAAGACCTCACCCAGATCAAACGCGAAATCAATGCGGACGACGTCATTACCCGCCTCTACGGGTACGGCAAGGGCGTCGAACAGACCAACGACCAAGGCGAAGCCACCGGCGGCTACGGCCGCAAAATCACGTTCAGCGACGTCAACAACGGCAAACCTTACGTGCAGGACGATAACGCCCTCGCCGACTGGGGCATCGTGGGAGCCGACGGCGCCAAACGTCACAGCGAGGCCAGCGTGGACTTCCCCAACTGCGAGGATCCCAAAGAGCTTCTCGTCCTTACCAAGGCCGAACTCAGGAAACGCGCCACGCCGACCGTCAGTTACACGGCCGACGTGACGACGCTCGGCCAAGCCGGCTACGACGCGGAAGGCACGGACGTCGGCGACGGCGTGCAGATCATCGACACGAGCTTCACCCAGCCACTGCGTCTCGAGGGCCGCGTCCTCCAAATCGAGGAAGACCTCGCCGGCAGTCTGACGGACACCAAGATCACCCTCGGCAACATCCGGCAATCCTACACGCAGCGCATGGCCGCCCAACAGCAGGCGCTCGACAAGCTCGTGTCCAGCAGTGGCGCCTGGAACAGCGCCGCGGCCGGCAGCGGACCGTACATCGGCGATCTGATCAACCGCGTCAACGAGATCATGAACGCGACCGGCGGCTACACGTACCTCGTGCCCGGCCAGGGCATCTACGTGTACGACAAGCCACGCGACCAGAATCCGACGCAGTGCATTCAGATCGGCGGCGGTTATTGGAGGATCGCCGACAGCAAGAAGGCGAACGGAGACTGGGACTTCCGAAGCCTCGCCAGCGGCAAGGGCATCTTCGCGGACACGTTGTTCACCGGTCGTCTCGCGGATGCGGCCGGCCTGAACTACATCGATCTGGACACCGGCGAGGTCAGCTTCGCGGCTCGGGCGCTGGTCGGCGGCAAAACCGTGCAGCAGTACGCGGACCAAACGCTTTCGGATGCGAACTCGTACGCCGAGACCAAGGCGTCGGACGCGCTGGCCGCGGCCAAGGCCCAGTCCAAGTCGGACAGTGACGCGGCGAAGGCGGCGGCCCAGGCGTACGTGGACGCGTTGGACGAGTCTCTGGGCCAACGCAGCATTTTCGACCGGTTGACGAACAACGGGGCCACGCAGGGCATCTACCTACAGGGCGGACTGCTCTACCTCAACGCCACGTACATGAAGACCGGCGTATTGGATGCGGCGCTCGTGAAAACCGGCCGGCTGACGGATAAGAAGGGCCTGAACTACATCGACCTAGATACCGGCGAGATCGGCTTGTCCTCGCAAACCTCGATCGGCGAGGACACGACGCTGGGCGACCTGTCCACAAAAAGCTACGCCGAGCAGCTCAAGCAGGAAGCACAAGAGTGGGCGCAGGACCAAGCCGCGGCCGGCGACAAGGCCACGCTGGACAGCGCGAAGGCCGACGCGACCGCGAAGGCCGATCAGGCTGAGGCGAACGCGAACGCCCACTCGGACGCGGCTGACAAGACAACCCTCGCATCCTCGAAGTCCTACTCGGACGACGGGGACAAAACCACGCTGGCTGCGGCGAAGGCGTTCGCCACAGACGAGTCGAAAAGTGCAGTCGACACGTTCGAGGGCGAGCTTACCCAAACCTATATCTTCAACAAACTCACGAACAACGGTCAGTCGCAGGGCATCTACCTGACCGGCGGCAACCTGTACATCAACGCGACCTACATCGACACCGGGATCCTCAAGGGCGGGAACACATATTTCAACCTCGACACCGGCAAACTGTACATGCAGGACGGCGAAATCGTCAGTTCCACGATCCGCACGTCGAAGATCATTGGCGCGTCCCAGGACTCGTATTTCATGAGCGAGGACGGGGACACGTGGCTGAAATTCGGCCAGTACACGTCGATCCGCAACGAGATCAGCAGCAGCGACGCGTTCGGTCTGCAGGCCAAAAGCCAGAACGCCGCATTGCAGCTGGCGAAGAACTACATGCAGCTGCTCGTCGAGGCGAGCGGGAACTCCAGTCGCGTGGACATGAACGCGAACTACGCCGCACTGGTCAGCCAAGGGCATCGAGTCCAGTTGACGAGCGGGGCCACGAACCTGTATCACAGCGGCGACTCGTACGTCAACCTGACCGACTCGCGGATCGACCTGTACATCAGTGACGGAGCCGGGTCCGGCAGCCGGATGGTCGCGAAAAGCGCCGACAGCCTCCAGCTGATGAGCTACGCGCAGGACGTGCGGTTGGATTTGAACGACCGGTACGTGGCCATGGTCGCCGGCAGCTACTACGTCATGGTCCACAAAACCGCCGGCGTGAACACGGTCACCAGAACCGCCGCGGCCAGTCAGGCCAGCACGGCCGTTCTGGAATCACGCATGGTCGCGCTGGCGGCCGACAATGTGGATCTGGATTCGCCCGACGCGTACGACGCCGCGCCGGCCGGCATCGAGGAGCTGAACACGGGACAGTTGCACGACGTGCTCCGCCTCCTCGCCGACGGGGACACCGAGGGGGCGAAAGCTCTGCTCGACCGGTACGAAAGCGAGCAGAGGATATGGACCCAGAAGGACTACGACCAGGCCAACATGCCAACACCAGCCATCCAATAGGAAAGGAGTACTCATTGTGGACATTGATCCGAACAAGCTCATCGACAAGCTCAAACTGATGCTGGCCGACGCGAACCTGCAGATCGCCGTCCTGCAGACCGCCACAGACCAGCTGCGAGCGGAGAACGAGCGGTTGAAGCACGGAACGGAGACTGCCGATGGCGAGTCTCGATGAATACCGCACCATCGACCTGACGCTCGACAGCGCGAACGACTGGCTGCCCAGCATCCGGTTGAACGCTGGAGACGAGCAGGGCAGGAAGCTGCGCGTCGCGGTCACCGACCAGGGCGTGCCGGTACCGGCCACCGGGCTCACCGCGTCACTCCAATACAATCTCAACCCCGGCACCGATCTCGGGTTCGAGGAACCCATGACCGCGGTCAGCGGCGCCGACACGGCCACGTTCGAAGTCGCGGTGCCGCGTCGCGCCCTGTCGAAGGTCGGTCGGGTCGCGATGGGCGTGCGCATCGCCAAAGGCCCGACGGCGGTCATGACGCGCACGTTCGACGCGTTGGTGGAGCGCGCGGTCTACGATCCGTCGTCTCCGGACGCTCAGGACAAGCTCGACGACATTCGCGAGGCGATCGACGATCTGCACGCGAGCATCGACCGGGCCAACCGGCTCGCCGACAGCGTGCAGATCACGATCGGCACCGTCAGCACCCTGGACCCGGCCGCCAAGGCCACGGCCACGCTCACGAGCGGCTGGCCGAAGACCCTGAACCTAGGCCTGCCCAAGGGACACGACGGCGCGAACGCCGACGCGAACGGCGGCGTGGTCGTCCAAGACACGACGCCGGACAAGCCCGTCCGCGGCCAAATCTGGATGAAAACCAACGACGCGAACACGCAGATCGTGGACATCCAACGCTACGACGGATCCAAGTGGACGCCGTACGTGGTCAACACGGACCGCCGGCAGGTGTTCAGCGTGCCCGTCGGCGACAAGGGCCGCGCATGGTTCGACCGGCGCGGATACGAGGTCGACTGCTGGGTCACGTTCGAACCGTTCACCACCGCATCGATCTCGTCCGCCGCACTGGATCGGCTGCTCGCCCCGCAGATGCCCGGCGTGTTCCCGACCGTGACCGTCGGCCCGGCCCTGTCGGTGCCGATCGGCGTTTCGATGCCCGCATTGGACGCGACCGCGATCGGCCCGCAGATGATGCTCCAAATCGCAGACAAGCTCGTCCTCACGAGAGTCGACTCGAAGACCGCGATGCCCGCTTTGGCGAGCGGGCGCTTGTACTACATGCACATCCGGTATCGGGCCACCAACGAAATGACCGAAAGCAAGCCGGTCTACTTCACCCAGCTCACCGCCAGCTCATCCGCTGCAGCAAGCACTGCGGGTCGGTGTCCAGATTCTCGATATCCACGGTTGATCTCCTTTCAGTCCATGATGTAGAGGACGCTCGGGCTGTTGTTTTCGGGGCCGGTGGCG
>NZ_JAHBBH010000028.1 GCF_019331735.1 Bifidobacterium miconis
GGTCGGTTTGACGATCGAGAGGCTACATTCTCGCCGCACTCTCGATAGCCCGCCATCAAAACCACCAAAAACCGCCAAAAATCGTCCCGGCAAACCGGTCTCCGACCGGGTATTGGTGAGCAACAGCCTCTCGATCGTCAAACCGACCCGTGCACGTTCCGGAATCAGCCTCTCGATCGTCAAACTCTCGTCGCGTTGACCATGAACGAACGGCCTGAGGTCACTGTGAACCGTGTCACTGTTCGGGTAACCGCTCCCACAAAGGCAGCCGGTGCAGCGCGCGCACGACGTTGCACTGCGCGAGCAGGTCGCCGTCGCCCGCGCACATGGTCGGATACCACATGCGATGGCGGAGTTTGGCCGCCGCGCCCGCGTTCGGGCCGCCGCGCAGCAGCGCCGTCTCGCTGCTGCCATACTGGAAGTGCAGGTGACTGAGCAGACCCTCGTGATCGGCCTGTTCAGTCTGTTCAGCCTGATCGGCTTGTTTGGTGTGTTCGGTGCGTTCATCCGGCACGGCCTGTTCGGCCCGCGACGGCATCGGATCCATGGCGATAAGCACGCGGAACGGGCTGCCCGCGGGCGCGGAGTCGGCGTGAAACACGTAGCACGGCTTGCCCTCGAGTCCGCGGTCGATCATGTGGTCGAACTGGTAGGCGTAGCGGCCGATCACCGTGGATTCGTCGCTGCGCCACTCGAGCGCGAACCCGTTGCCCGCGTTTTCGCCGTATTCCAACGGTTCGATATGCCATCCGGCGATCGGCGCGTGGCGATTTTCGCGGCAGGTCGTGCGGCACGCCCAGCGCCAGAATCGGCGGATGCTGCCGCCGAAGAACGGCAGCATGAGGGTGAACGCGGACCGGTGCGCGCGCATGGCAGCTTCCGATTCGGCCCACGCGCGTTCGAGCGCGGGCTCGCGGCTGTCGATGAGCCGCTCGAAGCTGATCCAGTCGCCGGTCCATTCGGCGGGATTGAACGGCGATTCGCCGCTTGCTGCCGAATCGTCCGGTTTGCGTGCCGACACGGCCGATTCCGCGACATTCGCCGAGGTGCCCGGCTTGACGCGGCTCTCCGATATGTCCGATGCGGATGTTGCGGCCGACGGCGAGGTGGCGTCAGCCGCCGCGCGCGTTGACGCAGGAGTGTTGCCGGGGAGTGCCGCAGATTCCGTCATGAATTCTCCTTGTTCGTTGCGGGGGCGTTGCCGTCCAGATCGATGATGCGGTCGCACCACAGCGCCGCGAGCTCCTCGTCGTGCGTGACGACGAGCACGGCTTTGCCTTGGTCGGCCAAGCCCCGCAGCAGCGTGCCGACCTGCATCATGTGCGCGCGGTCGAGCCCGCTGGTCGGCTCGTCGAGCACGATCAGCCCCTTGCCGCACATGATCGCCGACGCGATCGCCAGCCGCTGCTTCTGCCCGCCAGACAGGCTCATCGGATGCCGTTCCGCAAACGGCAGCAGGTCGAGCGATTCCAGCACGCGATCAGCCTGTTCTCCGAGGGTTGCGGGATGTAGATGCGGCGTTGCCGATGATGACGCGCCGATAATGCCGCCGCGCACGGATACACCGAGTGGCGTCGCACTGGAGGAAGACGATCGAACTGCGTTCGATGGCGCGACCGTCACCTCGACCGGCTGACGGATCGCATCGCCCGCGTCGCCGAGCCCAAGCAGCAGCTCCTCGCGCGCGCTGTCGGCGAACAGCTGATAGTTGACGTCCTGCATGACGAGGAATCCGGCGCGGGTGAGCGCGGCCGGTTTCGCCGGCTTGCCGTGCAGCAGCACCTGTCCGCCGAGCGGTCGCTGCAGGCCGCACAGCGTGCGCACGAGCGTGCTTTTGCCGGCGCCGTTGCGGCCCATGAGCCCGACGATGTCGCCGCCGCGCAGCGCAAGATCGGTGACGCCGCGTCGGAACGCGCGCTGATAGCCGACGACGAGATCGCGCGTCGCGATGATGGGAACGTCGTTGATGTTCGACGAATGATGCGTCGTCTCCGGCGCGGAAGAATGACGGCTTGCCGAATCGATGACGGGGCCGGTCGATGATGCGGTCGACGCGTCGAGCGACTTGGCCGATGGTGCCGCGCCGGACGGTTCGGCCGATGACGTTGCGCCGGATTGCGTGACGCCAGCCGGTGTCACGCCGGTCGCACCGGTTTTCTTCCGCAGCGCCGCACGATACGGCGCGAGATCGAGCGCGCGCAATCCCCATGATTCCAACTGTTGTGGTGGCAGCGCGGAAAACTCGGCGGTCGTGTATTCGCCGGCCACTGCGCCATTTTCGAACAGCACGTACCGGTCGACCAGATCGGCGCACCATGCGAGCCGGTGCTCGGCGATCACGACCGTCACGCCGTCGCGCTTGAGCGCGGCGACCATGTCGTGCAGGTCGCGCATGGCGGTCGCGTCGAGGTTGCTGGTCGGCTCGTCCATGACGATGACGCGCGGGTTCAGCATGGTCGCCGCGGCGACCGCGAGCCGCTGTTTTTCGCCGCCGGACAGCTTGAACACGCTGCGGTCGAGCAGATGGCCAATGTTGAATCGTTGCGCGACGTCGTTGACCCGCGCGCGGATGGTCGCCGGCTCCATGCCGACGTTTTCGCACGGGAACGCGAGTTCGCTGGTCGTGTCCGCATTGAAATACTGCGTCTTCGGATTCTGGAAGACGCTGCCGACGAGCGGCACGAGCGCTTCGATCGGCACGGGGGCGGTGCAGGCGGCGGAATCGGCGTCGCCGGGCGAAACCGGCGAACCGGAGCCCGCGGGAGTGCCGTTCGTTAACCCGCAGACGGATTGTGAACCGGCGAGCGAACCGTGGAAGAAGTTCGGGATCAGCCCGTTGACGAGCCGCGTGACGGTGGTTTTGCCGCAGCCCGACTGCCCGCACAGCATGACGGTTTCGCCGGGGCGGATGGTGAGATTGACGTGCGACAGCGCGAGTTCGGATGGGGCCGCAGATTCCGGTGTGCTTGGGGCTGTGCCGGTTGGCGCGGGCGCCGCGGAGTCCGCGGACGGGTTGTCGGGCCCCGCGCCGGCATCGTCATGCGCGTATCGGAACGACGTGTCGGAGATCAGGACGATTGGAGCGGACGGCGATGATGCGGCGCGGGATAGGATTTCTCCGCTCGCTTCGCTCGGTCGAAATGACATGGTGGAAGAAACACTCGGTCGGGATGACACGGTTGGAGCTGGACCCGGTCGATGTGACACGACGGGGGCATCACTCGGTCGGGATGACGTGACGAACGGTCGGGACGACATGGTGGAAGCAATGGGCGACAACGATTCGTTCACAGCACGCCTCCGATCGCGAGGGCCAGCGGCGCGGTGCACACGGCCATATACGCCCAGTCGAACCAGCACATGCGGATGACGGTCATGCAGGTGTGTTCGCCGGCGATGCCGAGCCCTTTGGTGAGCGCCGCGACGGACAGGTCGCGCGAGACGAATGTTGCATTCATGAGCAGCGGCACGATGATGAACTCCAACGATTGCACCGGGTGACGCACGAGCGCGAACCGTCCGGCCGCGATGCCGCGCAGAGCCATCGCGTTGCGGATCTGCCGATAGTCGTGCACGATGGTCGGGAAAAAGCGGATCACGACCATGCACGGGATGACGATCGCCTCGGGCACGCGCATGCGCCGCATCGCGCACACGAACTCGCTGATCGACGTCGTCGTGAACGCGTACGCGCCGGTGATCAGACACGGCATCATCATGCGGATGCCGACCGACAGCAGCCCGGCGACGTGGCCGGCGGTCACGAACGCGTCTGTCGCGGATGCAGCGGTCGCGGCGACGTCTTCGGCCGCAACGGTTGTGCCGGACGATCCGGCGGCCGTATCGGTCACCCCGCCGCCGATCATGCCGATCAGCGATCCGCCGCTTCCGCCCGACCCGCTCATCGTCGCCGCATCAGACCATAGTCCCAGCCCGAGCAGCGCGAAATACAGCACCGCCAATCGCAGCCCGTTCCGCCACCGTCCGGCCACGAACAGCGGCAACAGGAACAGCGCGACCATGATCGCCTCGCCACGCGTGTCCACGTGGAAGAACAGCAGCAGGTTCGCGAGCAGCAGCAGATACAGTTTCGCGCGCGGATCTAGCCGCACGCCGGAATGCGTCCCCCGCTGTGACGTGGAGCGTGACCCGGCGCGCGAATCGGCGCGGGCGGAGGACGCTGACGACGGATTGGTCATATACGCCACCCGATCATCAATCCGCTGCGACAGACGCGTACGTTCGCACAGCGCGGCAGCATGCGAACGTACGCACCGGACACAGATCACGCACCACAATCATCGCAGCCATTCCAGCCATCAGGCGATGCCGGCCTTGACGAAATGCTTCTTGAGAATGCGCTGGCCGAACCAGCCGCCGATCAGGCCGCACACGAGGATCGCGGCCATCGCCACGAAGAACGAGCCGACGCTGATCTGCGAGAACAGGGTGTTGATGTAGTCCGCGCTCTTGCCGCGTGCCTCGAGCGAGGCGACGTACGCGTCCTTCATGAACCACAGCGGCAGGATCGGGCCGGTCAGGCCGTAGCAGAACACGACGTAGCCGATGAGGATGGTGACGCGGTTCTTGTAGTTGCCGATGCGCGCGATCAGGTCGCCGGCGAGCGGGAAGACGATGCTGGCGACGAACGAGAGCGCGAAATGGCCGGAGACGAACAGGAACAGGCCGATCACGACGCCCATGACGGTGATGCCGCCGAACTTGCCGACGCGCGCGACCGAGAGCATGAACACCGGGCCGCAGATGAGCGCGGCGACGGCGGGCAGAAAGATCGTGCCCGCGCCGGCGATGAGCGTGGAGACGAGCGTGGCGACGCACACGCACACGAAGTAGAGGGCGGTGAATATGCCGATCGAGATGAGGTCGGGGATGGCGAGGCGGCCGGGCTTGGCGGCGGACGTCGGCTGCGGCGCGGCTGGGGCCGGCGACGGGGCTGCGGTGGGCTGCTGGGTCATGTTCTGATCTCCGATGCAAAAGCGGAACGCGGTTTCCGCCCTTGACGGAACGCGCGAAATGGACAAACTCCATTCAATGTATCGGGCATCGGCGCACGACACAATACCCCCGTTCGTGGCTTGATGGGGTTCTCGCATCGTGGTGTGCATGGTGTTGGCGTGACATTGAGCCTAGTGATGTTGACATACTAGCGGCGATGTCACGCTACAAGGCCGATTTGCGTGACAATGACCCCGGTTTGATTGGAGTACTAGCTGCGATGTCACGCCAATGCTGCGGGAACCGTGGTTCACACTCGCGAAAGAGCCGCCGCGGTGCGGACCGCGGCTTGTACGGAAGCGGTTTCGGCGCGATCGAGAAAGCCCGGCGGGATTGGCGCCGGGCTTGCAGAGAAAGAAGAGAAGAGAGAGGAAAGAGGTTAAGTTATATCGGCCTTGCGGCCTGAAATACAGGATAGACCGGCGATCTTCGGCGTTTCCCGCGGTTTTGCTGGGCAAGACGCCCGGTTTTGCTGGGAAAACGCTTGGAACCCGCGATCTTCGGCCGAGTTCCCCCCGGTCAGGCGATGATGCCCAGCTCCTTGAGCTTCTTCTCGATGTCCGTGGCGGACGGCTCCACTTGGAACGCGCCGTCCGGGTACAGCACGACCGGAATGTGCTTCTGACCGCTGATCTCGACTGCGCGGTCAGCCGCGCCCTCCTCGGACTCGATGTCGTGCCACACGTACTCCGCACCCAGGCGCTGCAGCGCCGCCTTCGCGCGCTTGCAGTCGCCGCACCAGTCCGCGCCGTACATCTCAATGGCCATGATGATTCCTTTCGTCGGTTCGATCCATCGTTTCGTCACCCACTACTGTCTCACGTCGCCGCGCCCGGCCATCGCCGACACGCCCTCCGCGTAACCGCGCCTTGCGACTCTCTCTTCGAATACTGTGAATATTGTGCCGAACTTCATGTGACGGGTTCTGACTGTCCTTCAGTCACTTCGTGACAGCTTCGCTGACAATGGGAAGCCAGGAAAGAGGAATGCGGCGGTTTAAACCCGACGTACTAGAGTGGGCCGCATGTCATGCACCACCATTCTCATCGGAAAATCAGCCAGCATCGACGGGTCCACGATCATTGCGCGCGACGACGACTCCGGCTCCGGCCGCTACGATCCCAAGCGCTTCATCGCCGTCCGGCCGGACGACCAGCCGCGGCACTACCGCAGCGTGCTCAGCCACGTCGAAATCGACCTGCCGGACAATCCGTGCCGATACACGATCGTGCCGAACGTGCTCAACAATCGCGGCGTGCTCGCCGAAGCCGGCGCGAACGAACGCAACGTGGCGATGAGCGCGACCGAAACGATCGCCGTCAACGAGCGCGTCGCCGCGGCCGATCCGTTCGTCGAGCTCGTGCCGGCCGTCGGCGAGCCGGGATCGGCCGACTATCAGCCGGAACAGCCGGGCGGCATCGGCGAAGAGGACATCATCACGCTCGTCCTGCCGTACGTCGCGACCGCGCGCGAGGGCGTGCTGCGGCTCGGCGACCTGCTGCACACGTACGGCACGTACGAATCGAACGGCGTGATCATCTCCGACACGGACGAAATCTGGTACGTCGAGACGATCGGCGGCCACCATTGGATTGCGCGACGCGTGCCCGACGACTGCTACGCGACGATCCCGAACCAGCTCGGCATCGACCGATTCGATCTGGCCGACGCGTTCGGCGAACAGCGTGAATATCTGTGCAGCGCCGACCTGCGCGAGTTCATGGCACGGCATCGGCTCGATCGCACGATGGGCGCGGGCGCGGCTGGCACTGTGCCGGATTCGCTGCAGACGGCTCTGACTACCCCTCAGTCACTGCGTGACAGCTCCCCTGACAAGGGGAGCCGAGAAAACCCGACGGCCGAAACCGCGGTGCCCGACGTGTTCAATCCGCGTCTCGCGTTCGGCACGAGCACGCCGAAGGACCACATCTACAACACGCCGCGCGCATGGTACATGCAGCGCCGGCTCAACCCGAGCGACGATTGGGACTCGCCCGTCGCCCGCTACACGCCCGAATCCGACGACATCCCGTGGTGCCGCGTGCCCGAAAGCAAGGTGACCATCGAGGACGTCGATTTCCTGCTCTCGTCGCACTTCGAAGGCACGCCGTACGACCCGTACGGCACCACCGGCACCGCCGAATCGCGCCACCGCTACCGTCCGATCGGCGTGAACCGCACCGGGCACATGGTCGCCATCCAGCTGCGCCCGTACGCGCCCGCCGCCAGCCGCGCGGTCATGTGGATCTCGTACGGCTCCGGCCCGTTCACCACGGCCGCGCCGTTCTACGCGAACGTCGACGACACGCCCGCGTACCTGCGCGACACGACGCCGGACGTGTCGACCGGCAGCCTGTACTGGACGAACCGGCTCATCGCGGCGCTCGCCGACGCGCACTGGTTCGACACGCGCAACGCGATCGAACGATACGCCGAAAACGTGCGCATTTTCGGACACCGGCTGCTGGGGGAGACCGACGCGGCGCTCGCCAGCGGACGTTTCGACGACGGCATCGACGGCAACGGCGACGGGCGCGCGGACGGCGACGGCAGCCGCGACGGCATGCCCGTGACCGACGTGCTCGCCGAGGCGAACGATCGCATGGCCGACTATCTGCAGACGCACACGACCAAGCTGCTCGGCGAGGTGCTGTACACGTCCAGCAACCTCATGCACAACGGCTTCGCGATGTCCGACCGCTGGGTGTGAGCCGACGGGTCCGTGTGCGCGCAGGCTCGTGTGCGCAGGCTCGTGTGCGCACACGCAAGACGAATGTGGGCATAGACGGTACAGTACAGGGGCTTAAACGGCCTCTTCGCGTACCGTCTATGCCCACGCTCGTCTTTATGTACGGTCTATGCCCACATGTAATGGGCTGAAATGTACCGTCTATGCCCACATCCATTCGATCGCGCGCCGTGTCACGCGCCGGATGAACGGTCGGCTGCTATCCTTCGATCCGGTACGTCTGGTCGTGGAAGTCGCAGGTGACGGTCGTGCCGTCCGCGAACACGGACCGCTGCACGAGCGGGTCGCCGCCGACGAAATCGTGCCGCACGAGTTCGCTCATGCCGACGCGCTCGTGCAGCGCGGCCACCGCGTTGCACCGTTCGATGTCATTCTCGGCCTGCGCGCGCTGCTCCGGGCTCATGTCGCCGTCCACGCCGACGTATGCGGCGTCGCGGATCAGATACGGCGCGCCACCGTTGATGAGCGCGTACAGCATGTAATCGTCGCCGCCGGCCACGCGCTCCATCATCCACGGCTCGATCACGCAATCGTGGTAGACGAGGTTGTACAGCGGCACCGGCACGCCCTGCCGCGGTGCGGACGGGTCGCGCATCTGGAAGTCGTATGGCGCGTAATGGCAGAACACGAGGCTCGGCACGGCCCAGTCCGACACCTCCTCCGAGCTGGAGAGGATGCCGTGCGAGAGCAGGTATTCGAAGCATTCGCCGCGGCGCTCGTAGCAGTCGCGGCGCGTCATGCGATGCTCCGGATGCGCGCATTCGTCGCCCTCGTTGCAGGTGAACACGTCGAGGTACGCGCAGTCGAGTTCGACGCCGTTCGCGGCGATTTCGGCGAAATTCCTGCGAACGTAGTCGGGCGCGAGTTCGGCGCACAGGAAAGTCTGGTGGCCGCCCGCCCAGATCGACTGCTCGGGGTTCGTGCCGTCGGGCAGACGGACCGCGTTGTTGCGGTCGAACGTGCGCGCGGCGAAGTAGTAGTCGCGGTACTGGTCGTGCGTGCCGAACAGGTCGCCCCGCTCGTGGCACGCGTCGACGAGCGCCTTCATGCCGGCCCAGCCGCCGGCCTCCTCGCACGCGGGCAGATAGTCGGGATGCTGGTTGTCGTAGCCTGGCTCGGCCCAGCCGTCCAGGTGCATGTAGATGCGTCCCGCGCCGAGCTCGTGCAGAGTCGCGAGCTGCTTGGCGCGCGCGGCGAACGATGTCACGTGCAGGTTGTTTTCGGGATGCTCGCGATCGTAGAAGCGTGACTCCGGCTGGACGACGGTTTTGATGCCGACGTGCATCCACGAGCAGCCGATCAGGTTGCGGACGGACGGATTGCGCGCGGCCTTTTCCGCCAGTGTGCGCAGTCGGCCGCGCTCGTTAACGTACGCGCGGTACGACTTGGCGACCGACGTGTGGTCGGCGTCGCTCAGGAAACGGTAGCGCACGACGCGGCGGTAGTCCATGCGGCCGAGGCTCGGCTCGAACCACATGCCGATGCGCGTGCCGACGAACGTGCCGTCCGGCGTCTCGCGTCCGCCGGCGGGATGTTCGATCGCGTAGCCCGCGTTCCACGGCGTCTCGCAGATCGCGATGTACGCGGGCGAGCCGGTCGCCGCGGTCCGATCATCATCGCCGTTTAGTTGCATCGGCTGCGTTGGTTGCGCGGCGCGGCCGATGTTGTGGCTGTCGCGATCATCACGCGGCTCGACGTTCCCGCTCTTGCCACGACCGGCCTGCGATCCGCGGATCTGCGCGAACCATGGCATATATCCGCCTGCGGTTTCGAACCGTCCGCCGAACACGATGTCGCCGTGCGCCGAACTGACCGCTGTCGGCCACGTGTTCGGAATCATCACGCCCTGCTGGTGCGTGATCAGCGTGACGTCGCGGTCGGACTCGCCGTCGAACGCCATCTCGCCCGGCCATCGCACTTCGGTCGCGTCGAGGCCGGTCTCGTCCAACGGAATCCATTCGCAGATCACGTCACCGGAAGCGCGTTCGACCCACACGTACGTCGCAAACGCGAAATCGGGCGCATCGCCGAAGCCGCGGAACGTGCTGAACACGCCGACACCGGTGCCCGTCTCGCGCAGCTCGTGCGTGATCGACGCGGCGTCCGCGAACGCGAACGCGCCCTGCTTGGCGGCGATCGTTGGCACGAATCCGTCTCGCCACGACCAGTTCGCGCCGTCGCGGCGGAATGCGAAGCGCAGCGACCTCTCGTCGAAGCGCACGTCGGTTCCCGAACAGGTGAATTGCATGGCCGTCCTCCCTGAAGGCTTGGTGTGCGGGGTAATTTGTCTACATCTTAGACAAATTACCCCGCTGAGAGGGCTCTTGGCGAAGCGATCCTCCGAAGGTCTGTCGGGTTTGCTCCGCTGAGAGGGTTTAGCGTGGCAAACCGGCTGGATCTTCGGAGGATTGCTTCGCTGGGTGGGTTGTCAGCGGGGTGGTTTTCCGAAGGTCTATCCGGCTCGCTTCGCGCAACGGACGATAGACGGCGCGCGAAGCCGCGTGTCATGCCGCGGTAACGGATCGATACAGGATAGATCGCGGATCAGTTGAAGCCGACGACGCGTTCGGCGATGGCGTAGCCGTGGCGGATGATCCAGCGGCCGGCCGAACCGGGCAGGTTGAGCGCGCGCGACATGGCCTTGCGGCGCACGTCGCGGCCGATCGCCGGCGAATGCGCGGCGATGTCGGCCCACAACTGGTCCTTCTTGCGATAGTTTTCCGGCTCGCGCGAGAGGATCAGGAACACCGACGTCACGGAGCTTTCGATCGCGAGGAAGTGGATCATGTACTTGTACAGCCCGTCCGGCACCGTGCCCGGCTCCGGCGTCGCCTCGACCATGCGGTGGTTGACGAGGATGAGCTGCTCGACGCGGCGGATCATCACGTCGGTCTGCACCGATTGGCCCTCGCGGCCGATGAAGTAGTGGTAGAACGGCATGTCGAGGTACAGCATCGTGCGCACCTTGGTGAACGGCTGGTACGCGTAGATGAAGTCGACGTAGAACGTGTGCTCGGGCAGCACCATGCCGGATTCTCGCACGACCGCCGTGCGGAACGTGAGCGCGTGCATGAGGATGTATTCGGCGAGCCCGAAGTGGCCCAGATCGTCCCACGTGAGAATTTCGCCCGGCTTCATGGCGTGACGGAAGTTCACCGTGTGCTTGCGCCGCTTGCCGACCTTGTCGTAGACGTAGTTCGTGACGACCATGTCGACCGGATGGTCGGACGCGCACTGTTCGCGCAGCGTCGCCATCATCGTGTCGATCGACTGCGGGTCGATCCAGTCGTCCGCGTCGACGACCTTGACGTACGTGCCGCGCGCGTTCGCGATGCCCGTGTTGACCGCGCCGCCGTGGCCCTTGTTCGGCTGGTGGATCGCGCGCACGCGGCCCGGCCAGCGCCGTTCGTACGTGTCGGCGAGCTGCGGCGTGGAGTCGTGCGATCCGTCGTCGACGATGAGCACTTCGATGTCGCCGTTGTCGCGCGCCTGCAGCAGCGAGGAGACGCAGCGTTCGAGATACTCCTCCATGTTGTATGCGGGCACGATGAAGGTCAGTGTGGTCGCGTTCTGGTTCATGGTCTCCCTCGGGATTGTCCCTCGCCGCCGGTTGGTTGCTCAAACCAAGCTAGCACCAGCGTCTTATCTGACGCTAGGCTTCGGCCGGATCCGCACGTTCCGCGTCGGCGGGCAGATGTTCGTCGGAGGGCTGATACGCGGCGGATTGGTGCTCGGCCGGGACCGTCGCGTGCGCCCGCTTGCCCTCGAACCGCAGCGCCGGCTTGGAGTCGAGCCGTGACAGGCCGTGCCACGCGAGATCGACGATGTACGCGGCGAGCTGTTCCTTACTCACCTTCGGCCGGTCGGCCCAGTACTGGCCGGTGAAGACGATCATGCCGACGAGCATCTGCGCGTAGTACGGCACGCCCTTGGTCGACAGCTTCTGCCGTTTGAACGATGCGGTGAGCAGGTCCTCGACCTGCAGCGAGATGTCGCCGAGCAGCGAGCTGAACGATCCGGCCGGATCGGTGCTCGGCGAGTCGCGCACGAGCACCTGGAAGCCGTCCGCGTTTTGTTCGATGTACGTGAGCAGAGCGAGTGCGGCGCGTTCGACGATCTGCCGCGGGTGCATGTCCGGATCGGCGAGCGTGGCCGTGATCGTGCTGGTCAGCGTCTGCATCTCGCGGTCGACGATCACCGCGTACAGGCCCTCCTTGCCGCCGAAATGCTCATAGACGATCGGCTTGCTCACCTTCGCGCTCGCGGCGATCTCCTCCACGCTCACCGCCTCGAATCCCTTGGCGGCGAACAGCGCGCGCCCGACCTGGATGAGCTGTTCGCGGCGCTGGAGTGATGTCATGCGTGAAGTATTGGCCATGCGTTCCAGTGTAGTTGCGCGGCCGCCGTGGGCCGGATTGCGCCGGTTTCGGCTGTCCGTTGCGGTTTTTAGGCTGGGAGCATGGATACCAATATGATCATCGGCATTGTGGCCGTCGTGGCCGTTGTCGTCGTGGCGCTGATCGCATGGGGAGTGGTCAAGAGCCGTTCCGCCAAGCAGTCCGCCGCCGCGGAGGAAGCCCGACAGGCCCAGCAGGCCGCCGAGGCGAAGGCCGCGGCCGAACGCGCCGCAGCCGCCAAGGCGCAGGCCGCGAAGACCGAAAGCAAGCAGGCCGAAGAGGCCGGCGCGAAGCCCGCCGCGAGCCCCTCCGTCAAGAAACCCGAACCGGAACCGGCCGCTGAATCCGCAGCTTCCGCCACTCCGGCAGAGCCGGTCGAAGCCGTCGAATCCGCTCCGGAACAGCCGATTGCGGCCGAACCGTCTGCGCCTGCCAAGCCCGCCGAACCGGCCGTCGCCGAGCAGCCCGCTCCGGCTCCGGCCCCGGCTCCGTCCGCGCCGGCCAAACCCAAGGCGGAGAAGCCCGAATCGGCGCTCTCCCGCATCCAGCGGCTCAAGGCGAAACTTGCGAACAGCTCCAACCCGTTCGGCAAGGCCCTGTTCAACATCCTCGCCAAGGACAACCTCACCGAAGCCGACTGGGAGGACGTCGAGGACACGCTCCTGCTCGCCGACGTCGGCGCCGAAGCCAGCGAACAGCTCGTCGACGACCTGCGCAAGGACGCCCGCATCACCGGCAAGGCCGATCCGGCCGAAGTCCGCGCCAGCCTGCGCGAGAAACTCCTCGACCTCGTCGGACGCGACACGGACCGCCGTCTCAACGTGAACAAGCCGGGCGCGCACAAGCCGTCCGTCATCATCATGGTCGGCGTCAACGGCACCGGCAAGACGACCACGGCGGGCAAGCTCGCGCGACTGTTCGTCGCCGACGGCAAGCAGGTCGTCATGGGCGCGGCCGACACGTTCCGCGCGGCCGCCGCCGACCAGCTCGAAACGTGGGGCGCGAAGGTGAACGTGCCCGTCGTGCGCTCCGACAAGGACGGCGCCGACCCGGCGTCCGTCGCGTTCGAGGCGAGCGCCAAGGCCAAGGAAGCCAACGCCGACGTGCTCATCATCGACACGGCCGGACGTCTGCAGAACAAGGCGAACCTGATGGACGAGCTGGGCAAGATCCGGCGCGTGACCGAAAAGAACCTGCCGGTCGACGAAGTGCTGCTCGTGCTCGACGCGACCACCGGCCAGAACGGCATGACACAGGCCAAGGTGTTCGCCGAGGCGATCGGCATCACCGGCGTCGTGCTCTCCAAGATCGACGGCTCGGCCAAGGGCGGCATCGTGATCTCCGTGCAGAAGGAGCTCGGCGTGCCGGTCAAGCTCGTCGGGCTCGGCGAAGGCCCCGACGACCTTGCGCCGTTCGACCCGGAAGGCTTCGTCGACGGCATTCTCGCCTGACCGTTGTCCGGCCACGGGCCACATCCTGAAACGTCCGCTCCCGTACATGGGGGGCGGACGTTTTTTCGTGTCAAACCGCCGTGCGGCGCGGATTCGCCGAATCGCACGGGCTGCCGCCCGCCGGCCGCGTTTTACATGCGCGTAACCTCCCGTAACCTACAGAAAACGCGGCGGGCGTTCCATACCGTTGTGTTAGCCCCCGCCATGGGGGACGGCATTAACGAGACAATCCGACCGGTTCGTGAAACGGGCCGGCGGACAAGACGAAAGAAAAGAGAGGGAGGTTGGCATGGACACCGGAAATGCTGCATGGATGTTGACATCCGCGTCCTTGGTTTTCCTCATGACGCCGGGTGTGGCGTTCTTCTATGGCGGCATGGTTCGCGCCAAGGCCGTGCTGAACATGCTCATGCTGGAGGCGGCCGCGCTGTCGGTCACCGCGATCATCTGGACCCTGTGGGGCTGGTCGATCGCCTACGCCGGCACGTCGATCGGCGGCATCTTCGGTGATCCCGCCACCGGCTTCCTGCTCAAGGATTCGATGGTTGCCACGGACGGCGTGTTCGGCGCGGCCAACACGTCCGGCAACTACCCGGGCAGCATTGACGTCGCGTTCCAGACGACGTTCGCGATGATCACCGTCGGCCTGATCTGCGGCTCCATCGCCGAGCGCGTCAAGTACAGCACGTGGATGATCTTCGTCGCCCTGTGGATCACGTTCGACTACGCGCCGATGGCGCACATGGTCTGGAACCACGGTCTGCTCTCCGGTGACGGCGCGATCTCGCAGGCCATCGGCGCGGCCGCGCACGACTTCGCAGGCGGCACCGTCGTGCACATCAACGCGGCAGTCGCGGCGCTCATCATCGTGCTCATCATCGGCAAGCGCAAGGGCTTCGGCACGCAGCCGATCCGCCCGCACAACGTCCCGTTCGTCATGCTCGGTGCCTTCCTGCTGTGGTTCGGCTGGTTCGGCTTCAACGCCGGCTCCGCGTTCGGCGCGAACGGCACCGCCGGCTACGCGTGGGTCTCCACCACCGCCGCGGCCGCGGCCGCCATGCTCTCCTGGGGCTTCACCGAGAAGATTCGCACCGGCCACTACACCGCCATCGGCGCGGCCTCCGGCATGGTCGCCGGCCTCGTCGGCATCACCCCGGCCGCCGATGTCGTCTCCCCGCTGTGGGCCATCGTGCTCGGCGCGATCGTCGGCATCCTGACCTGCCTCGCCTGCGGCCTCAAGTTCAAGCTCGGCTACGACGACTCGCTCGACGTGGTCGGCGTGCACGGCGTCGGCGGTCTGACCGGCACCGTCCTCATCGGCTTCTTCGGCGAAGGCACCGGCCTGCTGGCCGGCGGCGACTGGAAGCAGCTCGTCGTGCAGATCATCATCGCGCTCGTCGCGATCCTGTACTCCGGCGTCATCACTGCGATCATCGCCTTCGCGCTCGAGAAGACCGTCGGCTGGCGCGTCACCGAAGCCCAGGAGGTCGGTGGAATCGACCTCGCCGATCAGGGCGAACGCGCGTACGATTTTGCTGGAACCGCCAGCTCTGTTCTCAAGGAGGTGAGGTGAGATGAAGCTCATCACCGCTATCATCCAGCCCCATAAGCTCGACGACGTCAAGGAAGCGCTCGCCGCCGCGGGCGTGCATGGCCTGACCGTCTCGGAAGCCAACGGATACGGCCGTCAGCGCGGCCACACCGAGGTCTACCGCGGCGCCGAATACACCGTGGACCTGATCCCGAAGATCCGCATCGAGGTGCTGTCCGACGACGCCGACGCGGACACGCTCGTGGGCGTGATCGTCAAGTCCGCCGGCTCCGGCACCATCGGCGACGGCAAGGTCTGGGTCGCTCCGCTTGACTCCGTGACCCGCGTGCGTACCGGCGAAACCGGATCCGCCGCGATCTGATCAAATCGGCCCGGGTCGCCGGTTACGGCTCGGGTTATCAATAAGACAGGTCCCCGCACGCGCCTTGCGCCGTGCGGGGATTTTTCATACCCGTTTTCATACCCGGTTTTTCATACCCGAACCCAGGCGTTACGCAATTTCCGCAAGGCGTTTCCTGCGTTTCCTGCATTTCCTGCTTCCTTAAGGAGAGACATGACTTCGGCGGTCGACAAACTCAAAGCGCGATTCATGGCCATGAGCCAGCCCGATCCGGACGGCATCTACCGCGACGGCGCGGCCAAGCGCAAGGCGCGCACCGATCTGGCCATGGACTGCCTGACCAGACTGTGGGCCGAAGCGGTCGACGCGGTCCCGTTCGACGTGCCGGCCGCGGGCGTCGGACTCGCCGCCGTCGGCTCGCTCGCGCGCGGCCAGATCGGCCCCAGCTCCGACCTCGATCTTGTCATCATCTACGAATCGCACGCGCTCAACGACCGCCAGCTCAACGACCTCGCCAACAAGCTCTGGTATCCGCTGTGGGATTCCGGACTCGATCTCGACCATTCCGTGCGCACGCGCCAACAGTGCGAATCCGTCACCGACAAGGACCTGCCGGCCGCCATGGGCTGGCTCGACGTGCGCCCGATCGCCGGCGACACCAAGCTCATCGCCGATACGGCCGCGTCCATCCTCGAACGCTGGCGCAAGGCCGCGCGCAAACGCCTGCCCGAACTGCTCGACTCCGCGCAGAAGCGGCTCGACGAATTCGGTCGTCTGCCCTACCTCAACCAACCCGACATCAAGGAGACGCGCGGCGGCCTGCGTGACGCCGTGCTCGTCTCCGCGCTCGCCGCGTCATGGCTGGCCGACCGTCCGCACGGCGCGTACGACGACGCGGTCGAAGCGCTGCTCGACGTGCGCGACTGCATTCATCTGGCCGCGAACAAGGACACGAACCTGCTGCTTACGCCGTATCAGGCCAAGGTTGCGGCGATGCTCGGCTTCGCCGACCCGACTCTGCCCGAAGGTGAACGCGAGGCGCGCTCCATCGACGACCTGCAGACGCGGCTCGCACGCATCGGCCGCCAGATCGCGTTCGCGCTCGACTCGACCGCCTCGCGCGCCGAGCATTCGATCATGCACGAAAAACCGCGGTTCTCGTTCTTCCAGATGATGAACCCGCGCGCCGGCGGCAAGCGCGAAGCCCCGAAATTCGACGTGCTTGCGCCCGGCATCGTCTCGCACGAGGGCGAAGTGGTGCTCGCTCCCGGCGTCGACCCGGCGCGTGACGCGGCCCTGCCGTTGCGCGCGGCCGTCGCGTCGGCGGAATCGAAGCTGCCGATCAACCCGGCCACGCTGGCCAACCTGCGGCATGCGCCGATCCGCGATTCGGTGTGGAGCGGGGAGACGCGCGACCTGTTCGTGCGGCTGCTCGCCAGCGGGTCCGAACTCATGCGCGTGTGGGACGAAATCGACTTCGTGGACATTCCCGGCCGCTGGATGCCCGAATGGCTCGGCATCCGCAACCGTCCGAGCGCGTCCGCCGCGCACCGCTACACCATCGACCGGCACAGCGTCGAGGTCGTCTCGCGGCTTGAGCGGATGTCGGCCGCGTTGGGGCGGCAGTACGACGAAGCGCATTACGCGGCGCTGCTGCTGGCCGGCCTGCTGCACGACATCGGCAAGCGTCCGTTCGTGACCGACCATGCGGCGGAGGGCGCGAAGCACGTTCCGGTGATCCTGCGGCGCATGGGCTACGCGCCGGACATCGTGGACTGGGCGACGCTGCTCGTGCGCGAGCATCTGACCCTGTCGGAATTCGCCATCGGTCACGATCCGAACGATCCGGCGACGGGCGCGGAACTGGCCGCCCGCGTGAACGGCGACCGCGTGCTGCTCGACATGCTCTACGATCTGACGCGCGCTGACGGCTCGTCGCTCGGCGCCACGGCCGGCGAGCAGCTCACCAAGCAGTACGGCTGGTCGCGGTGGCGCGAGGCGGTCGTGCGCGGCGTGTACGCGGCCGCGCGCTCGGCGATGATTGAGCGGTGATGCTCCTGAAAGTCGCGATCACCGCATCCAGCGGTCGGTGCGCACGCGCAGGCCGTTGAACAGGCCGCGCCCGCCCATGAGCACGAGGTTGAACAGCGTCCACAGGGCGACCGTGCGGGCGAGATCGTTCGGCAGGATCGGCGTGGCCGTGGCCGCATCGGCCAGCGCGAAAACCAGCAGGATGTACGTCGCGGCGGTGGCGGTGCAGGTCGCGGCCAGATACCGGTAGTCGCGCGCGCCGATCAGGATGCCGTCGATCGCCATCATCCAGCCCTGAAGCGGGAAGAACACGCCCATCGTCACCATGCCGGCGGCCACCAGCAGTTGCACGGCCGGCGTGGGGGAGAAGACGTGGCCGGCGAACAGGCCGATGATCGCGAACGCGACGCCGATCAGCGCGCCGGTCGCCAGTCCCGCGCGTCCGGTCGCCGCGGTCAGCCGACGGGCCTGTGCGCGCCCCGCGACCCCGCCCGCGCCGAGCGCCGTCGCCACGAGCGTCTGCCCGGCAATGCCCACGGAATCGAGCATGTTCATCGCGAAGTTCCAGCACGAATTCACCGCCTGGAACCCGGCCAGCACGGGCGTGCCCATGCGGGCCGCGCACGCCACGGTCGCCACCATCGCCGCGCGGATCGCCAGCGTGCGGATGAACAGCGGCAGTCCGTCGCCGCCCGCCGCCGCGATGCCCGCAAGCCGCGGCTTGAGGCTCGCGCCGTCGGCCCGCGCCCACAGAATCGCCGGAATCGTGAGGAACAGTCCCATATACCATTGCGCGATCAGCGTCGCCGCGCCGGATCCCGTGATGCCCCAGCCGAACACGATCACGAACAGCACTTCGAGCACGGTGTTGAGCACGGCCCCGCTCGCCGCGGCGACGAGCGTGATGCGCACCTTCTGCAGTCCGCGGAAAATGCCGTTCGCCGCGTAGACGAGCAGCATGCCGGGTGCGCCGAGCACGATCGCGCGCGTGTACGCGACGGCTTGCGCGAGCACGTCGCCGCGCCCGCCGAGCGCCCGGCACAGCGGTTCCGCGCCGGCGAACAGGCCGACGCCCAGCACGACGCCGATGCCGATCGCCAGCCACAGTCCGTCGATGCCGGCCTGCAGACCCTCGCGCCGACGGCCCGCGCCCAGCAGGTGCGCGACCTGCGCGGTGGTCGAATACGCGAGGAAGATGCACAGTCCGACCGCGGTGAGGATGATCGTCGATCCGATCGACAGTCCGGCCAGCGCCGCGTCGCCGATGTGCCCGACGATGGCCGTGTCGATGATGATGAACGTCGGCTCGGCGATGAGCTGGCCGAATGTGGGCAGCGCGAGCGCGAGGATGCGGCGGTTGACGTTGACGTCCGCTGCGATGTCCGCCGCGATGCCTGAGGTGGATGCGAGCGCGGCCGTTGAGTTTTCGTCCGTGCCGGCTGCATCCGCGGCGTGGTCGTCGGTGCGGCTGTCCTGATTCGTGTGCGTGCTCATGATGCCCTACCGTACTCGGGCCGCCGGTTGGATTTGGCTCGGGGTCTTGCCTGATTGGCCGGATGAGTGCGGGGCGCGTGATGGATGCACGCGCGGATGACCAGAGTCGGGGCGGCGTGTCGAGGGTGCCTGCATGGTGCAGGCGATTGCGGACAATCGCACATGGACGATGTGCGATTTGTGGCATGACAACGAGTGGCCGTGACTTATATCACAGCGAGGGCGTGCGTGCAAATCGCGATCTCATACCCGTCCGGCTATCCACACGTTGTCCCCAAGTTATCCCCAAGTTATGCACAGAGTTATCCCCAATATGTGGATAACTTGGTGGATTGCGCATCGGATTATCCCTGAAATGTGGATAACTCGATTTCAGTTATCCACATTGCAGCAATCCGAGCGTGTCGTGCCCGCGTCGGCAAGGTGAACGCCGGGTGACATGTGTGCGGTAATGTTCACCGCTACGTTGCGGATCGTATCGGCGCGGGTGCGAGCGCTGCGCAGGCGGCGCGGCCGGAATCCCGTTCACGAGCAATTCACTCGATTCAGCGCGCGGTTTGGCCTGAACTGGTGCGTCGCGCCGGGCTCGGTGGCATGATGGAGACGGGCCATAGGAAAGGACCTGAGATGAGCAACGGCAACGATGTTGAGTACTACCACGGCGTGTATGGATATATCGAGGATCCGACCGGCAACAAGCTGCTGGTGATCGCGCGCAAAAACGGCCCGTACGCCGGCAAGTACGATCTGCCGGGCGGCGAACAGCGGTCGGGCGAGAATCGCGACGAAACGCTGAAGCGCACGATCGCCGAACAGACCGGCGCGCAGCTGCTGTACGGCAACGAATACCTGATCGCCCGCGTGGGCGAGACGGAGCCCGTCGCCGACGACGATGCGTCCGCTGCGTCCGATGCGTCCGCTGCGGCGGATGCCGCGGACGGAAAGGACGCCGTGCGCAAGCTGGTGCACACGTGCGAGATCGCGCATTGCGTGGTGGACGTGCCCAATGAGAAGTTCATGTACGAGGGCGACGCCGACTATCGCTATGTCGCGAAGATCGCGATGAACGAGCGCAACGCCTCGCCGCTCGTGCTCATCGCGCTCGAGCACTTCAATGCCGTCGACCCCGACATCGCGGAGAAGTACCGCTGATTCGGCCGGTGCGACGTCGCTCGATTCCGCATTGCGGATGAGTGGGCATGAGTAATAGTCAGATTGACCATATGTAGGTATAGCGTAACGGTGACGTCCGGAAAGAGCCGGCGTAACACCGTTGCGCGCCTCTGTTCGGACCGCGCGGCGGACGGCGACGCGACAAGCGCCAGTCAGTCCGTTCGCGCAACGCAAGCTTGACCCGGGCAACCCGTGCGACGCGTATCCGCACCGCACGCCCGGAGGGAAAGAACAGAGAGGCACCGTTATGAACGATCTGATGAACGGCGTGAAAAACGCCGTCGACCCGCAGCGCGTCGTGCGCGAACTGCTGGACTTCAAGCCCGGCGAATTCACCCTGATCGGCGTGATGCTGCTCGCGCAGATCATCTCCTTCATCTTCGCCGGATCCTACACCGCCGCCGACTGGATCGGCCTCGTCTCCGGCATTTGCATCGTCTTCAACCTCATCCTCGTCGACCGCGGCCGTCTGACCAACTATCTGTGGGGCTTCCTCGGCTGCGCCACGTGGCTGTGGGTCGCCGTCATGAACCACCTCGTCGGCGACATCTTCTCGCAGATCTTCTACGTGGTCATGCAGTTCGTCGGCGTGTACGTCTGGCAGCGCCAGCTCGACCGCCAGCAGGCCGCCGGCGCCGACTCGTCCGCCGTCGGCTCCGCCGAGGTCAAGGCACGCAACATCACGTGGTGGCAGGGCCTGCTCGCCGTCGTGTTCACCGTCGCCGTCTACCTGATCGTCGTGTTCACCTCGCACGCGACCGGCGGCGTGCAGATCTGGCTCGACGGCACGCTGCTGCCGCTCGGCATCATCGGTCAGGTGCTCATGACCTACGGCTACCGTTCGCAGTGGATCGCATGGCTGCTGCTCGACGTGATCAAGGTCGTCATCTGGTGGAACCAGCTCGCCGCCGGCGGCCCGGGCGCGATGTCCATGTTCGTGCTGCAGGTCGTCATGCTCGTCAACGGCTTCTACGGCACGTGGGTCTGGTTCCACAAGGATAGCGTTTCCGCCGCGGCCGAGAAGGCCGAGCAGGTTTCCGCCCAGTCCGCCCGCTCGGCCGCCGCGCGGGCCTGAGGAAAGCCGCCCCGCCATGCCCAGCTGCAACCTGTCCACCGCGCCGCTCGCCGGTTCGCGTTTCGCCGTCGTCGTCAGCCGCTTCAGCCCGCTGCACGTCGGCCTCGAACAGCGCATCTACGATCTCGCCTCGCATTACGACGGCGTGATCCCCGTGCTCGCCTCGCGCCCCGAACCGGCCGACGGCATCGGCCTCGATTCGCTCACCGGCCTGAGCGCGCGCAACCGGTACCGCTACCTGCGCGAAGCGTTCAACGACGACCCCGCCATCAGCCCGAAGAAACTCATCTGGTCCGACGACGCCGCAACGGTCGACGCGCCCGCGTGGATCAAGCGGCTGCAGGACGTCGCGCTGTCCGCGCTGGCCGACCCGTCCGCGGCGCGCGAGATCACCGTCGTCACCGACATCGCCGCGGTCGACCGCACGCTGCGCAACGTGTGGCCGGCGGCCGAAGCCGCGACGCCGTCATCGCCGTCATCGGTGGCATCGTCCGCGGCCGACGATCAGACGCAGGCCGCGTCGTCCGAGCGCATCCACTGGAACGTCGGCGATGTCGTCGCCGGCTCCGACGACCTGCAGCGCACGATCTGCGACGATCCGCACAACCGCAAGTACTGGCCGGTCATCAACCACACGTTCCGCCGCGAATTCACGACCGTCGTGCTCGTCGTCGGCAGCGCGTCCGTCGGCAAAACGACCATGGTCACGCGACTGTCGAAGCTCTTCGACGCGCCGATCGCCGTCGAATACGCGCGCGAGTTCGAAGAAGCGCGCAACGTGGACGACGACGAGCTGACCGCGTTCGACTACCAGCGGCTCATCCTGAGCAAGTTCGCGCAGAACGAGCAGGCGCTCGCCTCGGACGCGAACCACGGCATCGTGTTCCTCGACACCGACGCGATGGTGACCAAGACGTACGTGAAGCGCTACCTGCCGCCGGAGGAGGCCGCGCGGCTCGACTCGACGTTCGACATGGTGATCCGGCAGGAACGGCCCGATCTGGTGCTCGTGATCCCGCCCGTCACCGAGTACGTGGACGACGGGTTCCGTGCGATGCAGTGGGCGTCCGACCGGTACAAGTTCCACGAAACGCTTATGGACGTGCTGCGCGAGTCGCCGTACGCGGACCGGGTGGTCCTGCTCGATGACAGGACCTTCGCTGAGCGTGACGCGCACGCGATCCGCGTGATCGGGGAGCGGACCGGTTTCACGCCGAGAGGCTGAGTTGGGGGACTCGGTTCCCGGGATTGGCGGTCGAACATCCCGGGAACTGGGCCTGCGCTGTTTTCAGCGGCAAACCTATCCGTTGCATCCGTTGCATCCGCGCCAGTACTCGTCCCATACCCTCTCCGATGTCACGCAACAAGCGCCCGTAGCGTGACATCGGAGAGCGTATGAGCCGCGTAGCGGGGTGAATGTCACGCACAGGAGGGGATTCGCGTGACATTCACCCCAGTATGCGAGGAAAGCCCGCGGCAAGGTAACGCAACATGGGGTGCCGGGGGCAATCTATACTCGGGGACTATGGCAGAAGGAACCAACTGGGAAGACAATCGCCCCGATTCGTCGGGTAACGGCAGCGCCGGCGCGCCCGTGCGCGATGCGCTGTTCGACCGCGTGCCGCCGCACGACGACGACGCGGAAATGGCCGTGCTCGGCGGCATGCTGATGAGCAAGGACGCCATCGGCGAAGTGTCGCAGATGATCGACGAAGCCGATTTCTACCAGCCGAAGCACCAGACGATCTACGATGCGATCATCACGCTGTTCTCCGCGTCGCAGCCGGTCGACGTCGTGCTCGTCGCGAACAAGCTGCTCGCCGACGGCGATCTCGACAAAGTCGGCGGCGCGGACTATCTGCACAGCCTCGTCGCATCCGTGCCGACCGCCGCCAACGCCACGTACTACGCGGAAATCGTGCATCAGCGCGCGGTCCTGCGCAACGTGATCGCCGCGGGCACCAAGATAGCCCAGCTCGGCTATTCGGCGGAGGGCTCGCAGGCCGAGGACGTCGTCAATCTCGCGCAGGCCGAAGTGTACGAGATGAGCGTGGGCAAAGTGCGTCAGGACTATACGGCGATCGGCCCGGTCGTGCACGACGCGCTCGAACAGCTCGACCAGCTGCAGCAGGGACTCGTCAACAAGGGAGTGCCGACGGGCTTCCGCGACATCGACGACGTGACGCAGGGCCTGCAGCCCGGCCAGATGATCGTCGTCGCCGGCCGCCCGGCCATGGGCAAGTCGACGCTTGGCATTGATTTCGCGCGCGCGGCCGCGCTGCACCACGGGCTCACGTCGATCGTGTTCAGTCTGGAGATGAGCAAGGTCGAGCTCGCGCAGCGCATCATTTCGGCCGAAACGAACATTCCGCTCGTCGCGCTGCGCCGCGCCGACGACGACAATCTGACGCCGGAACGCTGGACGACGCTCAACAATTTCTGGGACAAGATGCGCAACGCGCCGCTGTTCATCGACGACTCGCCGAACATGAGCCTGATGGAGATCCGCGCGAAATGCCGCCGGCTCAAGCAGACCAACGATCTGAAGCTCGTCGTGATCGACTACCTGCAGCTCATGACCTCCGGCAAGCACGTCGAAAGCCGCCAGCAGGAGGTTTCTGAATTCTCGCGTGCGTTGAAGCTCCTCGCCAAGGAGCTCGAGGTGCCGGTCGTGGCGCTCTCGCAGCTCAACCGAGGTCCGGAAATGCGCAACGACAAGAAGCCGCAGCTGTCGGACCTGCGTGAATCCGGCTCGATCGAACAGGACGCCGATGTGGTGTTCCTCGTGCACCGACCGGACTTCTACGACAAGGAGGACCGGCCGGGCGAGGCCGACATCATCATGGCCAAGCACCGCAACGGTCCGACCGAAACGTTCCATCTGGCGTTCCTGGGCGCCACGTCCAAGTTCAAGGACATGCCGCAGGACTACAACGCGAATCAGGGGGTGTGAGATGGGGAATCAGACACGAAGCGCAGACGGCGAGGCAGATCGCGGCATGAACGGTGACACCCGTGGGAAAGGCGGGCTCGGCGGCGGACAGGCCGGGGCGGTGAAGCCGATGAACCGGCAGGCGGGAACAGGCGTGCCCACGCCTGCCCGCGGTCCGTGGAACTCGTTCGCGACGCCCACGATCGGCAAGCTCGTGCGCGCGGCCGCCCGCGTGACCAAACACGGCGGATCCGCGTTCCCCGGCAGGATCGTCGAACGAATCGACCCGGGATTCCTCGCGCGAACGCTCGCACAGCTGCCGCTCGGCGTGGTGCTCGTCTCCGGCACGAACGGCAAGACCACAACCACGCGCATGGTCGCGTCCATGCTGTCCGATCTGGGACTGCGCGTGTTCACCAATCCGACCGGATCGAACTTCACGCGCGGCGTCGTCTCCGCGCTGCTGCAAACGGTGTCGCTCGGCGGCCGGCTCGACGCCGACATCGCCGTGCTCGAACTGGACGAGGCGTACGCCGTGCACTTCGTGCGGCAGGTCAAGCCGCGGTACGCGCTGCTGCTTAACGTGATGCGCGACCAGCTCGACCGGTTCGGCGAAATCGACAACACCGCGCGGCTGCTCGGCCATGTGGCCGAAGCGACGACCGGCACGGTCGTGCTCAACCGCGAGGATCCGCGCATCGCACGGCTGGCCGAGCTCGTGCGCGAGCCGGGTGCTTCCGTTCGGTATTTCGGCCTGAGCGACGACCTGCGCTCGTTCTTCCCGTCCGACGACGACATGGCGACGACCGTCGCCGTGGAGGGGGCTGCTGACGGTGGTGTGAGCGATGTTGTGAATGCCGCTACGACAGACGTCGCGGACGATGCCGCGGACAGTGTCCCGGCGGACACCGGCACCGCGAATGATGTCGGAACGACGGGGAGGACCGGTACCTCTCGGCCCCCTCTGACGAGGGGGCTGTCGGCGCAGCCGACCGGGGGAGAGACAGGCGGTTTCGGCACTGACAAGAGTGCTGCCACCGCGGATCGTTCGCCTGTGTCCAACGACGGCGACGCCCCCCGTGAACAGCTCCCCGCCGATGTGACGCTCACCCGCGTGGGCGACCACGAAGCCGACTTCCTGTTCGCCGGCGAATCGCGGCCTCGTTCCACCACGGTCAGGCTCGAAGGCGTGTACAACCTGTACAACGCGGCCGCCGCGCTCGCCGTCGTGCGCGCGGTGCAGGCCGACGCACGCGCCCGCAAGACCGCGCCCGCTTCCACCGCCCGCACCGGCTCGCTGGCCGCCCGCGTGAGCACGTTCGCAGAAGCCTCCGACGCCGCCCTTCTCGCCGCCGTCTCGCACGTCACGCCGGCATTCGGCCGCGGCGAAGTCATCGACGTGAACGGCGTGCCCACCGAACTGCTACTCGTCAAGAACCCGATGGGATTCCGCCTCTCGCTCGCTAGCTTCCCGCCGAGCGAGACGACCGACACGATGATCGTCATCAACGACGAATACGCCGACGGCCGCGACATGAGCTGGCTGTGGGACGTCGACTTCACCAGCCTGCGCCGCACCGGCGTCAAGCAGGTGTCCGGCGTGCGCGCATGGGACATGGCGCTGCGCCTCGGCTACGACCAAGTGTCGGTCGGCGCGGTCGACACCGACATCGACGCCGCGCTCGCCGCGTTCCTCAAGCCGGCGGCCGATGCGGCCGGTACGTCCAACGCGTCCGGCGACGAGCGTCGCTGCACCAGCCGGCACATCTACTGCACGTACACATCCATGCTCAAGGTGCGAGCCGCCCTCGCCCGCATCGCCGACGTCACGGACGCGGGCGTCGGCAAGTAACTGTTTGCGCCTCGGTTCCCTGCATCTCGGCTCCCCTTGCTAGGGGAGCTGGCCGCGAAGCGGACTGAGGGGCAGACAGGCGGATAACCCCGCACGTGCGTATGAATCCATCAAGGAGCTGATATGACCACCATCGACATCATGTCTCTCTACCCGAAGGACATGAACATCTACGGCGACTCCGGCAACGTGCTCACCGTCACGCGCCGGCTCGCGCTGTACGGCTACGAGCCGCGCGTCACCGCGTACAATCAGGGCGACGACTGGCCCGAGCACGTCGACATGATCCTCGGCGGCGGCGGTCAGGACACCGGCCAGAAGAAGATCATCGACGACTTCTTCCGCCGCGCCGACCTGCTGCGCACGCTCGCGGCCGACGGCACGCCGATGCTCATGATCTGCGGCATGTACCAGCTGTTCGGCGAGTATTTCGAAACGGTCGACGGCACGCGGCTCGACGGCATCGGCGTGATCGGCGCGTACACGGTCGGCCAGGACGTGCGCATGATCGGCAATCTGGTCGAACACAGCGACGACTTCGGCGACGTGATCGGCTACGAGAACCATTCCGGCCAGACGTTCCTGCGCGACGGCGTGCGCCCGCTCGGGCGCGTGGACGCGGACGGCCGCGGCAACAACGGCGAGGACCACACCGAAGGCGCGCGCGTGCACAACGTGATCGGCACGTACATGCACGGCTCGCTGCTGCCGAAGAACCCGAAGATCGCGGACTTTCTGATCCGCACGGCCGTCGAGCGGCGGTATGGCGCGTTCGAACCGGAACGCCACCAGACCGACGATCAGCGGGCGGCGTTGGCCGCACTCGACCGGGCCGCGGATCAGGCGCGTCGCGTCGCCGCCGCTCGGCCGCGGTGACGCACGGCCAACGTACGGTTGCAGCGTGACGTACAGCCACGGTGACGTACGGTTGCGGCTGCGGATCCGGCGCGACACGGCCGTGCGCCGCGGCAACGCCGCGATAACAGCGCGACAAACCGCGCCGATACCGTGAAAACAGAGCACAAACAGCGGAAGGGGCATCCGGCAGATGAAACCGGATGCCCCTTCAAGCGTTACCTAGCATAGCCTCACAGGCTGCGCCACGCAACCCCTTCCGCCCGCCAGCCGCGGCCGGCCGACGTGATCACGTCGTACTCGCCCTTGCTGGTGGTGTACAAATGCTCGCCGTTCTTCGGGTTGTACGCGCGGTACACGACCGCCTTGCCCTCGTCCGACTGGTACCAGGCGATGCCCTCGGCGCGCCAGCCGTGACGCGTGGTCAGGATCGTGTACTCGTTCTTGTCGGCGGTCCAGTGGTGGTTGCCGTCGTTCGGGTTGTATGCGCGGTACACCGGCTTGCCGGAGCTCGCCGACGCCGCCTGCTTGAACGCGACGCCCTCGTAGTTCCAGCCGCGCTTGGCCAGCGCGTCCTTTTCGTACGAGTTGATCGTGTAGTGGTGCAGCCCGGAGTGCGGGTTGTACAGACGGTACACCGGCACGGCCTTCACCGTCGGCGTAGTCGGCTGGGACGGCTCGTCAGGCGTCGGCGTGGGGGTCGGCTCCGGTTCGGGCGACGGTTCCGGCGACGGCGATTCGCCGGCCTTCACCGTGATCGGCAGCGTCACCGTCGTGCCATTCGTTGCGCCGACGATCGTCAGCGTCGCGGCGCCGGCCGCCTGTCCGGCAGGAACGGTGATCTTCAGATCCGCCGTGTCGCCGTTCGCGACGTCCGCAGTGCCGACGGTCGCGTCGCCGATCGTCGCGGTCAGCTTCGTCTCGGCCGGCACTCCCAGCGACGTGAGCGTGAGCTTGGAGAAGTGCAGATCGAACGACGATCCGGCCGTCACGTCGCCGGTCGGCAGTCCGGTCACGGCGACCGCGCGACGATCGTAGCGCGGCTTGAGCGGCGAGTTCTTGCCGATATACTCGATCCACGCGTCGCGGTCGACCAGACCGGTGTCCTTCGTGTTCGTGCCGGCCGCGAATGCGCGGAAGTTGTCGCCGCCCTCGAGCAGGAAGCTGAACGAGCCGATGCGGTACTCGCGCTTCGGGTCAAGCGGCTGGCCGTTGACAGTCACGGACGTGATGTGCTCGCCCTGCTTCGCGTTCGGATCGTACGTGTACGAGACGTTGTGCGACAGGCCGAGCTGCAGGTACGGGCGCGACGGCGTGGTGCCGTCGGCGGTGGTCTGCCACTGCTGTTCGAGCGCTTCCTTGAACTGCGCGCCGGTGAGCGTCGTGGTCCACAGGTTGTTCAGGAACGGCAGCACGGCGTTCGCCTGGGCGTACGTGATCGAACCGTCCGCGGCGAGCGTGCACTTGTCGCCGTTGCCGGTGCGGCAGAATTCCGCGCGCAGGCCGCCCGGGTTCACCACGCCGATTTCGGCGCCGCCGCGGTCCGCGGGCTTGAGCGAGTCGAGCAGCGCGTCGGCCACGAGGTTGCCCATCGTGGATTCGGACGCGCGGTCGTCGCGCTTGCCGTCCTTGTACGCGGTGGTGATGTCCGCCGCGACCGAACCGACCTTCTCGTTGCCCTTCGCGTCGGCGACCTTGAGGGCCGCGTCGACGATCGACTTGACCTGCTTGACCGTCGCGTCGCCGGCAGCGGCGAGCTCGTCGTCGGACTTGCTCGTGTCGACCGGGACGTTGCCGGACTTTGCATACGTTACCTTGTCGGTTGACTGGTCGTAGTCGAGCACGACCTGGCCAACGTTCGCCGCGTAGCTGCCCGTCTGGATGATCGGACGGCCGTTGTGCGCCGGGTCGGCGTAGTCGTACGCCATGTGCGTGTGGCCGGTGAAGATCGCGTCCACGGCCGGGTCGGTCTGGTCGACGATCTCCTTGAACACCGGGCTGGCGGCCTTCTGCTCGTCGAGCGTCGGCTTGCCGGTCTTCGCGTCCTCGCTGGAAGGCGCGCCCTCGTGGTATTCGGCCACGATCACGTTGGCCTCGCCGTTCGACTCGTCGCCGTCGGTCAGCTGCTTGGCGACGCGGTTCACGGCCTCGACCGGATCGCCGAAGTCGATGCCGCTGATGCCACCGGGGGAGACGAGCGTGGAGGTCTCCTGCGTGACCGCGCCGATCACGCCGACCTTCACGCCGTTGACGTCCTGGATGCTGTACTCCTTGAGCGCCGGGGTCTTGGTGCCCTTCTTGTATACGTTCGCGCCGAGGTAGTCCCACTTCGCGTTGCGAGCGTTGTCCTTGCCGATCACGCGATCGGTCAGGTCGGCGTAACCTTGGTCGAACTCATGGTTGCCGACCGACGACGCCTTTAGATCGAGCGCGTTGAGCACGTCGATCGTCGGCTGGTCGCGCTGCACGGACGAGTTGAACAGCGATGCACCGATCAGATCGCCGGCGCCGAGCAGCAGCGACGAATCCGGATACGCGGCGCGCAGCTGCTCGACCGTGGACGCGAACGGCACGGTCAGGTTCTTGTCGATGCGGCCGTGGAAGTCGTTGACGTTGAGCAGGTTGATGGTGGTCGTCTTCTGCTCCGGCTGGCCCGGCTGCTGCGAACCGTTGTTCGCGGCCTCGATCCAGCCCTGACGCAGCGAATGGCCGTTGGTCACCGAGTCGTCCGCCCAGAAGACCGGCTTGTAGGTCTTGCCGGCCTTGCCGCCTTTGACCGTGCGGGCCTCGGCGTCCGGGGTGACGGCGAAACCTTCCGTGTTGCCTGCGGCGATTTCGGTCGGCGTGGCGGTGAGTTTGGTGAGCTGCAGCGCGCCCGACTTGTCGAACTCGTAGGTGGCGATCATGGCCTTGGTGGGCTTCTCGTCCGTGCCGATCGTGTTGTCGCCCTCGGCGAGCAGCTGGTTGTGCTCGGCGTTCCACGTCAGGTCGCGCGGGCCGGAATATCCGGCGTTCGCGGCGGCCTCCGGCAGCGGGATCTGCGCGACCGGGTACACGACGTCCTTGCCGCCGACCGTGGCGAGCGCGAACGCGTAGACCGCGTTGGTCTTCTCGAGCGCGGCGAAGAACAGGCCGCCGAAATCGTTCGCGGTGCCGGCCGGATCGTACGCGTGCACGTTCTTCGGATCAAGGTTCGAGACGAATTTGTTCGCGGTGAGCGTCGCGTCCGGAATGAACGCCACGCCTTCCACGCCAAGGTTCGCGTCGTCGCCCTTGTCGAGCGTCACGCCGAACTGGCTGAGCGCGTCGGTCAGATTCCACTCGTTCGCGGCGGTCAGGTCCTGCGCGCCGTCGCCGTTCGTGTCGGTGGTCTTCTGGCTCACGTCGTAGCGCAGGATGGACGGGCGCGGCACCTTCTTGTCCTCGTTGTCGCGTTCCGCGCCGATGAACACGCCCTTGGACGGGTCGCCGTCGATCAGCGTGATGCCTTCGGAATCGACGCCGCCCTTGCCGTTTTTGAAGTGCAGCTGCTTGCCGCCCTTGGCCTTGCCGTCGAGCTGGAAGCTCCAGCCGTCGGCCGGATCCTGCTTCCACGAGCCGGTCGCCTCGTCGTAGACGAACTTGTTGATCGCGCCGGCGCCCTTCTGGCCGGTTTCGCCGAGCGTCGGGTTGAGATCGTTGTCCGCGGCCCACAGCGTGCCCGGCTTGCCGTTCGCGCCGGGCTGGTAGACCAGTCCGGACAGGTTGCCGTCGGTGTGCTCTCCGATCGCCTGACCCGCACCGAATTCGTCGGTGCCGTCGATCGCGGTCACCGTGTCGAGTCCGGGCCATGCGGCCACGTCCAGCTTCTCGCCGGACGGCTGGTCCGGCTCGGTCGTCGCTCCCTGCTTGACGAGTCCGTCGGCGTCGCTGTTCGCGACGTACACGGCGTTCTTGTCGTCGCCGGACCAGCCGAAGCTCAGGATCAGCTCGCCGGACTTGTTCCACACGCGAGTCTGATCTTCCTTGCCCAAGCCGATACCCGCCAGCTGGTCCAGATTGAACTGCAGCTCGCCGGCGGCCGGGATCACGGTGCCGTCCGGAATCGTGTACGTGTGGTCGGCGCTGTCCTTGTCGTCGCGGATCAGCCAGCCGGACACGTCGACCGGCTTGGTATTCTTCGAGCCGAGCGTCACGGTGTCGGTGCCGACGTCGATGCGCTTGAGATAGACGGCGGTGGCGGCGTCTTTAATGATGGTGTCGGTGGCTGCTGCGTTGGCGGCGTTGTCTGCCGGCGTGGTCGCTTGCGTGGTCGTTTGCGTGCTGGATGCGGGCGGCTGCTCGTCGGCGAACGCCGTGACCGTCGTGGTCGCCGGGATCGCGGCGAGCGGGACGATCAGGGCTGCCGACAGCAGAAGGCCCTGCAGGCGCTTCGGAATGCTTGGCATGATGCTCCTTGTCTTCTTCGTCTTCATCGAGTCTTGGTCGAAGATGGGCCCCAACTTGTAAAACCCATGTTTTCACGCTAGAGGACCGCGGCAAAGGCCATGCGGAAGACGTCTGAACGGAGAGCCAACTTTGCGCGAAGGACTCGGGGCGGCTACGTTGCCGGGGCGATCGGATGTGGTGATTCGACGTGAACGCGTGAGAACGCTGACTGCGTATCGGGAGACAGAATCGCGGTCGACGGCGGTGTGTGGCGGACGTGCGGTTGTTCCGCGGCGAGTCATGAGATACTTTGGGGGTTTCTGCCGTGTCGGGTTCTGCCATGTCGAGCATCATTCGAGATTTTCAGGTGATTCTCAGCATTTACCGATATTGCGCTATGAAACGTATGGTTATATGACAATCGTGACCGCAAGGTCCACAACTTAACACCTTTCTTCTTCATCTCCTTTCTTTCTCCTTTGAGCCCGGCACCCGCCGGGCTTTTCTTTTTCGCCGCGTCCCCGCTGTTCTGGGGGAGGGATAATCCGCCGAGCTCTCGTATGGTTTTCGGGCATAATCGATGGGTGCTGACAGCGGTGACATACTATCGGCGTTGAGTGTGGTACATTCTGCCGGCCAAGGACATCTATCTACGTTAAGTGCGGTATGCGGCTCGGCATGCACCTTGAGCATATGGCGGTTTTGTTGGGATAATACCCGAAATGCTCGTTGCCGAATACCACATTCAACGCAGATAGATGTTCGGGAGGCTCGGAATGTACCGCACTCAATGCAGATAGCGTTCTAGATGCTCATTGCCGATATGTCAGTGTTCGTCGCATAGCTTCCTTGAGTTGTTCGTCCGTGTAGCCGCGTTCCGCTTCTTCGATATCGGCTTTGAGCATTGAGGATTCCTCGGCTGGCAGATCGTCGAAAGAGAGCATGACGTAGTTCATACGCCTATTATGGCTGTGCCGCGAGAGTTATGATGAGACGTACGGAATGACGGCAGTATCACTCATCCGGTTTTCAGTCGGGTGTACAGCGGCTTGTCGGATGGTGCCGATTCCGCGGGTGCTTCCAAGTGCGCCCTTACTGGGATGAGGGTCCGGCATGATTCTTCGTGTCGGACCTTTTGCTTTGAGCAAGGCTATTGGGAACGATTGTGACATTCCTTAGCGTCGCAAATGTAATGGGGTGTGGTTCGATGCTGCATACATCGAACCACACCCCATTACATTGAGCGCTCGCTGAGAGGGAAGACCTTACTTCAGGCCCTTCCAGGCGACTCCTTCCTGGTTCCAGCCGCGGGTGGCATTGAGGCGATACTCGTTGACATCCGTGGTGTACAGGTGCTCGTCGGTCGACGGCGCGTACATGCGGTACACGGGAACCGTGCCCGTATCGACCTGATACCAGGCCACGCCCTCGTCCTTCCAGCCGCGCTGCGTCGTCAGCACCTGACGCTCGTGGCCATCAAGGGACAGCAGGTGACGGCCGGTCTTCGGGTTGTACAGACGGTGCACCGGGGTCGCGCCGGCCACGTTGTGCGCGGCGTTGAACACTACGCCCTCGTACTTCCAGCCCTGCTTGTTCGCCAGCACGTTCTTCTCGTTCGAGTCGGCGGTGTACAGGTGCAGGTTCGTCTTCGGGTTGAACAGACGATACACCGGAACCGGCAGCGGCTCTTCCTCATCGTCCTTATCCTTGTCCTGATCAGGCTGGCCCGGAGTGGACGGCTTCTTGGTGAGGGCGCTCTGCGCGTCGGTCAGGGTCTTGGTGGCGTTGTCGACTTCGGTTTGGGTGGCGTCGGCGTTGGCCTGCACGGTCTTGGCGTCCGCGAGGGCCTTGGCGAACGGGGTCCAGGATTCGGGCGTGTAGGCGTCCTGCTTCTTGGACTCGGCCGTCTTGACCGCGGCGTCCAGCGCGGTCTTGTCGGCCTTCTTGGACGGTTCCGGCTTCTTGACGAGCGCGTTGGCCGCGTCGGTCAGGGCCTTCTCGGCGGCGTCGACCTCGGCCTGGGTGGCGTCGGTCTTGGCGGCCGTGGTTTCCGCGGCCGCGAGGGCCTTGGCGAACGAATCCCACGAGTCGTCGGTGTAGTCCTTCTGCTGCTTGGTCTTCGCGTCGGCGATGGCCTTGTTCAGCGCGGTCTTGTCGGCTGCCTTCTTCAGTCCGGCCTGCGCGTCGGTCAGGGTCTTGGTGGCGTTGTCGACTTCGGTTTGGGTGGCGTCGGCGTTGGCCTGCACGGTCTTGGCGTCCGCGAGGGCCTTGGCGAACGGGGTCCAGGATTCGGGCGTGTAGGCG
>NZ_JAHBBH010000029.1 GCF_019331735.1 Bifidobacterium miconis
CGATCGGGGCGATGAAACCAAGCACCAGAGTACCAAGACTGATCTTGATCGTGTTGATCATGACCTTGCTGAACATCGGCGACGTGAAGAACTGGTTGAAATACTTCAACCCAACCCAACGACCACCAGTCAAACCCTTAGACGGCACGAAATCACGAAACGCCAACTGAATGCCATACATCGGGATATACGCGAACACGAACACGAACACCATCGCCGGCAACGCCATCACCCAATGCTGCCAATAATGCGCAAAATGCCAACCAAGCCTCTTCGGCAACGGCCACGCACGACGCACAGCCGTATTATCAACCACTCCCGAAGCATCAACCGTCTGGACGGCTGCGGTCTTTGTCTTGGATGCTGTCATAGCAGTTCCTCCGCACGCATGATCATTGTCTCCTCCTGAGCCGTTGCCGGCCCATCCCTTACGGGCTGCAATGCCCGTAAACCCGGGGTTTCTGGTTTTCGGTGTTCCCGTCAACCCTGAACGACTATAACGATATACTTAACATTACAAAAAGTCAAAACCACGGTTCAAACATGTCTCAACCTTGCAAAACCCAGTAATTGCAACGTTTTTAGCACCTCCTCATACTCTCAATGCTCACAAATAATGTCGCAATCAGCAACAAAACACAACAGAACAGCCCATAATCACAACGACACAGTACGGAGTTTATATATAAAAGCATGTATCTTTATATATATGAAGTCCGTATCATCCCCCCAACAGTCAAAGCCGACGCTCAAAGACGTGGCCGAGGCGGCGGGCGTATCGATCATGACCGTGTCGAACGCGCTGCACAACAAGCCCGGCGTCAAGGCCGAAACCCGCAAGAAGGTGCTTGCGGTGGCCCGTCGCATGAACTATTCCAGCAATCCGTCGGCGAAAATGCTGCGTTCCGGTCGCAGCGACATCATCGAAGTCATCGTCGGCAGTTTCGACAATCCGTTCTATTCACGGCTCGCCTCCGCGCTGTCGGACGAAATCGAACGCAACGGCCGTGAGGCGCTGCTGCGCGAGACGCACTACGATCGCCGCGGCGAGGAAAACGCGCTGAGCGAGCCGTTCAGTCTGTTCTGCGACGGCGTGATCATCGTCACGCCGCTGCTGTCGTCGGAAAAAATCAAGCAGATCGCCCTGCACAAGCCGGTGGTGCTGCACGAAATGCCCTCCGACGACAACGTGTTCGACACCGTCAACCTCGCCAACGAGGACGGCGCGGCGGACGCGGTGCGCCACCTGTACGCCAGGGGCTGCCGCAACATCGCCGTGATCGGCTCCTCGCATCTCGGCCCCGAAGACATGCTGCTCAGCCTGAACAATCCGGGAACCCTGCGCTATCGGGGCTGCTTCCGCGCGTTCAGCGAGCTTGGGCTCACGATGAGCCAGGACACCGCGTTCGACTGCGGTTGGGACGCGCACAGCGGACGCGAGGCGGCGGAACGCATGCTCGCATCGGGCATCGCGTTCGATGGCGCGTTCTGCCTGACCGATTCGGTCGCGCTCGGCGTGTTGCAGACGCTGCGCCGGCACGACATCCGGGTTCCGGAGGATTTCAAGGTGATCGGCTTCGACGGCATCAGCATGGGAGCGGACGTCTCCCCCGCCCTCACCACCATCGAACCGGATTACCGCGAGACCGCGCGTGCGCTGGTCGCTGACCTGCTGGCCCGCATCGACGGGTCGACCGCCGCGCCGCGCAAGACGATCGTCGGGTATACGGTCACCGAACGCGAGTCGGCGTGACGCACCGCGTGACGCACCGTCAGGCAAACGTTTGTACGACGTTCCGTCGGCCGCACCCGCTCCGTCGAGCCGCCCGGTGAAACAATCAACGACCGGCGACGAACGAAACACGGCGATATGAGGCGATATGAATGGTGGCGGGATGCCTTTCGAAGCATCCCGCCACCATTCATATCGGCCGTTCAGCCAGCGTCACTTGGTGTACTTGTCGTACCACTTCTGCCACAGGGCGACGGTGTCGTCCATGCCGAGCGTCTTGAGCTTGGAGACGAAGTCGTCGAACTCGCCGTCCACGCCGCCGGAGACGATCCAGCGGGAGATCACCGGCATCGCGTAGTCGAACATCTGCGTGTCGTTGTTGGAGATCGTCGTGGAGTCGGTGTCGGACGGGCGCACGTAGTCGGGCATCGTGTCCTTGGTCAGATCGAAGTGCTTGTACTGTTCGGCGTACACGTCGTCGGCCGCACGGAACGAGGTGAGGTAGTCGATGTTGTTGACGGTCACGTCGTTCGGGATCCAGCCGGCCGCGCTTTCGCCGCCGAGACCGACGCGTTCGGTGGAATCGTAGACCTTCTGGGTCAGCTCGTAGGTCTTGTCGTCCTTCTTGGTGACGTATTCGGGGCTGGAGCCGTAGAACTGCTGGACGGAAACGTCCGGATCATACAGTTCGTTGACGATCTTGAGCACGGCGTCCATGTGTTCGTCGCCCGCGCGCACGGCCAGCTTGTTGTTCTGGAACATGGTGGTCTCCACGGAACCGTCCCAGGTCACGTCGTCGGCCGACATGCCCGGGCCGGCCGGGGCCGGCATGGCCACGTACTCGTCAGACAGATCGCCGAAGTCGGTGGCCGCGTAGGCGAACGCGACGCCGGTGAGCGCGGTCTTGCCGTCGCTGGACAGCTCGGCGTTGTACTTGGAGGCGTCCTTGGTGAGCGCGTCGGACGGGATCAGGCCCTCGCCCATGAGCTTGTTGAGGTACTTGACGACGGTCTTGAACTCGTCGGTGGCCATGAAGTTGCCGACCTTGCCATCCTTGACGTAGATGCCCTGCTGGGACGGGCCGGAGTTGAAGTGGGTGACGATGCCCAGCGAGTTGAGCAGCAGGAAGGTGTTGTACCAGTCGGGACCGAAGCCGGTGGTGTCGAACTTCTTGATGTTCATCGGGATTTCGTCGGCCTTGCCGTTGCCGTTCGGATCCTGCGTCTTGAACGCCTCGAGCACCTTCTCGAGCTCGTCCCACGTCTTCGGGATCTCAAGGCCGAGCTTGTCGAGCCAGGTCTTGTTGATCATCATGTGCTGGCCGGAACCGTAGAACTGCTGGCCGCGGGAGGACGGCAGTACGTAGACGCTGCCGGACGGGGTCTGCGCGAGCTTCTTGGCGTTCGGCTGCTCCTTGAAGAACTTGGCGACGTTGGGCAGCTGGTCCATGTGCTGGTTAAGGTCCTCAAACACCGGCACCTTGTCGGCGTCGGACGGATCGAACGCGGCGATGGAGATGTCCGGGACGGAACCGGAGGCCAGCATCGGGGACTTCTGGTTGGACCACGCGGTGGTCATGACCTGCGACCACTTGATCGTGCAGTCGCACGCCGCGGTCAGCTTCTTGGTCCACGCCATCTTGGCGGGGGCGATGGTGTTGGCCTGGGTGACCACGAGGATTTCGATCTGCGGCTTGTCTCCGCCGGCGGTGTCGCTGCCGCAGCCGGCCAGCATGGTCGCGGCCGCGCAGGCCATTGCGGCACCGGCGATGATGCGCTTGCGCGTGTTCTTCTGTGCACCACTCATTGCTCTGTCTCCTCACTGAGCGTTGCGGACGGTCCTCCTGTGGACGATCCTGCGGTTGCTCGATTATCATTCCCGGCAGGTTTTTGGTATACCGGTGAACCTATCGACAATCATTAAGATATACCGCTGTACCAAACATGTCAAGTCAGCACGACACGCCGGTCGTCGGCCGGCGATCATCGCATATAAGAAAGGCCCGGAATCATCCGGGCCAGGCATCGTCACGGCGCCAACGCAACCGTCGTGCGGCTGGGCGCGGCCGCACGCGATCGCACGACTGCGGCAACGCGCTACATCGCTACATCTGCATCGTCTTGAGCTCGTAAAACTTGCCGCGCGCGGCCATGAGCTCGTCGTACGAGCCCTGCTCGACGATGCGCCCGTGCTCGAGCACCACGATGCGGTCGGCGTTGCGGATCGTGGACAGGCGGTGCGCCACCATGAACGTCGTGCAGTGCCCCATCATCTTCTCGGTGGCGTGCTGCACCTTCTTTTCAGACACCGAGTCGAGCGCGCTCGTCGCCTCGTCGAAGATGATGATGCGCGGATGACGGATCAGCGCGCGGGCGATCGAAATGCGCTGCTTCTGCCCGCCCGACAGCGTGCCGCCATGCTCGCCGACCGTGGTGTCGAGCCCGTCGGGCAGCTGCGCGACCACGTCGTCCAGCCCGACCTCGTTGATGATCCGGTCCACCTCGGCCTCGTCGACGTGCTCGAGCCCGTAGGTGATGTTGTCGCGCAGCGTGCCGGAGAAGAGGATCGTGTTCTGCGGCACGACGGCGATCTGGCTGCGGTAGGCGTCCAGGTCCATGCGTTTCAGGTCGATGCCGTCGACGAGCACCGCGCCCGACTCCGGCTCGGCGAAGCCGATGAGCAGCTTGATGAGCGTCGACTTGCCGGAGCCCGAGTCGCCGACGAACGCGATCGACTCACCGGCGCGCACCTTGAGCGAAAAGTCGTGCAACACGAGCGGCAGGCCCTCGTCGTAGCGGAAGTCGACGTGCCGGTATTCGACGTCGCCGCGCAGCGTGCCCGGTTCGACGCCGGCGCTTTTCGGATTGTGCTCGACGTCGTCCTCCTGCAGGATCTCGCCGATCGAGCTGATCGATTCGACGCCCTTGGTCAGCAGCGGATACAGGTTGATGAGATTCGACACGCCGCCGACGATCTGCGTGAAGTACGTCTGGAACAGCACCACGTCGCCCACGGAAATGCGGCCGCGGTACGCGAGATAGCCGGTGAAGCCGAGGCACAGCAGCTGGAAGATCTGGAAGATGACCCAGCTGGTCGCGCCGAACACGATGTTGATGATGTCGAGGCGGAAGCCGGCTTCGCGGATGAACTCGAGCTTGCGGTTCATCTTGCGGATCTCCACGTCCTCGAGGCCGTGCGCGCGGGTGACGGGGATCATTTCGATCATTTCGGCCACGGCGGCCTGCGTGCGTTCCATCTGCGTGCGGAAGTCGTGGTTGGATTCGCGGATCGGCTTGCGGAAGAACCAGATGGAGAACACGGCGGTCGGGATGGCGAGCGCGAAGAAGATCAGCACGATCGGGCTGCTGATCGCGGTGACGGTGATCGCGATGATGATGTCGAGGATGACCAGCGGCAGGCTGCGGTAGGTCTGGTCGAGCAGCACCTCGACGTTTTCGACGTCGCGCATGATCTTCGACATGAGCCGGCCGGACTGCGTTTCGGTGTGGAACCGGATGGACAGCTGCTGCAGCTTGGCGATGAGGCTGCCGCGCAGCCGGCGTTCGATGAGCCGGTTCACCTTGCCGAAGTGCTTGATATACATGTACGCGGTGAAGATGTTCTGCGCGATGAAGAAGATGCCGATGACGAGATTGACGAGCATCTCGTTGACGCTGTGCGCGGCCGGGTTGGTGGCGCAGTTGATGATGTTGCGCGTGACGATCGGCGTGACCCACATCGGCGACTGCTTGGCGACGAGCGCGATGGTGGAGATGGTCAGGTCCATCGCGCTGCCTTTGAAGAAGCGCAGCAGAATGCGGATCGGATGCCCGCTGTTGCGCCGGTAGTTCTGGATGTACTCCTCGAATGTGGCCGCCTGCTGCGTCATGGTCTTCCTCTTCCCCTCGGCTTCTTCGGCGATGCTGTATCCCAACACTTAAGTTTAACGATACACAATACACGCTACAACGCCGCGGGAGAACAGACGTACGGGCGGGCGACGGCCACGTCGCCGCGCTCAGCCCAGATCGATGACGGGGGCCGCGTCGCGGTCGCAGACGATGACGTCGCCTTCGACGCGCAGTTCGGCGGCCTGGACGACACTGAGCTGCGCGGCGGTCGGATCGGCGGGCTCTCCGGCGAGGCGCGGGGAGCCGTCGTCGTGCGCGTACGGGTGGCAGAAGTAGAAGATGGTGGCGCGGCCGTCCTTCGGGTTCACCCAGATGTCGGCGTGATGGCCGAAGCCTTGATCGCGATCGCGGGTGCCGGGTTCGGCGAGGATGTCGGGGCAGCGCGTCCAGCGGTGAAGGGCGGATTCGCCCCGCTCCCCGATCTCCTCGGGCTCCCCCACCGTGTCGTCCTGCCGGTAGACGGCCAGGCCGTGCCAGTAGTCGGAGATCATCCAGCGCCGGCCGCCGAGATCGAACACGTTCGGCCCTTCCTGATGGCAGTCGAACACCTCCTGCCCGAGCACGGCCCATGCGTTGAGGTCGCGGCTGACGGCCCGGCAGGTGACCCCTTCCAGATCCTCGTCCTTGTACCACATGGAATAGGTGCCGTCCGGCTCGCGCGCGACGCACGGGTCGATCACCCGGTTGGAGGCGAGGTCGATTTCCGAGACGAACGTCCAGCGCCACAGGTCGCGCGACGTGTAGTGCAGCATGCGCGAACGGCCGTGCCAGTCGGTCGGCACGCCCACGATCATCGACACGAACATGTGGTAGACACCGTCGACGTCGACGACTTCCGGCGCCCAGAACGTGTTCTCGCCGGGGAATGCGTCGAGATCGAGGTCGAGCGTGCCGCGGTACAGCCAGCGGGCGCCGTCCTCGCTGGAGGCGACGGCGATCTTGGTGCCGTGCACCCACGAGACGCCGACCGCGTGCGGGTTCGGTCTGCGCTGCGTGTAGAACATGAACATGTGCCGCTCGCGATCGTTCCAGATCACGGTCGGGTCGGTCGGGCCTCCGGTGATCGGGTCCTCGTACAGCGGAGCGGGCATCGTTACTTGCGTCATGGCACTGCCTTTCAACGTTTGGCCCAAGCGCGGCCGCGGTCCCGGCGGCCACGCCGGGCCGTTCGCGGCACGATCGCGACGGGCCGTGCAATCATCAATGATATGTATCGTTACAGCAACCGTTATACCAAACAACATCCCCTAGTTCAATCGTGTCAATGCACCGTGCGCTCTGCAAACCGCGGCAACAAATGACCCGCCCGGCGCACGGCGTCCCTACGCTGGCGGCATGAGCGAACAACAGTCTTCCCGGAACATCAGCACCACCGATATCACGTCCGAGGCAACGCCGCCCCGGCTCAACGCGCAATACGCGACCGCGCACGGACTGACCGCGCGCGAAGCCTCCGCACGCCCGATCCGCGTCATCCAGTTCGGCGAAGGCAACTTCCTGCGCGGATTCGTCGACTGGATGGTCCAGCTGCTCAACGACCGCAAGCCCTCATTCGACGGCAACGTGGCCATCGTGCAGCCGCTGGCCGGAGGCCGCATCGCCGCGCTCGAAGCGCAGGACCGGCTGTACACGGTGCTGCTCGACGGCATGCTGGACGGGCGCGACGTGCAGAGCCGCACCGTCGTCGATTCGATCGGCGCCACGGTGAACCCGTACGAGGATTGGGAACGCTTTCTCGCGCTCGCCGACGATCCGAACGCGTCGGTGATCGTCTCGAACACCACGGAGGCGGGCATCGCGCTCAACGATCACGACACGCCCGGCATGACCCCGCCGGCGAGCTTCCCGGCCAAGCTCACGTTGCTGCTCGAACGCCGCTGGCGGCGCGGTTTGCCCGGATTCCTCTTGCTGCCGTGCGAGCTGATCGAGGCGAACGGCGACGCGCTGCGGGAAGCGGTCGTCGCATGCGCGCGGCGATTCGCCTTGCCGGACGCGTTCGTCGCATGGATCGAGCATGACAACGTGTTCGCGTCCACGCTCGTCGACCGCATCACGCCCGGGTTCCCGCACGACGACGCCGGAACGATCTGGAAGAAGCTCGGCTATCGTGACGACAACATGGTCAAGGCCGAACCGTTCGCCTCGTGGGTGATCGCCGGCGACGAGCGCGTGCGGGCCGCCGTGGCCGAACGGTTCCCCGTCGACCGACTTGGCGTGGGCGCGATTCTCGTGCCCGACGTGCGGCCGTACCGCGAGCGCAAGGTGCGCCTGCTCAACGCGCCGCACACCACGATGGCGCTGGTCGCGCGTCTCGCCGGATTCGACACGGTGGGCGGCGTGGTGGCCGATCCGCGCATGCGCTCGTTCGTCGAGCGCGAGATGGACGAGGAGATCATTCCCGTGCTGTCGCTGCCGGCCGACGAGTTGCATACGTTCGCCGGTCAGGTGATCGAACGGTTCGCGAACCCGCACATGCGGCACGAGCTGGATGCGATCGCGCTGAATTCGGCGGCGAAGTACGCGGCACGCGTGCTGCCGATCGTGCTGGAGAACGTGCGGCTTGGACGCGGCCTGCCGAGGAGGGCCATGCTGGCGCTCGCCGGATTGCTGGCGATTTACGGCGGTTTCGCGCCGGTGCCCGTCGCGGTCAGCGATGTGCCGGACACGTTGGCACGGTTCCGCTCGGCCGCGGAGTCGGCGCACGGCGACGTTCGCGCGAATGCCGCGACGGTGCTTGCCGACCGCACGCTGTGGCCGGAGGATCTGACCGCGATCGACGGACTGGCCGATCTGGTGGCCGACGACGTGGCGGCGATTGCGAACGGGCGTATGCAGCGGCTGATCGATCAGCTGGCGTAGCCGATCACGCGTTCAGGGAGCAAGGGAGTCATCATGGATGTCATTCGTTTGGACGAACACGACACGGTGGTCGTGGCGGCGCGCGACATCGCCGCCGGCGAGCGCGTGAGCATACCGGGGTCCGACGTGCCGGTAACGCTGCGCGACAACGTCGCGCGCGGGCACAAGATCGCGGTCCGGCGCATGGAGGCCGGCGATCCGATCATCAAATACGGCTATCCGATCGGGCACGCGAAGGCGACGATCGAACCGGGCGACTGGGTGCACACGCACAACTGCCGGTCGAATCTCGGCCCGGACCTGACGTACGCATACCGGCCGGACGCGGGCCGAGTGCATCCCGGCACGCCATCCGGACGCACGTTCCTCGGCTATCGGCGCGCGACCGGCAAGGTCGGCGTGCGCAACGACCTGTACATCGTGCCGGCGGTCGGCTGCGTCAACTCGCTGTGCGACAACATCGCGCGCGCGTTCGAACGCGCGCATCCGGGCAACGGGTCGTTCGACTCGGTGATCATCGCGCATCATCCGTACGGCTGTTCGCAGCTGGGCGGCGATCACGCGATGACCAAGCGCATCCTGCAGGACATCGCCATGCATCCGAACGCGGGCGGCGTGCTCGTGGTCGGCCTAGGCTGCGAGAACAATCAGATTCCGCAGTTCCGCGCGGAAATGACGTGCTGCGGCGAGGAGTCGGACAACCCCGCGGCGTCCGTGGACGATCTCAAGGATGGGCTCGTGTATGATCCGGCACGCGTGAAGTTCATGATCTGCCAGCTGGAGGACGACGAATACGCGACCGCCGCCCGACTGCTGGAGGAGCTGAACGACGCCGCGGCCGGCGACCGGCGCGAGCCGATCGGATTGCACGAGCTGACGGTGGGCGTCAAATGCGGCGGCTCGGACGGCCTGTCCGGCGTGACCGCGAACCCGCTGGTGGGCCGGTTCGCCGAGTTTCTGGTGCGCGAGGGCGGGCGCGTGGTGCTCACCGAAGTGCCGGAGATGTTCGGCGCGGAGCAGGTGCTCATGAATCAGGCGAAGGACGAGGCGACGTTCCGCGACATCGTTAAACTCATCAAGGACTTCAAGGACTATTTCCGCCGCTACGGCCAGCCGATCGGCGAGAATCCGTCGCCGGGCAACAAGGCGGGCGGCATCACCACGCTCGAGGACAAGTCACTCGGCTGCATCCGCAAGGGCGGCCGCTGCGAGGTGACCGATGTAATCGCCTACGGGCATCAGGCGACGCGTCCGGGGCTCACGCTGCTGCAGTCGCCGGGCAACGATCTGGTGTCGTCGTCGGCGCTCGCCTCGGCCGGCTGCCAGATCGTGCTGTTCACCACGGGCCGCGGCAATCCGTACGGCACGTACGTGCCCACGTTCAAGATCGCCACGAACACGCCGCTGGCCGACAAGCACGCGCGCTGGATCGACTTCAATGCTGGCCGTCTGCTGGACGAGCCGATGGGCGACGTGCTGCCCGGATTCATCGACGCGGTGCTGGCCGCGGTCGACGGCGCCCCCACGCGCAACGAGCGCTACGGCATGCACGAGATCGCCATCTTCAAGGACGGCATCACCGAGTAGGCGCCGGCTCGCTCAGGGGGTTTCTTCCGAAGATCCATTCGATTTGCCTCGCTGAGGCTTGCTAGCGGGGTGTTACGGCTGGGTCTTCGGCAAATCGTCCCGTTCCGGCCACTTCCCGCGAAGCAAAACCGACAGATCTTCGGAACAATGCCCCGCTGAGGAAGCCCAGCAAAGCAGAACCGACAGACCTTCGGAGAATCACCCTGCTCGGATCCCTCCCAGCGAGGCGAAACCGACAGGCCTTCGAAACAATGCCCCGCTCAGGAAGCTCAGCGGGGCAATTCTGCTGGATGTTCTCCGTTTTGCCTCGCCAGGCGACCTCTCAGCGAGGCAAAACGGGGAAGGTCCGGCAGAATTGCCTCGCGAAGACCTGCCCCGTAAAGATCACAAGGCCAAAAGACGGAAAAGGCCGAAAGGATTCACGCGAACAGCGCCTTGGCGTTGTTGAAGGAGATGTCGCGCACGAGCCCGCCGAGCCATGCCTCGTCAGACGGGATCTCTCCGCGCTCGGCCCATTCGCCGAGCAGCTCGCACAGGATGCGGCGGAAGAACTCGTGGCGCGGGAAGCTCAGGAAGCTGCGCGAGTCGGTGGTCATGCCCACGGCGTTGCCGAGCAGCGATTCCTCGGCCATGACCTCGAGCTGGCGGCGGATGCCGGCCCTCGTGTCGTTGAACCACCATGCGTTGCCGAGCGCGAGGCGCTGGCGCACGCCGCCCTGATAGCAGCCCATCACCGCGGCGATGGGCAAGTAGTCGTTCGGGTTGAGCGAGTAGATGAGCAGCTTCGGCACTCCCCCGCGCTGCGACGCCGCGTCGAGCAGGCGGGCGAGCGGTTCGGCGACCGGCCGGTCGTTCAGAGCGTCGAAGCCGGTGTCGGGGCCGTGTCCGGCGAATCCGCGTGTGCTGACGTTGCGCATCGCGTGCAGATGCAGTTGCATGGTCCATCCCTTGGCCGCAAAGATCTGCATGAGCCCCACGAGCAGCGCGGTGCGGAATTGAGAGGCTTCCAGCGCGTCGAGCCCGCGGCCGGCGCGCGCCTTGTCGAGGATGCGGTCGAGTTCGGCGGGCGTCGCCTCGTCATAGGTGACCAGATCGGCAGCCTGATCGGACAGGCGGGCGCCGTGCTCGTGGAAGAAGTCGACGCGTTGCGCCAGCAGCGCCATCAGCGAGTCGAAGCCGGTCACGCGATCCTTGCACACGGCTTCGAGGCGTTCGACCCACGCGCCGAATCCGGGCTTGTCGGGGTTGAGCGCCTTGTCTGGGCGCATGGCGGGCAGCATGCGGAACGTGTCGCCGCCGTCGGCCGTGAACCGTTCGTGCCATGCGAGGTCGTCGGCCGGGTCGTCGGTGGTGCAGATCGTGTCCACGTGCATGCGCCGCAGCAGGGCGCGCCGCGTGAAGTCCGGCCCGGAGAGCATGGCGTTGGTCCGCTCGTAGATGTCGCGCGCGGTGCGCGTGTTCAGCGTGTCCGTGATGCCGAAGTAGCGGCGCAGCTCCATGTGCGTCCACAGGAACACGGGGCTGCCGACGGCGCGTTCCATGGTGGCCGCGTACGCCTGGAACTTGTCCCACGGGTCACCGGATCCGGTGATGAGCTCTTCGGGCACGCCGTTGGCGCGCATGAGCCGCCACTTGTAGTGGTCGCCGTAGTTGTCGCCGTCGGTGAGCCACGCCTCGACGATGTTGTCGAAATGCGGGTCGAGGTAGATTTCCTCGGGGTGCAGGTGGCAGTGGTAGTCCACGACCGGCATGACGGCCGCATAGTCGTGGTACAGGGTGTGCGCGGTGCATGTGGTGAGCAGGAAATCGTCGTTGAGAAAATCCATGGTCCGTCCTTTGTGCGTGCGGTGCCGGCCGCGCGGACGCCCGACCGGTCGGCCGGGACCATCGCCGGCCGATGATGACGTCATCGTAGGAACGCAGCGCCCGCGCGGCGTCTTTTGTTGCCAGCGTTTGCGAACGGTCGCATGCCGCCGCGCATCGTCACGCGACCGCCGTCGTGCGTCGCGTCACCGCACGTCGGCGACGCTCGCGCGTTCGGTCAGCGACGACGGCACGGTGATCTGCCCCGGCACCGGCTCTCCCGCAAGGCGCCGCAGCAGGATGCGCGCGGCGTACACGCCGAGCTTCGGCACGGACACGTTAATGCTGGTAATCGACGGATCGCAGATGCGCGCGACCACGCCGTCGTCGAATCCGAGCAGCGAGTAGTCGTCCGGGCAGCGTATGCCGCAGGCGCGCACGGCGACCATGAATCCGGCGGCCATGAGGTCGTTGTGCGCCACGACGGCGCCGGTGGGCGATGCGGCGTAGCGTTCCGCCGCCGCTGCCCCGCCGTCGAAGGTGGGCGGGTTCGGCCATAGGCGACGCACGGTCACGCCGTACCGCTCGCATGCCGCCTTAAGCGTTTTCCACCGCACGCCGGCGGACCACGAGGCGGCCGGCCCATCCAGATACGTGATGCGCCGATGCCCGTGGTCGGTCAGGCATTGCAGCGCCTGATCGATGCCGGAGCGCACGTCCACGACCACGCTGGGCACGCCGCGCACCTCGCGGTTGACGACGACCAGCGGCCGCGTCTGCGCGCATTTGCGTATCGTCGCGTCGGGCATGCGCGAGCCGGCCAGCACCATGCCGTCGACGTACGGGGCGAGACGGTCGAACGCCTCGCGTTCGGCGCGCGCGTCCTCCTGCGATTCGGCGACCATGAGTGAAATGCCCTCGCCCTGCAGTTCGCGCTGCACACCGCGCATGATGGTGGAGAAGAACTGGTTGGCGATATCCGGCACGATGATGCCGACGAGTTTGGTCGGCTTGCCCGCCGGCCGGCTTTCGACCCGGTCGTCGTGGTAGCCGAGCCGTTCGGCCGCCTCGAAGATGCGTTTGGCCGTCGCCGTGCTCACCCGGTCGGGCAGCGCGAACGTGCGCGAGACGGTGGACGGGGACACGCCGGCGAGCGCCGCGACGTCGCGGATCGTCACCCGTCGTGCGGGCCGTTCGTCCTCATTCATCGGCGGTCGCCTCCCTGCATCGTCGTGTTCGCCGTCGTCACGCTCCAAGATACCTCGCCAATCGGGCCCGCACGTTCGCTTCCATCGATATGTAACGTTATAATAAATCCGGTTGCACCGTACGCACGAATACCGTCACGCAAAGGAGCCTTATATCATGACCGCATCAACCGCATCGCACACGCCGGCCGCCGAACCGACCACCGACTATCTGTTCGTCCATTTCACCGGATTCGAGCAGTCCCCCGACGACGAGCAGCTGTACTTCGCGCTCAGCCACGACGGCCGCGTCTGGCATGATCTGCGCAGGCACGGCGATCCCGTGCTGCGTTCGGAGCGGTTCGAGCGCGGCGTGCGCGACCCGTACATCATCCGCGAGCCGAACGGCACCGGTTTCACGATTCTGGCCACCGATCTGAGCGTGTATCACCGCCACGGCTGGAACGGCACGACCAACCATGGCAGCACGCGGCTGGCCATCTGGCATTCCGACGATCTGGTCGACTGGGGCGAGCCGTGGTATCCGGACGTCGCCTCCGCCATCCCCGGCGCGGGCTGCGCGTGGGCGCCGGAGGCGATCTGGGACGAGGAGCACGGCTGGTACGCGGTGTATTTCGCGGTCGGCGCGGACATGAGCACCACCGACCTGCAGCCCGACGAGCCGAACGGTTCGATGAACATGTACATGACCACCACGCGCGACTTCCGCGAGTTCACCAAGCCGGTCAAGTGGATCGACTACACGGGCGCCGCGCTCGACACGACGGTGATCGCCGCGAACGGCCGCTTCTACCGCGCGTCCTCCACCGAGGGCGGCATTCCGCTCGAAGTGTGCGACGACCTGTACGCGCCGTCGATCGGCCACGACACGACCGGGCGCGCCGACCGCTGGCAGGGCATCGCCACCGTGGCGGGCCTGTTCCCCGACGGCGACTGGTTTGGCAAGCTCGAAGGCCCGGAGCTGTTCCTGCGCAACCGCGCCGACTGGCGGCCGGGCGCAGACGGCGAGCCGACGCCGACGTGGGGTCTTATGTGCGACCAGTTCCGCGAGGGCAAGGGCTACATCATGTTCTCCACGACCGACTTGGACGATGCGACGGGCGCCGCGTGGCTGACCGAGAACATCGACTTCGGCACGCTGGTCAAGCGCCACGGCTCGATCCTGCCGATCACCGCGGCAGAGGCGGCGCATCTGCGCGAGCGTATCGCGCGCTGACCGGCAGCATGCGTCCACGGTCGATTTCAGCGGAAGTTTCGGCAAACCATGGCAACGGTTTGCCCTCGGTTCATCCGATGTTGATAGCGTAACCATGTATGGAACAACGGGCTTTGCCGCCCGAACACGATGAACGTAAAAGAGGCATACATGGCTGATGCAACGCTGCGGTACATGGCGACGCACGATTCATTGACGGTATGGTGGGACCGACCGGACGACGCCGGCGCCAAGCGGCGCTACCGCGTGATGGTCAACGGCGAGATGGAACGCGAAACGAGCGTGACGCACTGCACGATCCGCGGTCTGCAACCGTCGCAGACGTACCGCGTCGCCGTGCGGCTCGACGCCGACGGTTCCGGCCGATTCCACGGTCTGGCGAGCGTCGAGGCGCGCACGACCGCCGTCAAGCGCGTGCTGGACGTCACCCAGCCGCCGTATTACGCGGTCGGCGACGGACACAAGCTCAACACTGCGGCCATCCAGCAGGCGCTGGACGACTGCGGCGCCGATTCGGTCGTGGTGATCCCCGCCGGCACGTTCCTGACCGGCGCGCTGCGTATGCACTCGCACACCGAACTCGTCGTGTCCAAGGGCGCAACGCTGCAGGGCACCACGGATCCGGCCGACTACGAGCCGTACATCCGCAGCCGGTTCGAGGGCATCGAAATGGACTGCCTGTCGAGCCTGATCAACATCGGCGAACTCGACCACGACGGCCCGGCCAACGTCACCGACGTGACGATCCGCGGCGAAGGCGCGATCCTGAGCGGCGGGCGCGAGCTCATGCGCAATGTGATCGAACGCGAAAAGCAGCGCATCCGCGACGGCCGGTCCACCGCGCCGGCCGCGGTCGGACGCCCGGACGGCGACGACACGGTGCCGGGACGCGTGCGTCCGCGTCTGATCAACATGAGCAACGCCAGCCGCGTCACGATCGCTGGGCTCACGCTCGGCCAGTCGGCCAGCTGGAACGTACATATGATCTACAGCGATCACATCGTCACGCACGGCTGCACGTTCCGGTCGAAGGGCGTGTTCAACGGCGACGGCTGGGATCCGGACTCTTCGACCGACTGCACGGTCTTCGACTGCACGTTCGAGACCGGCGACGACGCGATCGCGATCAAGTCCGGCAAGAACCCGGAAGGCAACGTCATCAACCGGCCGAGCCGGAACATCCGCATCTTCGATTGTCGGGCCGAGTTCGGCTTCGGCATCACGCTCGGCTCGGAAATGTCGGGCGGCATCGCGAACGTGCGTATCTGGGACTGCGACATGTCGCGCACCTCGTTCGGCCTGGAGATCAAGGCGACGCGCAAGCGCGGCGGCTACGTGCGCGACGTGCGCGCGTATGACAGCACGTTCTCGCACATCCAGCTGCACGGCGTGCCCTACAACGACGACGGCGAGGATTCCGGACAGGTGCCGGTGTTCGAGGACATGCTGTTCGACGACGTGCGCATCGAGGACCGTTTCCCCGCCTCCGGCGACGCGCGCGGCAAGGGCCGCGACATCGAGGTGTGCGGCTTCGACGCGGAGCACCCGGCGCACGACATCGAGTTCCGAGGTCTGAAGATCACGCCCACACAGCCGGGGGAGGTCGATCCCGATGCCAACGGCATGGGCAACATCCGCCTGCGGTTCGCGCAGGGCATCCGTTTCACGGGGGACTGCGAGTAAGTCGTTTCGGCCCCTTTCCCAGCGAGGAGGGGCCGAAACACCCCAGCTCAGGCGGTCGATTCACGCTGCTCGAGCGTATATCCAGAGATCACCTTGACGGCCCGGGACGGCGTATCGGCGTCGATGGTTTCCAGCAGCAGCGAGACGGCCATGTCCGCCAATTGGGCGAAATCGATCGAGATGGTGCTCAACGACGGCTGCGTAAACGCGGCGGGGCGGGTGCCGTTGAACCCGATGACCTTCACGTCTTCGGGAATCCGCACTCCCCCGGCCGTCAATCCGCCGATAAGGCCGACGCCATTGGTGTCGGTATTGCACGCGAAGCCGTCGAAGCAGCCGGGTTCGGATGCCAGACGTTCCATGATCTTGTCCGCCGCCGATCTCCCTCCCCGCTCGTCGGGTCGGCACGGAAAGAACGAACGCTCGTCATAGGCAAGACCATGATCGATCATCGCCGTGAGCGCACCACGGGTGCGCTTGTCGTTGGACGAATTGGCCGAGGCCATGCCACGGTCATCGAGATACCGCATGCCCACGAAACCGATGCGACGGCATCCACGATCGATCAGATGCTCCACGGCGGCGCGCATGCCGTCCTCGTTCGGGGGGTTGACTGCGCTGAGCACGTTCGCCCGCCCCTCATAGCCGAACAGCACCGTCGGCTTGCCCAGCGTCAGGGTCCGCACCTCCTCGGCGTTCAGGCCACCGGTAGCGACGATCATGCCGTCGCAATACTGCCCGAATCCCTGCGCACCGACCAGACCCTCCTCCGCCCGCTCACGCATGGAATGTGCCTGCTGGAAGATCGGCAACACGCCGCGTCCGGTGGCGGCATCATAGATGTGTGCGATGAGCCTGGACCAGAAGGGATCGTCGAAATCGTCGATCAGGATACCGATGGTGCCACTTTTCCCCGTTTTCAACGCGCTCGCCTTGGTGTTGATGCGATAATTCAACGTCTCCGCGGCCTCGACGACGCGCCTGCGTGTCGCCTCGCTGACCCCCGGCTTGTTGCGCAACGCGTATGACGCGGCCATGGCCGACACCCCGGCCGCCTTGGCCACGTCGCGCATCGTCACCTTGGTTGGTTCGGCCATGACAGCCACATCCTTTCACCATCGAAGCAAGCCATGCTTCCCATACGCCCACCCGAGCATACGGCGTGTCGCAGACTCATGTCCCGTAAACCATTGATTTACTTTATAAATCAGACTATATCACCTTTTGTAAAGCTAGTTAAAGCCACTATTTCTCTCACAATAATTTGACTTTACAATACTTTATCGGTACAGTTCATGGTGTTGCCACCAATCGATGATTGACACCAGCGCCACACCGCCGTGGGCGCTGAATCATCGCATCGTCAAAGGAGAACACCATGGGCACACGGCACACCACCCCGATCATCGCCGCCATATGCGCGCTTCCGCTCGTCCTGTCCGGCTGCGGCGCCGGACAGGACGCCAACACCGACGCCAACGGCAAGCCGATCCTCAATGTCACCGTCACCAAACATTCCCTGACCAAGCCGCTCAAGGATATGAACTGGCCGAAGGCATTGGAGAAGGCCTGCGACTGCACGGTGAAATGGAGCGAGGTCAGCTCCGACTGGGACACCAAGAAGCAGGCGATCCTAGCCTCCAAGAAGGTCCCCGACGTAGCGATCTCCGCCTTCGGCGACAACGACATGGCCACCTACGGCTCCCTGTTCCTCGATCTGAGTCAGGAACTCGACTCCATGCCCAACGTCAAGGCGATGTTCCAGACCGACCCCAAGGCCAAGGCCGTCGCCGAAACCACCGACGGGAAGATCTATTCGCTGCCCGCCGATCTGCAGGATCTGCCACAGCCGAAATCCAACCGCCGCATGTACGTCAACAAGCAGTGGCTGGACAAGCTCGGGCTCAAGGTGCCCACCACATGGGATGAGCTCTATGACGTGCTGGAAGCATTCAAGACGCAGGATCCGAATGGCAACGGCAAAGCCGACGAAATCCCCATGGACTTCGCTCCGATCGGCACCAGCGGACTCGGCGACGGCACGCCGGTTCACCTGCTCGGCAGCACCGGGTTGCCGCTGACCGGCACCGTATACACGCAAGGCATCTTCGTCGAGGACGGCAAGGTCAAGAACTATTACGAGGACACCCGCTACAAGCAGCTCATCGAGTTCCTCAACAGACTCTGGAAGGCGGGACTGATCAGCGATAAGGCGTTCACCCAGGACTACTCCCAGTTCCAGTCGGTCGCCCGCGGCAACGGGGACGAAGCCACCGTCGGATTCACTTGGGGCAGCACCATCGAGGATCGATTCGGTGCGCAGCTGAAATCGCAGTACGTCTCCATCGACCAGCTCGAGGCCGAAGCGGGACAATCCGCCAAAAAGGTGTGGTATCTCAAGGAGGATGCGCAACGCTACCTGCCCGGCAAGCTGTCCATCTCCGCCAAAGTCGCCAACAAGGAGGCCGCACTCAAATTCGCCGACGCATTCTACGACCCCGACGTCTCCATCCAAGCTCGGTTCGGCGACATGGGCACCGACGTCGAGAAGATCGGCGATAAGCAGTACAAGGTGCTGCCGCCCTCCGATTCCTCCAAGGACTCCAGTACCTGGGCATGGACCGAATCGCTCAAGGAGAACGCCCCCTGCTGGCTCCAAGGCAAGATCGAGCCCTCGGAGGAATACAAGCTCAGGCTTGAAGAGGACGCGCCACTGGCCGACTCCTACGCCAATCAGGATCCCATCAAGGACCAATGGCCATTGGAGATCAAGATGAACACGGCGGATCTGAACTCGATCTCTCTGAACAACTCGACGATCCTCAACACCGCCGTGTCGAACTTCGGCAAATGGGTCACCAAAGGCGGCGTGGACGCCGAATGGGATTCCTACGTGCAAACCCTCAAGCAGGCGAACATCGAACAGAACACCGAAATCTACCAGAAGTACTACGACGCATGGCTCGCCAAGCAGTAAACCGGCGGCGATAGCACCACCACGATAAGCCTGTGGGCGATCCAGAACCTTTTCCTTTCCTCCTCCAACGGATCGCCCGCACCCCCTCTTCCATACCAATCATCAACGCATTCACATCATACGAACGGACATGCGATGACACTCACCACCTCCTCAATCACGCCGAACGAACCGAACACGGGCCCCGCACCAACCGCCGCGTCCTCCCCCAAACCGACATGGCTCCAATCGGCAAAACGCTACTGGCAGCTGTGGGCCATGCTGCTCCCCGCCGTCATCTTCGTGGCCATCTTCTCCTACGGACCAATGTACGGCATCCAACTCGCCTTCCGACGATTCGACATCACCAAGGGACTCACCGGCGGCGATTGGGTCGGTTTCGCATACTTCCGCCAGTTCTTCTCCAACCCCCAGTTCTGGCCGATCATGCGCAACACCGTGGTCATCAGCCTCTGGACGCTGGTCATGGGCTTCATCGCACCGATTCTGCTGGCGCTGCTCATCAACCAGATCCACTCAAGGCGGGTGAAGGGATTCGTGCAGACCGTCACCTACATGCCGCACTTCATTTCCGTGGTCGTCATCGTGTCGATGATCAACCTGTTCCTCACCCCGTCCACCGGCATTCTCACTCGCGCGCTCGCCGTGTTCGGCCTGCACGACGTGAACCTGCTCGGCAGCACGGGAGCCTTCCCGATGCTGTATTGGATGAGCGAGGTCTGGCAGCATGTCGGATGGAATTCGATCATCTACCTGGCCGCCCTGTCCTCGGTCGACCTCGCACTGTACGAGGCCGCCAAAATCGACGGCGCCGGCCGCCTGCAGCTCATCCGATACGTCGATCTACCGACGATTCTGCCCACTGCTGGCATTCTGCTCATCCTCAACATGGGCCACGTGCTCGGCGTCGGATTCGAGAAGGTGTACCTGATGCAGAACCCGCTCAATCTGCCGGCTTCCGAAGTCATCTCAACCTACACCTACAAGATGGGCATCCTGCAGAATCAGTTCAGCTATTCGACGGCCATCGGCCTGTTCAACATGGCGATCAACTTCGTGATGCTCGTGGTCGCCAATCAGATTTCCAAGAAAGTGTCCGACACCAGCGTGTTCTGATCCGCCGCCGCAATCGCCGCCGCGCCGCCGATTGCGGCGCCCCGTTACGCGCCGCCGCAACCTCGTGCGACCGCACGCTCGCATTCCAGCATCGCATTCCAGTGAAGCAAAGGTTCAATCATGTCTCAAACGAAACTCCAACCAGCCGCAAAGGTCGCAAAGACTCAGGCGATGCCTCTGCCGCACCGTCGCAGGGGCATATATAAGACCCCGGGCGACTGGGCGGTCGACATCGTCATCGCCGCACTCATCACCGCGATCGTGCTCATGGTGCTGTATCCGCTGTGGTTTCTCCTGATCGCATCGGTATCGAACCAGAACCTCGTCAACACCGGCAAGGTGGTCTGGTGGCCGAAAGGCTGGTCGACATACGGCTACGAGCAGATTTTCAAAGACTCTCGCATCTGGACCGGCTACGCGAACACCATTCTGTACACGGTCGCCGGCACAGCGCTGAATCTCGTCGTCACGTTGCCCGCGGCATTCGCGCTGTCCCGCCGCGAGCTCAAAGGCCGTCGCATCGTCATGTTCTTCTTCACCGTAACCATGTTCGTCAGCGGCGGACTGATTCCCACCTACCTGCTGTACGAAAGCCTCGGCCTGCTCGACAACTGGCTTGTGTTCGTGATTCCGAGCGCGGTGAACGTCTACAACCTCATCATCGCCCGATCGTTCTTCGAAACCTCCATCCCGGAGGAACTGCATGACGCCGCACAAATCGACGGGCTGAGCTATTTCGGGTACTTCATCAAAATCGTGGTGCCGTTGTCCAGCGCGATCATCGCCGTCATCGGCCTGTACTACATGGTGGCCCACTGGAACGATTTCTTCACCGGCCTCGTGTACATCCAAACCACCTCCAAGCAGCCGCTGCAGCTGGTGCTGCGCGACATCCTGCTGTCCAATCAGGCGATGTCGGGAGGCAACGGCTCGGTGGATGGCGCCGGCTACGGTCAGGAATTCGCCGACTCAATCAAGTACGGCGTGATTATCGTCTCCACCCTGCCGCTGCTGATCGTCTACCCGTTCATCCAGAAATATTTCAACAAGGGCGTGATGATCGGCGCGGTCAAGGGCTGAGCCGTGAAGTGTACAGTCCTATGGGCTGTCCGTAGGCTCAGCCTGAGCGAGACGGCAGTCGAGCGAAGGTCGGATTGAGTCCGAGCGTAGCGAGGTCCGTAATTGCAAGACTGAACGCAGAGCCGCACCACACATCTTGCACAACAAGGATCATTCCATGGCAACATCATCAACCGTTTCCTTTCCAATATGCACCGATTCCGGCACAACGCCTCTCCTCGTCGACGACGCGCGCTCCGTCGATGAGGCCGCCGATGCCGCGGCCACATCGCAACGGACCTTCCGGCCAACGGTATCGTCGAAACCGGTCCGAGCGTACGCTATCGTGGTCTCTTCATCAACGACGAAGAACGCACGATCGACTGGGCGAAGGCCAAGTATCCGACCGAACACGGCACTCCTGACGTGAATTTCTACCGTCACGTCTTCGAACTGACGCTGCGATTGAAGCTGAACGTGCTGTGGCCAGCCATGCACGAGGGCACCACCGCGTTCAACACGGCCACGGACGATCACGGCACTCCGATCAACGCGCGCGAGGCCGCCGAATACGGCGTGATCATGTCCTCGTCGCATTGCGAGAACATGCTGCGCAACAACGTGGGCGAATGGCGCGACTGGTTCGACGCGCACCATGACGATTTCGACTGGCGCGGTGGCCGATTCGCTGCTCGGTCCCGCGGAGAGTCCTCTGCTGTCTGCCGGTGGCGCGATGCCGCCTGCAGACTGACGAATACAGACGAATGCGGGCGCGGGGTTGGAAACATGCCATTATGGATATTCCCAACCCCGCGCCCGTTGCTCATAAGCGAATGTCCCTACCGCGACTGGCACGGTCGTTGCATTCGCCGATGGCCGAATCGGATCAGATCTTCGGCCGGTGCGGGCCGATGCCCGGATGGCTCTGGTGGCCTTCCGGATTGGTGTGGCCCTTGCCGACGTCGTTGCCGTGGTTGAACACGGCCTCGTTCTTCGGCATCGCGTCCGGCTTGCCCGTCTTGTCCTCACCCTTGCCGGCGCCGGCCTTGGACTTGTCGATCGTGCCGACCTTGCCCGGCTTCTTCGACTTGCCCTTGCCGCCGAGCGCGGGGAATTCGCCGGTGGCCGGGTCGACCTGCGACTCGGGGTGCGTCTCGTCGTAGCCCTGCTCGTAACGCGTCTTGCGCCAGTTGCGGATGGACGCGTTCGTGCCGCGATGGTGCACATGGTACTGGCGCGGCGTGCCGCCGAGCGGCAGTTCCTTGACTTCCTTCGCGACGGCGATCTGGTTGACGTTCGACGGATCCATGATCGCGATCGGCGCGACCGGCTCGGGTTCGGCCGGCGCGGCCGTGCGCTGCTGCATGCGCGCCGGCAGCCATTCGGCCAGACGCGACAGCAGCCAGCAGGCGATGAAGTAGATCACCGCGGCCATGACGAGCGTCTGCAGGATGTTGAAGTACATCGAGCCGAGTCGGCGCGACTCCTGCAGCAGGTCGGTGTACATGATGATCGAACCGAGCGCCGTGTCCTTCAACACGACGACCAGCTGCGTGACGGCGGCCGGCAGCATCGCGTACACGGCCTGCGGCACTTCGATCTGCATGAGCGACTGCGTTTCGGTCAGGCCCAGCGCCAGCGACGCCTCGCGCTGGCCGTTCGGCAGGTTGCCGACGCCGGAGCGCACGAGCTCGGCCACGACCGAACCGTTGTACAGCACGAGCGCGAGCACGACGGCCCAGTACGAGGGGCTGTCCATGCCGGCGAACGCGAACAGTCGCCAGAAGAAGATCATGAGCAGCAGCACCGGCACGGCGCGGCAGAATTCGACGATCACGGCGGCGATCGCGCGCAGCACCGGGTTCGGCAGGAGTCGGCCCACGCCGAAGACGAGACCGAACGCGACGGCGCCGACCACGGCCACCACGGTGGCCTTGACGGTCATCCACAGGCCGGGCAGGTAGAAGTCGGTCCACGCCTCGCGTTCGACCGCGGGCTTCCACAGCTCCCAACTCAGCTGGTTCTCGCCGTCCGGCGGGTTGTGCAGGCGCATGAGGATGAGCACGATCACGATCGCGAACAGGATGCCCGCCACCCAGTTGGCGATGCGGATGGTGCGGCGGCCCTTGGGACCGGGCGCGTCGAAGAGCACGGAATTCGAAGTATCAGCCATGACGGGTCACCTCCTGACCGCGAGCTTGTTGGACAGGTACGTGGTGAGCATGCCGATCGGGATGATCAGGATCACGTAGCCGAGCGCGAAGATCAGGAAGATCTGCACGATCACGTCCGGGCGGAATTCGATCATTTCGCTCATGAGCGACGACGTTTCGGTCGACACGGACGCGGCCGCGGCGACGGTCGAGTTCTTGAGCAGCGCGATCAGCGTGTTGCCGAGCGGCGCGACGGAGCCGCGGAACGCCTGCGGCAGGATGATCTGCGTCGCGGCCTGCATGAAGTTCAGTCCCAGCGCGCGTGCGGCTTCGGCCTGGCCGATCGGCACCGTGTTGATACCGCTTCGCAGCGACTCGCACACGAACGCGGCCGTGTACAGCGACAGGCCGGTGACGGCGAGCCAGAAGAAGTTCGTCGCGAACGTGTCGGAGAAGCTGAGCTTCAGCTGCGCGTACGCGCCGAGCACCATGAACACCATGATGATCGTCAGCGGCAAGTTCTTGAACAGTTCGACGTACGCGCCGGCCACGGCGCGCAGCGACGAGATCGGCGAGATGCGCATCATGACGAGGATCACGCCGAGCACGGTGGAGAACAGGGCGCTCCACAGGGTCAGTTCGATGTTGACGAGGAACGCGCCGAGCACGTCGTAGGTTTGGAGCAGCTGCATGAATCCGTTCATGTCACGCCTCCCCTTCGGTCGGTTCCGGCGGGTTGTACTTCGCGTTCGGCTGGTACGAGGTGCCCTTGGTGTTGTCTTCGATGGCGCGCTGCCATGCGCCGTCCTGGATCATGTCCTCGATGGCGGCGTTGATGCGCGCGGCGAGGCGCACGTCGCCCTTCTTGATGCCCACGCCGTAGTATTCCTGCGTGAACGGCTTGCCGACGACGCGCAGCTTGCCGCGCGAAGCCGAGGCGAGGCCGGCGAGGATGATGTCGTCGGTGGTGACCGCGTCGACGATGCCGGAGAACAGCGCGGTCGCGCATTCGGCGTAGCCGGGCTGCTCCATGAGCTGGACTTCGGACGCGAACTTCTCCTTGACGGTTTTGGCCGACGTGGAGCCGGTCACGGAGCACAGGCGCTTGCCGTCGAGGTCCTCGGGGCCGTTGATCGAATGGTCGCCGTCGCGCACGAGCAGGTCCTGGCCGGCCACGAAGTACGGTCCGGCGAAGGAGACGGCCTTCTTGCGCTCGTCGGTGATCGAATAGGTGGCGAGGATCATGTCCACGTCGCCGTTCTGGATCATTGCCTCGCGCTGCTTGGACGGGGCTTCCTTCCAGATGATCTCGTCCTCGGAATAGCCGAGCTCCTTGGCGATGTACTTGGCCACGTCCACGTCGAAGCCGACGTACGTGCCGGACTTCTTGAAGCCGAGGCCCGGCTGGTCGAATTTGATGCCGATGCGGATCTTGCCCGCCTCGTCCTCGCCGCATCCGGCGAGCGAGAACGCGCAGGCGATCGCGGCCACGGCGGCCACGACGCGCGTGGCGGCGCGTTTCATGCTTGGTCTCAATGTCATATTGCTTCCCTCAGTTGCTTCCTCAGGTGTTCCGCTGGGTTTCCGCTGTCGCCGTGCGATCGCGCGACCGGGCGGTCAGTGGGTGAGGATCTTCGACAGGAAGTCCTTGGCGCGGTCGGTCTGCGGATGCTCGAAGAACTCGTCGGGCGTGTTCTGTTCGAGGATCTGGCCGTCGGCCATGAACACGATGCGGTCCGCGGCCTTGCGCGCGAAGCCCATCTCGTGCGTCACGCAGATCATGGTCATGCCCTCGTGGGCGAGCTCGACCATGACGTCGAGCACCTCGTTGACCATTTCCGGGTCGAGCGCGGAAGTCGGCTCGTCGAAGAGCATGACCTTCGGCTTCATGGCAAGCGCGCGGGCGATGGCGACGCGCTGCTGCTGGCCGCCGGAGAGCTGGGACGGCATCTTGTTCGCCTGGGTGGCGACGCCGACGCGGTCGAGCAGGTCCATGGCGAGGCGCTCCGCCTCCTTCTTGTCCATGTGGCGGACCTTGACGGGCGCGAGCGTGACGTTGTCGAGAATGGTCTTGTTGGCGAACAGGTTGAACGATTGGAACACCATGCCGACCTCGGCGCGCAGGCTGGCGAGCTCCTTGCCCTCCTGGGGCAGGGGCTTGCCGTCGATGCGGATGTCGCCGGAATCGATGGTTTCGAGGCGGTTGATGGTGCGGCACATCGTGGACTTGCCGGAGCCGGACGGGCCGACGACGACGAGCACCTCGCCCTTGTTGACGGTCAGGTTGATGTCTTTGAGGACGTGCAGGTCGCCGAAATGCTTTTCGACGTGGGTCAGCTCGACGAGCGGACGGCCGGGTTCGTCTCCCGGGACAAGCGGCATGGTGGGCCGCACTTCTTCTTTCTTATCGGACATAGCGGGCAGTATATCGGCAGCATGTTACCGACTCAACCCCCATTGTTCACCCCGCGGACAAGTGAACGTTCACATGGGATCGCCGCGTCACACCGCCGGCAAACGGCGTCATGCCGCCGGTTGCGATCGGTCAGCCGCGCGGGTGCCCGAGTCCGGCCACGAACGTGACGCCGGGGATGTCGTCGAAGATCGACCCGTCGACCACGAGCTTCGACGGGCGGATGCCGCTGCCGAGGTACAGCTTCGGGATCGACAGGATGTGCTGGTCGACGAGCAGCGGCCAGCTTTCGGGCAGTCCGATCGGCGACATTCCGCCGGATTCCATGCCGGTGGCATCCACCGCGTCGGCGATGGGCGCGAAACTGACCTTGCTCACTTCCAGCGTGCGCTTGACGACGCCGTTGAGGTCGGCGCGCGTGTCCGCGGTGACGAACGCCGCGGCGAACTGCGGCGGCGCCTTGCGCGTCTTGTGCGTGTGCACGACGACCACGTTGCCGGTTTGTTCAAATGGAATTCCATATTTCGGACACCACAGGTCGGTGTCCGACTCCTCGTCGGAGTTGATCGTCACGCCCAGAATCTTGCTTTCGGGCGTACCGTGTTCGACCAGCCCCTTCAGCGCGTCGAACACGGGCGCCGCCAGCAGATCCCCATCATGCCAGTCGAGCAGTTCCAGTGTCATCGAAGTCCTCCCCGCAAACTTGTTACGGGACAGCTTACCGGCGCGGTTCCGCGCGCAACGCCGCGCGACTATAGGCGTTGCTTATGACCGTCTATCAGGCGCCGGCCGATCGCGGCAGCCGCACGGCGACGCGAGGACAACCGCGCACCGACCGCACACCGGCCTCGCGTCAGCGTCCCGTCTCGCGCAGATCGTCATGCAGGAGACGCCGCAGCACCGGCACGGTGACGGCGAACGAGAGGATGTCGGAGACGGACTGGGCCATCTCCACGCCGAGCACGCCGAGGAACTGCGGCAGGATCAGCACGACGGGCGCGAGGAACAGGCCCATGCGGCACACGGCGAGGAACGAGGCGATGCCGGTCTTGCCCATGGTCTGCGTGATCATGTTGCCCATCATGTTCACGCCGTTGACCACGACGGTGACGCATTCGAAGTGCAGCGCGGCCACGCCGACCTCCACCACGGCCGGGTCGGAGCGGAAGATCTCGACCAGTTGCGGCGCGAACAGCCAGACGAACGCGCCGATGACGACGAGCACGGCGGTCGACAGGCGGATCACGAACCAGAACGCCTCCTTGACACGCCCGTACAGCCCGGCGCCGTAGTTGTAGCCGCACACCGGCTGGAAGCCCTGGCCGAGACCGATGATGACCGAGTTCGCGCCGAGCATGATGCGCATGACGATGGCCATGCCGGCGATGGCCGCGTCGCCGAACGGGTTGGCGGCGATGTTCACGCAGGTCGTGGCGATCGAACCCGCGCCCTGGCGCACGAGCGAGGGCAGGCCGCCGCCGACGATCTCGCGCATGAGCAGCGCGTCCGGCCGGCAGTTGCGCAGCGAGAGTTTCATGACGCCGAACTTGCGGCTCATGGTGGTCAGGATGACGAAGCTGACGGTCTGGCAGATGCCGGTGGCGAGCCCGGCGCCGAAAATGCCGAGATTCAGCACGAAGATGAACAGGGGGGCGAGCAGGAAGTTGAGCAGCGCGCCGGTGACGAGGCCGATCATGCCGAACGCGGACTGTCCTTGGTAGCGCAGCAGGCCGTTGAGCGCGAACGAGCCGCATACGCACGGCGCGGCGACGAGGATCGGCGTCAGATACTGCACGGCGTACGGCGCGATCGTATGCGTCGAGCCGAGCATGACGACGAGCGGACGCAGCGTGATCAGCCCGATCACGGCGACGGTCGCGCCGCACACGACCGCGCCCGTGAAGCCGACGGCGAGCAGGCGCGCGGCGCGATCGTTGTTCTGCTTGCCGAGCTCTCGGCTCATGGAGTTGCCCGCGCCGTTGCCGAAGAAGAAGCCGATGGCCTGCAGGATGGTCATGATGGAGAACGCGATGCCGATCGCGCCGGACTGCGCGGTGCCGAGCTGGCCGATGAAGAACGTATCGGTGAGATTGTACGCGGTGGTGACCAGATTCGAGACGACGGCCGGAATGCACAGCCGCAGGATGAGCGGCCGGATCGGACTGCCCGTCATCTGCCGGTATTTCGCGTCCGCACTTGCCCGTTTGATCGCATGCATCTGAACCACGCCGCCACTCTACCACCCGCCCGGATACGCCGGCCGGCGCGCTGCGGGGCCTGCGGCCGGTTCCCGCAGCGCCCTACCCCAGTCTCGACTGCACCAGACGATTGAGCGACACGCCCTGCTCCGCCGCCTCCAGCGCAAGCCGGCGATGCAGCTCCGGAGGCACCCGCACCATGAAGTGCCCAGAATAATGGCGGTCTTCGAACGGCACCGGCACGTCGGCCCCTTCGGCCTTCAACGCGCTTACCCGCTCGGCGGCCATCGCATAGATGCCGGCCATCGCGTCCACGGACGACTGGGCGACGAAACGCAATCCGGGCAGCTCCGCCACGGTGGCGACGAATCCGCCGTCCTCATCCGACCAACTGACGCGGTATATGTACCGACTGCCCTCCGACATGCGACGCCTCCTCACTGCCACGTATGCGAACCTCTCCGCCACCTTATCGCACGCCGTCCCGCCCCGCCGGCATCGCAACACGCCACACACGATAGTCGAACATCTGTACGATCATTGTGGTATCAATAGTGATATCACTTTCGCTGCAGTCATTCGAGACGGAAGGAACGGACCATGACGACCGCCACTTGCTACGCTCCCGAAATCGATGGCCTGCTGCGCATCCGGAACACGCGCTCGCCCGACATCGTCCTGCCGCTGGACATGTATGCGCGAACGCTGATCGCACTGACCAACGGCATTTCGCCCGCTGGCGGGCACAGCCGCCGCACGTTCTGGATTCCGGCCGAGCGCGGTCCGATCGAGGCATTCGGCGATTTCGCCCAGCTGCATGCCAACGGCCTCTTCGATACGCGCGAAGAGTTCGAACGCCATTGGCGGACCTGTTATCCGGACGGCGAACGCTGGTACCGCATCGACCGGCTCACGCTGTCCGACGGTTATCGATTCCGCGTCAACGAACGTCTGGGCATCCGCTTTCGCCCGATCGAGGAGGCGGCGTTCCCGGCGACGCCTCCCAGCGTCCTCGCCATCGGCGCGTCAGACGGGTCGATGGCCGACGTCACGCCCGTATCAGCGCCGGATCCGATGGCCGGCGCGGCGCCGATTGCGCCGATTGCGCCGGACACGCAACGGGTGCCGGCGACGAGCCGCATCGATGCCGGGCTTGGCCTGTCGCTCGTACACTGGCTGGTGCATGGAGCCGAGGCATGCGTTCGCCTGTGCGCCCGGAACGAATACAACGGCATGCTTCGCCGGCGACTGCCGTTTGACATGCGCACGGGCCGCATCCCACGACGCGATTGGTGGGAGATATTCCCGGAATACCGGGAGTACGCACTGCGCATGATCTCCAGCGACGAGATCAGCCGATTCGAGCGGCTGTTCGCCGGCGCCGACCGTTGCCCCTCCGCCGTCGCCGACGGCGGCCGACGCCTGCCGTCGATGACGGCGCGCGCATACGTCGAGGCATGCGCCGCGGGCTATCAGGGAATCGGACTGCGCGCTCCCGGCACCGGAGGTTCGCCTTTTGACTGGTACGGCTCATATGCCAATCCGCAAGGCCGCGCCCTGCGAGACATGGATGAGGACTCCCCGTCCGCCTTCGAGGCGCTGCTGCTCGAGGCGGGTGAGCGCGCGCATGAATGGGAGGTGCGGTCGGCGCCCGGATTCTCGTGGACGAGGCTGCTGCCGGTGCATGACGGCAGCGGCTGGTCGTTCCGCATTGCGAGCGCCGCGTTCCCGTCGTGGATTGAGGCGATGCCGTTCGCATTGGCGCTGCATGACGCCGGCCTGCCGGTTGCGGTGGATCATGCGGCTGCGCTGGTGCAGGCGGCGCGCGGGGAGGACGTCATCGGCATCGTGCCGCATTATGTTCCGCTCGACGAGGGCGGCAACCTGTTCGCCGGCGAATCGATGCCCGACATGGTGCATCTGCCTCACGAGCGCGCCGGCTCCGTCATCCGGCGCACCATCTGGGATCCCACGCCGGAAGTCCATCTGTCTGCCCAAGGCCGGTGAAACGGCATGGACAGGATCGCCCTCGCGGAACATGTTCGCGAAAACCGGCATGGCGGGCCGCTACCTCAGGTATCGGCCGGTGACGCTGTCGGCGCACCGGGCGATCGCCGACGGGGTGCCGACGGCGACCACGCGTCCGCCGGCCTCGCCGCCGCCCGGCCCCATGTCGATGATCCAGTCGGCATTGGCGATCATGTCGAGATCGTGTTCGATCACCACCACGGTGGCGCCGGCGGCGACCAACCGATCGAAGACGCCGAGCAGCACGCGCACGTCCAGCGGGTGCAGGCCGATGGTCGGCTCGTCGAACACGAACACGGCGTCCGACTGGGCCTTGCCCATGTCGCCGGCAAGCTTGAGGCGCTGCGCCTCGCCGCCGGACAGGGCCGGCGTGGGCTCGCCCAGCGTAAGATATCCGAGCCCCAGATCGTGAAGGGTGGCAAGCCCGGCATGGACCTTGCGCAGGTCCTTGGTCGCCTCGAGCGCCTCGTCCACGCTCATCGCCATGAGCTGCGGCAGCGAAAACTCCCGCCCGTCCTTGCCGCGGCGGCGGATGCGGTCGGCCTTCGGCGAGTAGCGGGATCCGCGGCAGTCCGGGCATTCGATGTCGACGTCCGGCAGGAACTGCACGTCGAGCGAGATCGATCCGGTGCCGTCGCAGGTCAGGCAGCGCAGGCTGCCCGTATTGTAGGAAAAGTCGCCGGCCTTGCACCCGGCCTGCTTGGCCTCGTCGCAACGGGCGAACGCGCGGCGCAGCTCGTCGTGGATGCCGGCGTAGGTGGCGACGGTGGAGCGCACGTTCGCGCCGATCGGCGTCGCGTCGATGAGGTTCGCCCGGCTGATGCTGTCCGCCTCCAGCGCATGCACGTGCGCGGGCGGAACCTCTCCGGCCGCCCGGGCTTTCAGCGCGGGAATCAGCGTTTCCAGTACGAGCGTGGTCTTGCCGGAGCCGGACACTCCGGTCACCGCCACGAGCCGTCCGCGCGGAATATCCACGGCAAGCGGTCCGACCGTGTGCAGGCGTCCGGTTTCCAAGTGGATGCGGCCAAGGTCGAACATATGCGGTTCGTCCACGGTCGGGCGCACCCGCTGCGGCCGTTCTGCGGCGAGGAACGGCGCGATGCGGCTGCCGGGCGTCGCCTCGACGTCGCCGACCGTGCCCTGCGCGATCACATGGCCTCCGTCGGCGCCCGCCACCGGGCCCATTTCGATGAGATGATCCGCCACCTTGAGCACGCGCACGTCATGGTCGACCACCACGACCGAATTGCCGTCGGCCGTCAGATCACGCATGACGCCGAGCAGGCCGTCCACGTTCGAGGGGTGCAGGCCGATGGACGGCTCGTCGAGCACGTACAGCACGCCCGTGGTGCGGTTGCGCACGGCTCGGGCGAGCTGCACGCGCTGGCGTTCGCCGGTGGACAGCGTGGCGCCGGCGCGGTCCAGCGACAGGTAGCCAAGTCCCAGTTCCAGCAGTCGTTTTGCCGTGTCGAGGAACGATTCGCCGATGTTCGCGGCCATTTGCCGCATGTCGGTCGGCAGCGTGTCCGGCACGCCGCGCACCCACGACACGGCCTCGTCCAGGGTCATGGCGGTCGCCTGCGCGAGATTGATGCCACGCACCTGCGGGGCCCTGGCACGGGAGCTCAGACGCGTGCCGCCGCAGTCCCTGCACGGCGTTTCCTTGAGGAACCGGGCCACGCGTTTGAGGCCTTTCTCGTCCTTGGCCTTGGCGAGCGCGTTTTCGACCGTGTACACGGCGTTGTAGTAGGTGAAGTCAAGCTCGGCGAAGTCGTCGCCCTTTTTCGGCCGGTACAGGATGTGCTTTTTGACGGCTGGCCCGTTGAACACGATGTCGCGCTCTTCGGGGGTGAGTTCGCAGAACGGCACGTTGGTGCGCACGCCCATCGCGCCGCACACCTGCTTCATGAGGTCCCACATGAGCGATCCCCACGGCAATACGGCCCCGTCATCGATGGACTTGCTCTCGTCCGGCACGAGCGCGGTACGGTTCACCTCGCGCACGATGCCAGTGCCCGAACAGGTCGGGCAGGCGCCGCCGGAGTTGAACGCGAGGTCTTCGGCTCCGGGCGCGCGGAATTGTTCGCCGCAGGAGGCGCAGCGGATCGGCAGGTCGGCGGCGACGTTGATCGTCGGCGCGTTGCGTGCGCCGCAGTGCAGGCACACGTGCGCGGCGCAGCGGGAGAACAGGAGTCTCAGGCTGTTGAGCAGTTCGCTCATCGTGCCGAACGTGGAGCGGATGCCGGGCACGCCGGGTCTCTGGTGCAGGGCGAGCGCCGCCGGAACGTACCGGACGTCGTCGACCTGCGCGCGGCCGGCCTGCGTAAGCCGACGGCGCGTATACGTGGACAGGGCCTCAAGATATCGCCGCGACCCTTCCGCGTACAGCACGCCCAACGCGAGCGAGCTTTTGCCCGAACCGGACACGCCGGCGATGCCAACCATCTCCCCCAATGGCACGTCCACGTCGATGTTCTTCAGATTGTGCACGCGCGCGCCGCGTACTTCGATCGCCTGCGGCCTGTCGCCGCCGTTCCCCGTCCGTTCGTTCATGCCCACCATTCTAGGAGCGCACGTTTTCGCAATCCGCGCGCTCTCCTCCTCTCTGCCTCGCCCCCATCCTGTCCCTCTGTCTCACCCCTCTGTCCCGCCCCACACCGCATCGCACGCCCCAATCCGCGACGCGGAGCGTGACACGGAGCGCGGCGCCCAACACCCAAGCACATAACAACGTTGAAAAAATCAGCCTTCTCGCAACCACCCGATAATCGGCGGGACTGTCTCGGAATGTGTGTAACTGGCTTTGATCGCCGGTCGTGAGGCCGGCGGGAAAGGGGCCTGTGATGAGCATGCCGACTGAGACAATGGAAACCATGACAGCGAAGACTGCCGCCGGCA
>NZ_JAHBBH010000003.1 GCF_019331735.1 Bifidobacterium miconis
CGGGCGGCATCATCGCCGCCGTCACCGACAGTCGTACTGTGGAACAACCGCATCATGGCAACCACCTCTTCGGTCTCCATGATAGTCGCCGCGTTTGGTGCCCGATGTTTGACGATTGAGAGGCTGTTTCCTGCTTCTGCACAGGTCAGTTCGACGATCGAGAGGCATTCAGGCCGACATTATCGGCCCTTCAGCGACGCCATATCGCGGTTTTCCGTCACACGATGCGTCGCCGCTGACGCCATATGCGCGGCGCACAGCCTCTCAATCGTCAAACCGAACCGTGCAATGCGCGAATTTAGCCTCTCGATCGTCAAACTCCCGGTCGAACTGGCTTTGTCGGTAATCGTCAAAGCCGCCAGGAGCCGGCAAAGGCTATGGCAGCTGCAGTTCGGGTTCGGCCGGATGCCGCTTGCGCCACCACGCCTGCACGAAGTAGGCCGCATAGCACACGACGATGAACAGGAGCTCGGCGACGAGCGCGAACCGCTGCTCCTTGTCGAAGAACACGAGCAGGAACGAGGCCGTGCACAGGATGAACGCGCCCCACGAGGTGTACGGGTAGCCGGGCGTGCGGTATTTGAGCTCGTCGACGGCATGCCCGCCGGCGATCCACCGGCGGCGGAACACGATCTGGCAGTACGCGATGGCGATCCACACCACCACCGCGGACAGGCCCGACAGCGCCACGAGCACCAGGTACACGGTGGACGCGGCGATCACGGAGCTCAGTAACGCCAGCAGGCCGCCGGCCATGGCCGCGCACAGGGCGAGCATCGGGACTCCCCGGCGGTTGGTCTTGGCGAACCAGCGCGGGATCATGCCCTCGTTGCCCATCGACCACACCATGCGCGTGGAGGCGTACAGGCCGGAGTTGGAGGCGGACAGCACGGCGGTGAGGACCACGAAGTTCATGATGTCGGCCGCGTACGGGATGCCGATCGAGTTGAACACGAGCACGAACGGGCTTTCGCCCACGCCGGCCTCACGCCACGGGATGAGCGCGCACATGACCACGATCGAACCGATGAAAAACAGCACGAGGCGCCACAGCGTGGTGTGGATGGCCTTGGGCACGGCGGTTTCCGGGTCGCGCGTCTCGCCGGCGGTCACGCCGATGAGCTCGGTGCCGGAGAAGGCGAAGTTGACGGTGAGGATCGTGGCGAACACGGGCATGAACCCGTTCGGGAAGATGCCGTCGCGCACGAGGTTGCCGAACATGGGCGCGTGCTCGTATCCGGCGATCGGTATGATGCCGAAGATCGCGAGCAGGCCGATGGCGATGAACGCGCAGATCGCGAACACCTTGATCGACGCGAAGATGAACTCGGCTTCGGCGAAGAAGCGCACGGACAGCGCGTTCGCGGTGAAGATGAGCACGATGCACGCCGCCGACCAGATCCATGTGGGCGTGTGCGGGAACCATCGCTGCATGAGCAGGCCCGCGGCGGTGAATTCGGAGCCGAGCGCCACCGTCCACGTGAGCCAGTACTGGATGGCGATCACGAATCCGGTGCCCGGGCCGATGAACCGTTCCGCGTACACGTGGAACGAGCCGGTCACGGGCATCGCGACGGACAGTTCGCCGAGCGTGAGCATGACGAGGTACACGATGAGCGCGCCGATGCCGTATGCGAGGATCGTGCCGATCGGTCCGGCCTGCTGGATCGTGTAGCCGGAGCTCAGGAACAGGCCCGTGCCGATGACGCCGCCGAGCGAGATCATCTGCAGGTGCCGCGATTCCATGCCGCGTTTGAGGTTGGTGTGCAGCGCGTGCTTGCGATGATGGTCGGTTGCGTTCGGTTCGGCGGCTGCGGAGGATGCCGCGTCGGCCGATTGCGCGGATCGCGACTGCCGCGTCGCGTCCGTTGCGGTCTTGCCGGTGACGGTGTCGATGTCGGACTGGCTCATACTGCTCTTCTCTGTTTCGATCGCGTCGTGCGATGCTGCGGAGTGCGGCCGCGTGAAAACGGCCCAGAACAGTATACGGGTCGGTCCGACCAGTTTGTTCGGCCTGGTATTTTGCCGGACTTTAACTGCTGCGTTCTTATTGTTCTCGGTTCCCCTTGTCAGGGGAGCTGTCACGCAGTGACTGAGGGATAGTCAGGACCCGTCACGCTAAGTCCGGCAAAGGCCTAGTGCTCGACGTGGTACAGGTTCGCGCCGTTCTCGCTGATGTCGGCGGTCGGTTTCGCGCCAAGGCGCAAATCGACGTGCAGTCGCCGCCCGGCGTCCTCCCCCGTGCCGACCACGTCGTACGAGTACGCGCGGTTGCTCACGTTGGTCGGTTCGGTCACGGCCCGCGTCATCCACGGATTGCGCCGGCGGATCGAGATCAGCCCCTGCAGCAAACGGAACATCCACTCGCCGTCGTGGCCGAGCCCGTCTCGCGCGGCGGGAAACATGGGCCGCACCGCGTCGTCGCCGCCCATCGCGTCGGCCTTGACGCCGCGCCACGCCTGCTCGTCGCCGTAGTACAGGCTCGGCACGCCGCCGACGGTCAGCAGCACGGCCATCGCCACGGCCGCCTCCGCCTCGCCGATCTGGCTGACGATACGCGTCACGTCGTGGTTGCCGACGAACGTGAGCGGCGTGAACGCGCGCATGAACGCGTTGTGCCGTTTGAGGCTCCAGTCGAGTTCCCAGAAGTTGCCGGATTTGATCGAACTCCAGATCGCCTTCCACAGCTCGTACTGCGTGACCGAGTCCATGCCGGATTCGCTCGCGATGGCCGCATAGTCGCCGTGGATGACCTCGCCCATGAACCATACGTGCGGGAATTCGCAACGCATGTCGGGCAGCACGCGCGTCCAGAACGCGGGCGGCACGGCGTAGGCCGCGTCGAGCCGCCACGCGTCGACGCCGCGGCGCAGCCAGTGGCGCATCACGTCGCCGACGAGCGAGGCCACGGCCGGATCGTCGTGGTTGAACGACGGCAGGTCGCCGTTACCTTCGAATTTCGCGTAGTCGGTCGCCTTGCCGGTCGTCGCGTCGCGTTCGATGCGGAACATGCGCTCCGCGCCCGGATCGCCGCCGGCGAGCGCGCGTTGGAACAGCGCCGATTCGCGGCCGACGTGGTTGAACACGCCGTCGAGCATGATGCGGATGCCGCGTTCGTGGCAGGCGGCGACGAGCCGGTCGAAAGCCGCGTCGTCGCCGAGGCGCGGGTCGATGCGGTAGTAATCGACGGTGTCGTAGCCGTGGCTGGTGGACACGAAGACCGGATTGAGCATGAGTCCGTTCGCGCCGAGGTCGATGAGATAGTCAAGCCACGACGTAATCATGTCGAGCCGCGGCGTGACCGCGCGTTCGGCGTCGGATTGCGGGCGGATGGGCGCGCCGGTGAAGCCGAGCGGATACACCTGCCACCAGATCGTGTTGAGGTTCGGATCGTTGGTCATCGCGACTCTCCTTGCGTCGGGCGAATGCCGTCGTCTCCAGCATAAGGCCGTCACCGTGGTTTTACGGTCATGCTTGTCCCGTCAAATCGTCCCGTCAAGACGCCCGCGGTCAGAGCGCCGGATGCTCCCACTGGTCGGTGTCGGCGAGCGCGGGGCCGTGGTTGTAGTCGACCATGCGCCAGCGCAGCGTGCCGTCGGGCATGTCGGCGGGCACGAAGCGCGCCCAGTGCGCGTTGCGCATGGACAGCATATCGGCGAAGTCGGGGTGCGCGACGAACGACCCGAGCAGGGTGAGCGTGGTCTGCATGATCCATGCGCCGTGCGAGAAGATGAACAGATCGGTGTCATCGCCGGCCCGGTGCGCCCAGTCGTCGATCGCCTCGGCGCCGCGCGCGCCAACGTGCGCCTTCGGTTCGGCGCCGTATTTGAGCTCGCCGCCGCGGAATTCCGCCCACGAACGGTAGTCCTCGGGATACTTGCGCTCGAGTTCGGCCAGTTCGAGGCCCTCCCACTGGCCGAAGCTGCGTTCGCGCACGCGCGGTTCGAGATGCACCTCGAGTCCGAGCGGATCGGCGAAGGCGTGCGCGGTGGCGGCCGCGCGGCTCAGGTCGGAGGCGACGACGAGCTGGCGGCGTCCGTCCGGCTGGCCGTCGACGTAGAGCTTCGTGAGCGCGGCGCCGGTCTGGGCGACCTGCCAGCGGCCGACTTCGTCGAGCGGAATGTCGATCTGGCCCTGGAAGCAGTGCCGCGCGTTGTATGCGGTGCGCCCGTGGCGCACGAGCGTGATGGAACGGACGTGGTTGGTTGCGTTCATGGTGTGTTCCTTTGCGTCCTGTACGGAGATGTCCCGTATGGGGATTGACGATGGTTGCGCGATGACCGGAGCGGAAACGAAACGGCTCCCCTCGCGTTGAGGGGAGCCGTGTGCGCGTCAGGCGTCGGCCGGTTCCGCGGACTCGGCGGTTCCGCTGGTTTCCGGGTGCGCCAACTCGAGGTCGACGGTCGGGCAGTCCTTCCACAGGCGGTCGAGACGGTAGAAGTCGCGGGCGTCCTCGTGCATGACGTGCACGATGAAGTCGCCGTAGTCGAGCAGCACCCACTGCGCTTCGGTCAAGCCTTCACGCGAGCGCGGGTCGCGCTTGCCGTCCTTGAGATACAGGTCCTTTTCGACTTCCTGCGCGACGGCGAGCACCTGACGTTCGTTCGCCGCGGTGGCGACGAGCATGAGGTCGGTGATGCCGAGCAGGTCGCTCACGTCGTAGGCGACGATGTCGGTGGCCTTGAGCCGGTCCGCCGCTTCGGCGGCGATGCGGATGGCGTCGATCGAATTCTGCGCTGCGGTCAAATCAGTTCTCTTTCTGTTGGTGTGTCGGATGTGTCGAATGCGTCGGACGTTGCGATGCGGCGCGCAGGCCCGATCTCAGCGCTCCCACTTGGGCTTCCAGCCCTCCACGACGTGCTGCGTGTTCTCGGAGTAGACCATGGAGTCGCTCGGCACGTTGTGGCGGATCACGGAACCCGCGCCGGAGGTGACGTTGTCGCCGACCTCGACGGGAGCCACGAGCAGGTTGCCGGCGCCGATGTGCGCGCCGGAGCCGATCTTGGTGCGGTTCTTGTGCACGCCGTCGTAGTTGGCGGTGATGGTGCCGCCGCCCACGTTGGTGTGCTCGCCGAGTTCGGCGTCGCCCACGTAGCTCAGGTGCGGCACCTTGGTGCCGTTGCCGATGTGCGCCTTCTTCATTTCGACGAAGGCGCCGGCCTTGGCGTTTTCGCCGAAGTCGTTGCCCTGGCGCAGGTAGGTCCACGGTCCGATGTTGGTGCCGCGTCCGATGTGCGATTCCTGCACGCGGGAGCGTTCGACGACGGCTTCCGCGTCGACGGTCGCGTCGATGAGCGTCGTGTACGGGCCGATCACGGCCGCCTCGCCGACGACGGTATGGCCCTGCAGGAAGCTGCCGGGCAGCACGGTCACGTCGCGTGCGAGTTCGACGTCGTCTTCGATCCACGTGGTGTCGGGGTCGAGGATGGTCACGCCGGAGCGCATCCACGCCTCGCACACGCGGCGGTTGTGCGCCTTGGCGAGCGCGGCGAGCTGCACGCGATTGTTCACGCCTTCGACGCTCAGCGGGTCGGGAGCGGTGAAGGCGCCCACCGTGCCGGCGGAGCGCGCGGTTTCGAGCGCGTCGGTCAGGTAGAACTCGCCCTGCGCGTTGTTGGATTTGAGGTCGGCGATGGCGCGGCCGAGCAGTTCGGCGTCGAACACGTACACGGACGTGTTCACCTCCTGCACGGCCAGTTCGCTGCGGTTGGCGTCGCGCTGCTCGACGATGCGCAGCACGTGGCCGTCGCGGTCGCGGATGATGCGGCCGTATCCGGTCGGGTCGTCGAGGATGGTGGTGAGCACGGTCGCGCCGTTGCCGCTCTGCTCGTGGAAGGCGACGAGGCCACGCAGCGTTTCGGCGTCGAGCAGCGGCATGTCGGATGCGGCGATGAGCACGTGGCCATTGAGCTTGTGCTCGGCTTCGAGCTGGGCCATGGCGCACTGCACGGCGCGTCCGGTGCCGGGAATGTCGTCCTGGTTGACGATTTCGACGTTCGGCTGGTAGGAGCGCGCGGCGGCGGCGACGCGTTCGGCCTGATAGTGGACGACGACGGCGAGCGTGTCGGGCTCGAGCGCGGCGACGGAGTCCATGACGCGGTTGAGGAACGTCTTGCCCGCGAAGGTGTGCAGCACCTTGGGGTTGGCGGAGCGCATGCGGGTGCCTTCGCCTGCGGCGAGGATGATTGCGGCGGATAGTGCCATCGGGAATCTCCCATTCTGTTCGTGCCGGGCGCCCACGCGCGCCGGTGAAACCGTTGGCCAGACAAGAACGCCCGGCTTGCCCGTCCGCGGTTGTTCCGCAGGACGCGCAAGCCGGGCGACTGGCGAGTTCCCCCACCTGGACTCGAACCAAGACAAAGGGTTCCAAAGACCCGTGTGCTGCCATTACACCATGGGGGACCGGCGGAAACCGGAATTTCCGCCAAGTGTTCATTATGCCATAAGACCCGGCCACGTCAAATCGGCTTTGCCGTGCGATCGGCACGGACCAGCCGAAGCGGCCGAAGCGGCTCAGGCGAACAGGAAGCCCTGTCCGTGATGCTCCGGGTAGGTGTCGAACAGCTCGGCCACGGAGCCGTCTTCGAACACGGCGCGGATGGCGCTGGCCAGCAGCGGCGCGATCGACAGCACGGTCAGGCCGTCCCAGCGCTTCTCCTCGGGGATCGGCACGGTGTCGGTGAGCACGACCTCGCGTGCGCCGCAGCCCTTGAGCCGTTCGATGGCCGGGCCGGAGAGCACGCCGTGCGTGGCGACCACGGTCACGGACTTGGCGCCCGCGTCGGCGAGCACGTGGCAGGCGCCGGCGATCGTGCCGGCGGTGTCGATCAGGTCGTCGACGAGCACGCAGTCCTTGCCCGCCACGTCGCCGACCACGCGGTTGGCGACCGCCTGGTTCGGGCGGGTGATGTCGCGCGTCTTGTGCACGAACGCGAGCGGGCCGCCGCCGAGGCGCTGCGCCCACTGCTCGGCCACGCGGATGCGGCCGGCGTCCGGGGAGACGACGGTGACGTTGTCGAGCTGGTTCATGAAACGGTCGCGGATGTAGTCGACGAGCACCGGCATGGCGATCAGATGGTCGACCGGGCCGTCGAAGAAGCCCTGCGACTGCGCGGCGTGCAGGTCGACGCTCATGATGCGGTCGGCGCCGGCGGTCTTGAGCAGGTCGAACACCAGACGGCAGGAGATGGGCTCGCGGCCGCGGTGCTTCTTGTCCTGACGGGAGTAGCCCAGCAGCGGGCACACGGCGGTGATGGAGCGGGCGGAGGCGCGCTTGAGCGCGTCGATCATGATGAGCTGCTCCATAATGGACTTGTTCACCGGCAGGGAATGCGACTGCAGGACGAACACGTCCGCGCCGCGCACCGATTCGGTGTAGCGCACGTACATCTCGCCGTTCGCGAAATCATATGCGGTGGTTTCCAGAACGTCGATCCCCAGCTGTTCGGCGACGTCCGCCGCCAGCTTCGGATGCGTGCGACCAGTCACCAGGATGAGGTTTTTATCGGGCTTCCCTTCGAGGATTGCGCTCACCATATCTCCAAACGTTCGGCTTCGTTGAAGTGACTGCCCTCATAGTAACCGTCCGCGCCGACCGGCGGCCGGCGCGTGTTCGCGTCCGCGGACGCCCGTCCGCATGCCGGGCGCGTCGGCCGGCGGAAAGCTACCGGTACAACCCGTGCTTGCCGATGTACTGCACCACGCCGTCGGGCACGAGATACCACACCGGCTCGCCGTGTTCGGCGCGGCGGCGCACGTCGGTCGAGGAGATCGCCAATGCGGGGATTTCCAACGTGTCGACCTTGCCTTCGGGCAGTTTGACGCCGTCCGGCGACGAATAGCCGGGACGCGTAACCGCGACGAAGTGCGCGAGGTCCCACATGTGCTCGGCGTCCTTCCACTGCATGATTTCGGCGACCGCGTCCGCGCCGGTGATGAAGAACAGTTCGGCGTCCGGGTGCTGGGCGCGGATGTCGCGCAGCGTGTCGATCGTGTACGTGACGCCCGGACGGTCGATGTCGACGCGCGAGACGGTGAACTTCGGGTTCGACGCGGTGGCGATCACGGTCATCAGGTACCGGTCCTCCGCGTTGGTGACCTTCTTGTCGAGCTTGAACACGGGCCGGCCGGTGGGCACGAACAGCACCTCGTCGAGGTCGTACACCCACGCCACTTCTGACGCGGCCACCAAGTGCCCGTTGTGGATCGGGTCGAACGTGCCGCCCATGATGCCGATGCGCGGGCGGGCGTGCAGGTTGCCGCGCGTGGACAGCCGCCGCCGTTCGGCGCCGGGGGCCAGCATGTCGGCCGGCTCGTCGGACAGGTCGGACATGCGCCGGGTCAGTTCCTCGCTCACGCCTCGGCCTCCTGCTGGCGGTCCTCCTCCGCGGATTCGCGCGCGATCTCGCCGGCGGTCGGATCGGATTCCTGCGGGTCGATCTTGCCCATGTCCTCGTCCCATTCGTCCTGCACGACGCGGCGGATCTCCGCGAACGTGGGCAGCGCGAAATCGGGCTGGTACAGCCGGCGCACCTCGGCGACGCGCTCGGTGACGCGGATCAGCGTGTCGGTCATGCCGTCCACATCGCCGGCGCGTTCCATCGCGCTGAACTTGCCGATGTACTGCTCCATCATCTGCATCTGCTCGACCACGGTCCTCAGCTGGTCGTCGTTCAGGTCGACGACCTCGTCGGAATGCTCGTCGGGCCAGCCGATGAGCACGGCGTCGGCGTATTCGAGCGACGCGCGCTGACCGGCGGAGGCGATGCCGTCCTCGATCTGCACGAGGAACACGTAGCGCACGATGCTGAGCCGTTCGGCCGCGATCTTCAGTCCCAGCCGCGGGTCGTCGAGGTCGATGTCGGGACGCAGGTCGGTGATGGGCGTGCCGGCGTCCGTCGTCGGCACGGCGGCATCCTGCGCGGTCCGCTCGTTCCGCACGCCGTGCGCGTCCGGGCGAGCCGCCATGTCGCCTTCCGTCGGCAGCGCCGTCGCCTGCGGCGTTTCGTTCGTTTCGCTCATCGTCGATATCCTCCCGTCATGGTCGTTGCGCACGGACGTTCCGGCCCGCGCCCGCCGTCAGCCGCGCACCTGGCCGGTGCCGTAGCCGATCCATTTCGTCGTGGTCATTTCGCGCAGGCCCATCGGTCCGCGCGCGTGCATCTTCTGCGTGGAGATGCCGAGCTCCGCGCCGAAGCCGAACACGCCGCCGTCGGTGAATCGCGTGGAGGCGTTCACCATCACCACGGCCGAGTCGACGCGGCCCGTGAACTCCTCGACGGCCGAATAGTCCTCGGCGACGATCGATTCGGTGTGGCCGGTGGAATGCGCGTTGATGTGCTCGATCGCCTCGTCGAGCGAGTCGACGACCTTGACGCCCATGGTCAGTGCAAGGTACTCGGTGTCCCAGTCCTCGTCGGTCGCGGCGAGCAGGTTCACGCCGTCGATGCCGGCCTTGTCGATGATGCCGTACGCGTCGTCGTCGGCGTGCAGTTCGACGTTCGCCTCGGCGAGCGCTCGTGCGATGGCCGGCAGGAACCGCGCGGCCACATCGCGGTGGACGAGCAGCTTTTCGGCCGCGTTGCACACGCCGACGCGCTGCGTCTTCGCGTTGATGATGATCGGAATCGCCTTGTCGAGGTCGCCGGACCGGTCGACGTAGATGTGCACGTTGCCGGCGCCGGTTTCGATGACCGGCACCTTGGAGTTGCGCACGACGGCCTGGATGAGCCCCGCTCCCCCGCGCGGCACGAGCACGTCGATGTGGCCGCGGGCCTCCATCATGGCGGTGGCGCCGTCGCGGCCGTATTCGTCGACCGTGTCGACGAGCGCCGGGTCGAAGCCGTGTTCGACAAGCGTGTCGCGGATGATCGCGAGCGTCGCCGCGTTGGTGCGTTCGGCCGCGTGCCCGCCGCGCAGGATCGCCGCGTTGCCCGATTTGAGGCACAGCGACGCGACGTCGACGGTGACGTTCGGGCGCGCCTCGTAGATCATGCCGATGACGCCAAGCGGGACGCGCGTCTGCTGCAGACGCAGCCCGTTGGGCAGATTGTAGCCGCGCACGATTTCGCCGATCGGGTCGGGCAGCGTGGCGACGTGGCGCACGCCCTGCGCCGCGGCGGCCACGCGCGGCACGTCGAACAGCAGCCGGTCGAGCTTGCCGGCGTCCATGCCGGCGTCGCGCGATGCGATCATGTCGAGTTCGTTGGCGCCGGCGATCTCGTCGGCGCGAGCGTCAAGCGCGTCGGCGATCGCATTCAGCAGTTCGTTCTTCGCCTCGGCGTTCGCGCGCGCCAGCGTCTTCTGCGCGCGGGCCGCCGCATCGGCCTTCGCGCATACCGCGTCGAACACGGCCGCGGACACGCGGGCCTCTTCACCATTCGTCATACCCACCCACCTTAGCGCATCCGGCGCGCAAACCCGGCATGCAAACCAAAAACAGCAAGGCTCCCCCGTATCCAGGGGAGCCTTGAACACTACGTGAGCGTCACGCCGCCGACGACGACGTACGAACGCGTCGGGAACCCGGATCAGTGGACCTGATCGAGGCCCGGGTAGAGCGGGAAGTCCTCGACGAGCTTGTCGACGCGGGCCTTGAGCGCGTCCACGTCGGCGGACGGACCGGCGGCGAGCGCGGTGCCGATGATGTCGGCGACCTCCTCGTATTCCTTCGGTCCGAAGCCGCGGGTGGCGAGCGCGCTGGTGCCGATGCGCAGGCCGGAGGCGACCGATGCCGGGCGCGGGTCGAACGGCACGGTGTTGCGGTTGATGGTGATGCCGCAGGCGGCGAGGAGGTCCTCGCCCTGCTTGCCGTCCATCTCGGAATTGCGCAGGTCGACCATTACCAGGTGCACGTCGGTGCCGCCGGTGAGCACGGAGATGCCGTTGGCCTTCACGTCGTCGGCGGTCAGGCGCTCGGCGAGGATCTTCGCGCCGTCGAGGGTGCGCTGCATGCGGTCCTTGAACGCCTGCGTGCCGGCGACCTTGAAGCTGACGGCCTTGCCGGCGATGACGTGCATGAGCGGGCCGCCCTGCTGGCCCGGGAAGACGGCGGAGTTGAGCTTCTTGGCGTACTCCTCCTTGGCGAGGATGAAGCCGGAGCGCGGGCCGCCGAGGGTCTTGTGCGCGGTGGAGGAGACGACGTCGGCGTACGGGACCGGGCTCGGGTGCAGGCCGGCGGCGACGAGGCCGGCGAAGTGGGCCATGTCGACCCAGAACTTGGCGCCGACCTCGTCGGCGATCTCCTTCATGGCCTTGAAGTCCTCGATGCGCGGGTAGGCGGACCAGCCGCCGATGATCATGGCCGGGTGCACTTCGAGCGCGCGCTGGCGGATGATCTCCGGGTCGATGCGGAACGTCTCCGGGTTCACGCCGTACGCTTCGGCGTGGTAGAAGCGGCCGGAGAAGTTGATCTTCATGCCGTGGGTGAGGTGGCCGCCGTGGTCGAGCGCGAGGCCGAGGACGGTGTCGCCGGGCTTGACGAGCGCCTGATAGACGGCGGCGTTGGCCTGCGCGCCGGAGTGCGGCTGCACGTTCGCGTATTCGGCGCCGAAGAGTTCCTTGGCGCGGTTGCGGGCGATGGTCTCGAGCTTGTCGACCTGTTCGCAGCCGCCGTAGTAGCGGCGCCCCGGGTAGCCTTCGGCGTACTTGTTGGTGAGCACGGAGCCCTGCGCCTGCAGGACGGCGCGCGGCACGAAGTTTTCGGACGCGATCATCTCGAGGCCGTCCTGCTGGCGGTGCAGCTCGGCGGTCAGGATGTCGGCGACCTCCGGATCGGTTTCGGCGATCGGCGAGTTGAAGGCGTCGGTGGGGGTTTGTGCAAGCGGCGAGGCAGTCATCTGCGCTCCTTTCAGCAATACCGATAATTCCGCGGTTGCGGTTGTGCAAAGTGTAGACCCGCGGCATGTTACGAACAGGTTCCGTCTCATGTTCGCGGATGTTTCCTCATCATCCGGAAACCGCCGCTCCCCTGCCCACCGCGGGCGATAGACTGGATCGGTATCGTCGTTATTCGTCTTACGCGAAGGGTTTCCATGACCACGTTCCATTCCACGCGTTCCACCACCGACTCGCTGACCTCCAAGGAGGCCATCCGCAAGGGCATCGCCGACGACGGCGGCCTGTTCGTCACCGATTCGCTCGGCGAGACCAAGGTCGACGTCGCGAATCTCGCCGGCCGCCCGTATCAGGCGATCGCGTACGACGTGCTGCACGCGCTGCTGCCGGACTTCGGCGAGGACGAACTCAAGGCGTGCATCGCCGAGGCGTACGGCGCGCAGTGGTCGGACGAGCGCATCACGCCGCTCAAGCCCGTCGGCGACGACTACATCCTCGAACTGTTCAACGGCCCGACCTCCGCGTTCAAGGACGTCGCGCTGCAGATCCTGCCGCGCTTCATGGCGCGCACCACGCCGGCCGGCGGCGACGCGGACGAGAAGATCATGATCCTCACCGCCACGTCCGGCGACACGGGCAAGGCCGCGCTGGCCGGCTTCGCGGACGCGCCGGGCACGGCGATCACCGTCTTCTACCCGGAGGGCAAGGTCAGCCAGGTGCAGGAACTGCAGATGACCACACAGACCGGCTCGAACGTGAACGTCGCCGCGGTCGAAGGCAACTTCGACGACGCGCAGTCCGCGGTCAAGCGCATCTTCGGCGACCGCGAACTGGCCGAGCGCCTCGCCGCCGACTCGCACGTCGTGCTCTCCAGCGCGAACTCGATCAACGTGGGCCGCCTCGTGCCGCAGGTCGTCTACTATTTCTCCGCGTACGCGCAGCTGCTCGAGCAGCAGGTCATCAACGTGGGCGACGAGGTCGAGTTCGTCGTGCCGACCGGCAACTTCGGCGACATCCTCGCCGGCTACTACGCGAAGCGCCTCGGCCTACCGGTCAAGCATCTGGTCGTGGCGTCCGACAAGAACAACGTGCTGTTCGACTTCCTCACCTCCGGCACGTACAACCGCCAGCGCCCGTTCTTCCAGACGATCTCCCCGTCGATGGACATCCTCGTCTCGTCGAACCTCGAGCGCATGCTCTACTACTTCACCGACGGCGACACGCGCCTGATCTCCATGCTCATGAACGATCTCAAGCAGTGGGGCGCGTACGAGATCCCGGACGACGTGCTCGCGAAGATCCGTCACCTGTTCGGCTGCGGCTGGGCGGACGAGGATCAGGTGCGCGCGATGATCGCCGACTGCTGGACGAAGCACCATTACGTGATCGACCCGCACACCGCGTGCGCGTACTACGTGGCGCAGCAGATGCCGCGCGATCCGTTCACCCCGCGCGTGATCCTCGCGACCGCAAGCCCGTACAAGTTCCCGCGCGTGGTCAACGAATCGCTCGGCTTCGACGCGACCGGCACCGACTTCGAGTGCATGGACGTGCTCGCGCGCGAGACCGGCACCACGGCTCCGGCCGCGCTGCGCGGCCTCGAGCACGCCGCCGTGCGCTTCAAGACGGTCGTGCCGATCGACGGCATGGAATCCTTCGTGGAGTCCGCCGCCAAGGCGCTGTGATCATCAATTCTCTGACTTCATAGCCAACTGTTACCGGGGCTTCTCCCGGCCATGATCATCATGGTCATTCAGGCCGGGAGAAGCCCCTTCGCATGTCGCCCGCATGCGATCCCGGGCATAGTCGCGCCACCCTGTCGGGCACATGAACCGACGTCACGTCACAGGGTCTGCGGCGCGTCGGCGAAGTCGAAGAGGACGCCGTCGGCGGCGTCGCAGATGGTGGGCCAGTCGGCGTCGGAGGAGTCGTCGTGCATGGCCCAGACCGTCATGCCGATGGACTTGGCGGTCTGCACGCCGACGAGCAGATCCTCGAAGACCGTGCAGTCGGCGGGAGCGACGCCGAGCCGGGAGGCGGCGAGCAGGTAGACGTCGGGCTGGTCCTTGCCGGCGTCGCCCGCGTCGTCGACGCTGACGACCGTGTCGAAGAAGCCGCGGATGCCGACGTGCTCCATCGCCGGTTCGCGCAGGGCAGGCGGCAGGGAGGTCGCCACGGCGAGCTTCGCGCCGGACTTCTTGAGATGGCGAAGGTACTCCACGGCGTGCGGCTTGGCCTCGACCACGGTGGCGTAGGCGACGCGGGCCATTTCGTCCCATTCGTCCATGAGCTGTTCGGGCGTGTCCGGCAGGCCGAACCGGGCGATCGTGTATTCGGCGATCTGCCGGAACTGCATGGACGCGACCTTAGCCATGTAGTCGTCGGGCACCGCGATGCCGCGACGGCCGAGGAAGTCGATGTCGACCTGATCCCACACGCCCATCGAATCGAGCAGTGTGCCGTCGAGGTCGAAGATAGCGGCCTTGCCGGTGTTGTCTATGGTCATGCGATGTCTCCCTTGAGTGCGGTTGCCGCGGCTGCCGATGATGGCCCCGATGCGGTCCGGCGGCGGTATGGCGAACGACGTTGGAACGGGATGGGCTGGGGCGTGGCCCGGCTACGCGACGAGATCGGCCGCATCGCCCAGTCGCGACGAGCTGAGCAGTTCGCGCGCGTGGTCGAGCGACGCTTCGGATTCGGAACCGGAGAGCATGCGCGCGATTTCGCGCACACGCCCGTCGCCCTGCACCGCGGCGACGGTGGTGACGACGCCGACCGCGTCGTCGTCGGCGTCCGGCGGCTCCTTGGTGACGACGAACTGCGCGTCGGCCCAGCTGGCGACCTGCGCCAAGTGGGTGACGACGATGACCTGCGCGGTGCGCGCGAGCCGGGCGAGCCGCCGGCCGAGTTCGACGGCGGTTTTGCCGCCCACGCCGGCGTCGACCTCGTCGAAGATGAACGTCATGGGCGCCTCGCTGCCGGCGTGCCGATCGGCGGCTGACAGCTCCATGGCGAGCATGAGTCGGCTCAGCTCGCCGCCGGACGCGCTTTTGCCCATCGGCAGTTCGGGAGCGCCCTCGTAGGGCGTGAACAGGAACGCGATGTCGTCGCGCCCGTTCGCGTCGAGCGGCCAGGTCGGCGTCTTGCCTTTGCCGACGCCGTTGCCGCCGTCCGCACCGCGGCGGGTGACGCGGATGTTCAGCGCCGCCCCGTCCATCGCCAGCGACGAGAGTTCTCCGGTCACCGTAGCGGCCAAGGAGCGGGCCGCGGCTTCACGCGCCTCGCTCAGCGCGTCGGCGGCGGCCATCGCGTCGGAGAATAGCCGTTCCCGTTCGGCCTTGAGCTCGGCCACCTTCTCCGGCGAGGCGTCAAGGTCCTCCACGTCGAACACGGCCTTGTCGCGCCATGCGATCACGTCGGCCAGGGTCGGCCCCCAGCGCCGGGTCAGTTCGCCGAGTTCGTGGATGCGCGCGTTGATCTCGTCGAGGTCGTCGACGTTGTCCTCCACGTCGAGTTCACGCGCCAGCGAGTAGACGATGTCGGACAGGTCGGCGTTGACTGATTCAAGACGGTCGGCGAGCTCGTTGAAGTCGCCGTCGGCGCGGATCGACCGCAGCGCCTGGACGGCGTGGTTTATGAGCTCGGACGCGCTTGCCTCGTCGGCGTCTGCGCTCACCTGCGACGCGTCGAGTGCGGCGAGCGCGCCGGACACGCCCTGCGCGATGTCGGCGGCGTTTTCGATGCGGGATCGTTTCGCCTTGAGCTCCTCGTCCTCCCCCGGCTGCGGGTCGGCGCGGTTGATGCGTTCGATGGATTCGCGCAGATAGTCAGCCTGCTGGCGGGCGGACGCCTCCTGATGCTCCATGCGTTCGAGCCGTTCGTCGATCGCGCACAGCGCATCCCACGCGGTCCGGTAGGTGGCGAGCTCGCGTTCGTCGCCGGCGACCATGTCGAGGAATTCGCGCTGGCGTGCGGGCGAGGCGATGCGCAGCTGGTCGGCCTGCCCGTGGATGGTGACCAGTTCGCCGGCCAGATCGCCGAGCAACGCGCGCGGCACGGATCGTCCGTTGACAACGGCTCGCGATCGGCCGGAGACCGGCACGGTGCGGGAGAGGAACAGTTCGCCGTCCTGCGGGGCGACGCCGGCATCGCGTGCGATGCACACAACGGCTGGTTCCACGGCATCGCGCGTCGCCGCCGAGCTGTCGCCGGCTGCGTCACTATCCGGATCAGCCGCAGCGTCGCCGCCGACCGCGAACACGCCCTGTGTCCACGATTCCTTCGCACCCGCGGACACGCGGCCCGGATCAGCCGTACCGCCGGAAATCAGCTTGAGCGCGCTGAGCAGCATGGACTTGCCGGCGCCGGTTTCGCCGGTGATCGCCGTCATGCCGGCGGCCGGCGTGAGCAGCGCGTGCCGGATCGGGCCGAGGTCGCGGATCTCCAGTTCCTCAAGCATCAGCGGGCATCCCCGTTCCCGCTGGCCGAGCCAGCTGCATCTGTCGCGTTGGACGCGACGCCGCCAGCCGCACGTTCGGAAAGCGTTTCGCCGACGCCTTCGGGGAACACGTGCCCGTGCCGCACGGCCGCGGCCCCGGCCGCTCCCCCGCGTGCCTGCTCTCGCCAGCCGACCACCGGCAGGTCGAACTTGGTGACGAGACGGTTGGTGAACGGCGCGCCGGACAGTCGGGCGAGCCGCAGCGTGTCTTTCGACTGGCGCACCTCGACGCGCGTGCCCTTCGGCAGGGCGCGCTGGCGGCGGCCGTCGCAGCAGATCCAGCCGTCGGACGTCGAGTCGTCGAGGATGTCCATGGCGAACGTGGACCCGGCGCCGATGATGAGCGGGCGGGCGAACAGCGCGTGCGCGGCGAGCGGCACGAGCTGCAGCGCTTTGACGTTCGGCCAGATGACCGGGCCGCCGGCGGAGAACGCGTAGGCGGTCGAGCCGGTGGGCGTGGAGACGATCACACCGTCGCAGCCGAACGAGCTCATTTCCACGTCGTCCACGCGGATCGACAGTTCGACCATCTTGCCGCGGTCGGCACGTTCGAGCGTGATGTCGTTGAGCGCCCAGTCCTCCAGCGGCGCGGAAGCGCCCGGCAGCCACACGTCGACATGCGCGATCATGCGCTCGTCGATCGAATAGTCGTGTTCGGCGACGCGCCGGATCGCCTCGCTCATCTGGAAGCTCTCGAATTCGGCGAGGAAACCGACGTGGCCGAGGTTGACGCCCAGAATCGGCACGCTGGTGCAGTGCACGAGCTCGGCGGCGCGCAGGATCGTGCCGTCGCCGCCCAGCACCACGACGATCTCCGTGTCGTCGCGCACCACCGGCGGCCGCGACCCGAACTCCGGCGCCTCCGTGTTGTCGATGATGGACACCTCGAACCCAGCCTGCCGCAGCTGCTCCACGGCCTCGGACACCACCGTGCCGCTCTCGCGCAGGCGCGTGTGCGTCACCACCACCGCATGTCGAACGCCGGCCATAGTCACCCCTTTGCAGAAGAACCGTCAACTGCCTTTCAGTCTAGCCGATCCGGCCGATTCTCGAACACATGTTCGCATGTCGCGCGTCATATCAACGAAAAGCCCGCGGCCCCGCCATGAATCGCCCCGGGAATCGCCGCAGCGCATCATGCGTGCGAATTACAATGGACACTCGTAGTGGTGATATAGTCGTTCGGTTTGCATTACGGCATGCGCGACACGGCGCGCGTCACACGGCACGAACACGCGAAGGACGCGGAAAGGAAAGGGTGCGAGCACGATGGCGAACCCGGTCTTCGACGAATCCTCCGCCAACCGCGAGGCGTCGCGCGGCTACGCATGGTGGTTCTCGGGCGACACGTTCGAAAAGGCCGCCGCCGAGGAGCGCCGCGGCCACAGGCACACGTTCCGCCAGCACATGACCGCCCATCCCGGGCGCCTGACCATCATCTACTTCATGACGCTCGTCGTCCTGTCGGCGAGCGCGCTCATGCTGCCCCAGTCCACGCCGCGCGGCGAGACGACCACGTTCTCGACGGCCATGTTCACCGCCGTGTCCGCGCTGTCCACATGCGGCATCTCCATCGTCAACTCGACGACGCACTGGACCACGTTCGGTCAGGCGGTGCTGCTCGTGTCCGTGCAGATGGGCGGCCTCGGCGTGATGACGTTCGCGTCGATGATCGCGCTCGCGGTGAACCACCACATGAAGGCCACGCAGCGCCTGCTCACCGCGAGCGAGCTGGGCACGACGAAGCTGTCCGAGATCAAGGGCGTGCTCACCGTGGTCGTCACCACCACGTTCGTCATCGAGATCATCACGTTTTTGGCGCTGTTTCCCGGCCTGTGGTCGGTCAACAGGGGGGACACGAGCAAAACCGCGTGGGAGGCGCTGTTCTTCGCGGTCATGTCGTACAACAACGCCGGATTCACGCCGGACGGCGCGGGCCTGCACGTGAACAACTGGGCCGTGGGCATGCCGATCATGATGTCGGCATTCTGCGGCACGCTCGGCTTCCCCGTGCTACTGAACCTCATGCGCTGCGCGCGCAAGCACGTGCCGCCGCGCCGCTGGAGCCTGCACACGAAGGTGACGCTGACGATGACGTTCCTGATCGTCGCGGCCTCGCTCGCATGGTTTTTGGCGGTCGAATGGGACAATCCGTTCCTGTTCAAGGACGCGGACGTGGAGACGCGCCTGAGGCACGCGATGGTCGCGGCGGTGATGCCGCGCTCGTCCGGCTTCGACCTGTCGTGGATGCCGCAGGTGAGCGAGGCGACGAAGGTGTTCATGAGCACGGTCATGTTCATCGGCGGCGGCAGCACGTCCACGGCGGGCGGCATCCGTGTGACCACGTTCGCGGTGATCCTGCTCGTGTGCCGCGCGTCGTTCACCGGCCACAAGGACATCAACGCGTTCCGCCGCCGCATCCACACGAACGTCGCGATGACGGCGGTGAGCATCACCACGACGTGCCTGATGCTCGTGCTCGCCGCGTCGATGGCGCTGATGCTCGTCGCCGACGCGTCGTTCACGAACGCGCTGTTCGACGCGTGCTCGGCGTTCGGGCTGGGCGGCTACACGGTCGGCGTCGCGCGCGAGGACAATCCGGCCGCGCTGGCTATTCTGGCGATCACGATGATCGTGGGCCGGCTCGGGCCGATGACGATCGCGTATTCGATCAGCCGGCCGCGCGCGCTCGAGGCGGTGCGCTATCCGACCGAACCGCTGGTCGTCGGCTGACGGCGGATTCCGCGAGGCACACGCAAACCAACGACAAAGCCGATACCACACAGACAACGCAGACAAGGCAGGAGACAGCATGGCAAACAACGGCAGAAGCATTCTGGTCGTCGGACTGGGCCGTTTCGTCAGCGCGGTGGCGACCACGCTGGACGCGATGGGCCAGGACGTGCTCGCCGTCGACCGCGACGCGGAACTCGTGAACCGCTGGTCGTCGCAGATCCCGACCGTGCAGGCCGACATGACGGACGTGCTCGCGCTCGAGCAGCTCAACGCATCCGACTTCAACACGGCGATCGTCGCGATCGGCGACAGCGTCGAGGCGTCGGTCATCACGACCGGCAACCTGCTGGACGCCGGCATTTCGGACATCTGGGCGAAGTCGGTGTCGAAGGAGCACGCGCGCATCCTGCAGCGCATCGGCGCGCGGCACATCATCAACGCGGAGACGGACGCGGGCAAGCGCGTCGGCCATCTCGTGTCCGGCAACTATCTCGACTACATCGAAATCGAGGGCGCGCACACGGTCGTCAAGATCCACACTCCCCCGCACGTGGTCGGCTACAGCATCGAGGACGCGAAGGTGCACGAGCGCTACGGCATCACCGTGGTCGGCATCAAGTCGCCCGGCAAGGAGTTCCAGTACGGTTCCAAGGAGCTCGTCATGCACCGCAACGACGAACTCATCATCATGGGCAAGGAAGACCAGATCGACAAGTTCATACAAGGCTGAGCCGTACTCAGGCCCGCGCGTACAACAGATACTCCGCGTTGCCGTGCGTGCCTTCGATCGGCGAGTCGGCGGTCGCGATCACATGCAGCCCGTGTTCGCCCGCGCATGCGACGATGTCGCGCAGCGCGCGTTCACGCAACGCAGGATCCTCGACGATGCCGTTCTTGCCGAGTCCCGCGCGTCCGACCTCGAACTGCGGTTTGACGAGCAGCACGATGTGCGCGCCGGGCGCGGCGATGCGCGCGATGACGGGGATCACGTACGTGAGCGAGATGAACGACACGTCGGAGACGATCATCTCCGGCCGGTACGGCAGACTGTCGGCGGTCACGTCGCGGATGTTGACGCCGTCCATGCGGATGACACGCGAGTCGTCGGCGATGCGCGCGTCGAGCTGGTCGTGGCCGACGTCGAGCGCGATGACCCGCGCGGCTCCTCGCCGCAACAATACTTGCGTGAATCCGCCGGTCGACGCGCCGATGTCGAGGCAGCGCAGACCGTCCGGCGAGGGCAGTCCGACGCGCGGATCGTCGCCGTCGACGCCCGGCCGCAGGTTCGCGAGCGCACCGATGGCGCCGGTGCGGAACAGGTCGAACGCGCCGACGAGCTTGTACGCGCCGCGCGAGACGTAGTCGTCGCCCTTGTCGACGCTGATGGCGGACACGTCGGACACGTTCATGGCCGGCTTGGTCGCCGGCTTGCCGTCGACGACGACGCGCCCGGCCTTGATGAGCCGTTGCGCTTTGGACCGGCTGTCGACGAGGCCGAGGTCCACGAGCAGTGAGTCGAGCCGTTGCATGTCAGCGGCTTTCGTCGAGTTCGTGCGCGAGCCGGTCGAGCGCGCTGCGGAACGCGGCGATGCGCTGGTCGTCGTCCATCCGATCGAGTTCGGCGAGTTCGGGGAAACGTTGCGTCAGTTCGTCCGTTCGCGCCGGTTCGGTCGTTGCGTCGGTCATGGAAACTCCTTTGAGATGACAAGAGCCCCCTCGATGCAGGGGGCTCGTCAGTCGTGCGATGGTGTCGTTACAGCGCGAACTGCGGCAGGTCGACCGCCGTCGGGTCGCCGCCGCGGTCGGCGTAGTCCCACATGGCGTTGCAGGCCGCGCGCAGCGCGTTGAGGTCGGTCGCGTCGCTGACGGTCAGCGTGCCGGCCGTCTCGTCGAGCGTGGCCGTGGCGTTGCCGCAGACCCACGTCGATCCGTCGTCGCTGCGCGTCGCCGCGGGCTGCGCTTCGAGCAGTCCGCGCAGGTCCTTGACGATGTACGTCGGACGCAGGTGCGCGGGCGCGAGCATGAGCTCATGCGGATTGGTGACGCCGGTGAGCACGGCCAGCGCATCGTAGCCGCCGCGCGTGCCCGCTTCGATGTCGGTGTCGAGCCGGTCGCCGATCGCCAGGCACAGATCCTTGGCGACGGGCTCTTCGCCGTCGCCGGCCGCGAGCAGTCGCGCCTCGTCGTACATGGCGGATTCGGGCTTGCCTGCGGAGGCGACCGGTTCGACGCCGGTCGCGTTGATGACGGCCTGGATCATCGAACCGCAACCCGGCGCGATGCCGAGCTCGCGCGGGATCGTCAGATCGCGGTTGGTGACGAGATACATCGCCCCGCGCTCCACCGCGAACGACACGTTGGCCATTTCCTGCCAGGTCATCTGCGGATACCATCCCTGGATGACGGCGACCGGATCGTCCTCCGGCCCGTCGGCGAGGGTCAGCCCCTGCGAGGCGACTTCCTCGCGCAGGTGTTCGGCGCCCAGCACCAGCACCTTGGATCCGGCCGGCACGTGACGGGCGACCATGCGCGCGGCCACCACCGAGGAGGTGATGACCTGATGCGGTTCGACGTCGAGGTCGAAGCCGCGCAGCTGGTCGGCGACCACGCGTTGGAAGCGCGAGGAGTTGTTGGTCGTGTATTCGATCGCCATGCCGAGCTGCTCGGCGCCGCGGATCGACTCGGCGGCGTATTCGACCGGGTTCTTGCCCCGGTACACCACGCCGTCGAGGTCGAGCAGCGCCAAGCGGTACGTTTCGGCGATCGACTTGTCCGTGGACTTGAGCATGGCCCGCGTCACTCCGCGTCTGCCGCGTCCGCGGACTCGTCCGCGGCGTCGTCGGCGTCCGCCGCGTCGTCGATGCCCGTCTCGGGCTCGGCGTTCGCGTCGGAGCCGGCCTCGGCCTCTTCGGCCGGCAGCGTGGACTCGTCGTCCGCGGCGGCGGAAGCCTGATCGGCGTGCGCATCGTCGTCGCCGTCGGCCGCGGTCTCGTCCATGCCGGCAACTTCCTTCACGGCTTCCGCATCGTCGGCGTCCGCCGCGGCATCCGCGGACTCGTCGCCGTCCTCGTCGGACGCGTCGGAACCGTCCTCGTCGTCATCGTCGGCCGGCGCGTACTGCGCGTCGTCCTCGCTGATGCCGAGCATGTCGAGTTCGTCGTCGCTGAAGCGTTCGAGATCGTGGTCGATGACCATGTCGTCCGGATCGACGTCCTGGTCGGCGTACTGCAGTTCGAGCTTGTCGAGCAGCGGGTCGAGATCGGCAGCCTCCTCGCCTCGGCCGGCCTCCTCGAGGAAGTACTGCTCGGCCTGGATGGCGCGCATGCGGTACTCGCCCGGCAGTCCCTTGGAACGGCCGATCGTGTGCACGATCTCGATGGCCTTGTCCATCTGGTTCAGGTCCGCGAGAGCGCCGGCGTACACGAGGAACATTTCGACCTTGGACTCGCCGCGCAGCTGCTTGCCCTCGTCGGACGTGGCCACTTCGATGGCCTTCTTCGGGTTGCCGGTGCCGCGTTCGCAGTCGGCGATGAACGGCAGGTAGTCGAGGAAGCCGTTCATGCGGTAGGCGGTGCGGAACTCCTTGAGCGCGAGCTTGTAGTCGCCCTGACGGTAGGCCACGAACGCGAGGGTTTCGCGCGCGAAGTCGATGCGGGACGCCTGGCGGGCCACCCACTTGGCGTGCGCGAGCGCGTTCTGCGGATCGGACTCCTCGAGCGCGTAGGCGGCGAGGATGTGCAGGCCGATGTTTTCGGCGTGCTCCTTGGACAGGCCGCGCAGGCGTTCACGCTCATCGGTGGAGAGCATCGACCATTCCATGCCCTTCGGCATCTTCGGCTCGTCGGGGCGGCGCGCGGTGTACGGGTTCTGCGACGGGAAGCTCATCGTGCCGTCGGAGTTGCGGCGCGGGCCGCGCTCCATGTACTCGCGGCGCTTGGTCTCGCGGTACTCGCGCTTCTCCTCGGTGGTGAACTCGCGGCGCTCCGCGGCATCGCCCTGCGCGCGGGACTGTTCGCCGCGGAAGTCACGGCGATCGTTGCGCTCGTAACGCTCGCCGTCACGATGGAAGTCGCGACGATCATGATGATCGTTGTCGCGGCGGAACGGACGGCGCTCGCCGTCGTTGCGCTTGAAATCACGACGATCGCCGTCACGACGATCGTCACGACGGAAACCGCCCTCGCGACGGAATCCCCCACGCTCGCCGTCCTTGCGGAAGTCGCGACGGTCCTCGCCGTCGCGGCGGAAGGGGCGACGCTCGCCGTCACGCTGATAGCGCGGATTGTCGCCGCCCTGACGGCGATCGTCACGACGGAAACCGCGACGGTCGTCATTGCGGCGGAAACCGCCGTCACGGCGCTCGCCGTCACGGTGGAAGTCACGGCGGTCGCCGTCGTTGCGCTTGAAATCGCGGCGATCGCCGTCACGACGATCGTCACGACGGAAATCACGGCGGTCGTCGTCGCGGCGGAAACCGCCCTCGCGACGGAATCCCCCGCGCTCGCCGTCCTTGCGGAACCCGCCCTTGTGGAAGCCACCCGACTTGCCGCCGCGGAAACCACCGCGCTCGCCGTCGTTGCGCTTGAAGTCGCGGCGTTCGCCGCCCTCGCGGTTGAAGTCGCGGCCTTCGCCGGCGCCCTCGCGATCGCGGCGGAAACCGCCGTCCTTGCGATAGCCGTCCTTATGGAAGCCGCCGGACTTGCCGCCCTTGTGGAAGCCGCCGCGGGAACCGCCGAAGGAACGGCCGCCGTTGCCGTGACCGTTGCCGCCGGAACGGCCGGAGCCGTAGGACTTGCGATTGCCGTAGGATTTGCCGCCCGAGCGGCCCTGTTCTTCTGCCATTGATGTCCTTCACTGACGCGCTCGGCTCCCCTTGCGAGGAGCCGAGGTTATTGACTACTTACTTGCTCTTGGTGAAATCAGTGCTTTTCGACCGCACCGAGGGCCTTCTTGCCGCGGCGGATCAGCGCGAAGCGACCGTGCAGGAAGTCGGCGTCGCCGAGTGTCTGCTCCTCGTCCTCCACGCGGTTGTTGTTGAGGTACACGCCGCCGGACTTGACCGCGCGACGCGCCTCGGAAATCGACTTGAACAGTCCGGCCTTCACGCCGGCCTCGACCACGCGGTCACCGGCGGCCACGGCCGCGAACGCCTTGACGCCGTCCTCGCCTTCGACCTTGAGCCCGTCGATCGCGGCCTCGAGCGTGCCCTCGTCGATCGTGCCGAGGTCGCCGCCGCGGCCGAACAGCGCGGCCGACGCGTCGATCGCGGCCTGCGTCGCGGCCTCGCCGTGCACAAAGCTCGTGACCTCCCAGGCCAGCGTCCGCTGCGCCTCGCGGGCGCCCGGATTGGTCTTGGACTCCTCCACCAGACGTTCGATCTCGGCCTTCGGCAGGAACGTGAACGCCTTGAGCAGGCCTTCCATCTCCACGTCGGGGCGGTTGAACCAGAACTGGTAGAACTTGTAGGGGCTAAGCATGGTACCGTCGAGCCAGACGGCGTTGCCCTCGGACTTGCCGAACTTCTTGCCGCTCGCGTCGGTGATGATCGGGCTGGTGAACACGTTCACCGTGGCGCCGCGCACCTTGCGGATCAGGTCCATGCCGGAGGTGAGGTTGCCCCACTGGTCGGAACCGCCGATTTCCAGCGTGCAGCCGTACTCGTCGAACAGGTGCAGGAAGTCGTTGCCCTGCAGCACCTGATAGCTGAACTCGGTGAAGGAGATGCCCTCCTCGGAGTTGAGGCGGCGGGCGACCGTGTCCTTGGCGAGCATGGTGCCGAGGCGGAAGTTCTTGCCGACGTCGCGCAGGAAGTCAATGACGGACATCTGCGCGGTCCAGTCGTAGTTGGAGACGAAGCGCACCGGGTTGTCGCCGGTCGTTTCGAGGATGCCGCCGATCTGGTTCTTGAGGCGCTCGGCCCAGCCGGCCACGACGTCCTTCGGGTTGAGCGTGCGCTCGCCCGACTGGCGCGGGTCGCCGATCAGGCCGGTCGCGCCGCCGACGAGGGCGATCGGATGATGGCCGGCCGCCTGCAGGTGGCGCATGTTGATGAGCTGGACGAGGTTGCCGATGTGCAGGGACGCGGCGGTCGGATCGAACCCGCAATAATAGGTGACCGGCTCCCCATTCAGCGCTTCGGCGAGCTGATCGCGGTCGGTGGACTGCGAGATCAACCCGCGCCATTCCAGTTCATCGAGGACGGAGTCGAATCCGGCCTCCTTGAAATCGATGACGTGAGCCATAACTGTGGTGTCTCCCTATCAAATTGTGGGTTTTATGCGCCTATCAGTCTCGCAGAACAGGCCGACAGGCGGGACGCCGGCCCGGCTGCGGCCGGGCGACGGACCGGCTTCGTCTCACCGGCGTCCGCCGCGGAGCTTCTCGAACGCGTCGCGCAGCTGCTGGAGCGCCTCGTTGTTGCGTTCGGCGCGCAGACGCGGGAACGACGCGATCATGCGCCGCTGCTGCCGGTTGAACACGGAATCGGCCGTTTCCCTGATCTTGAGCATGAGTTCGGTCGACATCTCGCGGCCGGACTGCAACGGTCCGCTCATCGCGTCGGCCGCGCCGCCGACCATGTCGCTCACCTTGTCGCCGACCAGGCCGCCGACTTTGCCGGTCATGCGGTCGGACGCGCTGCCCACCGCGTCGACCGCGTCCCCGACCCTCTCGCGCATCGCGTCGCCGTACTTGGCGACCATCGCAGACAGCTGGTCGAGGCTCTGCTCGAAGTTGACGATGCCGGCCACGGTCACGGCCGTGTCGATCACGACCAACACCAGGCAGACGAAACTCACCCAGTGGATCACGGGCAGCGGCACCATACCGGTCACACGCGCGACCCACGGCTGCACGCCGTCGACGATCGCCACGCCGCCGATGCCGAACACGATCGCGCCGAGCAGGCAGATGCGGCCGTTGAGGTTGAATCGGAAATGCGAATAGTCCCACCATCGCGCGTGGAACAGCCGCTCCATGCCCCACGAGGTCGCGTATTCAAGCACGCATGCGCCCAGCGCGGAGACGACGAACAGCACCGCGGGATTGCGGATGGCGCCCAGCAGTTCGACCGCCATCACCGCGCCCGTGCCGTAGATCGGGCACAGCGGGCCGTTGAGGAACCCGCGGTTGACGGGACGGCGTTCCTGCACGGACACGAGAATCGACTCGTACACCCAGCCGCAGAAGCTGTAAAACAGGAACCAGAGGAACACGTATTCAAGGTGGAGCGTCATCGTCATCAGCCACGGCCTTCCGACGATGCCTGCGCGGCGTTGCGACGGGATTCGGCCTTCGCGGTTGCTGCGCCGCGGCCGCTTTCGGCCGCATACGCCATGCGCACGCGCTGCGGCAATGCCGGCTTGTGGAACCGCTTGAGGCTGATCGTTTCGCGCGTGGCGCTCACCTTGTCGGCCATGGTGACGAGGTAGCCCTCGACGTAGCTGGGCGGCACGGGCGTCATCGGGAACATGTGGTGGGCGATGGAGTCGCGTTCGATCGCGTTGAGCTTGAAGTCGCGCAGGGCGTTGCGCAGGGCGGTCCGGCCGTGCGTGAAGCCGTGCAGGCGGTGGTCGCCGTTGTCCCAGTCGTGCCAGTCGTACAGGAAGTAGTCGTGCAGCAGTGCGGCGCGGACGAGCGAGCGCAGATCGACGCGGTTCCACAGGTGCAGCCGGTCCGCGAACCAGACGGCGAGGCAGGCGACGCGGATGGAATGCGCGAACGTGGTGATGCAGCCGTGCTGGTAGCAGCCGCGTTCGATGTGCATGTGCTCGTGTTCGATGATGTCGTGCCCGTGCTCGTTGACGAGTGCTCGTATCTGGTTGCGTGTCAGCACCGCTGATCTCCTGCCGTCCGATGTTCGGTATCATTCTCGGGCCGCGTGTTCCACCGGCCCAGCTCATCGGGCACGATTGTATGACGTGCGGCCCACCGACGGGTTCATCCGTCGGAATGAATCGACGTGGTCTCGTCGGCCGTGCGACCGATTCCTCCCGCTAGACGAACAGGCTCATGTCGCTGGTTTCGCCCGCGCCGAGGAACGTGCTCACGCCGCCGAGTTCGACGCCGTCGATGAGCTCCTCCTTGCGGATGCCCATGATGTCCATCGACATCTGGCAGGCGACGAGCCGCACGCCGTGGTCGGTGGCCTGCTTCATGAGTTCCTCGAGCGAGGCGACGTTCTTGGACTTCATGATCCAGCGGATCATCGTCGCGCCGATGCCGCCCATGTTCATGCGGCTCAGGCCCAATCGTCTGGTGCCGCGCGGCATCATGAAGCCGAACATGCGCTCGATCAGGTTCTTGGAGACGCGCACCCGCTTGGGTTTGCGCAGGATGTTGAGGCCCCAGAACGTGAAGAAGATCGTGACCTTGCGACCCATGGCGGCCGCGCCGTTGGCCATGATGAACACGGCGATGGTCTTGTCGAGGTCGCCGCTGAACACGACGAACGTCTTGTCGTGCAGCACGTCGCCGCCGGCGGAGGCCGTGCGGGCGGATGCGGACGCGCAGGACGGACAGGTCGCGTCGGCCGACGTGCCGTCGGCGTTCGCCACGGCACCGTTCACGGTCCCGTTTGCCGCGCCCTTTTCCAGTTCGGCGCGGATCACGCCGTCCGAGCCGTCGCGCGTGAGACTGACCAGCGTGTTGCCGGTGCGTTCGGCCCACACGGCGATGTCGGAGCAGAACGCGTCCTCGGTGGCCTCGACCGTAAGCCGGGTGCCGGCCGGCTCGTTTCGCAGCGCGTCGGCGACGGCGACGATCGGGCCTGGGCATTTGAGCCCCTTCGCGTCGACGTGCAGCGTCTTGGGGGCGGGGAGCGCAGCGGACACAGACGAGACCAGCTCTCCCGCCGCATCGTTCTCTGCCGTCGCATTTCGCGCGGTCGCATCGTCAACGGCACGGCCGGCCGCGCCGGCATCCGTGCCGTCACCCGCAGCGCCGGTCGTCGTGGACGTCTCGGCATCACCGGCCTGCGCATCCGCCGCCGTCACGTCGTCCGCGTATCCCGCGTCGCGCAGCGCGGCGAACCCGCCGTCCAGATTGATCGCCTCGTAGCCGCGGTCGGCGAGGATCTCGCACACCTGCTCGCTCCAGTCGCCCACACGGCAGAACACAACGACCGGCTTGCCGGTCGGCACCAAGCCGAGCCGCTGGCCGATCTGGCCGAACGGAATGTTGAGCGCGCCCTTAATCGGATGCACGATCACCTCGTCCGGCTCGCGCAGGTCGAGCAACGTGACCGTATTGCGGTCAAGCGCGGCGAATTCGCCCGGCGTGATGTGCCGGTATTCGTTCGACTCGTCTTCCCCGAATCCCCCGTGCAGTGCGATGGCCATATCGTTTCCCCTTCCTGTGACGGTGCCGATCATGCACCGTTTCCTTATTCTTGGCTCCCCTTGTCAGGGGAGCTGTCACGAAGTGACTGAGGGGTAGCCAAACCCGTCACCTCGTATCCGGCGATGAGCCTGTCGACTGTCGCGAACCTCATCCGAATCAGACCGCGCAGGCCGGCTGCACATAGCGCGCCGGGTCGAGCGCGGTGATGGTCGGATGGTCGCCGCACACCGCGCACTCGGGCACGCGTTCGGGCAGCGGCACGCGGCGCACGTTCATGGTGAGCGCGTCGACGGTGAGCATGCGGCCGATCAACGGCTCCCCCACGCCGACGATGAGCTTGACCGCCTCGGTGGCCTCCAGACTGCCGATCACGCCGACGACCGCGCCGAGCACGCCCGCCTCCTTGCAGGTCGGCACTTCGCCCGCCGGCGGCATCTCCTCGAAGATGCAGCGGTAGCACGGCCCTTCGCCGGGCACCACGTCCATGAGCTGGCCGGCGAAGCCGACGACGCCCGCGTGGATGAACGGCTTGCCGGCGAGCACGCAGGCGTCGTTGATGAGGAATTTCGTCGAGAAGTTGTCGGTCGCGTCGATGACGAGGTCGTACGGTGCGATGAGCGCGGCGATGTTGCCTGCGTCGACGAGTTCATTGTGTTCGTCGACAGTCACGTCGGGGTTGAGCGCGCGGATGGATGCGGCGGCCGACTCGACCTTGGGCTGGCCAACGCGTGCGGTGGTGTGAATGATCTGGCGCTGCAGGTTGCTCAGATCGACCACATCGCCGTCCGCGAGTCCGATGCGGCCGACGCCGGCGGCGGCAAGGTACAGCGCGACCGGCGAGCCGAGCCCGCCTGCGCCGATGATGAGCACGCTCGCGGCCAACAGCCGCTTCTGCCCTTTGGCCCCGACCCCCTTGAGGATCAGATGCCGGGCGTAGCGTTCCAGCTGTTCGTCGTTCATCGCCATATCCGCGCGCCCCTTCCGCCGTGTGCCGTTGTGTCGTGTGTCAGTCGCCGACCATGCCGGCCGGCCGCAATCCGCGAATCCTACTTCTGCAGCAGCGATTCGGGCGTCTTGTACGCCGGGCCGTCAGACACGGAGTTCGCGAACGCGCGCAGCGTCTCGATCGACGTCTTCGCAGCGACGATCTGCTCGCGCACGCGCAGCGGCGACGTGCCACCCTTGCCGTTGCGGGCGGAGACGGAGCCTTCGGTCGAGAGCACTTCGCGCACCTGCGGCGCGAGGTCGGCCGGCAGGAAGTCCTTGAACACGTCGACGAAGTCCTCGTCGGTCAGGTCCCACAGCTCCTGGCCGCGGCCTTCGGCGATCTTGACGCACGCGCCCGACAGCTCGTGCGCGTGGCGGAACGGCACGCCGTGCTTGACAAGCCATTCGGCGATGTCGGTGGCCAGCGCGAAGCCGGTCGGCGCTTCGGCCTCGAGACGGTCGTGGTCGAAGCGCATGGTGGCGACCATGCCGGCGAACGCGGGCAGCAGCACTTCGAGCGTGTCGACCTGGTCGAACACGGCCTCCTTGTCCTCCTGCAGGTCGCGCGCGTACGCGGTCGGCAGGCCCTTGAGTGTGGCAAGCAGGCCGGTCAGGTCACCGATCAGGCGGCCGGACTTGCCACGCGCGAGCTCGGCGATATCCGGATTCTTCTTCTGCGGCATGATCGACGAGCCGGTCGAATACGCGTCGTCGAGCTTGACGAACGCGAATTCCTGCGTGTTCCAGATGATGATCTCCTCGGAAAGGCGGGAGATGTCGACGCCGGTCATGGCGGCGATGAACGCGAATTCGGCGACGAGGTCGCGCGAGGCGGTGCCGTCGATCGAGTTGGCGGTCACGTTCGAGAAGCCGAGCTCGCGGGCGACCGCGACCGGCTCGAGGCCGAGCGTGTTGCCGGCGAGCGCGCCGGAGCCGTACGGGCTCGCGTCGATGCGCTTGTCCCAGTCGGCGAGACGCTGCACGTCGCGCAGGATCGGCCAGACGTGGGCCATGAGCTGGTGCGCGAGCAGGACGGGCTGCGCGTGCTGCATGTGCGTGCGGCCGGGCATGACAGTGCGGCCGGCGGCGACGGACTGTTCGATGAGCGCGTTGGCGAGCGACAGCAGCAGTTTGGCGATGATGCGGCTGTGGCGGCGCAGCCACATGCGGATCAGGCAGGCGATCTGGTCGTTGCGCGAACGGCCGGCGCGCAGCTTGCCGCCGAGTTCGTCGCCGGCGATGGCAAGCAGGCCGCGTTCCAGCGCGGTGGCCTCGTCCTCGTCGTCTTCGATCGGGGCGAACGCACCGGAGTCGACGCGGCGCTGGAGTTCGTCGAGCGCGTCCTCCATGCGCTGCAGCTCGTCGGCGGTGAGCAGGCCGGCGCGGCCGAGGGCGCGCGCGTGGGCGCGGGAGCCGGCGATGTCGTCGTCGGCAAGTCGCCAGTCGAACTGGGTGGACTTGCTCAGTCGGGCGAGTTCCGGCGACGGGCCGGAGGTGAAACGGCCGCCCCACAGGGCGAGGTGCTCGGTGTTCTGCTCGGCGCTGTCAGCCATGCGATACTCCTTGTGCTTCTTGGCGTTCATGCTCGTAAACCACTGAAAGCCTACCAGTCTCCGTAACCATTCATACGTGCTCGCCGTTGTGGTGCGTGGCGGTTTTCGCTCGCTGAACATATGTTCAGCGAGCGAAAACCGCCACGCAGGCAGTCGGGCTGCCCTCTATCCATGCAAAAGCCCCCTCTGCCGAGAGCAGGGAGGGCTTTGATTGCAATGAGATGTCAGACCGTTGCGGTCATGACGTCACTCGACGGCGTTCTCCGGCACTTCGATGCCGTTGCCGAAGCGGACGTCGCGGGCGGCGGCGACGCGGGACGGCAGGCCGTAGATGTCGATGAAGCCGTTGGAGGACTTCTGATCGAAGGTGTCGCCGGAATCGTAGGTGGCGAGCTTGTAGTCGTACAGCGAGGAGTCGGAGCGACGGCCGGTGACGACGGCGCGGCCGCCGTGCAGGGTCATGCGGATCTCGCCGGAGACGTACTTCTGGGTTTCCTCGATGAACGCGTTGAGCGAGCGGACGGCCGGGGAGAACCACTGCGCGTCGTAGACGAGCTCGGCCCAGCGCTTGTCGATGTTGCGCTTGATGCGGTGCTGTTCGCGCTCGAGGCAGCAGTTTTCGAGCTCCTGGTGCGCGGTGATGAGCGCGATGGCGCCCGGGGCCTCGTACAGCTCGCGGGACTTGATGCCGACCAGACGGTCCTCGATCAGATCGATGCGGCCAATGCCCTGCGCGCCGGCGCGGCGGTTCATCTCTTCGATGGCCTGCAGCGGGGTGACGTCGCGGCCGTCGATCTTGACCGGGATGCCCTGCTTGAACTCGATGGTCACCTCGTCCTCGACCGGCGGGAAGGCCGGATCGTCGGTGTAGGAGTAGCAGTCCTTGGTCGGCGCGTTCCACGGATCCTCGAGGAAGCCGGTCTCGATGGCGCGGCCCCACACGTTCTGGTCGATGGAGTACGGGCTCTTCTCGGTCTGGGTGATCGGCAGTTTGTGCTCCTTGGCGAACGCGATCTCCACGTCGCGGGTCAGGGACAGGTCGCGGATCGGGCTGATGGCCTTGAGCGTCGGGTCGATCGAGGCGATGGACACCTCGAAGCGCACCTGATCGTTGCCCTTGCCGGTGCAGCCGTGCGAGATCGTGTCGGCGCCGAACTGGTGGGCGGCGCGCACGAGGTGCTTGGAGATGAGCGGGCGGGAGATGGCGGAGACGAGCGGGTACACGCCCTCGTACAGCGCATTGGCCTTGAGGGCCATCATGCAGTATTCGTTGGCGAACTCGTCGCGCGCGTCGACCACGTAGGATTCGACGGCGCCGCAGGCGAGGGCGCGCTGCTTGATGGTCTCGAGGCTTTCGCCGCCCTGGCCGACGTCGAGGGAGACGGCCACGACGTCCTTGCCGGTGCGCTCCTTGAGGTAGGAGATGGCGACGGACGTGTCCAGACCGCCGGAGTACGCGAGTACGATGCGCTTGTTATCGCTCATGATTGCCTTTCTGTAAAGTCAGCTGACGCAAGTATATGCACAAGTCTGTATATTTATGCAATGTCGGCGCGTCGAATGTCCGCGTGGTGGACGCGCGGCTGCCGTCGCGCAGCCCGGCCATTGCCGGACCCGGTGCCGCACTCAGTTCTTCGACGCGATCGACAGCAGCCATTGCGCGCGCGCTTCCGCGGTCTCGTCGTCGCTGCAGATCACCATCACCGTGTCGTCGCCGGCGATCGTACCGAGCACGCCGTCGATCGGCTGCTTGTCGATCACGCTGGCCACGTACTGCGCGGCGCCTGACGGCGTGTGCACGACGATGAGGTTCCGCGCCGCGGCGACCGACGTGACCAGCCCGCCGAGCACCTTGGCCATCTGCTGTTCGGCCTTCTCGCCGATGCCGGCGGCCTGATGCACGGCGGCGTCGCCCACCGTGTAGGCGATCGTGCCGTCCTTGAGCCGCGTCTTCATCGCGTTGATCTCGTCGAGGTCGCGGCTGAGCGTGGCCTGCGTCACGTCGATCCCCTCGTCGGAGAGAATGCCGGACAGCTGCGACTGCGACGTGATGATGTGGCTGAGCAGGATCTCCTCAATCATGCTCAGGCGCGCGGCCCGCGTCGCCGGCCGCTGCACCGGCGTATTGGAATCACTCATATGGTTTCGAGCACTCCTTCGGTCAATGGGACCGGCGCGCCCGACCGCGATCGGACAGGCGCGCCGGATACGACCGTGGATCGTGGATCAGGCGAGCAGACTCTCGTCGCCGCGCTGCTGGCCGACCAACCAGGTGAGCAGCGCCTTCTGCGCGTGCAGGCGGTTCTCGGCCTCGTCCCACACCACGGACTGCGGGCCGTCGATCACCGACTCGGTGACCTCCTTGCCGCGGTAGGCGGGCAGGCAGTGCTGGAACAGCGCGTCCGGCTTGGCGAGCGCCATGAGCTCGTCGTTGACCTGATAGTCCCAGAACGGCTTGGAGCGGATCGCGTACTCGGCCTCTTCGCCCATGGACACCCACGTGTCGGTGAAGATGCAGTCGGCGCCGGCCACGGCTTCGCGCGCGTCGGTGGTCACGAGGATCGAACCGCCGTTTTCGGCGGCGATGCGCTCGGCGTCGGCCACGATGTCCTTGCGCGGCAAGTAGCCGTACGGGCCGGCGACGCGCACGTGCATGCCGGCGACCGCACCGGCCAGCAGGTACGAGTTGGCCATGTTGTTGGCCGCGTCGCCCACGTAGGCGATGGTTTTGCCGGCGAGCGCGTCCACACCGCCGCGGAACTGCGCGATGGTCAGGAAGTCGGCGAGCACCTGGCAGGGGTGGAAGTCGTCGGTCAGGGCGTTGACGACCGGGCAGGTGGCGTACTTGGCCATCTCCTCGACGCGGTCCTGGCCGAAGGTGCGCCAGACGATGCCGTACGCCATGCGGGTGAGCACGCGCGCGGTGTCAGCGACCGGCTCGCCGCGGCCGAGCTGGGAGCCGGACTTGTCGATGACGAGCGGATAGCCGCCGAGCTCCGCGACTCCGATGGAGAAGCTGGAGCGGGTGCGGGTGCTGGGCTTGTCGAACAGCACGGCGACGGCCTGCGGGCCGGCGAACGGCTGCTTGTAGAAGCGGTTTTCGCGGAACTTCATGCCGAGTTCGAGGACCTGCTTCTGCTCCTCGTGGTTGAGATCGTCGTCGCGCAGCATATGGCGAAGCTGACCGGTCATTGGTACTCCTTATTTACGGTTCATGTGACGTTGTTGATTGGCGTTCGACTGGCGCAGGTATCGGCGCACGCCGTCGCCGTCAGTCGTTGGGCAGGTCGTCCGGGACGCGCGCGAGGATCGCGAGCGCCTGGTCGACGTCCTGTTCGGTGATGTTCAGCGGCGGCGCGAAGCGCAGCGCGTCCGGCGCGACCGCGTTGACGATCAGGCCGTGTTCGAGCGCCCAGTTCATCGCCGCGTGCGCGCACGGGTGGCTCAGCTGGACGGCGTCGAGCAGGCCGCGACCGCGGGCGGATTCGAACAGCGGGTTGCCGGTGGCCATGATGCCGTCGCGCAGCTGCCGGCCGCGCGCCTCGGCATTGGCGACGAGGTTTTCGTCTTCGATCACGCCGATGGTGGCAAGGCCGGCGGCCGCGCCCAGCGGGTTGCCGGCGAAGGTGGAACCGTGCGAGCCGGGGGTGAACAGCGCGGACAGCTTGGAGCCGAAGGCGATCATGCCGCCCATCGGGAAGCCGCCGGCCACGCCCTTGGCGAAGGTGACCATGTCGGGGGTGACGCCGCCGGAGAGGTCCTCGCGCTGGAACGCGAACCACTTGCCGGTGCGGCCCATGCCGGTCTGCACCTCGTCGATGATGAGCAGCGCGTGGTTGATGTCGCACATCTGGCGGACCTTCTTGACGTAGTCCGCGCCGAGCGGGCGCACGCCGGCCTCGCCTTGGATGAGCTCCATGATGACCGCGGCGACCGGGCCCTTGCCGTAGTGGCCCTGGCCGGTCTGGGCGAACGCCTCGTAGAGGGCCATCGGATTGCCGGCCTCGACGAATTCGATGCCGGGCACGAGCGGCTCGAACGGCGTGCGGATGGAGGGCTTCCATGTGGCGGACAGCGCGCCGAGCGTGCGGCCGTGGAATCCGTGGGTGAGCGCGATGATGCGCGCCGGCTTGCCTCCGATCGACGGCGTGGCGCCGGGCAGGGTGCGGCCGTACAGCTTGGCGAGCTTGATGGCCGCCTCGTTGCCCTCCGCGCCGGAGTTGCCGAAGTAGACGTGGGAGCCTTCCGGGGCGCCGGCCAGTTCGACGAGTTTGGCGGCGAGCTTGATCTGCGGCTCGGTGGCGAAATAGTTGCTGGTGTGCGCGACCTTGGCGGCCTGCTCGGAGACGGCCTTGACCCACTTGGGGTGCGCGTAGCCGATCGAGTTGACGGCGATGCCGGCGAGGAAGTCGAGGTATTCGTTGCCGTCGACGTCCCACACGTGCGCGCCCTGGCCGTGGTCGAGCACGCGCAGCGGCGTGCCGAACACGTTCATGTGCACCTGGGAGTACTCCCCCAGCCACTTGGAGTCCTCGGACCCCAGCTTTTCCGTTTGCTCAGTAACCATACGAACTCCTCATTTCGACGCCGTCCTCGGGCACGACCATGGTGCCGATGCCGGCGCTGGTGAAAATCTCGTTCAGGATCGAATGCGGCTTGCGGCCGTCGATGATGTGGGCCTTCGGCACCCCGCCGTCGATGGCGCGCACGCACGCCTCCATCTTCGGGCGCATGCCGGACTCGAGGTCGGGCAGCATGTCGCGCAGGTTCTCCACGCCGATGCGGCCGATCAGCGAGTTGCGGTCGGGCCAGTCGGCGTACAGGCCGTCCACGTCGGTCAGGATGACGAGCTTACTGGCGCCCAGCGCGGCGGCGAGCGCGGCGGCGGCCGAGTCGGCGTTCACATTGAGCACTTCGGTCGCGTCGTCCTCGTTCGGCGCGACGGACGAGACGACGGGGATGCGTCCGGCCGAGATCAGGTCCTCGACCGCGGACGCGTCGACGCTCACCACGTCGCCGACGAGGCCGATGTCGGTCGGCTTGCCGTCGATGATCGGCTTGCGCTGCATGGCGGAGAACAGGCCGCCGTCCTCGCCGGACAGGCCGACGGCGAGCGGGCCGTGCGCGTTGATCAGGCCGACGAGCTCGCGCGACACCTTGCCGGTGAGGACCATGCGCACCACGTCCATGGCCTCGGGCGTGGTGACGCGCAGACCGCCCTTGAACTCGGATTTGATGCCGAGCGCCTTGAGCATCTGCGAGATCTGCGGGCCGCCGCCGTGCACCACGATCGGGTGCAGGCCAACCTGGCGCAGGAACACCATGTCCTCGGCGAAGCACTGCTTCAAATGGTCGTCGATCATCGCGTTGCCGCCGTATTTGATGACGATGCGCTTGCCGGCGAATTCCTCGAGCCACGGGAGCGCCTCGATGAGCACTTCCGCCTTCTGGTCGGCGCGCAGGTCGGTGTGCACGTCGAAGTGGAATCCGGGTCCCTTCAGTTCTGTTGCCATGGTCTCGTACTGTCAGCTTTCGTAGTCTGCGTTGATGTGGACGTATTCGTGGGTCAGGTCGTCGGTCCAGACGGTGGCGGCCGCGTCGCCCGCGTTCAGGTCGATGTCGATGTGGACTTCGCGCGGGGTCATGTCGACCTCGCTGCGGTCGCGTCCGGCGCCGCCGTTTTCGCAGATGCGCACGCCGTTGACGTCGACGGTGACCTTGTTCGAGTCGTAGGGTGCGACGTCGACCGGCACGGTGCCGAGCGAGGAGACGATGCGACCCCAGTTCGGGTCGTTGCCGCTGATTGCGCACTTGAGCAGGTTGGAGGCGGCGACGGCGCGCCCGCAGGCGAGGGCCGCGTCCTCGGTGGTCGCTCCGGTGACGGTGATGCGGATGTCGTGGCTGGCGCCTTCGCCGTCGCCGATGATCTGGCGGGCGAGCGACGCGCACGCGTCGGCGACAAACCGGTTGAACTCGTCCGGGTCGGGTTCGACGCCGGACGCGCCGGAGGCGAGCAGCAGCACCGTGTCGTTGGTGGACATGCAGCCGTCCACGTCGATGCGGTTGAACGACGTGTCGACGCCGGAGGCGAGCGCGGCCTGAAGCTGCCCGGCCGTGACGACCGCGTCGGTGGTGATGACGCACAGCATGGTGGCCAGCTGCGGGGCGATCATGCCCGAGCCCTTGACCATGCCGCCGATGCGCCAGCCAGCCTTGCTTTCCAGCGTGACGGTCTTCGGCTTGGTGTCGGTGGTCATGATCGCGTGCGAGGCGTCCGCACCGGCTTCGGCCGTGTCGGCGAGCGCCGCGTAGGCGTACTTCGCGCCGGCGAGCACGTTGTCGAGCGGCAGCAGTTCGCCGATCAGGCCGGTGGAGCACACGGCGACGTCGTTCGCGTCCGTGCCGACGAGCGACGCGACGGTTTCGGCGGTGGCTTGGGACTGCGCGTAGCCGGCTTCGCCGGTGCACGCGTTGGCGCCGCCCGAGTTAAGGATCACGGCCTTGATGTGGCCGTCGGCCACGGCCTTGCGGCTCCACTGCACGGGGGCGGCGCAGAAGCGATTGAAGGTGAACACGCCGGCGGCCGCGTCCAGCGGGCCGTTGTTGACGACGAGCGCCAGATCCTTCTTGCCTTCGACGGCGGAAATGCCCGCGACCACGCCGGCCGCGGAGAAGCCTTGTGCGAATGTCACGCTCACGGTGCTACTCCGATCTTGGTAAGGCCCGCGTCTTCCGGCAGGCCGAGTGCGATGTTCAGGGATTGGACGGCCTGTCCCGCAGTGCCGCGGTTGAGGTTGTCGATGGCGGCGAAGGCGAGCAGGCGGTTCGCCTTGCGGTCGACGGCGACCTGCACATGGGCCGCGTTGGAGCCGACGATGTTGGCCGTGGCCGGCAGCGTGCCGGCGGGCAGCACGCTGATGAAATCCTGTCCGGCGTAGGCGTTGAGCCATACGTCGCGGATCTCGTCGTCGCTCATCGCGGCGGCCTTGTCGGTCAGCTGCGCGGAGACGACGGCGAGGATGCCGCGCGCCATCGGCACGAGGATCGGCGTGAATCCGAGCGTGAACTCCTTGGCCTTAGAAGCGTCGAGCCCGGCGGCGTGCGCGAAGTTCTGCAGGATTTCGGGGATGTGCCGGTGCGTGCCGCCCACACCGTAGGGCACGGCGGAGCCGAACGCCTCGGCGGCCAGCAGGCTGGTGCGCTTGAGGTTCTTGCCCGCGCCCGAATAGCCGACGGCAAGGTCGGCGACGATGCTCTTGGGCTCGATGAGACCCTCGGCGACGCCCGGCTGCATGGCGAGCGTGGTGGCGGTCACGTTGCAGCCCGGTCCGGCGATGCGCTTGGCGCCCGGCAGGGCCTCGCGCTGGCGTCGGTAGCCGCCGTCGGCGTCCTTGCCGACGATGAGTTCGGGCATGCCGTACGTCCAGTGCTCGTAGAAGTCGCCGCCGTAGTATTCGTCCCATGCGGCCTTGTCCTCGAGCCGGTGGTCGGCGCCGAGGTCGACGACCACGGCGTTCGGGTCGAGCTGGGCGGCCAGCGCGCCGGACGCGCCGTGCGGCAGTGCGAGGATGATGACGTCGTGGCCGTTGAGCGCCTCGGGCGTGGTGTCCTCGACGGTCAGGTCGGCCAGTTGCGGGATGTGCGGCATATGCTTGCCGAGCTTGTCCCCCACCGACGAATGGCCGGCCACGCAGGTGACCTCGAAATCGGGGTGGGCCGCGAGAATGCGCAGCGCCTCGCCTCCCGCGTATCCGGTCGCGCCTGCCACGGCTACCGTATGCTTCGCCATGTCATGTCTCTTTTCCTTGATGTGCGTGAACATCACGACACTATACACTTTATGCAGTACATTGCATAACTATGCAGTGTCGTTTCGAGACACCCTATTCTTCTCAGCTCCCCTTGTCAGGGGAGCTGTCACGCAGTGACTGAGGGGTAGTCAAACCCATCGCATTACGTTCTCGCGACGCTTGATCATCCGGAGCAGAAAGTCCGCAGCCCCTCCCGTCACGCGCTGATCGGCCCGTCCGTGCCGCCGCTGCCTGCAGAACCGCCCTCGAGCATAGTGAGCATCTGCTGGTAATAATCGAGCACGCTCATGCCGTTGAGCATCAGCCACACGCTCATGATCGTGAAGAACACGTTGATGAACACGGCCGCGAATGCAAGCCAGAAGCCCTTCATGTTGAGCATGCGCGTGCGCCACATCGAAATCGCGCCCATCACGGCCGGCAATACCGGCACGGGGAAGAACAGCGCGCACACCAGCGCGATGATCGCGTACGCGTCCCAATGCCCGTACAGCGGGTTCTGCCGCGGATCGTTCACGTCGATGCCGTGGAAGTAGCGCGGCGTGTGCCCGTCGGCGGTCTGCTGCGACTGCTGCATATACGGCGGCTGGCCGTAACCCGCGTTGCCGCCGGCCGGCTGCTGCCCGGACGCGACGTACGGGTTGGGCTGTCCCCATGCTCCGTTGGCCGGCTGCTGCGGCTGGGACTGTGGCGCGTACGGCGGCTGTCCGTAGCCGGCGTTCGCCTGCCCCGCCGCACCCGCATTCGGCTGCGCGTTCGCTGCCGGAGCGGCCAGCGTCGCCGGCGTCGGATCCGGCGCCCCGTACACGTACGGATTGTATCCCGCCGGATACTGGCTGGCCATGGCACCGTATTCCGGCTGCTGGTACTGCCCGTACTGCGGCGCGTCATTCGACGCCGCCCCGGCGGTCTGGCCTTCGGCCGGCTGCTCGCCGTTCGTGTTCTGGGAATCGGTCATGGTCACCATCCTTGCATGGTCGTCATATCAATGATGGGGCTTTCCCCTTGCGGCGGAAAGCCCCATCTCACATCGTGCGGCTCGGCTCCGCGCGATCAGGCGCGCAGCTGGGCGCCGAGTTCGGCGGCCTTGTCGACGATCGCCTTGCGGATCGCCTCGCTGTCCTCGGCCGTGAGCGTGCGGTCGGGCGCACGGAACACGACGGCGAACGCGAGCGACTTCAATCCCTCGCCGATCTGGTCGCCGGTGAACACGTCGAACAGCTCGATCGACTCGAGCGCGTCGCCCGCGGCCTCGCGGATCACCTGCTCCAGCTGATCGGCGCTGACCGTGTCGGCCACGGTGAACGCGAGATCCTGCTTGACCGGCGGGAACGTGGAGATCGGCTTGGCCTGGACCGGCTTGCCGTCGAGCGTGGCGAACAGCGCGTCAAGATCCAGCTCGAACGCGGCCGAGTGGACCGGGAAGCCGAGCGCCTCGTTGACGTGCGGGTGCAGTTCGCCGACCATGCCGACGAACGTGTCGCCGGCCATGACGCGGGCCGCGCGGCCCGGATGCCACTGGGCGGGCACGTCGGCGGCGGCCGGCTGGTCGAGCGTCAGCTTCGCGCCGAGCAGCTTGGCGATGCGGCGCACCGCTTCGACGGCGTCGCTCCAGTCGACCGGACGCTTGTCGCCGAGCCAGCCGTCGTTTTCGGCCAGTCCGGTGAAGATGCCGGCGACGTGCATCGGCTGCTTGGGCAGCCCGGCGTCGAGCGCGGCGAGCTGCTCGTCGGTCGGCTTGACGCCGCCCGGCAGGGCCGGAATGGCCGGCGCGTTCGGATCCCACAGGTAGACGTGGCCGATTTCGTACAGGCTGACGTTCTCAAGGCCGCGGCGCAGGTTGAGCTGCACGGTGCCGGCGAGGGTCGGCAGGATGTCGCGGCGCAGGAACGGGCGGTTGCCGGCCAGGGGGTTGGCGACCTCGACGCTCACGCGCTTGATCGCGTCCGCGTCGTAGCCGAACTCCTTGTATTCCTCGTCGCCGATGAACGGGTAGCTGAGCGCCTCGACCATGCCGTACTCGGCCAACTCGTTGGCGATCTGGCGGCGGTGGCGCTGCTCGGAGGTCAGGCCGACCGCGCCCTTGACCGGCGCCGGCGGCACGGTGACCGGGATCTCGTCGTAGCCGACGAGTCGGGCCACTTCCTCGACCAGATCGCACGGCTCGTTGAGGTCCGGACGCCAGCTCGGCGCGGTCACGGAGAACTCGCCGTTGCCGCCGCCGGCCACACGGCAGCCGATGTCGGTGAGGATGTCGCTGATGCGGTTCACGTCGAGGTTCAGGCCGGCCACGCGGGCGACTTCGCTGGCCTTGAAGTGGATCGGACGGCGGAAGACGACGTTGTTCACGTCGGCCGGGTGCTCGCTCGGCTCGCCGTCGCCGTAGCGGGACAGCAGTTCGGCGGCCATCTGCGCGGCGGCCGGCTGCAGCTGCGTGTCGACGCCGCGCTCGAAGCGGCGGGACGCTTCGGACGGGATCTTGTGGCGGCGTGCGGAGCGCGCGACCGTCACCTGATCGAAGTGTGCGGCCTCGAGCAGGATGTTCTTGGTCTCGGCCGTCACTTCGCCGTACAGGCCGCCCATCACGCCGGCGAGGCCGAGGATGCGCGAGCCGCGCTCGCCGTTCGGTGAGTCGGTGATGAGCAGGTCCTCGGTGCTCAGGTCGTGGTTCTTGCCGTCGAGCGTGGTCAGCTTCTCGCCTTCATGGGCGCGGCGCACGACGATCGGGCCTTCGATCTTGTCCATGTCGTAGGCGTGCATCGGCTGGCCAAGGTCGAGCATCACGTAGTTGGTGACGTCCACGGCGAGCGAGATGGAGCGCATGCCGGCGCGCACGAGACGGCGGCGCATCCAGTTCGGCGTGTGTGCGTTCGGGTTGAAGCCGCGCACGGCGCGCGCGTAGTAGCGGTCGCAGCCGGGCACGCCGTGGATCGGGTTCTCGTCGTCGATGATCACTTCGATGTCGGGCTTGACGTTCGGGTCGCCGGTCGCGGCCGGGGCCTTCTCGCCGTACTCGATCGCCGGATCGACGTACGCCGCGCCGGTCGAATGATGGTATTCGCGCGCGACGCCACGGTAGGAGAACGCGTAGCCGCGGTCCGGCGTGATGTTGATCTCGAGCAGCGGCTGGTCGAGATGCAGCAGGTGCATCGCGTCGTCGCCGGGCTTGAGCGCGTCGTATTCGGCCGGGGTGAAGCCGTAGTTGCGCAGCAGGATGATGCCGTCGTGGTTGTCGCCGAGGCCGAGCTCACGCTCGGAGGCGCACATGCCGTTGGAGATGTGGCCGTAGGTCTTGCGCGGCTCGATCTTGAAGTCGCCGGGCAGCACGGCGCCCGGTAGGGTCACGACGACCTTTTCGCCGGCCTTCATGTTGGGCGCGCCGCAGATGATGCCGCGCGGCACCTTGTTGCCGTTCTCGTCGGTCTCATTGAATTCGGGGCCGCAGTCGACGTGGCACCAGTTGATGATCTTGCCGTTCTTCTGCGGTTCCGGCGTGGCGTCCACCACGTAGCCGACGACGATCGGGCCGGTCACCTGGGAGGCATGGATCTCCTCCTCCTCGAGGCCGACGCGCACGAGGTCCTTGGCGAGCTGCTCATAGGTGAGGTCCGCGGGAACCTCGACGTGGTCCTTGAGCCAATCGATATCGATCATGGGCATGGGCTATCTCACTCCCCCATCACAAACTGTTCGCTGAATCGCACGTCGCCTTCGACGAGGTCGTGCATGTCGTTGATGTCGTGGCGCAGCAGCAGCGTGCGCTCGATGCCGACGCCGAACGCGAAGCCGGTGTACACGTCCGGGTCGATGCCGGCGGACTTGAGCACGTTCGGGTTGACCATGCCGCAGCCGCCCCATTCGAGCCAGCCGGCGCCGCCCTTCTTGTCGGGGAACCACAGGTCGAGCTCGGCGCTCGGCTCGGTGAACGGGAAGTAGCTCGGGCGCAGGCGGGTCTTCGCCTCGGGGCCGAACATGGCCACGGCGAGCTTGTCGAGCACGCCCTTCAAGTCGGCCATGGTCAGGTGCTTGTCGACGGCGAGCGCCTCGCACTGGTGGAAGACCGGCGTGTGGGTGGCGTCGAGCTCGTCGGTGCGGAACACGCGGCCCGGGGACGCAATGTACAGCGGCACGCCGCGGGTGAGGAGCGCGCGGACCTGATCGGACGAGGTCTGCGTGCGCACGACCATGTTGGAGCCGACGAAGCCGGCGGCGTCCTTGGCCTGATTGCCCTTGACGTAGAACGTGTCCTGCATCTGGCGGGCCGGGTGGTCGGGGCCGAAGTTGAGCGCGTCGAAGTTGTACCATTCGGTTTCCACTTCGGGGCCGGCGGAGATCTGCCAGCCCATCGAGGTGAAGAAGTCCTCCACGTCCTCGATGACCTTGGAGATCGGGTGGCGTGCGCCGAGCGGCTTGCGCTCGACGGGCAGCGTCATATCGACGGTTTCGGCGGCGAGCGCCTTGGCTTCCTCGTCGGCCTTGACCTGCGCCTCCTTGGCGCCGAACGCGCGGCCGAAGTCGGCGCGCAGCTTGCTCATGAGCTTGCCGGCGTCCTTCTTCTGGTCGACGGGCAAGGCGCCGATGCCCTTGCTGGCGAGGGTCAGCGCCGAAATGACCTCGCTTTTGATGGATTTCAGTTCCTCCGAAGTGGAGGCGTTCTCGATTTTGGCAATGCCGTCGGTCACCGCATCGGTCACCGACTGGGCATCGAATTGCGCTTCTGCCACGAGCACCCTTTCCTTGACTTGCAAGCGTCGCATGCGTGAAAACATGCGTTTTTCAAGCGTTTTACCAACTGTCCATTCTTCCCAGACGACTCGACATAGGCCGGCTGTGAGGGTTCACATCGGCCGATGCGCGGACACGTCATGCCGCCGGCCGCGCGGGCCATACGGGCCGCGCGTCGCCGTGCGCATCCCATACGGGCATGGGCCGTGCTGACGTCACCCGTTCGCGTCACCGCGTCATGGCGAGGCTCATGAGCATCACCGCGGCGCTGGTGCCGAGGTTGAGCGATTCCGCCTTGCCGTAGATCGGAATGGACACGATGCGGTCGCACTGCGCGAGCAGCGTTTCGGGCAGGCCGCGCGCCTCGTTGCCGAACAGGATCGCCTCACCGGCCGGGCTTGCGCCGGCGGCCTTCGCGTCGCGGCGTTCGGCGAGCACGTCCGGTAGGGATTCGGGGCTGCGTCCGTCGGTGCCGTACACGTCGGCCGCGATCACCGCCATGTTCTGTCCGCGCGACCACGCGAGGAATTCGTCAGTTCCCATCGCCACGATCGGCAGGTGGAACAGCGATCCGGCGGTGGAGCGGATGACTTTCGGGTTGAACGGGTCCACGCATTCGTCGACGAGCGCGACCGCGTCGCAGCCTGCCGCGTCGGCCGCGCGGATCACCGTGCCGGCGTTGCCCGGGTCGCGCACCTGCCAGAACGCGGCGACGAACGGCTCGCCGTCGCCGTCGTGCCTCGTCTCGTCGTATCGCAGCGCCTCGCGCATGGCGTCCATGTCGCCGACCGCGGCGATGCCCTGCGCGTCGGAGCTGATCCTCGCCATGACGTCGCGCGTCGCCTTGTGCACGTAGATGCCATGCTGCAGCGCGCGTCCCGCGATCTTCGCGATGGTCGGGTTGGCGAACGGCGAGTCCGGGTCGCTGCCGGCGGCCTCGACGTACAGGTCGCGCACGACTTCGGGCTGCCACGTGACGGCCTCGCGCACGGACTGCGGTCCTTCGATCAGGAATTTCCCGTACCGTTCGCGGCTGCGGCGGTTGGCGAGATCGGATACACGACGGATGCGTTCGGCCTTCACATTGGCCAGTACTTCTGCGGAAATCGGCATACCCGCCACCCTACCCCATCCCCGCGCCCATCGTCTCCCGAAAAGGGACTCTTCGCATGATGGCGTATATGAGCGTGTGGTCCAAGGTATCGGAATCGTGCTGTCAGCGGCAGCTACAGCTGCCGCTGACAGCACAGCATCGCGCGACAGCGCGATTCCGATGTCACAGGCCGGGCGAACGCGTCATCCTGCAAAGAGCCGTCAATCGTCCATGCGGCATGGGTGAAGGAGAATACGGAACGTCCCGCGGGCCGGGATGGGCTCGCGGGACGTTGCTATGGGTGATGCGAATTGGGATTACTTGACGGCGAGGTAGCCGACGCCCTCGTCGTTCCAGCCGCGCTGGGCGAGCGTGGTCTGCTCCGCCGCGCTCACGGTGAACAGGTGGTCGCCGTTCTTCGCGTTGTACAGGCGGTACACGTCATTCGTGCCGTCCTTGTCCTCCGGTGCGAGGAACGCGACGCCCTCATACGTCCAACCGGCCTTCGCCAGTGTCGCCTGCTCGGCCTTGCTCGTGGTGAACATGTGCTTGCCACCGGCACGGTAGTAGCGCTTCACCTCAACGCCGGTCTTTTTGGCGGCCTTGAAGCCCACGCCCTCATACGTCCAGCCGCGGGCCGACAGCACGTCGCGCTCCACCGAGTTCGCCGTATAGAAGTGCTCGCCGGTATGCGCATTGTACAGGCGATACACGTCCTGCGACTCCGCCTGCGGCGTCGGGGTCGGCGTCGGCTCGGGTTCCGGAGACGGCTCCGGATCCGGGGTCGGGGTGGGCGTCGGATCCGGCGTGGACGGGGTCAGCTCGTCCACCTTCTTCTGCGCCTCCTCCTCGGCCTTCACCGCGGCCTTCAACTCGGCCTCGGCCTTCGCCACAGCCTCGGACACCTTCTTCGCGACCAGATCGTCCAACGCCTTCTGCGCGGACCGCTGGCCCTGCTTCGCGGCCTCCAGCTTCGCGTTCGCCGCATCCAACGCCTTCTTCAGATTCAGCACGTCCTCGCTGCCCGAAGCCGTCACCAAATCCTGCCACGCCTTGTCAGCCTGCTGCCATGCCGTCTTCTTCGCGTCCGCATCGGCCTGCAGCGCCTGCTGTTCCTTGGCCAGCGACTCCAACGAGGCGTTCGCCGTGCTCCACGCGTCGTCGGCCGTCTTCGCGGCGGTCTTCGCCTCGGCCTCCGTCTTGGCCGCCTGCTGATAGGCCGCAGCCGCGGCATCGGCCTTGCCGCGCAGGCCCTTCAACGACGACAACGAATCCGAAGCCGTCTTCAACGCACTATTCGCGGATTCCAGCGCCTTGCCCGCCGCGGCGTCCGCCGTGGTCTTCTCGGCCAATGCCTTGTTCGCCGCGGTCGCCGTATCGTTCAGCTTGGTCGACTCAGCCGACTTCGCCTTCACCTCGCCGGCAAGCTTCGCCTCGGTTGCAACGGCATCGTCATACGCCTTTTGCAACTTGGCGATCTCCTCCGGCGACGGCGGGTCAACCGGCTTGCCGTTCGCCGCATCCTCATACGCCTTCTTCGCGGACTCGACCACCTTCAACTGGTCGGCCACGGCCTGCTCCGCCGACTTCTGCGCGGCAACCGCCTCATCAGCAGCCTGCCGCTTCTGCGAAGCCGCCTCAGCAAGAGACTTCGCCTCAGCCTGCGCCTTATCAGCATCAGCCTTCGCAGTCGAATACGCGGCGACGATATCCTTCTTCGACTGCTCCCAATCGTTGATCGCCTTCAAGAAATCAGCAGTCGTCGCATAAACCTTCTGCTCACCCGCAGGAAGATTCTCACCCCAATACTCACCAAGGAAATTCTGTGTAGCATAAACGCCATTCGTCCCATTGGAATTTTCCTGATATCCCATGGCATATCCAGTAACAATAGCATTCTTATCGATGATGTTGAGATAATGACCAGTGCTGGCAAAAATATCACTTCTGTTCTGGTACACCCAGAGCGCGTCAGTACGATGAGCCTCCAATTCCGGATCATCTGCCGACCAGAAATCGAACGTTTTCTTTTCATCATCGTACCAGCCACCAAAGGGGTTGAAATCCACCCCAGTAGTACCAGCAGCAGCAATGTTTTCATCGGTTTTCCACCCCTCAACCCGAGGATGTTCGAACCCATTGTGCTGAATAGCTTCATTGTCAGCCGCACTAGTGAACATAAGGTAGTCAGAAACCTTTAACGCAGGCAGATTATTATTCTTACGAAGCTGGTTGGAATAGTCAATATAGGACAGACTCCTACGCACGTTGGAAAGAGCAAACGAGCTCCGTTCACCCTCGCTGACCCATCCGTCCTTCACCCACTTCTTGAACGTCTCATCATTGTTCATGATGTTCTTCGCAGCGTCGGAACCATTCTCGTCAAGGAAGCCAAGCAGCCCCTTGTCCAACTGCGACTGAGCAGCATCAGCGGCCTTCTTCTTATCCGCAATCGCAGCCGCGGCAGCATCGGCCGTCTTCTGCGCGTTCTCGGCGGCGGTCTTGGCATCATCGGCGGACTTCTGCGCAGACTCGGCCGCGGTCTTCTCATTGCCGGCCGCGGTCTGCTTGGACTCGTAATCCTTCTGCGCCTGCTCGTACGCCTGCTTGAGCGTGGCAAGGCTCTCATACGCCTTCGCCGCATCCAACGCCTGCTTCGCCGAAGCCACCTTCGCCACGGCAGCCTCATGCTGCTTCTGCAGAGCGGCAAGCTCGCCAGCGGCCTTGTCCGCAGCGGCTTTCGCATCGGCGGCGACCTTCTGCGCGGCCTGCTTCTCCGCAGCAGCCTTGTCCGCGGCAGTCTGAGCCGCCTTTGCGGCAGCGGTCAGTTCATCGACCTTCTTCTGAGCCGCGGCCACGGCCTCCGCGCTCGCACCGGCCTTGTCGGCGGCGGACTGCGCATCATCGGCAGCCTGCTTCGCAGTCTCGGCCTTCTTCGACGCCTCCGCCAACGCCGCATCGGCAGCCGTCTTCGCCTGCGCCAGCTTGGCAACCTCGGCAGACTTGGCCTCAACCGCCTTACCCTTCGCGTCGGCAAGCGCCTGCGCCGCATCGTACGCGGTCTTCGCGTCGGACGCGGCCTTCTGCGCGGCGGCGAGCTGCTGCGGGTCGATGCCCAGCTCCTTGATCTTCGCGTCGTACGCCTTCTGCGCGTCCGCAACCGCGGTCTCGGCCGACTTCTGCTCAACCTCGGCCTTGGCGAGCGCGTCGGACGCGGCCTTCACGTCCGCGTCATCCTTGAAATCACCGGCGGTGAGCTTCTTCGCGGCATCCAACGCGGCCTGCTTCTCCGCAACCGTCTTCTTCGCGGCGGCAAGCGCGGCCTGCGCCTGCGCCAGATCATCACCCGCCTCGGCCACGGCAGCGACGGCCGGAGTCGGGTTCGTTTCGGCGGCGATCGCGCCCGGCGTCATCGTGGCGACCGCGACGAGTGCGGCAACGCCCGCGGTGGCGGCCTTCAGAGTGGTGGTGGGATCGGCGTTGCGAGTGACGCCGGAATAATGCTGCGCAACAACCATGCGCGGACCTTTCCTCGGAGCTCTTCATGTCTTCTTGGAAACGAGACTCCCACGCGCAAACACACGCGCCGCCCGATGCATACACACGAACGCACGGCGTCGTACGATGACCCTCGTCTCCCAAGCAACTCCCATCCTACCCCCTTTCCTGCCGCATGGCGGAATGCATCCCATTTCAAGCCATCCATGTCGCGCCCAAACGACGTCAATCGAACAACCACAACAGGCCCGAAACAACAAACGTGGGCATAGACGGTACAGCACGAGAGCTCGGAAGCCCCCTCAGCGTACCGTCTATGCCCACACAATCCTTGACAAGCGCCTTCTACGCCCGCGCCCGGCCGCGCATCACCGCCTCCGCAGCGGCGCCAGTTCGAACACTTCGTCGCTGGCGGCGGCCACTTCGGGCGAATGGGTGACGATGATCACGCACACGCCCTGCTCGTGGGCGAGCGTGCGGAAGATCGACATGATGTCCTCCTGCGTGCCCATGTCGAGGTTGCCGGTCGGCTCGTCGGCCACGATCACGGACGGCCCGTAGCTGAGGGCCCGCGCGATCGCCACGCGCTGCTGCTCGCCGCCGGACAGGTGCAGGATGCGTTCGTTCGCATACTCGGCCGGCAGGTGCACCTGTTCGAGCAGATCCACCGCGAGCTCCTTCTTCGGCTTGTCGAACTTCTTGCCGGAGGCGTCCATGGACAGCATGATGTTCTCCGCCACCGTCAGCTGCGGCAGCAGGTTGAAGCTCTGGAAGATCACGCCGATGTCGTGGCTGCGGTAGTCGTAGCGGTCCTGTTTGGCGAGGTCCTTGCCGTTGTAGAGCACCTTGCCTTCGGTCGGGTTGGCGAGGCCGGAGATGAGCGAGAGCATCGTGGTCTTGCCCGCGCCGGACGGTCCGGTGATGGAGTGCACTTCGCCGATGCGGAAGGCGTGCGTGATGTTCTTGAGCACCTTCTTGCCGCCCTTGGTGTACGAGTAGCTTACGTTGTCGAGTTCGAGGATGGGCTTTGCGGCGGTTGTTGCGGATGTTGCGTTGGTTGCGGTTGTTGCGGTCATGATGACGATTCCTTATTGATGAATGCAAGTGCGGAATATACGCGCGGGACGATGGTCACGAACGGTCGGCGAGGATCTGCAGCGGCTCGTAGCGCATGACGAACACAACGGCAACGAGCGCGGCGACGAGCGTGAGTCCGAGTCCGATGGCGAGCAACTGGCCGACGATCTTGAGATTGACGGTCGCGTTGACGTTGGAGACGTAGCTGACGGCCTGTCCCATCATGCCGCCGGGGCCGTTCGGGCGGCCGGCGTTGTTCGCGCCGGACGCGTTCGCGTTGGACGAGCTGCCGGACGTCGACGAGCTGGAAGACGAATCAGACGAAGAAGAACCGGACGAAGACGACGCGTCGGAAGAGTCGGAGGAAGCAGAATTCGACGCCCCCTGCGCGCCCGGCCCCTGCATGTCGCGGCCGAACTGCGCGTTCTGGCTGGACGCCTGCGACTCCTGCTGGGCGACCTGCGCGGCGAGCAGCTGGTTCGAGACCGGCACGGAGGCGATAGCGCCGCCCGCCGCGCCGAGCGCGAGGCCGATCATCGTGACGACGAGCAGCTCGAACGTGAACTGCGCGGCCACCTTGGCCTTCTTCACGCCGATCGCGGTGAGCACGCCCACCTCGTACTTGCGCTCGCGCACGTTGAACAGGGTGATGACGACGAGCACGACCGCGCCGACGCCGAGCACGATGAGCAGCAGGGTGAGTGCGAACTGGGCGAGGTTATTGAGCGGCACGAGGCTGGACTCGTACTGTTCGACGTCCGCGGAGGAGACCGTGTAGTCGTCGCTCAGGCCGGCCTTGGCGACGTCGGAGACGAACGTCTCGTAGTCGTCCTTGCTGGAGAACACGTACGTGTAGTTGAGCTGCGCGGCCGCGGTTTCGGTGGTGTTGCCGCTCGAATCGGTCGTTTCGGTGGTCGAGTCGGCGTCGAGGCCGAGCGACTTCAGCGTGGAGACGGACGTGTAGATCGCGTTGGCCGGGTCGGATGCGGTGGAGCGCATCGGGCCGCCCATCTGGTTGGACGATTCGGTGCTGTTTTCGTAGATGCCGACGATGGTGAGCTTGTACGTGGTGTCGCTGTCGCTTGCGTTTTCGACGGTGATCGTGTCGCCGACGGACAGGTTGTTGAAGTCGGCGAGTTCCTTGGAGATGATGACGTCGCCGTCGGAGTCGGTGCCGTAGCCGAACACTTCGCCGTCGCTCATGGTGAACGTGCCGTTTTCGGCGTTGGACACGGCTTCGTCGGAGGAGAAGCCGACGAGCGAGAAGTCGCCGGTGGTCATGGTCATGCCGCCCATGCCGCCGCCCATGTCACCGCCGCCCTGGCCGCCGGGCTGCTGCTGGCCGTCGCCGCCGTTGCCGTTCGCGTCGGACTTGGACGTGTCGGACGAATCAGACGAGCCGGACGACGAATCGGAAGACGAAGAAGAGGAAGAGCTTGAGTCAGACGATGACGACGAGCCGGACGTCGAATCCTCGACCGGCTGGAAGTCGTCGGTCGCGGCCAGCGACGCGGTTTCCGTGTAGTACGTGGACTTGACCGCACTGGACGCCTTCGCGTACTTCTGGTAGTCGGCGAGCGTGAGCTGCTTGTCGCTCATCGCCTCGCGCATCGCGTCGAAGTCGGGCTTGGAGTCGGAGGAGTCGGACGACGAGTCCGATGAAGAATCGGATGACGACGAGTCGGAGGATGACGACGATTCGCGCAGTTCGCTGATCGCCTTGCTGCGGTCGAAGCTGATCTGCGCGGTGATGGTCGTGTTTTCGAGTCCGGTTTCGCGCGCGGTCACGGCCGCCTGCCGGATTGCGAGGCCGATGGTGGCCGCCGCGGCGATGATCGCGACGATGATGGCGATGAGGATGTTGCGCCCCTTGTTGCGTATGACGTTCCGCCATGCGTTCTTCACTACGAACATGATGGTCCTTTGGTCGGTATGCCTGTGGTTTCAACCGGACCGAACTTGGGCGGTCCGTCTACTGTGCCATGAAACCGCCGTCGCGTGGCAAACCGCTGGAACGGGACTGTACCGTCTCTGGCCGTCCCGTCCCAGTTTTGTGACCGTTTCCTGAATGTTGTCTGAAGAGGCTTTGCCTCGGTCGCCGCCCTACTGGCCGCCGAGGAACGCGAACGTGCCGGCGAATCCGGCGCACACGAGCGCCACGACCGGAATGGCGAGGCACACGGCCATGAACACCCAGTCGCGCACGTGGGTTTCGCTCACGCGCGCGTGGCTGCGCGGCCCGTCGCCGCCGAACCCGCGCGCCTCCATGGCGGTGGCGAGCGTGGTGGAGCGGCGGATGGACAGCACGAGCAGCGCGAACGCCTGCGGGAAGAACGCCTTGAACTTGTTGTCGTCGCCGAGTCCGCGCGAACGGCGGGACGCGGTGAGCGCCGACCAGTCGTCCTGCAGCACGGAGAAGAGCCGCATGCCGGCGAGGCCGCCATACACGAACCGGTCGGGCAGGCGCAGTTTCTGGCTGAACGCGTCGGCCAGGTCGGTCGCGTCGACGCCGAGCACGGTGATGATGGCGGGGATGCCGATGGCGAGGATGCGGATGGCCGTGGCGATGGCCAGCTGCGACGAACGGTCGGTGATGTGGATCATGCCCCACTGCCACCACGTGTCGCCGCCGGCCTTGCCGTACAGGAGCACGGCGAGCGCCGATCCGGGCGCTCCGACCCACACGGGCCAGGTGGATTTGACGATGCGCCACGGCGTGAATCCGATGGCCATGAGCGCCACGAATTCGAGGCCGAGCGCCACCGACGCGGACACCCAGTCGAGGCTGAGCAGCATGGGCAGGGCGGTCAGGAACGCGCCGCCGAGGCGCACGGCCGGGTTCATGGAGGCGAGCACGCGCGAGCGGCTGGACGGCTTCGGCGGTTCGGTGCGCTCGTTGACCGCGCTCACCGGCACCACCTGAGGGACGCCCGCGTGCGACTGGTCGGTCTGCGCCGCCTCGCGCGTGCGCCACTCCCCCGCCGTGTCGGCCGGCACGAGTTCGACGAGCCGCGCGCCGAGCGCGGTCACGAGCTCGCGGTCGTGCGTGACGACGATGATGCTCACGCCGTCGCCGCGCAGGCTGTGGATAAGCGTGACGATCTGCATCCACGTGCGCCGGTCCTGTCCGAACGTCGGTTCGTCGAGGATGAGCACGCGCGGAGCCGCGGCCAGGGACGCCGCGACGGTGAGCCGCCGCTTTTCGCCGCCGGAGAGCGTGTACGGGTTGGCCTTCGCGTATTGGATGAGGTTGAACCGGGTGAGCAGTTCGCGCGCGCGGCGTTCCGCTTCGGCCTCGTCGCAGCCGGTGCGCAGGGGGCCGAGCATGACTTCCTCGAGCACGCTGCCGCGCGCGAACTGGTGTTCGGGGTTTTGGAACACGTAGGAGATGCGCGAGGCGAGTTCGGTGGATTTCCACGCGAACGGGTCGTCGCCGCTCGCCCCCGCGGCGAGTTCGTCCGACACCCGGACACGTCCCGACACCGGTTCGAGGAGTCCGGCGAGCGTGAGCGACAGCGTGGATTTGCCGGCGCCGTTCATGCCGACGAGCGCGGTGATCTGTCCGGACGAGAACGCGAGGTCGATGTGTTCGGCGATCGCCTTGCCGTTGCGGCCGATGGCGAGGTCGTCGGTGGTGAGCACGACCTGCCCGTTGCCGGTGCGCGCCGAATACGAGGGTTCGTCGACGGTGTGGATGCGCGTGATCTCGTCGCCCGGTCGGCGGTATTTCGCCGGCACCCAGATGCCGAGTTCGGCGAAGTCGAGGTCGGGGTTGCGGAACACGTCGTCGGGCGTGCCGTCGGCGACGATCACGGTGCGGCGGAAGCCGCTGCGGTCGACTTCGTCCTCGTCGCCGGTCTGCGCGACGCGCGCCCGCTGCATGTCGTCGGTTTCCAGTCCGAGCACGACGACGCGGTCGATCATGTCGATCCACGGGCCGGCGCGGTGTTCGACGAGCACCATGGTCGAATGGTAGCGGTCGAGCACGTCGCGCACCGCGCCGACGATCTGCGTGACGCCGTCGGGGTCGAGGTTCGCGGTCGGCTCGTCGAGCAACAGCACGCCGGGGCGCATGGCGAGCGCGCCGGCGAGCGCGAGCCGCTGCATCTGCCCGCCGCTGAGGTGCATGGTGGAGCGGTGCAGCTGCACGCCGGCCATGCCGACGGCCGCGAGGCTGTCGTCGACACGCTTCCAGATCTCGTCGCGCGGCACGTCGAGGTTTTCCGGTCCAAACGCGACGTTGTCGCCGAGCCGCTGGAAGATCGCCTGCGCGTCCGGATCCTGCAATACGAGTCCGACGCGTCCGCGCGCCTGGTTGACGGGCACGCCGTCGATGAGCACGCGGCCTTCGGTCACGCCGCCGTCGGAGTCGAGCTGGCTGACGGTGCCGTCGTCGGCGGTGACGGCTTGGCTGTCGGCGCCGAGCAGTCCGGCCGCGCCTTCGAGGATCGTGGATTTGCCGATGCCGGACGCGCCGAGCAGGAGCACGCGCTGCCCGGCTTCGACGGTCAGGCTGAGCCCGCGCACGGCGAAATGCTTGCGCGAGGCGTGACGATAGCCCCAGCCGTCGAAGGTAAGCGTGGCGTTGTCCGTCGCCGTGTTGCGGACGGTTGCGTTCGTGGTGGTCGTGTTCGCTGAAGTGGTGTTCGGCACGATGGTCCTCGGTTGGATTGATGTGCGGCGACGTTCGTCCGTTGCGTCCGAACGTCGGATGGTTCGATGGCCGCGCAGACTGCGATGATACGAAAACGGCCGTTCGCGCGACCGGATGCCGGTCTGGCGTTCCGGTTCGCGCGGACGGCGCGTCATGAATCGATCGTCACATGACGGCGATGTGCGGCGTGCGGATGCGCGCGTGCGTCATGTGCGTCATGATTGGATTGCGATTCCGGCGATGCGGCGGCGTTCAGCCGCGCACTTCGCGGCCGGAGGCGAACTTGTCGAGCGCTCCGGTCTTGGCGATGGCGATGTACAGGTACCACATGAGCACGCCGGCGATCACGAGGCCGGACAGCGCGGTGGAGACGAGGTACATGATGCCGTAGGGGCCAGTCAGGTCGATGGCCTGCAGGTTGCTGAAGAAGCTGTAGCCCCAGCAGCCGACGCCGGACAGCGCGCCGGAGAGGATGGTGATGCCGAGGTTCCACACCTTGTAGGCCACGAAGAGGAACGCGAGTTCGGCGAACAGGCCCTGCACGAGGGCGATGGCGAACGTGGACAGGCCGCCCCACTGGTTGCCCATGAGCGCTTCGAGCACGCCGGCGACGACTTCCGCGTAGACGGCGGCGCCGGGCTTGCGCACGATGATCGCGGCGAGCGGCGCGGCGAACAGCCACAGGCCGTTGAGCAGGCCGGCCAGGCCCGGGATGATCGCGTCGAGCGCGGCCCACGGCGCGTTGATGACGAGCGCGACGATCCAGTAGATGAATGCGCTGGCCACGCCGATCACGGACGCGACGGCGATGTCGACGACGCGCCACTTGAAGTTTACGGTTGCAGCAGTCATGATGTGCCTTTCTCTCTTTCGCGCGCCGCTGTTCGGCGCGTCTTCAAGGCACGGGAGGAAGAGCGACGTCCGTGCGCCGGCATTACCCGGATTCACGTTCAATCGGTCGGGAAGAAACCCCTCTCAGCCCCGGCGTGTGCGCTGTGCGCCCGCCGCGGCCCCCGTGTCAACGCTCCCGAGCATAACCCATACCGTTCCCGTTGTCCATCATTTCGGCCGTCTTCCGTCCATTTTCGTTCCGCGTACGCCGCCGCGACGCCTTGCACGGGCGGCGACCTGCCCGCGGCATCCGAGAACGAACACCGCGAGCCGGCCGACACACGGCCGTTGCTACTTGCCGAGCTTGGCGAGCAGCAGCGCTTCGGTGATCACGTTGTCGCGCAGTCCCGGCAGCGAAATCGACTCGTTCGGGCTGTGCGCGTTGGCCTTCGGATCCTCCGGGCCGGTCACGAGCACCTGCGCGGCCGGGAAGATGCGCTGCAGTTCGGGAATGAACGGGATCGAGCCGCCCTGGCCCTGGTTGATCGGGGCGACGCCGAACGCCTCCTTCATGGCCTCGAGCGCGTCCTTGGTGGCCTCCGCGTTCGGGTCCATGGCCCAGCCCATGCCGTTGTCGCCGGCTTCGACCGTCACTTCGGCGCCGAACGGCGCGTGCGCGCGCAGGAAATCGGCGAGCGCCGCCTGCGCCTCTTCGGTCCGCTGGCTCGGCGCGGTGCGCAGGGACAGGCGGAAGCGCGTGGCCGGGCTGATCACGTTGAACGAGCCGTCGACCGGGTGCGCGTCGAAGCCGATGACCGTGAGCGACGGCTTGGTCCACAGGCGCGAGGCGAGCGAGCCGGTGCCGGCGAGACGGTAGCCGTCGACGATGCCCGCGTCGGCGCGCACACCGGCTTCGTCGACGTCACGCTGCAGGCCGCCGACCGGCTCGTCCGCGGCGATGCCGGGCACGGCGATGTCGCCGTTGGCGTCGTACAGGGACGCGATGAGCATCGCGGCGAGCGTGTTCGAGTCGAGGATCGGGCCGCCGTACTGGCCGGAGTGGACGGGGTGCGTGAGCGAGCGGACGGTCACGTCGACGGTCGTGTTGCCGCGCAGCGACGTGGTGAGCGACGGGATGTCGGCCGCCCAGTTGCCCGAGTCGGCGACGACGATCACGTCGGATTCGAATTCGGCCGCGTGCTCCTCGATGAACGGGATGAAGCTGGGCGAGCCCATCTCCTCCTCGCCTTCGATGAAGACCTTGACGTTGACCTTGAGATCGTCGCCGAGCGCCTTGAGCGCGCCGGAGTGGATGGCGATGCCGCCGCCGTCGTCGGCCGAGCCGCGGCCGTACAGGCGGTCGCCGACGGTGGTCGCGACGAACGGGTCGGTGTCCCATTCGGCCGGGTCCGGCACGGGCTGTACGTCGTGGTGCGCGTACAGGAGCACGGTGGGCACGTTCGGATCGACGATGCGCGAGCCGATGACCTCCCACGCTCCCGGGGTGCCGTCCGGGTTGTGCGACTGGACGACCTTCGCATCGACGCCGACCTGCCGCAGTTCGTCGGCGACGAATTCGGCCGAACGCTTCATGTGCTCGCCGGTGATGCCCTCGGCGGAGACGGATTTGAGCGCGACCTTGCGGCTGAGCAGTTCGACGATGCGACTCCAGTCGCCCTCGACGCGGGCGCGGATGTCGCTGGCGGTAAGTGCTGCCATGATGCTCCTTCGTTGTGTTTCGTACGATTCCGCAAGCCATTCTAACGGCTTGTCGCGGCGGCTTGCGGCCCGCCAGCGCGTCTATGCGTGCCCGTAGTGTGGGCAGACATGACATGGAATCCGTTCAAGAAGGAAGAGGCCCAGAAGCCGGTCGAGGAGGCCAAGACCCCCGCACCGGCGAGGGGCGAGAAGAAGAACCGCCCCACCCCGAAGATGAAGCAGGCGCAGAACCAGAACCTGCGTCCGCTGGTGCCGGCCGACCGCAAGGCCAGCGCCAAGGAGGCGAAGGCCCGCCTGCGCGCCAAGGAGGACGCGGAGTACGAGGCGATGCAGACCGGCGACATCAACCACATGCCAAAGGCGGAGCGTCTGCCGTGGCGCGTGTACATCCGCGACTACGTGGACGCCCGCTTCAACCTCGGCGAGTTCTTCATTCCGGTCGCGATCGTCATCCTGTTCGGCTCGATGATCGTCACCACCGTCTACCCGCAGCTGTCGCTGCCGCTCATGATCCTCATGTACGTCTACCTGTTCGCGGTGATTATCGACGTGTGGCTCATGTGGCGCAAGCTCAAGGTCAAGCTCGTCGAAAAGTACGGCGAGAAGGCCGTGGCCAAGGGCATGCGCTCCGGCACGTACGCCTGGAGCCGCGCCATTCAGGTGCGCCGCTGGAGGCTGCCGAAGCCGCGCTACCCCAAGCGCGGTCATTTCCCCGAGTGATCGTCCATGGCTCCCCTGCGCGGGGAGCCATTTTTCATATCCATCCTCTCTCGGCTCCCCTTGCCAGGGGAGCTGTCATGCGCAGCATGACTGAGGGGTAGTCAACAACTTCGGAACGTTCCGCGGCTTTGACGCTCCCCCAGTCAGCTTCGCTGCCAGCCCCCCTCAGCCGAGGGGGCCAGGAAAGCGGCAAGGAGGCAATCGTGACACAGCTTGAACAAGAACAGTACGACATCGCGATCGTCGGCGCGGGCCCCGGAGGCTATTCCACGGCCCTGCGCGCGGCGCAGCTCGGCCGTCGCGTCGCCCTGATCGAACGCGACGCGACGCTCGGCGGCACCTGTCTGAACCGCGGCTGCATCCCTTCCAAGGCGCTCATCACCGCCACGCACGCGATCGACACCGTGCGTCGCGTGTCCGAACTCGGCGTGAACGCGAGCGTCGACGGCATCGACTTCGGCCGGCTGCACGACTATCGCCTGCACATCATCGACACGATGACCAAGGGACTGGCCGGCCTGCTCGCGCACCGCGGCGTGACCGTGTACCGCGGCGAAGTCGCCGGACTGTCGGCGCTCGCCGATCACGGCGACGGCAACGCGGCACGCTACGCGCTCACCGTCGACGCCTCCCCCGCCGCGGCCGACGGCCAGGTCGAACGCTATGCGAAGGCCGGCGTCGGAGAGCCCGTCGGCGCAACCGTTTCGGTCACGGCGCGCGACGTCGTGCTCGCCACCGGCTCGCGCCCGCGCCCGTTGCCCGGCATCCCGTTCCACGCGGCCGTCATCGACTCCACGCATGCGCTCGAAATCAACGAATTCCCGGCCAGCGCCGTCATCGTCGGCTCCGGCGCGATCGCGCTCGAATTCGCGTCCATGTGGAATTCGGCCGGCTGCGACGTCACGCTGCTCATCCGCAAGGACCGCGTCCTGTCCGGATGGGACCGCCGCGCCGGCGTGACGCTCACGCGCGAACTCAAGCGTCACGGCGTCAAGATCATCACGCACAGCCACGTCACCGGCATCGACACGGGCGCGAACCTCGGCGCGACCGTGCGCTACACGCGCGACGGCGAGGACGGCGAGCACACGGTATGGGGGCAGATCGCGCTCGCCGCGATCGGCCGCGATCCGATCACCGACGCCGCGTGGCTCGCCGATTCCGGCGTCACGCTCGACCAGGCCGGCATGGTCGTCACCGACGACCGGTGCCGCACCAACCTGCCGGGCGTGTGGGCCGTGGGCGACATCACGGAAGGCCCGGCGCTCGCGCACCGCGCGTTCGAACAGGGCATCGTCGTGGCCGAGGCGATCGCCGGGATCGATCCCAAGCCGGTCGACGACGCGACCGTGCCGCAGGTCGTGTTCAGCGCGCCCGAAGCGGCCAGCGTGGGACTCACGCTCGATCAGGCGCAGTCGCGCGACGATCTGGAGTCGGTCAGCGAAACCGTGTACCCGATGCTCGGCAACGCGCGCATGCTCATGTCCGGTTCGGCCGGATCGATGTCGATCGTGTCCGGCGCGTACGCGTCCGATCCGGACGTGCCGGTCGTGCTCGGCGTGCACATCGTCTCGCCGCTCGCCTCCGATCTGATCGCCGAGGCCGAGCAACTGGTCGGCAACCGGGTGCCGCTACACGATGCGGCCCGGCTCATCCACCCGCATCCCACGTTCGCGGAGACGCTCGGCGAGGCGCTGCTCAAGGCCGACGGCCGACCGCTGCACACGCGGTGAAGCGGTGCGGCGGGGCGGCGGTGCTGGTAAGGTGGTGGAATAGTGTGTCCACCCATGAGCAAGTGAGGAATTACATGGCTGACAAGGCCGAGAAGCCGAAGAAGAAGGGCCTGTTCTCGAACATGGCCACCACCATCGAGCAGATCAGGAAGATCTACAAGTACACGGTCGCCGACGACAAGAACCTGCCGTGGATGCTCGCCGGCGCCGGCTTCGGTCCGCTGGTCCTGTTCATCATTCTGGGCATCGCGTTCCACTGGACGATCCTGTCGTGGATCCTGCTGGTGATCACCGCGATCATGCTCGGCATGCTGCTCGCCACCATGGTGCTCACCAACCGCGCCGACCGCGTCGGATACAAGAAGATCGAAGGCCGTCCGGGCGCCGCCGTCAGCGTGCTCGGCAACATCAGCAAGGCCGGCTTCAGCTTCCCCGAACAGCCCGTGTGGATCGACCCGCGCACCAAGGACGCGATCTGGCGCGGCACCGGATACAACGGCATCTACCTGCTCGCCGAAGGCGACTACAACCGCCTGCAGCGCCCGATGGAACGCCAGGAGCAGAGCATCAAGGGCGTCACCGCCGGCTCGCGCATCCCGGTCTACCGCATCTACGTGGGCACCGGCGAGCATCAGGTCCGCCTGCAGAACCTGCGCAAGACCATCCTCAAGCAGAAGGCGTACCAGCCCAAGTCCCAGCCGACCGGCTGGTGGGACACCATGTGGTACAAGATCAAGCCGACCACGCGCTTCATGCTCACCAAGGAGGAGCTGGACACGCTCAACGCCCGTCTCAAGACGCTGCAGACCAAGGCCGGCTACGGCATCCCGAAGGGCATCGATCCGAACCGACCGCAGCGCGTCAGCCGTCGCGCCATGCGCGGCCGCTGATCGCGGCAGCGGCATCAGGCAACGGCACCAGTCCGGCCGCACGGCCGTGTCAGGCCGTCATCATCGCCCCGGCAGTCAACCGACTCCCGGGGCTTTTCCATATCCGATCTCACCAATCGAACGCACCGCAACCGCACCGCTTACCACGACGTAATCGAAAAATCAAGATATTCCGCGGAATCAGGTCCGCCGGCACGTCGGCGTCGCCCGTACGAAACATGCTCGTAACCGAAATGACGAGCGGGCGAAACGCTCGTTCCTAGACTGTAAGCCTGTAAGTTACTTCACGAAAGGAGCGGTCCCGTGACCGAACTCAAGTCCAAGGAAGACGCCGAGGCCCTTATCAACAAGGAAGGCATCGAGTATGTCTCCGTTCGTTTCACCGATCTGATCGGCGTTCAGCAGCACTTCACCGTGCCGGCGAGCGAGTTCCTCAAGGACGCGTTCACCGACGGCATGCCGTTCGACGGTTCCTCCGTCGAGGGCTTCCAGGCCATCAACGAGTCCGATATGAAGCTCGTGCCGGACGTCACGACCGCCTTCGTCGATCCGTTCCGCAAGCACAAGACCCTCGATGTGGCCTTCTCCATCGTCGACCCGCTGACCGACGAGCCGTACTCCCGCGATCCGCGTCAGGTCGCCGGCAAGGCCGAGGCCTACCTGAAGTCCACCGGCATCGCCGACACCGCGTCCTTCGCGCCGGAGGCCGAGTTCTTCATCTTCGACAAGGTCCGCTACGAGAACTCCATGCAGCGCTCCTTCTACGAGGTCGACTCCATCGAGGCCCCGTGGAACACCGGCCTCGACACCGAAGAGGACGGCACCCCGAACATCGCGTTCAAGAACCGCGTCAAGCGCGGCTACTTCCCGGTTCCGCCGATCGACCACACCCAGGACCTGCGAGACGACATGGTCGCCAACCTGCAGAAGGTCGGCCTGATCCTCGAGCGTTCCCACCACGAGGTCGCCGGCGCCGGCCAGCAGGAGATCAACTACCGCTTCAATTCCCTGCAGCACGCGGGCGACGACCTGATGAAGTACAAGTACGTGGTCCACGAGACCGCCGCTCTCGCCGGCAAGGCCGCGACCTTCATGCCGAAGCCGCTCGCGGGCGACAACGGCACCGGCATGCACTGCCACCAGTCCCTGTGGAAGGACGGCAAGCCGCTGTTCTACGACGAGAAGAACTACGGCGGCCTGTCCGACATCGCCCGCTGGTACATCGGCGGCCTGATCAAGCATTCCTCCTCCGTGCTGGCCTTCACCAACCCGTCGCTGAACTCCTACCACCGTCTGGTCCCGGGCTTCGAGGCCCCGGTCAACCTGGTGTACTCGGCCCGCAACCGGTCCGCCGCCATCCGCATCCCGCTGGCCGGCACCTCCCCGGCCGCCAAGCGCATCGAGTTCCGCGCTCCGGATCCGTCCTGCAACCCGTTCCTGGCCTTCTCCGCCCAGCTCATGGCTGGTCTGGACGGCATCCTCAACCACATCGAGCCGCCGGAGCCGGTCGACAAGGACCTCTACGAGCTGCCGCCGGAAGAGCACGCGGGCATCAAGCAGGTCCCGAGCTCCCTGGCCGAGGCCATGGACGCCCTTGAGGCCGACCACGACTTCCTGACCGCCGGCGACGTGTTCACCGACGACCTGATCGAGACGTGGATCGACATCAAGCGCGGCGAGATCGATCAGGCCCGTCTGGCCCCGACCCCGCTCGAGTACGAGCTGTACTTCCACATCTGATCTTCAGGTGTTGAAAATGGCTTGATTCCGCCAGTTCTTAACGAACTGGGATACAAGCTAAATGTAAAAAGAACCCCCGCCATGTTGACGGGGGTTCTTTTGCTACTCCATCTCAGTCGGCATCGCAGCCACCCACTCTTGCCTCGGCGCGCACATGTTTCGGCGGGATACCTGTCAGCGCGGCCACTTCTTCTTCAGGGGTCGGAGTGGGATAATGAGGGTATCGGTTTAACGAACGGGTGACAAGGGGGGGCGTCATGCTGTTTGGAGGCGCCATCATGGTGGTGTCCGGGTTGCTAATGCTCTTCATGTTCGTCGCGGACATATTCGGCGAGCATCGTCTGACCAAGCGGGCCACCGCCATGACCGTCGGCACCGTGCTGCGCAGAGTCGAGGACAAGGGCTCCGACGATACGGTCATCGACCACCATTACGTGGTGCGGTACGAGGTGGACGGGATCCCGTACGAGCTGAACACGCGCGGCATCGACTACGACCGCGAATACCACTCCGGCGACCCGATGGACATCGACTATGATCCCGACGACCCGAAAGCCGCGCGAGCCACGTTCAACCGGCCCCACGGGAACACCGCATGGAACATCGTCTTCGGATCGCTCTGCGGCGCATGGACCATCGGCGGCGCGTGGATCATCGCGGCGAACATCGGGCCGTGGCTCGCCAAGTGGGAGTGATGCTTGCGTGTCGGACGCGTCCAATGTCGGAGATAAGTCATCTTGAACATGGTTAACGTTAATGTGCATATCGCTTGATGATGACTATATGGCTGATATCTCGTCATAGGTTATCGATATATCAACTCTCGCATTTCTTCCCAACCGTCATGGCTATGCTATGCGTGCGCGATCGAACCTATCGCGCATATATGAGGGGAATACATCGTAATGTCTCTGGACACATCATTGGGGAAACGGTCGGTCGCATCCGGCCAAGCACGTCTTCTGGACGGGCTGCGCGAGCGGGACACCGGCATCTACGCTCGATTCTGGAATGTGCTGCGCATCGCGCGACTGCCCATCGCATGGATCATCGGCTATCTGGCACTGCGGATCGTACTGGTCCGTTTTTCGATCGACGCCACCACGTACAGCGCTCGCCTGTACACCGGCGACGTGGGCTTCGTGACCGTGGTGCTGCCGTTCGTGACGTTCACGCTGGCGAACGCCGGCCTGACGGCGGTGTCCACGTTCGTCAGCTACGTCTGCTCGTCGCTGATCGACCGGCGGATGCGCCGCGCCGTGTGGCGCAGGATCCTCACGCTGCCGCTGTCGTTCTTTGAACGCAACCGGCCCAAGGAGCTCATCTCCCGCGTGGTCTCGGATGTGGAGAGCGTCAGCCAGCTGGTGGTGAACGTGGTGCTGGAGCTCATCGTGCAGGTGTACTCGCTGTGGGCCGTGCTCGACACCGTCGGCACTTACGATCCGCGCCTGACCTGGGCGCTGGCCGCCACGCTGCCGCTGTTCGTGGCCGTCCACTTCGTGTTCGGCAAGCTGTCGTACAGCATTGCGGACCGCACGAACACCGCCAACGCCGAATTCACGCGCAACCTGTCGGAAACCGTGACGCATGCGGACGTCGTGAAGGCGAACGGGCGCGAATCCCGGGAGGCGGCGCGCAGCGCCTCGCGCATCCAGGACCTGTACCGGTACACCGTCAAGGGCAGCTGGGTCTCGCAGCTCAGCTCCCCGGCGTTTGCGATCGCAACCGCGATACAGTTCACCGTCGTGGCGCTCGTGGGACGATCCTTCCTCGCCTCCGGCGCCATCAACGCGCAGCAGTGGGTGGCGTTCTTCATGTTCTCCAGCCAGATCATCTCGCTGGCGTCCATCGGCTACTGGAGTTCGTTCAAGGGAGCGCAGGGTTCGATCAACCGCATCTCGCACATCGCCGAGCGGCATGGCGAGGACGACGGCACAGGCGTTCCCGTCGACGACCTGCACGGCGACATCGTACTGGACAAGGTCTCGTTCGCCTATGGCGACCGCCGTCCGCTGGACGGACTGTCCGCGACGATCCCGGCGGGAAAGGTCACCGCAATCGTCGGGAAGTCCGGCGCCGGCAAGACGACGTTGCTGACGCTGCTCGACCGTCTGCGCACGCCGGACTCCGGTTCGGTTCGCGTAGCGAACGAGAGCGCCGGCGCGGCGGACGCCGCGACCGACATACAGGACTATGCGCTCGACTCCTACCGCAATGCCGTGGTGTTCGTGCCGCAGGGCAACGTGTTTTTCGAAGGCACCATACGGCAGAACCTGCTGTACGGCGCGAACCGAACCGTGAGCGACGACGAGATCGAACGGGCGATCGACGCCGTGGGCGCCGGCGGTCTGTTGCGTGCGCTGGACGGCGGGCTCGATCACCGGCTTGCGGAGTCCGGCGAAGGACTGTCCGGCGGCGAGCGGCAGCTGCTCGCGCTGGTCCGGGCCGTGCTGAAACGCCCGCAGATATTGCTGCTGGACGAGGCACTGAGCGACCTTGACGCCGACAGGCGCGAAACCGCATGGTCGGGACTTCGCAAGTTGACCGGGGGTGCGACCATCGTGGCCGTCTCGCATGACGACGGCGCGCTGGGCCGCGCCGATCATGTGATCGTCGTGAATGACGGGCATGCCGTGGCGGAAGGCACGCCGGATGAGGTGACGCGCAATGCGGACTACCGCAGGATCGCCGGAATCGAGGAGGACTGATATGACAACGACTGCGACTGCAACGCTTCCCGGCAACGCCGTTCCCGGCGGCAATACGGCCGGCATCGGCACTGGCGCCAGCCCCAATGGCCGCAAGCGCAAGGGGCTGTGGAGGCAATTCCTCTCGTTCTATCGCACGCTGCGCATCCCGTGGTGGCTGTATGCGATCAGCTTCGTCATCGGCATCGTCTACGGCGATCTGACCGTGCGCGTGTCCTCATACAGCGTCCAGCTGTACAACGGCAAGCTCGACAACGGCATCATCATCGGCTACGTGGCGTTGGCCGTCGGCAATTCGATTCTCGCGCTCGCCCAAGGCATGACCAGCGCGTACGCCGAGCAGCGCACCACGCGCAACGCCCGCAATCTGGTGTGGGGACGCATCCTGAGGCTGCCGTTGCGCGTGAGCGAACAGGACAATCCGTCCTCCTATGTGTCGGGCGTCACCACGTCCGTGACATGGGCCGGATATGCGATCACGAGCACCATCACGCTGGCGTCCTCGCTGTACGCGTTCGGCAAGGCGTTCATCGTCCTGTTCCGATACAACGCGCGTCTGACCGGCTTCCTGCTCCTGCTGGTGCCGGTGTTCATCCTGCTGTTCGTTCTGGGCGGCCGGTTGTTCTTCGCGGCGGCGAAGCGTTACTACGACGGCACCAAGGCGACCACCGAGTTCTTCTCCGAGCACCTGGCGAACATCCGCTACGTGAAGGCGCAGAACGCGGTACGCGACGAGACGGCGCAGGGCGACGCCGCCATCGACGTCAAGTACCGGGCCGGACTGTTCATGGGCCTCATCTACGCCGTCATCGTGCCGATCAACACGTTGTACGGCACGATCAGCTCTATCGCCGTCGCCGTGTTCGGCAGCGGCATGATCCGGCGCCGCGAACTGCCGCATGACGGCATCAACGTGTTTTCCACCTATCTGGGCAACGTCAACACGCAGTTGCAGCAGATCGTGGTGCAGTATCAGGCCATCAAGGGCGCGCAGGGCGGACTGAAGCATTCCGGCGACATCATGAGCCTGCCCGTCGAACCGATCGGAACAGGCGAGTCGGGCGATGCGGAGGCGTCGGCCGTCGGAAGCGCGACGTCGATCGTCACGCCCGATGCCGCGGGCAAAACGGAGGCTAGCGCGACGGTCGACGGCGATTTGGTCGTCGATGACGTGACCTATGCCTACCCGGACGGTCGTCTCGCGCTCAGCGACGTGTCGCTGGTCATTCCGCACGGCAAGCGCACGGCGATCGTCGGCGGCAACGGGGCCGGCAAGTCCACGCTGCTCAAGCTGCTGCTGCGTCTGTACGAACCGACCTCGGGATCGATCGGACTGCGCGACGGCAAGGCCGATGCGACGGGAGAGACGGGCTCGTCGGCGGCGGTTCCCGCGGCCGGGATTCCGCTGGACCGCTATCGCGCCGCATTCGGGTACGCGCCGCAGCATCCGTACATTTTCGCCGGCACGGTCGGGCAGAACCTCGCCTACGGGTTGGACCGTGACGAATCGGCCGACAGTGATGAGCCGCTGCGGCAGGCCGCCGATCTGGCCCGCGTGCCCTCGTTCCCGGACGGACTTGGTACCATGCTCAACGAGGGAGGCTCCAACGTGTCCGGCGGCGAGGCGCAGCGCATCGCACTCGGACGGGCCGTCGCAGGCGCTCCCCGTTTCCTGTTGCTCGACGAGGCGACTTCCGCGGTCGACCACGAGACGGCGGCGCGCATTCTTGCCGATCTCGATGCGCACAAGGACCGGTGGACCATCGTGCAGGTCACGCATGACCCGTCGCAGGCCCGTAGCGCCGATTACGTGGTGGTGCTGAACGGCGGCACGGTGGAGGCCGCCGGCACGCCGGACGAAGTGGCGCGGATCAGCCCGTATTATCGTCGGTTCGCGGCGTGATGCGCCCGATGGCAGGCGCCCGGTGGCAGACCCTGCCATCATCGGCGCCGCATCGCCGCACCGAAATCAGCGCATCAGCCGTTCGGCGAGCGTGCGGAACTCGCGTCCGATGCCGTCGGTCCGCAGCGCGCCTTCGGGCGTGAGCACGGCCGGCCGGCCGGACTCCCCCGTCTCGCGCAGTTCGGGCTCGAGCGGCAGCTGCGCCATGAGCGGCACGTCGTAGCCGAGCGCGTCGGTGAGCTGCTCGCTCACCCGCTGTCCGCCGCCCTCGCCGAAGATGCGCAGTTTTTCGCCCTTGTGCTCGTACCAGCTCATGTTCTCGACCACGCCGCGCACCTTCATCGGCACCTGCAGCGCAACTAATCCCGAGCGCACGGCCACGTCGGACGCGCTCGGCTGCGGGGTCGTGACGACCACGAGTTCCGCGTTCGGCAGCGCCTGCGCCACGGAAATCGCCATGTCGCCGGTGCCGGGCGCGAGGTCGAGCAGCAGCACGTCCGGCTCGCCCCACCACACATCGGCAAGGAACTGTTCGAGCGAGCGCTGCAGGCGCGGGCCGCGCCACAGGATCGCCCGGTCGGCGCCGGCGAACATGCCGATCGAAATCAGCTTGACGCCCCACGCGGTCACCGGCATGAGCATGCCGTTGAGGTTCGTGGGCTGCGTGTGCACGCCGAACAGCTTCGGCAGCGAGAAACCGTAGATGTCCGCGTCGATGGCGGCGGTGTCGTAGCCGAGCGCGGCGAACGTGGCGGCGAGGTTCGCCGTGACCGACGACTTGCCGACGCCGCCCTTGCCCGAGGCGATCGCGAAGATGCGCGTCTTGATGCCGGGCTTGTTGAACGGGTTCTGCTTGCGTTCTGCCTTGAGATCGGCGACGAGGTCGGCGAGCTTGTCGTGGCTCATCGAGGTGACCTCGATATGCGGGGTAAGTCGCGCGTCCGGATAGGAGGCGACTGCGCCGTTGATCTGGTTGGTGATCGTCTCCGAGAGCGGGCAGCCGGGCACGGTCAGTTCGACCTGGATGGTCACGTCGTAGGCCGGCTGGCTGTCGGCAGTCGCCCCGGCCGCCGAGGTTTCCCCAGTTTCCCCGGTTGCGTCGGTCGCGTCCGCCGACACCGCGTTGATCGCCGCGATCATGCCCAGATCGGTGACCGACCGGCCGAGTTCGGGGTCGATGACCCTGCTGAGCCGCTCATAGATGGCCGCTTCGATGTGCCGAGTGTCTGCTGTCATGAATCATCCTCCTTATGTGCCCCACCTAGCCTAGCGTGCGAGCGCCCGCCATGCCAGAGGCAATCGACCGGTTCCCGGGATCAGGCACACGCATCCCGGGAACCGGCAACCGCCCATTGATGCACAAGCGCACATAGCATTTTGGCGGAAAACAGCGGATTCAACCCGACAAACCGCACACACCCGGTTCCCGGGATTTCTTGGCCACAATCCCGGGAACCGGCAACAGGACCAGATCAGATCTCGCCCGTCTCCAACAGCGTGGCGAACTGGGCTTCATCGAGCATGGGGATGCCCAGTTCCTCGGCCTTGGCGGCCTTGGACCCGGCATTGGCGCCGACAACCACCCAGTCGGTCTTCTTGCTCACCGACCCCGCCGCCTTGCCGCCACGCGCGATGATCGCCTCCTTGGCCGAATCGCGCGAATAGCCTTCAAGCGAGCCGGTCACCACAACCGTCTTGCCTGCCAGGGTTTGCGGCAGTCCGCTCACTTCGGCATGTCCGACACCCACGCCGGCCGCCTTCCAAGCGTCAAGCACCGCGCCGCGCCAGTTGCCAGGCTCCCGCGCTTCGGCGAACCATCGCACCACCGATTCGGCGATTTCCGGTCCGATGCCGTCGATGGCCGACAGCTCCTCAGCGCTCGCCCGTTCGATCGCGTCCAACGAGCCGAACGCGGAGGCGATGAGCCGCGCGGTGGGCGGGCCGAGCCGCCTGATGGACAGCGCGACGAGCACGCGCCACAGGTCGGCGTGACGTGCCTTGTCCATTTCGTCGAACATTTTGCGCGTGTTCTCGCCCGGCCGGATGATGACCGGCACATCGGTCGCGCCCGCGCGCGTGGTCTTGTGCTCGACGCGCACGACGACCGCGTCGGCCGGCACGTCGTAGTCGGGATATGCGGCGACGGTCGACGGGGCAGAAACTGTGCCCGCATTCGTGTCCGTGGAAACGACGTCGTCAGGGCCGGCCGTGGTCGGCGCGCCGGCCGCTCCGTCGGCCTCGGCCGCCCGCTCGGCCAGCTGCTTGGCCGTGAGCTTCTTCGCCGAGGTCGGCGCGGTCCAGAACGCGGGCACCTGATGCCACAATCCCGACCCGCCGATCCTGCGGCGCACCTTCTTCTTGCGCCCGTTCGCGTCGGTCGTCTCGTGCACTTCGATGATCGCGGCCTCACGCCACACGCGCACGTCCTTGAGGTCGGCGGCGGTCAGGCCGAACAGTCCGGCCTCGCTCGACAGGACCGGCGTCTGCACGGGCGGCAGTTCCAGCCCGGCGACCGGCTCGTACGGATCCGGCTCCTCGCCCGGCGCGACCACGATCTCCGTCAGCCCCGGAGCGTAGGTCGCGACCGAATCGGGCCGGTTCTCCTCCGGATTGGTCAGTGCGATGGCTGACTGGTCGCCCAGATGCTCGATGTCGAACGCCTTGCGCGACGCGAGGTTGATGATGCGTTCGGTCAGCTGTGCCGGGCAGCTTTCCACGTTCGGGCAACGGATGTCCTTGTCGCCTTCCTTGGCCGGCGCAAGTTTCGCACCGCACGACGGGCAATACTCGGGCATGACGAACTCGCGCAACGTATCTTCGCGCCCCTTGCGACGCTCCAGCACCGGCCCGACCAGTTCGGGGATCACGTCGCCGGCTTTGCGCACGACGACCGTGTCGCCGATGAGCACGCCCTTGCGTTTGACTTCGGACGGATTGTGCAGCGTGGTGCGCGCGACGGTCGAGCCGGCCACGTACACGGGTTTGAGCACGGCGACCGGCGTGACGCGGCCGGTGCGGCCGACCTGCACGGTGATGTCGAGCAGTTCCGTGTTGACTTCCTCGGGCGGATACTTGTACGCGATCGCCCAGCGCGGCGCGCGCGACGTCGCGCCGAGCGCGCGCTGGAGTCCCAGATCATCGACTTTGACGACGATGCCGTCAAGCGCGTGCTCGATGTCGCCGCGGTGCTCGCCGTAGTAGTCGATCATGTCGAGAATCTGCCGGAAGTTCGTGACGGTGCGATTGTGCGGCGAGACCGGCACGCCCCACTTGGTGTACAGTTCGTACGCTTCGGACTGGTCGTTGACGACGTCGTGCGATCCGGCCGCACGGCCCTCGCCCCAGCGCAGCGTGCCGATGCCGTGCGCGTAGAAGCTGAGCCGTCGGGTCGCGGTGATGCGCGGGTCCTTCTGGCGCAGGGATCCTGCGGCGGCGTTGCGCGGATTGGCGAACGGGGCGCGGCCCGCGTCCTCCTGCTCGGCGTTCAGCGTGCGGAAGTCGTCCCAGCGCATGAACACCTCGCCGCGGATCTCCACGAATTCGGGGATGTCCTCGGCCGGACCGCCAAGGTTTGCAGGGATGGAGCCGATGGTGCGCACGTTGAGCGTGATGTCCTCGCCGGTCACGCCGTCGCCGCGCGTCAGCCCCTGTTCAAGCACGCCGTTGCGGTAGATGAGGTTGAGCGCGAGGCCGTCGATCTTGACCTCGCAGCTCATCGGCAGCGGCTTGGATTCGGGCCAGTCGAGGTCGCGAATCACGCCGTCGTACCAGTCGCGCAGTTCCTCGATCGAGAACACGTCGTCGAGACTCATCATGCGCGACGGGTGGCGCACGGACGCAAAATCGTTGGAGAACGTGCCGCCGACGCGATGCGTGGGGCTCTGCGGCGAGTCGAGCGACGGGAACGACGCTTCGAGCCTCTGCAGGCAGCGCAAGCGCGCGTCATAGGCCGCGTCGGACGAGACGGGCGCGTCGTCGATGTAGTAGGCGATCTGGTCGGATTCGACCCATGCCGCGACACGCGCCCACAGTCGCGCGGCCGCTTCGGCGCTCAACGAGTCCACGTCGAGCCGGTCGAGGCGCAGCGCGTCCTCGTCGTCCGGCTGCAATGCGGCGATCCACTGGTCGCTGCCCGGCGCGAACCGGTTGAGACCGGTGTTGTCCACCACGGCAGGAATACCGGCCTTGCCGTCGTCGCCGTCCGCGGGCGCGTCAAAATCCCATGCCAGTTGTTCGTCCGTCATAAGCCCTCCATCATGATCGATCGCACTCCAGTCTACCGGTGACTGCTGGTTCCCGGGATTGGACGGGACGATCTCAGGAACCGAAGATCGCACATTTTCGCGCAATCGCACATGGCGTTTTGGCGGAAACCAGGCCTTCTTCGCGTTCAAATCGCACCCGCCCGGTTCCCGGGATTCTCGAATGCCGATCTTGGGAACTGGCTAAACTGATATCAGTATGCCAAAGGAGGCAATTATGGACGCGTCAACTATCTTTATGTTCGTTCTGGTGGAGATCTTGCTGATCGCTGGCGGCGCATGTGCCCTATTTGCGCCGAACACGATGTGGCACATCGAGCATTTCCTTGACGTGCGCGGAGGAGAGCCGACCGACTTCTATATTGTGATGACCAGGATTGGCGGCGGCATGGCGCTGGTCGGCACGGTCATCCTGCCATTCCTGACGTGGGTTCTGTAGGCAGCCGGTTCCCGGGATTTGGGTGGGAAAATCCCGGGAACTGAGCGTGTGAGGTTTTAGGGGATGAAACCGCCATTTTCCGTCAAAACCGCCATGTGCGATTGTTTGAAAATGTGAGGTTTCTGGTTCCCGGGATTTTCCAGCCCAATCCCGGGAACCAAGGATTGTGGATAACTCGGACCTTTCGACCACATACCCCGTTTTGACTTGCCATACCCGGCTTCCGCCTATAGCCTCGCCACATGAACTCTTTTATGTATGATGAGGCTCTGCAGCTGATGCGGCAACGACGCGATCAATGCGCCGCGCTGGCCAGCAAATTGGATATCACCCCTGTGTTCTCACACTGCAGCGCGTTGGAATACTGGGGAACCTCTCCGCCTCCCGACTGCACGCTGTCCACTGACCTGCATCATATTGTCTTTGCCGAGAAAGCCAAACGCCGTCGATATGACAACGTGGTCACGCATTCGTGGAAAGGTGACTTTCTGACCAAGCATGCAGGATCCTATGGCGTGGCAAGCCCGGCCATGACATGGGCGCAAATGGCCAGATATTGCAGCGAGGAAAGCCTGGCGGTCATAGCGGGATCGTTCGCATGCCGGGACCGTCGCCGCAGAGTCGCATCCATTGACGAACTGGTCCGATATGCAACGGATGTCAAAGGATTTCAAGGACGCACAAAGTGCCTGAATATAGCGCCGTTCCTTGTGGCGAACACCGATTCGCCGCCCGAATCCCAAGTCTATGTTCTGGTGATGAGGAACGGGCTGGGTACGCCTTCGGTCAACCATCGCGTCGCGTTTGGGCCAAACGATTGCTACTTCATAGACATTGCATATCCTGACATCAAACTGGGCATAGAGTATCAGGGCGGATATCATGCCGGAGTCAGCCAGATGCGCGCAGATGCCAGAAAGCTCAATAGATTGAGATTGGCTGGATGGGAGATCATATTGGTCACGGCGGTCGACTTGGCTGATGATGCTGCCCGACAGCGGATCGTGCAGGTGATCAGGATGATGATGGAGCGGCAGATGCGCCTGATGGGACTCGCCAGAGTGTTTGGATGATCCTTCCCGGTTCCCGGGATTGTGGCGAGAAAATCCCGGGAACCAGGCGTGTGAGGTTTTGGATGTTACAACCGCTATTTTCCGCCAAACCGCAATGTACGATTGTTTGAAAATGTGAGGTTTCTGGTTCCCGGGATTTTTCAGCGAAATCCCGGGAACCAGAAAGAAACCCCGGCCGTCCCAAGCCCTAAGCCCTAAGCCCCAAGCCCTAAGAGCATTAAGCCCTAAGCCCTAAGCATTAAGAGACCGCAAAAACTGCGCCTGAATCACGTCGATCCCATCGCTCTCGTCGTCGTTCATGCGCGCGCACGCGACCGACAGGGTGCGCGCGGGCACGAACATGCCGTGGTCGACGCACACCCGGGCCGCGTCGCTCACGATGCCGGCGACCTCGGTGTGCGGCCAGATCGGCAGATCATGGGCGGCGAGCACGGCCTTGGCCGCGTCGACGCCGTCGGGCACGGGCACGCACTGCGAGTCGGCGCGCGCGACGAGCTCGCGCAGTTCGCCGTCCAGCGCGCCGATCTGCCCGGGGCTGATGTGATCGCTCATGATGTACGCGGCCACGGCCACGTCGAACTGGTCGCGCATCCATTCCGCGTAGGCAAAACGGTAGTAGGCGAACGCGGCGTCGTCGCGGTCGAGCGCGACGCGCAGCGCGTTCAGGCATGCGGCACGCGCCGAATCCCAGTCCTCACTGCGGGCCAGCTGCATGGCGAGCTTCAGATGCGACAGCGGATACGCGGGCGCATAGGAGACCATCGCGTTCAGATGCGGCAGCGCGGCCTGCGCGCCTTTGACCTGCGAGAGGATGTCGGCGACTTCCATGTGCGCGTAGAACAGGTCGTCGGGAATGAGCACGGTCTGTTCGCCGGAGGTGGCGAACAGGCGGTTGTACACGACGCGTTCCGCGTACGAGTTGAAGTAGCGCGGCACGCCGGGATTGTTCGCGTACATGACGTCGAGCCGTTCGAGTTCGGCCTCGATGACGTCGATCGCGCGGTCGATCTGCCCGGAGAAGAGCAGGTCGCGCGCCTTGCCGCGCTCGCGGTTGAGCTCGTCGGACAGCTGGAACGTGATGTCGGGCGTGTCCCGGCCGTCGATGAGCGCGCTGGTGACCTGCGGCGCGAGACGGCTGAGCTCGGGGTCGGCGATGCGGTCGATGAGCCGCATGGCGCGCTGTGCCTTGTCGACGGACGGCAGTGCGTCGTCGGCGGCGAGACGGTGGAATTCGGCGACGCCGTGCTGCAGCAGGTCGACGCGCTGGATGGACAGGTCGGCCGCGTCGCGCGCGCCGAGGACGCGCGAGACGGCCGGCGCGAACGCCGCTTCGGACAGTTCGGGTTCCTCCTGCGCGCCGGCGGGCGCGAACCGGCTGTCGCGCAGGTCGAAGCCGGCGTCGGTTTCGCGCAGCGCACCGTGTCCGTCGAGCGACATGTTCGCGTCGAACATGCGGTACGTGTCGGCGGGGTGTTCGAGCCCGTCCTGATACAGCCGCGCGAGCAGCGCGTCGCGTGTGAACGTGACGGTGGCCAGCGTGCGCACGGTCGGGTTGGCGCGCAGGGCGCTGAGCGGGTCGCTCGGGTCGGCCGGCAGCGCGACGTCGCCGCCGGCGTCGTCGACGTCGCCGCCCATGTCGTCGGTCGAATCGCCGGTGTTGCCGGTGGGCATGTTGAACGCGACCTCGTCGAAGTCGACGCCGCGCATGAGATCCTCGAACTGGCTGTCGACGGTCGCCTTGTCGGCATGGTCCATGTCCCGCGACGCGGCGGAGTCCCCGTCGCCGGACGCTGCGGACGCGTCGTCCGCCCCGTCGCCGAGCGCGGGACCCGCGGCGCGCGCGTCATCGGACGGTTCCGTCGCGCCGGACATGTCGGGCATGTCCGCGGACGGGCCTTCGTCGACCGACATGGGCGGCGTGCGCGACGGGTCGCCGTGCCAGTCGCCGTCCTTCGGATCGGCCTTGCCGCCGCCGAGTCCCACGTCGCCGAAACGCAACCGGTCAAGCGTGTGCATCATCTGCTGGGCCATGTCGGAAATCGCCGAATCCTGTTCGGCGACGGCCTCCTCCAGCCCGATCGAGTCGACGTGCACCGACACGCTGCGGATGCGATCGTTCGCACCGAACATCATGGCCGCGATCATCAGGCCGACGCGCAGATTGTACGAGGCGCTCATCGCCGCGCGTTCGTCGTCGGACAGCGCGACCCACATGTGGCGCGCCGCATCGTAACGGCTCGACGGCATCATCATCGGACCGGCCGTGGTGAAGCCGACCGCGGCCTCGCCGGAGGCGAGATTCGAGCGGAACTCCACGTCGAAGCGGTACGGCAGACGCAGCCTGCGCAGCAGCGTGGACACGGTCTGCCGGTACAGCCATTCCGAACCGGCGCCGGATGCACCGGATACGCCAGATGCACCGACACCGGAAGCCCCGGAAGCCCCTGCCGGATCCGGATTGCGTTCGGCGATACGCCCGGCCTGCGCACGCGCCTCGTCGACCAGACGCATGACCGCATGCCAGCCGTCGCGCCCGGCCTCGTCGTCCGCGGCCCCGTTCGTCGCGTCCGAGCTGGACAGCGCGATCAACGCCGGATCCTCGAGCAGCATCCAGTCGATCTGCGCGGCCTGCGCGCGCGTGACCGTGTCCTCGATCGGCGTGAGCCCGAGCTTCGCGTTGCGTTCCAGCCACGCGCTCACGGCCGCGAACCGGTTGAGGTTGCCCTCGATGCGCAGCGATTTCAACGCCGCCGGGAATTGCAGGCCTGAATCCCAGGTGAAGAAGTAGTTGCCCGAATACGTGGACGTGTACAGGTGCATCGGCTCGGCGCCGTGCACCGCCTCGAGCCCGGCGGTGGGTTCGAGCGCGCCGGCCTCGTGCATGAGGTCCGCGAAATGGTCCTCGAGTCCGGAGGCGCGCATGCCGTGCGCGCGCGCGTCGAGCGTGTCGCGCAGGCAGCGGCGGATCGCGCCCATGGGCGCCTCGCGGTTGAGTCGGCGGAAGATGTTGCCCGCGCCGAATCCGATGAGCAGCCCGTGGAACATCGGCAGCAGGTACGCGGCGAAGAACGCGACGGCGATCGCGTCGCGGTATTCAAGGTCGAAGCGCATGGACGGCGGCAGTTCGGCGCGCACCTGTTCGAGCGTGTACCGGTTGCCCGCCTTCAGCCACGAGGCGAGCCAGATCATGCGTCCGGTCTCGTCGCGGCCCACGATGCCGCCCTGCACCACGTCCAGCACGCGCGGCGAGCGGCCGGAGTGCCCCGCGGCGCGCCCCTTCGCCGCCGCATCATGGCCGAAGCGCGGCCCGTCGGGCAGCTTCAGATCGCTTTCCTTGCCGAACATGAACGCGCACTGCATGCCCTGCGTGTCCGTTTCCGGATCATGGCACATGAACACGCGCCCCTTGCTGTCGGCGAGCGCCAGCTGCGCGAAATGGGTGCGGTCGGAGAACACGCCGAGCGAGAGCACGCTGCCCTGCCGGACGGGCAGCTGCGCCCATCCGAGCGTGATGCCGTCGGGCACGCCGGTCAGCTGGTCGAACACGCGCCGCTTGACGAACGGCGACAGCACGATGGCGTGTTCCTTGAACGTCTTGAGCAGATCCTCGTCACTGGCATGGTCGCCGAGGGTGTTGAGCGCGGCTCCGAGCGGGTTGGACGAGTTGCCGGACGTGGGCCTGCGGCCGCGCAAGCGCGCGTCGAGGGTACGCACCAGCCGATCGATCACGGCCGGCACGCCGAGGCCATGATTATGGTGTGGTGTGTGCTGTGGCATGCCCCACATTCTTCCCGACCAACCCGACATGAAGCCGATAGAATAAAGCCGATAGAATAATGGGATGCCCTCTTCTCTCCGTCAGTTCCGCCGTCCGATCGTCCGCCCGCGCACGCTGCTGTGCATCTGCGCGTCCATGCTGGTGATCGTCGCGCTCGAATGCGCCGTGTTCAATCTGCCGTTCTGGACGACGCTCGCGGCCAGCACCGACACGTCGGCCGCCGAGAACACGCTCGGCCCGGGCCTCGAGCGCACGGCGAGCGGCATGCTGAAGGTCACGGATCCGACGCGGGCGTGGCTCGAGGTGAAGGCGGACGGCACGTCGGCGTATGCGCGCGTCGACTTGGTCGAGACGGACGGCGCAGGCACGGCTGGCGACACCGGCAAGACCGACGGCGCCGGCAAGACGGACGACGGCGCAGGCACAACGCAGACCACGCAGGAACGCCCGCTGTCCACGTTCCATGTGCGGCTGAACGACACGACGCGGACCGGCCGAATGGATGCGGGCCGTGCGCAGGCGGTGTCGACGGCGTCGCCGCGCTCGCGGTTCGTGCGCACGGACGCCGCGTCGACGATCCGCATGTGGGTCGAGGAGCCGAAGGACTCGGTGGTGCCGATCGCCGCGGTGCGCGCGAACGTGCGCGTGCCGTTCCAGTGGGATTGGCTGCGCGTGGCCGTACTGGCGTTCGTGGTGATGCTGGTGATGCTGTGGCGGCCGGGGTCGCGTCTGTGGCGCACGCGGCTCGACCCGTCGGACGGCCGTCAGCGGCGGATGCTGACGTTGGCGCTGGCGGTGCCGGCCGTGATGACGCTGTGGGCGGTCGGCTGGCAGATCGCGAACGCCGCCCCGCTGACGTTCCACGAGCAGGGCGGATACACGTACGATTTCGACCAGTACGCGCAGACGGCGGACGCGCTGCTGCACGGCCACGCGTGGCTGGATCTGCCGGTGCCGCAGGCGTTGGCGGATGCGGCGAACCCGTACGACATCGTCACGCGCAACCGGCTGCTGGCGGAGGGCGTCACGCCGATCTACTGGGATCACGCGTTTCATGACGGCCGCTGGTATTCGTATTTCGGCGTACTGCCGGCCGTGCTGCTGTTCGTGCCGTATCAGGCGGTCACGTCGCTGTGGGTGGACGGCGGCCTGAGCCTGCCGACCGGAGCCGCCGATTTGCTGCTCATGTTCGGTTTTCTCGTGTTCGCGTGCCTGCTGGTCGTGCGGCTGCTGGCCCGCGTCGCGCCGCGCACGTCGGTGGCGAGCGCGTCGATGATCGTCGTGTTCTTCCTGCTGGCCACGAACGCGAGCTATCTGTGGTTCCGCACGAATTTCTATTCGGTGCCGATCGCCGCTTCGCTGATGTTTACCTGTCTGGGCCTGTGGCTGTGGCTGGGCGCGATCCAGCCGGCGCACCGCGTGGTCGGCGACGGCCGGCCGGACGGCGGCGTGACGGTGGTGGCTGATTGGACGGTTGCGGACGGCGCTCCCCTGTCGCTGCCGCATTTGGCGGGCGGCGCGGTGTGCATCGCCGCGAATTTCGGCTGCCGTCCGACGTTCGCCTTGTCCGCGCTGCTGGCGTTTCCGCTGTTCTGGCCGCAGATCCGCGGCATCGTGCGCGGGCTGGCGGCCCGTCGCGTGCGCCTGTCCCGCGCGTTGCGCGCGCCGCTGGCGATCGTCGTGCCGGCGCTGGTCGTCGTCGCCCCGCTGATGGCGTACAATGCGGCGCGGTTCGGCGGTCCGCTCGATTTCGGCAGCGACTATCAGCTGACGGTCACGGACATGACGCGTTACAGTCTGCCGCCCGTCGACCTGCCGTACATGATCGTCTACTATCTGCTGCTGCCGTTGCGGTTCACGTGGTCGTTCCCGTATCTGTCGATCAGTCCGGCGCCGCTGCCGCAATGGGGGTTCACGGAGCCGATGGTAGGCGGGTTCTTCGTGCTGTGCCCGTTGGCGCTGCTGGCGCTGCTGATGCCGCGCCTGCGACGGCTGGTGCCGCGCCCGTATCGTGGCGCGATGATGGTGTCGCTGGTGCTGGCGTTGGCCATGGTGGTGATCGACTCGCTGGCCGGCGGCCTTGGATGGCGGTACATGGCCGATTTCGGATGGCTGTTCGCGCTGCCCGCAATGCCGGCGATGCTGCGGCTGATGGAAGGGGGCGACGCGTTCGAACCGTTGGCCGACGAGGCGGACGAGACGGACGATCCGAAGTATCGCCGCGTGCCGCTGCACCGGCGCGCAGTGCGTCTGCTGATGATGCTGGTGATGCTCGCCTGCCTGGCCGTGATGATCGCCTCGTGCTTCGTACCGGGGCGCGACGATTCGCTGACCGCCAACAATCCGGGGCTGTTCTACGAGGTGCGTTGCTGGTTCGCGCTGCTGAATTTCAGCTGACGTTCAGCGACACGCCCGGTTTTTCCAAGTCTCGAGTCATACTAATGGACGATAGCGAATTCTTCATCCGCACGTTACCGACCATTCATCTTGCAGGAACCGAGCTAATCGAACCATGAACCAACCCACCCGTCCCAAGACCGTCATGTCGGGCAAACGCACCGCCATTCGCATCGTCTCCGCCGCCGTCGCGCTCGTCGTCGCCGTCGGCCTGTGCCTGTTCTCGTACGACAACGTCGACGCGAGCATCAAGCAGCACCGCATCGAACGGCTTAACGCGCAGATCGCGAACGTGTACACCGACGACTATCAGCAGATGGCCGAGGAGAAGCTCGTCAAGGCGCGCGACGCCAAGGAGCGCACCGTCGACGACATCTACGTGCAGGACAACCCGTACGGCACGAACACGACGTCGCTGTACGTGTACTTCAACTCGCAGTACGAGACCAAGGTGACGTACACGGTCTCCGCCGACGGCTATCCGGACTTCACGGCCACCGCCTATCAGGACAAGGAGTACCAGACCGAACACGAGTTTCTGGTGCTGGGCCTGATTCCGGGCGTCGAGAACACGATCAAGTTCACACTCACCGACGACAACGGCCTCTCGCTCGACTACACGATCACGCATCAGGGCCCGAAGCTGCTCGGCACCGAGGCGGTCACGCTCGAGCAGACCGTCTCCGCGAAGGACGGCGAGGACCTCGGCAACGGCCTGTACGCGATCCTCGGCAACGACAGCAACGAGCAGGACTTCATGTACTACTACGACACGAACGGCGTGCTGCGCGGCGAAGTGCCGGTCAAGTACTACCGTTCGCACCGCCTGCTGTTCGACGACAATGGTCTCATGTGGTTCTCCGCGTCCACGCACACGATGGTCGGCATGAACCGTCTCGGCAAGCTCGAGAAGATCTACGATCTGGGCGGCGACTTCATCCTCCACCACGACTACGCGCTCGACGCGGACGGCAACATCGTGCTGCTCGCCACCGATCTGAGCCGCGAGGACCACGCCGTGCAGGACCAGGTCGTCAAGCTCGACACGAGCACCGGCAAGACGACGCTGCTGCTCGACTTCGGCGAAATGTTCGCCGACTACAAGTCCACCACCGACCATTCCGGCATCGACGAATCCGACCCGACCGCCACGAACCGCTGGGACTGGCTGCACTGTAACACGATCCAGCTGCTGCCCGACGGCTCCGCGCTGTTCTCCGCGCGCGAGACGTCCACGATCATCAAGGTGAACGATCTGGAGGGCACGCCCACGCTCGACTACATGATCGGCGAAAAGTCCGTGTGGGACGGCACGTCGTACGCCGACGCGTTCCTGACCAAGGACGGCGACTTCGGCGACACCGGCGGCCAGCACTCCATCACGTACGTGGCCGACGATTCGTTGGAGGACGGCCAGTACTACATTTATATGTTCGACAACAACTTCGGCTACGCGATGACCCGCCCCGACTTCGACTGGACCGTGATCAGCGGCATTTCGACCGCGCAGTCGAGCAAGGACAAGGATTCCAACTCGCAGTACCGCAAGTATCTGGTCGACGAGAAGGCCGGCACATACAAGGAGGTCACCTCGTTCGACGTGCCGTACTCGCCGTACGTAAGCTCCGCGCAGGTGCTGTCCAACGGCAACGTGCTCATCGATTCGGGTATGCAGGGCCTGTTCGGCCAGTACGACGCGGACGGCAACCAGCTCGTCCAGTACAAGATGGAGCTCAACACCGCGTACATCTACCGCGTCTACCAGTACGACTTCAAGGGCTTCTACTTCGCCTGAGATCCCAGGCCCGTTCCGGAACCGGCGGTAGCCGCAGCGTGTGCAATGCAGGACAGTCTTTCGGCTGACTGTGTTGTCAGTTCGCTGTCGCTCGCTCCTCGCCTGCAAACGCCCTATGATGCTGACTGGGGGAGCGTCAGAGCCACCGCATCATTCATCTCGAACAGTCCCATGCCGACTACACTGTGGAAGCATGGGACTGTTTGATTTTCTGGGCGGCAAAAGCGCGGCGGACAAGCCGTCGTCCGTCACGTTCACGGTCGCCGGCGCCGGCCACCGCTACGACGACAACGGGATCGGCCTGCTGCCGGTTGACCTGACGATCGGCCCGGACACGCGCCGCGTCGCGATCATCGGACTCAACGGATCCGGCAAGACGACGCTGCTCAAGCTGCTCGACGGCGCGCTCAAGCCGTCCGTCGGCACGGTGACGGTCACGGCCGGCGGCGAGACGCTCGACACGGCGAACCGCCGCGACCTGAAGCGCATCGGGGATCTGGTCGGCCGCGTGCGCCGCGAGGAGATTCCGGAAAGCTACTATCAGGCCAAGGACATCCGCGAGGCGATCGACCAGCCGCTCAAGAAGCACAAGGTGCCGGAGGCCGCGCGGCAGGAGACGATCGGCGCGCTGTTCGCGCACTTCGACCTGACGTCCGTGGCGATGCAGCCGGCCAGCGCGCTCGACAGCGAGAAACGGCATCTGCTCGCGATCGCGTCCGCGCTGAGCTTCGCGCCGGCGGCGATCGTGGCCGACGAGCCGACCAAGGGACTTGACGAGATCGGATCCGCGCACGTGGCGCGCGCCCTGTTCAGCTACGACAAGCAGGTGATCTTCGCCACGCACGACCTCGAGCTGATCCAGCGCCCGGAGTACGCGATCGACCGCACGATCGTGCTCGACGAGCACGACATCGTCTTCGACGGCTCCCCCGCCGACGCCGCCGCGTGCTACACCGATCTCATTCGCAAGAAGTACGAGGAAACCAAGCAACGTCAGTAAACGCGTGAAGAGCTGGCGGAGCCTCGGCTCCCTCGGCTGAGGGAGCTGTCCGCGAAGCGGACTGAGGGAGCGTCTGCGGCACGGGCGTGCCGCTATCAACGCAGCATCACGCAAAACGTGATACCGCTACTGCTACCCCACCAGCCCGTTGACCGTATCCAGCACGGCGCGCACGTTGCGCTCGAACTCGGCCGGTTCGGGCAGCAGCGAAATCGCGAGATATCCGTTCGACGCCATGTCGAAGAAGTATCCCGGCTGGCCGCTCAATCCGTGCCGTTCGATCATCGCGAGGACGAGCTCGTTCTCGTCGATCACGCTCGGCACACGCAACAGCACGTTCCAGCCGCCCTCCGCGCGCAGCACGCTGACCAGCCCGTGCTCGTCCGCGTCGAGCAGCCGGTGCAGCGTCGTGAGATTGCCGTGCACGCGGGCGCGCACGCGATCCGTCTGGCTGCCGGCCGCGTCGAGCAGCGCGGGAATATCACGCGCGATGATGTCGCTCATCGGCAGATAGTCGTCGGCGATCACGTCGAGCCGACGCTGCGCTTCGGCCACGTCGCCGGCCGGACCGGACACCTGGATCCAGCCGACCTTCGCATGCGGCGCGGCGAGCATTTTCGAGAACCCATCCAGTGCAAACGTAAGCACTCCGGGCTCCCCCGCGAGCCGCGCGTTGCCGGCGAACGGCTCGAGCGTGTAGTCGTAGAACACTTCGTCGGCGATGATCGCGACGCCGCGCTTGCGGCACAACGCCACGATCCGCTCGCGCTCCGCGGGCTTGACGTACGAGCCGGTCGGATTGTTCGGGTTGATCAGAACGAGCGCGCGGATGCGCTCGCCAACGTTCGCGTCGTCGAGCAGTGCTTCGAGTTCGGCGACGTCGATGTACCACGATCCGTCGAACTGCAGCTGGTATTCGACCGTGTCAACGCATTCGAGACGGGCGATCGATTCGATGAGCGGATAGCCGGGCTTGGGCGCGAGCACCGCGTCGCCCGCGTCGCACAGCAGTTTGATGAGCCACGAGTACGCTTCGGACGTGGAGCTGAGGATGTAGAGGCTGTCGGGATTGACCGGCTCGACCGAATCGGCGGCACCAACCGCCCCCGCATTCGTACGATTGCTCGCAGTGTCCGATCCCGAGCCGTCGGCGTCGAATGCGACGGAATCATCGTCGGCAGCGGCACGGGGAGCATAGGTCGCGGTCAGGAACGCGGCGAGCGCCTCGCGCGCCTTGCGCGGGCCGCGCGGATCGGCCGTGTAGATTTCCGGCACCAGTGCCGGGGCCAGACCGTGACGGGTCGGGTTGGAATCGTTGAGCTTGCCGAGCACGGTGCCTTGGCGCTTGGCGGCCGCTTCCGCCGCGGCGATCGGATTGGGCGCGCTGATGTCGACTCTTGAGGAAAATCGCATGGCTGTCAGTCTAGCCACGCATCACGAAAACCCGTCAATCACCCGTGGCGGAAAACGCTCATTGACAGTACTGTCAGTGAGCGAAAACCGCCACTCCGACCACGTCGTGGCAGAAAATGCTCGCTCACGGCGATCTCAGTGAGCATTTTCCGCCACGAGGGAGAGCAACATCGCCCATATGGCAGCAAAAAGGCTCCCCACAAGGGAGGAGCCGGTAAGGATTTACGCGCGAAGTGTCGTCACTGCTTGGTGCTGGCGAAGTACGCGGCGCCGACGATGCCGGCCTCGTTGCGCAGCTTGGCCGGGACGATCGGCGTCTTGATGTCGATGTACGGCAGGAACTTGTCGCTCTGACGGCTCACGCCGCCGCCGACGACGAACAGGTCCGGGTTGAAGTACTTTTCCATCAGGCCGTAGTACTTGGTGAGTCGCTTGGCCCACTTCTTGTAGCCGAGTTCCTTCTGTTCGCGCACGCCGGAGGACGCGTACTTTTCGGCGTCGAGGTGCTTTTCGTCGAGGATGATGTGGCCGAGCTCGGTATTCGGCACGAGCGTGCCGTTCATGATGAGTGCGGTGCCGATGCCGGTGCCGAGCGTGGTCGCAATGACGAGGCCGTTCTGTCCCTTGGCCGCGCCGTACTGCTGTTCGGCGAGACCGGCGGCGTCCGCGTCGTTGACGACGACGACCGGGCGGCCGCACGCTTCGGAGAAGACTTCCGTCACGTCGACGCCGATCCACGACTGGTCGAGGTTGGCCATGAAGTCGAGCTTCTGGCCGGGCTTGATCGGGGCCGGGAACGCAATGCCGACCGGTGCGGAGTCCGGAACCTCGAAGTGGTCGAGCTGCTGGCGCACGATCGCGGCGACGGCCTGCGGGGTGGAGACTGCCGGGGTGAGGATCTTCAGGCGCGGCTCGGCGAATTCGCCCTTTTCCAGGTCGACCGGCGCCGCCTTGATGCCGGAACCGCCGATGTCCACGCCGAACGCTTGTGCCGTTTCAATCATCATTGACCCCTCTCTGTGAGTTGGCCGGATTCGCGGCCGGGTATGTGCAATCATTGGCATTGTATAACGGAACGCCATCGACACGCGGCATTGGTCTTGCCCTGCGGTTGCGCGGGAGGCGGCGGGGACGGGTCGCGGACGCTCTTCTGCTCCGTCTCGGCATCATCCCCGACTCAAGACTCGCGCTCATAAACATAGCCGGATCGTCTGTGAATCATCCGTGAAGCAAATACCAGGCAAATAAATTTTTGGCGGAATTCCAACGATTATCGAACTTTTCCCAGCTTGGCAGCATCATTCAGGCAAATAAATTCTGCGCAATATCCGCAGCCGTTGAGACACCCGCCCATGCCGGCAGATACTGCCTCTTCTTGTTTGCCGCATCCGCGTCAGCTAGGCGGATCAGTCCCGCTTCGATGCTTTCCGATATCAGCCGCGAGATTTGCGAGCTGGACGTGGCCGGAAGACCGAAGCGCATGCGCAACGACGCATTGGTCAGAAAATCGCCATTGGCATACTGCACGCACGCGTGCCAATAACACGCCTGCATGCGTTCAGCTACTGTCAGGTTGCGGTAAGGCCGACGCTGCATGAGCCGCACTCTCATACTGGGGGCATCTCCACGTGTTTCCTGAATCTCCGGAGCCGGAAGCTGCATAAGTTCGCAGGAACGTATGATCTTGTCCCATCCGGAACCGGCTTCCTCACACATGTTCAGTCTCCGTGCCAGTTTTGCCAGCTTCGGATTCCGTGATTGCGGCGGATCGTTGACCAGACGCGATACTTCGATCAGAGAAGATCCGGGGTTGGAGAATTCCACACGATCTTCGAAGATCTCCACCAAGGGTCCGCTGCCCCTCACCGTGAGATCCTGATGAATGAGCATGTTGCCTAATAACTCACGAATCGCAAGCTCAGGATATCCTTGCACAGTTACGCGAAGACCACGGTCGATCTCTTCCCGTTCCGGAAGCAGCGCCTGCAAGTAATCCAGTATGGCGTCGATGTCCGCGTATCCTCCGGGGAATGTCTTTGACCGGGTTGCGGATAGCCGATCCTTGCCTGTGTACCGGATGATGCGGATAGCCTTTCTGGAAACGGTTTCAAAATCGTCCATTTTCACGGCGAACAGCAATGCGCCTAAATTGGTGATAGCGTATTGTCCGCTGTCCAACGGCTTGACTATCGAATCGGCAATCAAATAGTGCAGTATGCCCGACCCGCCTTCCGGCAGGGGGATACCGGTTTGGGTGAAGTATCTGGCCCAATTCAGTTTGGACAGTACTTCATCGCGACTCAGCCACCGCATGGCGATCTGATCCTCGAATGCGCCGGTTCTCGTCAAATCCCAAAGTCGTTGTTCACGTTGCGTGTTCTTCTGCAACGGCTGTGTGGACGTTCCCGATCTGATGTATTCGACGTTGTCGAAGGAAACCGGATATCCAATGGCCGGCCAGATTCGCAGCACCACAACGGTTTTCCCGTCAATTTCCACGGGAATGAACTGAAACTCCGCGTTATCGGACAGCTTCACGCGAAGCCAGATCTCCAACTCCTGATTGCCGCGCTTGGCGGTCAGCGGATTGAATGATGTTCCAATGACCGCATGACTGGAATCGTCGATTCCCCACACCATATAGGCATAATCCTGACCTTCCACTACAGCGGAATTCGCCAAGGCGGCGATATCACGTCCGATCATCTCAAATCGAGCGTTGGAATCCTTGAACTCTATCGTCTGCGTTTCCGACACGGATTGCGCCAGTCGAATCACCAGCGCCACGTAATCTTCGGGCATCGGCCCACCTACTTTCCGCTCGACAATGACGATCAATGCCTTCAGTGTATCGCCGCAGCATACCGCAAAGCAAATACCAAGCAAATAAATTTTTGGCGGAATTCCAACGATTATCGAACTTTCCGCAGCTTGGCGGCATCATTCAGGCAAATAAATCGCCAATGCGGAGCGGAACCGGACGAGTGAGGACGGACAGGAGGAATTCAACGACGACAAGACGCAGAACGCCGTCGCGATGGCCGTGACGTGCATGGGAGAGCACGTCAAGGGATTGTCCCGCGAGTTCAGGAACGCCGAGCCGCAGACCGAATGAAAAACGATCGCCGGCACGCAGGACAGGATCGTGCACGACTGCGACGAGCTTGATTTCGGGCTCTTCGCATTTTGGCGTGTATGAGTCGTGCGGTCCGAGGTATCGGAATCGCGCTATCGCGCGATGCTGTGCTGTCAGCGGCAGCTGTAGCTGCCGCCAAGGCAAGTGTTCAACGCTTGTGACGCTGGCGGTAGCCTCGGCCCCCTCGGCTGAGGGGGCTGTCGACCGACAGGTCGACTGGGGGAGCGTCGCGGCACGTTAGTGCCGCCAACAACACGGCATCGCGCGCAGCGCGATACCAATACCAGAGCCGCAATGCCCTCTTATCGCATGGCAATCCTTGCTGCTACCACCCGGTCAATCTCCATGCACACTCATTGAACATGCGATCCACCTGATTGTTCGCAAACCTCACCACCAGCAGGTCTTCATTCTCCAAGTCCCGGGTGCGAATGGCGTTCTTTTCCTGTTGTTTCAACGTGTAGTGGCCGCCACCGTCGAGTTCGACCACAAGTCTGGTCTTCGCGCAGTAGAAGTCGACGATATGCCGGCCGATCGGGGTCTGCCGCTGCCAGCGCAGCGTATGGGTGCTAACCGGTACCAGAGTTTGCGCTCCCATGGGGTCATGTTTTTGCGCAGTTGTTTGGCTAGAGGCGTGTTGGCCTTGTGACATTCCCTCATGGGTTGAGTGTAGTGGATGCGCGGGTGGTATCGGAATCGCGCTGTGCGCGATGCCGTGTTGTTGGCGGCGCACGGCGCCGCGGACGCTCCCCCAGTCACGCTTCGCGTGACAGCCCCCCTCAGCCGAGGGGGCCGAGGCTCCGCCAGCATCATAGTGCGTTGAACACTGGCAAGCGCGGCGGCCGGGCCGCCGCTGGAAACAGTATTGCGCGTGAGTGCAATGCCGTGTTCATCGCGCGGCAGCGCGATGCTGGGATTGCGCTATCGCGCAATCTCACGGCAACACAGCATCACGCGACAGCGTGATCCCGACACCACCGGGACAACGCCCGTACACACCAAAATGCGAAGAGCTTGATTTCGCATGTCTGTATCAGACCGTCACGCGGGAGCCGCCGCAGATGATCGCCGTGCCGCAGCCGTACGTTGACGAACCGCAGCACGTTGTACCGCGCACCGATACGCTGCTTGACGTGCCGCGCTTATGAGCGGTGTCCTGTGCATGTCACAATTCCTCAGACTCCCAGCCGACCGTAGACGACGGTATGTACCATCAACCAAGATCACCGAATCGCGCCGTCATACGCAGCCACGGCCGAAGACCGCTGAGTCTTGCCCAATATGCCCGGCAGACAGCGGTTCATGATCTCGGCGCAGGGCGTGCAAATGGCGAGGTTGATGAGTATCGCGCCGAAGCAGCATGCCATCCGCATGGCGATATCGGACGACGTAGTATCCAGACCGATCAGGCTGAGCAGCCACGGAATCAACGACGGATAGATCGGAGCATTCACGCAATAGAACACCAACGTATTACGTCCCCAATACGAGAGCGTCCCTCCCAGCGCACGATTCATGGCCGGTACATCCGCGATCAGACGGGACACGGCCAGCACCATCCACACACCCGAAACAGCACCGACCACGAAACACGCCGGATTGCCCAAATCGTTCATATACGGGTTCACCGACCCATGGAACACATGGCCGTTCACCCACACCGATACGATCAGCACCATGGCGGCCGGCAGAATGACCCACGCCGACAGCGCCCGGCGCAACGCCCGCGCGTGGCGGCGCAACAGGATGCCCAGCACGAAGAATCCGAACATCGACAACGCCACATCGCAACCCCACGGCAACACGATATAGACATACGCACTGTATGTCCAACCCAGCGTCACCGCTATCACTGCGGCCACGACCAATGCGGCATCACGCCGACGCCCCCGCAGCCCGAACCGGTCAAGGAACCGCAGCAGCGCATAGCCGCCGACCTCCATCATGAACAGACAGGTAAGGAACCAAGGAATGACGCCGAATCCATCATGCCCGCGTAAGTTGATCGCATACCCGGCGAACCATGTGAGATATGCGGCAGGAGACCAAGTCTCTCCATGGAGCAGGCCGATCAATCGTTCGACGAGAAACGGCACGACGCTGAGAAACAGTCCGGGTACGATCAAGGTGCGCACCTTGTTCCGCAGGAATGGCGGAAACGAACGGTATTTGCGGGTCGAGAACACGAATCCGGACAGGAAGAAGAACACCATCATGTCATAGGCGGACACCACCGCTGACAATCCGTCCGGCGCCGCACCGTGCATGACGAACACGCCGATAATGGCGAACGCCTTCGCATAATCCACCCAGAGGATACGGCCTCTTGATGCGGGCAACACTGGCAATGTGCCAACGACATCACTGCTATGCTGTCTCATTTGTCTCTCCCCTCGCCCTCAGGAACGAAGCCCGAGCATTCGCTGCACCGGTTTGACGATGACGCCATCGTAAACGAACGCCAACATCGTCAGCGCGGCAAACAAGCCCGCCACCGTCGGGATCATCAGCCCCACCACGGTGAGCACGGTGTTCGGGTGCGGCAGGATGGCGGTCAAAACCGTCCACACATTGGCCCTGACGTACGGGTTCTCATGAATCAGATAGACGCCGAACACACTGCCGCTGACCGGCATGACATATCGTGATATACGACCCGCATCAATAGCCGGAGCCTTCATCATGGCGACGAACACCATGGACGAAGCGACAAGCTCCACTGCGGGGACAACTCCGAATACGCTGCGGCTATCGGACCTCAGCCAATCCCAGAATCCGAATCGCAGCGCCGCATAGATGAACAGAACGAGCACCAGGTATGCCACCGCCATGGCGACCAATGCGGTCCACCGATTGACAAATCGGTACAATCGGCTGCTCTCGCCATGCAGTCGCAGCCACCCACCGATCAGATAGCCTGCCATGGCATACGTCCATGTGGTCCAGAACAACGGTGCCAGCGAAACGAGCGGCATCAGACTTACGAACATCAGCACCATGATGAGACGCAATGATGCCTGTCGCGTCGCATGATGAAGCACCATGTTCAGATACGGCGACACCATCATCATCAGCACATAAGCCGTGATGAACCAGTACGTTCCGTTGAATACCGGCAGCAGGGCGGTGTACAGGGTGCGGAACAGCTCCGCCGGCGCGAATATCGCGCGGATCCCGTCTGTGGGATGCACGATCAGCAGACACGCCTGCAGCAACAAGATGCCGGCCGTATAGAGGAACGTCTGCACCATGACCGAAACCGGTTTGCGCAGATGGAACTCCTTGTTGACCTGGAAATATCCGGATAGCAGGAAGAACAGGCATACGCCTATCTGCCCCGCGCAATGATTCCATGCCCAGGCGGCCGACCGTGAAAGAAGCGGCCCCGAGTCTTCGAGATCCCATCCCATGTTGGCGACGAAATGACAGCTGACAATCAGCAGCATGGCCATGATGCGAAGCATCTCGAAACGCACATCGCGATTATTGTTTGAACCGCTCTTCTTTGCCCCGCTATTCACCGCGCTCCCCGTCCACGAGATAGCCGGCTTTGCGCAGGAAATCCCTCGAGATGCCGGAGTCGATTTTTCTGGCGAAGAAGGATCCCGATTCCATCGCCTTGGGGTAATCCGACGCATCCAGATATGCGGGCAGACTTCCGTTGCGCTTATGCCAATCCATATATCGCAGATTGTCGGGCACGATGTCTTTGGCATACGGCGAATTGACGAGCACGGTTTGGAACAGGAACTCTTCAGGAATCTGCGCCTGATAGAGATCCTTCATGAATTTCGGATGGGCATCCACAAAATCAAGCACATACCTCGCCGCGTCCACGGGCAACGACATCCATACCAGTCCCTGCGCCAGATTCGTCTCCCCGCCGAAACTATCGTTGACGATATGCAGCGTCTTCTGCAGGGCGATGTCGATATCGCGCAAGGCATGCACCGTCTTGTTCCAGTAATCGTATCGCCAGAAACGGTTCTTCAACTGGTACATGGCCTTCTGATGAGGAGCCATCTGGTCGACAGTGCGGCAGTCCATATAGATGCGATGATCGCCATCGAAGAATTGTCCGAATTCCGCATCGGACCGAATCGGAATGTCCTGTCCGGAGATGAGATGGATGTAGCCGTCGCCTTCCGTACACGCAACGGCCCGACGCGTCAGTTCCAGCAACGCCAACAGATGCTTGTAACTTCCCCATGAAATGGCGTGCCGTTTCTCGGCGTAGGTGTTTTCCAGCATGTTAAAACGTGCTACATCATCATCGCCGATGACTGTGGACGACGCATCCACATGGAGCAAGATATTGTGATTGTCCTTCAATCGGTCGATGAGCCGCTCCAGATTCTCCATGTCCTTGTAAGCGGTAACGACGAACGAGTGCGACAAATGCTGGGTAATCATCGGGATTATCTTTCTGCTACGTATTTGCTATGCCGGCAATCTTTATTGCCGACCCGTATCCGTTCGTATGACAGGCAACATGATACCTGAATACCGCTGACACGAAGGCACCGGCTTCTCTGCGGAACCACGTATCATGGAATCATTTCGGAGCGACACGAAAGAGGACCATGGCAACGCGTAAATGCGCCTTCATTATTCCGTATTACGGGAAGTTTCCCAACTATTTCCAGCTTTTCCTAGATAGCTGCGGCAAAAACCCGGACTATGATTGGCTGGTCTTCACCGACGATCGCACGGAGTACGATTATCCGGCCAACGTGCATGTCCGCTACGAGACGTTCAGGGATATGCAGGAGCGTGCACAACATTGCTTCGATTTCCCCATCAGTCTGAAAAGCCCATACAAACTGTGCGACTACCGACCGGCATATGGACTTCTCTTCGCCGACTATCTGACCGACTATTCGCATTGGGGTCATTGCGACTGCGACCTGATTTTCGGCAAGCTCAGCGATTTCGTCACCGACGACATGCTGGACCGGTACGAGAAGATTTTCGCGCAGGGGCACTGCTCCATCTACAAGAACGACGAGATCGCCAACCACGCGTTCATGCTGCCGTTGAACGGCGAACCGATCTATCGAAAGGTCCTTACCGAAGATCGTGCGTTCACCTTCGACGAAAGCTATCTGCCGACGAACGTGAACCGCATCTTCGACCAGAACGGCCTTCCCATCTTCACAAATGATCTGTCCGCAAACACCGACTCCCGCAGCAGTATATTCCGACTGACCCATTATGATGCGGCATTGGACACCTATATGACGGAGCGTCCGTTGCGTGCTGTTTATACATGGAGCAACGGCATTCTCAGCCGCTCATACTATCGCTTAGGCGAGTTCCGAACGCATGAACTCATGTACATGCACCTGCAACGTCGCCATATGGATGTTGATCCGGCACTGACCCGTACAAAGGCGAATACTGTAATCCATATTCTGCCCGGGCTGTTCACTGTCCTTCCGGCCGATACCGTCACCAAGGACAATTTCAAAACCATAAGATGGAAGCACAGAACCAATCATCGTCGGAAGATTCTCATCGGAGATCTGCGATTCCAGTACAAACGCGCGAAGAGGAAGTTCCTGAACCGATAATTCAGAGTGATGCGGTTCATCGGCGCCGATGAACCGCATCACGAGTCCCGTGATCACCCACGCCTGCGACGGAGGATCAGCAACGCCCGTCCGCGTTCCTCGCCACTCAGCATGATAAGACAGTTCGCGATCAAGGCGACTGGCATGCAGACCGACGCTGCAATAAAGAACCCCGGCCAACTCGTCACCGGGACGACATACGCATACACCGCACATACAAGAAGCACAGGAGCCAGACACCATACGCTGCGCATCAGCATCCGGAACATGTCCGGAAACGAATAGCTGAGGCATCGGGACGCATACCACGGCAAGAAGATGAAGTTCTTGAGCGTGTCAAGTATCGCCTGCACAAGGATGATCGCCCAAATGCCGGCATCGGTCCAGAGTAGCAGCGGAATGACGATGACGATGTTCAATACGCCGCATACGAGAAACGCCAGTGCGGGCACCTTGAGCTTGCCGGTGACGATGAACACGTTGTTCAGCACCATACTGCCGCACGAGAATAAGGTGGGGATCAACGTCAACACCGACATCCATTGCAGGAATTCCACGTTCTGCCCCGGCACCCACAGATCGAAGAATGATGTGCCGAACACAATAAGGAATCCCACCGGCAGCGCATACGTGACGGCCACGACCTTAAGCGAGAACTCCATGAAGCGGTGGAAATCCGCTTGCCGCCCTTTGGCATAGTACTGCATAAGCTGCGGGGCGAACACTCCCACCAGCGTGCTGCCCAGCGACATCAACACACTGGGTACGGTCTTCGCCAACGAGAATTCGCCGGCGATTTGCGGACCGACGAACAGGTTCGCGAGATACAGTCCCAACGTAATCAGCAGGGTGTAGCTTAACGAGTCGATGGAGTTCCAGATACCTGACGACAGTAGCTCCTTGATCGCACTGACACGGAACCGACCCTTGCTCATCCCGAGTTCCGGAGTGAGCGTCCGCGTGTAGTGGATGTTCGCCGCACAGTTATATGCGGTGACGATCAGCATGGTGGCGGTGATGTAGTAGATCTTCGGCTGGAGCGCCGCGAACAGGCCAATGAGAATCGCCGCGCGCAGGAGATTGGATTCGATATTGCGCAGCGAGGATTTCTCCAGTCGATTGCGCACGTAATACACGCATCCGAATACCGATAGCACGAGCGAGATCTCGGTGCCCAGCATGGAAAAGAGGAACGCCCAGCGTACATCGTCCAGCAGGTTCGCCGGTACGTTCATGATCCACTGCGGGAACGCGGAGAACAGGAATCCCGGCACGGCGAGCACCACGGCGAGCAGCGAATTGGCGATGAACACCGACTTGAAGTACATGTTCGCCTTGTCCATGTCTCCGCGGTTGTATGCCAAGGCGATGTATCGGCCGGCCATTGAATTCAGCGCCGTAGTAAGGATCGACGTGTAGCCGATGATGTTGTTGATCAGCGGGACAAAGCCATAAGCCGTTGTCCCCAACGTATTGACGATATACGGCGTCAGGAAGAAGTTGACGCCGAACTGCACCGCGAATGCGATGACCGTGGCGGCCATGTTCACGGCCAATCGTTTCTTCTCGCTCATCGATTCAATCAATTCACTTGATGACTGTAGTGATGCGTTCTGCCGAAAAACGGGCGGACCTGCAGACAGTGGATTCTTCGGCGAAATGGCCGACCGCAATATACATAACGGGAACCTCATAGTCGGGCAATCCGATAAGGGGTCTTGTCGCGGTCTCCTTCGCCTTGTCAAACATCGCGTTCAAGGGGCATGCCGCCAATCCGTAATACTCCAATGAGTACAGCAATGACATCGCGAACAGTCCTCCATCGACATACGGTTCGTTACGTTCGGTGTGATTCATGAACGCCCGTAAATCTGATGAAACAAGGACCAACGCCGGTGGCGTCGGATACCCCCTGTACCCGCCTTGTATGTCAAGAAGCCGTTGAATCACTGTTTTGTCGAGAACGATATGGACACGCGTCGGCTGGCGGTTGCACACGGATGGAGTCTTCATGGACAATGCCACGGCCTTCAACAGTTCTTCTGAAGAAACAGGGTGCGAAGAATACTCGCGTACGGCATATCTGCCATGAGCGATCCGCGCGAACGTATCTTGTTCATTGGCAAGTTTCGACTCACGCAGAATCGTTTCGCTTCCCGCAGCCTTATCTTCGCACGAGAGCACTTCGTCCCACAATTCGTTGGAAAACATGGACTGCATGTATGAAAGATCGAACTTCAATGTCTGATGTCTACGCACATATTCATGTAAAGCGGAGAGCGCCATACGATACACTTCATTGCCCTCATAGCGAGGATCATCGCCACGCAGCTGTTCCAACGCAATGGCAAGGCAACGCAACGCGTCCTTGCCGAATCCCGGGCGGAAATCCTTATGACTCAAACCTTTTTCAATTTGGTGCGTATGGAACAGGATCCGCGTCTCCACCTGTCCTGTCCCCACGGAATAGGTGCGTGAATAGAAACGATTGAACCTGTTCGACTGAGAACGGCTTTCCGCCATCAGACGTCGTTTTTCCATGACATCCCAACGAAAATCCAGAACCTTACGAATCATGGAGCTGCTTTTGATCGACATATCCTATTCAGCGCCTCCTCTCTGTCGAATATCCTTCGTATTGCTCACAACGCGTTTACGGACTGTTTCAACCATGCACGTGAACGTTCACGCTGTTTCTCCAGATCATCGCCGATTCGCGCATAGTCGAGTGACGGCATCGTCACATCCGCACCGCCCTCGATGGATGCATCGAGATCAAACAGACGGAACAGCGTCTCCATACGAGAGTTCATTCCGTTGCCCTGCTTAACTCCCTCACGTGCGAACACGCGGAACGGCTTGCCGAACAGCAGGGAAAAGCAGCAGGCGTGGTAGGAGTCCGTGCACACGTACGAAGCCTTGGAGAACAATTCGACGAAATCCTGCGGACCCGCCACGTATGTCGCGGGATCTGACGGATCCAGGATCTTGCGCACCTTGCAGCCATGGGTCTTGGCAAACGCCTCGATGGCAGCACCACGATCTTCCGAGATACCCCCTAGGAAATACGTGAGCACATAACGTTCCCCCTCGGGCACGAAGCCACGTGTGATCGTCCGCCACCGCTCGGCGGGAATCATCAATGTCGGGTCAAGCACCACAGTGGCTTTCCTGCCGGACAGTTCCTCCACCAACTCCTTCGCACGGAATTCACGCACGCCAATCATCGACATGCGTTCCAGCGCCAGACGGAAAATCCCCTCATGCTCCTTCTTGACGTGGTCAACGCCAAAGCTGGCCGCGTAGGATATCACCTGTTCGGACGGCATGAACATTCCCAGACGGATCTTCAGATCGCCTTGCGACAGACAACGGTCATTCCATATCTGATCAGAACCAAGCACTATCTTGTCAAGATTCTTCCCGTTGGCGGAAAGCCCTCTGGCCTGAGAGATCGTCACCGGCGACCGGCCAATGTACCGCGCAGTGAATCTGAGCTCCTCCCACCTTCTGCGGTACTCCAGCTTGGCTGGATTCGGCACATGTCCCAGCACCGCCTTCTTCGCTTCCGACAGAGTTCTCCGCGCGCTTATCTTCGCGAGGGAACTGGCATCCGCCGCGTCCAGATAATGCTGGATCGTCGTCGCTGTGCCGTAGTCGGACAACAGCATCTCCAATGCGTAGTTCTGAAGGCGGTTGCCGTAGTTGCTCGCGGTATCATTGATGGTCACGATGCCGTATCGTTTCGCGGAAGCACTTGAAGCCATAGGATTCTTCCTTATCTCACAAACCAAGGAATGGATCGAATGCTGTCTCCAATATATCGAATGCCTTCTACCACATCGCCGCGCATTCCCCTGGCAACACGTCCATACCACCGTTAACGATTGGAGCATAAAGAAAGCCCGGTTTCGCTTGTCGGAGGAAATCGCCCATGCAACAGTCACCGTTGGCATCGATCATCGTCCCCGTGTACAACGTCGAACGGTATCTGGATGAGTGCATCTCCAGCATCGTCGATCAGACATACCGCAACCTAGACATCATCATCGTCGATGACGTCTCCCCCGACCGTTGCCCCGAACTGTGCGACCGATGGGAGGAAAAGGACAAACGCATTCGCGTCATCCATCGCGAACGCAACGGAGGTCTCTCCGCAGCCCGCAACAGCGGCATCGACGCGAGGAGAGGCGAATACGTCTCCTTCGTGGACAGCGACGACGTCATCGCGCCGAAGATGATCGAGACACTGGTGAATGATGCCCTTGCCTATGATGCGGACATCGTGTCCTGCGGAGCCGATAAGGTATCCGAGGATCTCAAGACCGTCATCGCCCCGATGGCGCCGGCGACCCGAACGTTCACCGGAGAACAGGCCTTGGACGAGTTCCTCTACTGCACCGGAACCATTCTGGACTGCGCGTGGGGCAAACTGTACCGATCAGCACTGTTGGACAAATCCGATACTCTTCGATTCCCTATAGGACTCAGCAGCGAAGACTACTATTTCAATGCCATGGCTTTCCATCTTTCACGCCGCGTATATGCCGAAGGCCAAACTCTGTACCAGTACCGTATGCGTCCGGGATCCATTACCAACAGTACCTTCTCATCGCATTCCTTTGACCGTATCGCCATCGGCGAGTTGATTATCGGTCAGCTCCACGCATTGGGCTACGCCAATACCGCAGGCATGAGCTATTACCGCATGCAGAAGCATTACGATGTACTGTTCTCGATGGTACAGTCGCATCGTCCCAAAGCCCAGATCGGCAAATACGCTGCGCAGCTACGAAAAGCCGCCCGACCCGTCTACCGTGACGAGAAAGTGTCATTGGCCCGTAAGGCACGCATCTTCTGTTTCAGCCACTGGCCAAGCTTCTATTACACCCTGAACCAAATGTTCCGCTAACCCGTGCTGGCGGGATGAACCCATCCCGCCAGCACCGCACACGGTTCATCCTCGTCTTATAGCGTCGATAAGCAGCAACGGTTTTTCCATATGAAAACGCATCAGCATCCACCGTACACTAGTGCACTTCGGCAAAGGCATATCCCGTACGCTCGGGGCATATTGCCGCACATATGACTTCACATGATTGATTTCCGCATCGTTTGCATCGTTGCGGCGCAACAGGTCATAATAACAGGCAATCAACATGTTAAAGCCGTTGATGATGGCATCCCGCCTTACGGCATCGGGAAGCTCAGTCCCATTGATAAATACGAGACGTTCCATGCTGTTCTCCGCAGCTGCCAACGTCAGGCGTTTGCCCGACGAATTGGTGGCCAAGGAACGACGGTACCGGTAGGAGTACAGCGTATTGGGCAGCTTCACGACCTTGGTACTGTTGGCAATTATTTTGTACATAGTAGCGGCGTCTTCAAATACCCGCCCTCTCGGAAAACGCGTTTTGGGACTGTTCCATAGTTCTCGTTTGATCAGATAAATCCAAGGAAATGATTCCATGCGATTATGAAATATCTGGTCGACGGCTTCATCTCTCGTGAGCACGAACAACGAATCATATCGGTTATGCGGTGAATCATACTGATAGGGATTCCCGTTTTCGTCGATCCAGCGGAAACGCCCCGTGACGATATCGCACCCATACTCCCATGCTGCATTCATAGCGGTCTCGACATATGTCGTTTCAGGTATGTCATCAGGATCGATACACAGCACGAACTCACCTCTGGCGGCATCTAAGCCAATATTTCGCGCTGCCCCCACTCCTCCATTAGCAACATGATGGACAACGATTCTTGCGTCCTTCCTGGCGTATTCGTCACAAATCTCGCCACAACGATCCGGAGATCCGTCATCAATGAGTATGATTTCCAAATGGGAATATGTCTGATTGCAGACATTGTCGAGACATGCAGGCAGAAACCGTTCCACACCATAAATCGGGATGACGATGGAGACCAATGGAAAGGGGACGTTACACTGTTTTGACATAAGGCATCCTAAAACCGCACTTTGCGGTTGATAAAAAAAATCGACATGCTTTATCATAAAGGGCGATAGATAATTCATATGGGATCAACGATTGTCCTTCCTCACCGACGTAAGCGTTTCAAAGCGGCGATCAGCCATCCGTAACAATGGGATGCCGCAACATTGCGAAGACACATCGCTATCAACCTATTGCGCACTCCAACCGGCCTGACCCGGCGCACAAAACCATATACCGTCTCATCGGATACGATCATGCGAACCTGTTCACGCCGGCAACGACCGTTCTGAGAACGATCCTCATACAGGAAGTTCAAGCATAATCCGATACCACTCAGGAACAAGTTGTCGAACGTATCGGAAAACGATGGATTCCATCGGGAGACGATAGGAGCCACATGCTTCCACACCGCCTTGCGGCTGGCGAATAGAGCTGGCTGATAACGGCTGGCGGCGCTTCCGGAACGCACCATATAATGATAGAGGCGCTCCGGCACCATGCTCACGCGTTCAGCCGCCGCATACAACGGGAAATCAAAGTACGAATCCTCATCAGCCACCACGCCTACGGGAAAATGCGCTCCTGTTCCACGCACAAAATCCGTGCGGAACAACTTGTTCCATGATGGATATGCAAAACGCTCCGCAGCGAGTCCAGCAAACCTCATCGCGAATGCCGCATTGTCGGCAAACGTCAAATCATACGGGCGAGTGCTATCTACTGTCAGCGACGAACCATCCGGCATCTGCATATTCGTCTCATACCCGCAAAATACGATTTGCGCATCATCGGCCGTGGCACGTGCAACCAACACCTCGATCAGATTCGGTTCCGCATAGTCGTCGGCGTCCATGAAATACAGATAGTCACCATGCGACTCTTCGATGCCGCGATTGCGCGCAGCAGATACGCCGGCGTTGCTCTGGTGAATCACTGTGATGCGATTATCCTTCATCGCCCATGCGTCGCATATCGCCGGGCAACCGTCCGGCGATCCGTCATCGACGAGGATGATCTCCAGATTGCGATACGTCTGGTTCACGATGCTGGCCACGCATCGACCCAGATACCGTTCCACTGCATACACCGGCACGATGACAGACACCAACGGCTGATACTTGATCATGATTTGCTCCTGCATATTATGCGCATGCGCATTCAGCACACTGATGAGGCCATTGTCAGCAATCGTTGCCATTGTTCGACGATCGTTGCCATATCGAACTTTTCCGCATCGTCCAATGTCTGAGCACTGTATTTGACGCGCCGTTCCTCATCGTCGATCAGCAGGTCTATCCGACCGGCCATGTCGGCGATGTCGCCGGGGGCGACCAGTTCGCCGTTCACGCCGTCGGCCACGATCTCGGCGGGGCCGGTTTCGCAGTCGAAGCTGACGATGGGCAGCTTGTGGGCTTTGGCCTCGAGCAGTACCATCGGCAATCCCTCGAAACGGGACGTCATGACGAACATGGCGGCTTGACGGTAGTAGTCGGCCATATTGTCGACGCGGCCTTTGAGGATGAGCTGTTTGCCGATGCCGGCTTGAGCGATCTTCTCCTCCAGCATCGGACGGTCTTCGCCCTCGCCGAGTATCAGCCACCGCCAGTCGGGATGTTGGGGCAGGACTCGTGCGGCGATGTCCACCAGCATGTCGAAGCCCTTTTGGTAGGTGAGGCGACCGGAGCTGATGATGGTGCGGGAGTCCGCGTCGTACACCGGTTCGGGCGTGATCCGCTGCATCGGATTGGGAATGGCGATGACCGGACACTTGGGATGCGCGTTGTCCTCATACAGTTTTTTGTCCGCTTCGGTGAGCGTGACGATGGCGTCCGCCTTGCGGGCGGCCCAGCGGCGGGTGAGCCTGCGATAGGGCACGCCGGGGTTCTGGTGGTAGTTGAAATGCTCCCACGAAATGACCTTGACGCCGGTGGCTCGTTTGAGCGGCAACGAATACATGTCGAGTATGCCGTCGATGTCGACGAGGATATCAACATGCTGCTGCCTGACGATGCGCTTGAGGCGGCGGACCGTGTCGAAGTAGTGCTGGATGCCGTGGGTGACGGTCGGGTAGATCGTGTGGCGGGCGATGCGCGGGTCGATCGGGAAGAACGGCTTCGGGTTCTCTTCAAACAGGCTGATGAAGCTGAGCTTCAAAGGTAGTTGAGCGTACGCTCCCCCAGTCATGCTACGCATGACAGCCCGTCCTGCAATTCCGGACGCGCTACGCGCGGCATTGTCTGACTCGCTGTCGCTCGTTCCTCGCCTAAAAACACCTCCGGCGTTTTCTTTGCGGCTCGGCCCAGCCGAGGGGGCCGAGGCTCCGCCAGCTTCCTGATTGCTTGTCTCAGGCAGCAAGGCTTCAGACACTAGGGCGTTGGCGAGCATGATGGAGACATTTTCGGTGCCGCCGGAGCGGGTGATGTCGCCGGAGAAAAAGGCGACGTGCAGAGGCTGCCGGGAGCCGGTCATCGGATTCCTCCTTCCGCTACGGAGTACTCTTCGTCAGGAACCAGTTCCGGGACGAGATTGTGGCAATAGCCCTGCGTCGCGTTCTCGCGATGGATGATGCGGGCCGGATTGCCTACGACGATGCTGTGGTCGGGCACGTCGAAGTTCACATACGCGTTCGGCGCGATGAGCACATCGTTGCCGATGCGGATGCCGCCGACCACGACCGCGTTGGAACCGAACCACACGCGGTTGCCGATCCGCGGCACACCGGCGCGACGGCCGCGATTTTCCTGTCCGATCACCACGCCGGGACTCAGGTTCACGTTGCTGCCAAGTCGGGTCTCGCCGTTCACGATCACCGTGCCGCGATGTCCGATGAACAGTCCGGTGTCAATGCGAGCGCCGTATCCGATCTGGAAACCGGTCTTTTTGGACAGTCTCAACAACCGAAATCGATACCATACATGCAGCAATCCGCTGCGATGAGCTTGAGCCTTGCGCAGCAACGACGTGAACCTGAACCCTTCCTGAATCATGCGCGTGTTCAGCATGTCCTTGCGAGAGGACGCCGCGGCATAGCGGAAACAGTCTGAACGAATCAGCTCAGCGGTGTTCATGAGTCGAGTCCTTTCACAAGCAACCGTTCCTCCTGCGTGAGCGGCACTTTCTGGTACCGGTTGAGCACGAGCAGGTGCAACACCGGGAACGTGGCGGCCTCATGGCGGGTCCACGAGCCGAAATCCGGTTCGAAGATGAACGAGCCAAGCGCATAGCCAAGGAACACGCACAAGGCGAGGAACAGCGTGGGATCGTTGATCCTGTTGATCTGGCGCAGCAGATTCACCATGTATGCGGTCACCATGCACTGGAACACGAAGAACGGGAGATAATACACGCCGCGCATGGCCAGTTCGATCGGAATCATCATGCGGAACGCGTTGATGACGTAGTTGACCATGAACAGTGGCAAACCGTCGCCGGGAATCAGGTTAAGTATCAGTGTCGCCGAATCGGCGCTGTCGCCGAACGCAATGTCGTATCCGGCACGCAGATCCATGATCTGCCGATACTCATCCGGCATGATGCGCTGCGCAGTCATCATCATCGCATAGATCACTGCGAACAGCAGCGCGATGATGATCAGCATAGAGCCGACGCCCAGCTGCTGCCGACTGTGGAAGAGCGCGAGGATCACATACACGGCGAGGATCAGCGCGGCGATCATCACGTAGTATTCGCGGAAGAACGTGCTTTCGTAATACAGCACACCGCAGCTGAGCAGGATCTTCACCAGCGAGTTGTCGATCGGCAACAGCAGTATCATGTACACGGCGAGGAAGAACGAGAACTGGATGATATCCTTGCCGATCGTGAAAATGTAGATATTGAGCAGTCCCACGGTCGCGAGGACGAACAGTGACTGCAGGAAGTCGGGCGCGTCGGCGCGGATGATCATGAGCACCGCCAGTGCCGTGAAGATGATGCCCAGGCAGATCGACCAGTCAACCATCGTCTCCAGAGCGAAGAAGTTGACGCTGCGGAACAGGTCGGCGGCGACCTCATAGCTACCGCCCCACGCTTGCATAAAACCGTTGCCGGTGACCTGCCCAAGAATGCGGTTGTTGTCGTAAAAATACTTCGGCGGCAACACATACGCCACCATGATCTTGGCGGCGATCATCACCGGCACAACGAGTGCGAGGAGCGTGTTCTTGTTGCGCGTCTCGAGGGCGAACCTGCGCCGGCGACGCTCCGTGCGGGTCATGCCGCGAATGGCGGCGGGGGTCATCGTGGCGCTCATCGACGGCTCGTTTCTGCATGGGCGGACGGATTGGCCGCCGACGAACGCACGCCCCGAGACGCGGAACCGCGTTCAGCCTTGGCCAGTTCGTCCAGATAGAATCGCTGCAGCCATTCGGCGTTGGCCGTGATGTCGAAGCCGGCCTTGGTGACCAGTTCCGGACCACGCTCGCGCTTGGCCGCGTACGCGGCACCGTCACCGGCAACGGTCACACAGCTCCCGTAATACGATTCCGCCTGCGCGAGAATGCGCTTCGCCCACTCTTCGGGAGCGGCGTCCAACGCCACGACCTGCACGTTGCCAGTGACGTCGCACTGGACCGGCACACGGTCGGAGATCGTGCATGGCAGGCCGGCGGCCTGCGCCTCGATCATGGTGACGGGCAGTCCCTCGAACAGGCTGGGCAACACGAACGCGTCCATGCCCTGCATGATGCGGTTCACATCCGAGCGCACGCCGAGGAACCGCACCGCGTCGTCGAGACCGAGCGAGGCGACCTTCTCCCGCATGCGATTCTTCAGTTCGTCGTTCAGTTCGCCGCCGCCGACCAGCCACAGTTCGCTGTTCGGGCGGATCCTGTGCAGCGCGGCGAAGATGTCGATGAGGAACTCGTGGTTCTTCTGCGGGAAGAACCGACCAACATGGCCGAGCACGAACGTGTCGGAGCCCGCTCCGAATTCGGCGCGCACTTTAGCGGCGACCGCCGGATCGTACCGGTAGAGCGACGTGTCGATGGCGTTGCGCTGCTGGATGACGCGGCCACGGTTCTTCGCGCCGAACAGCCAGTCGCCCGCCTCCTCGCCGCATGCGAACATGTGCGTCACGTAGCGTGGCAGGCGCAGGCGGAAGTATTCGCGGAACACGGATTTCACGTCGAATCCGACGGGCCGGTTGTGCGCGTGGGCGATGCGCACGGGCACGCCGAGCTTGGCCGCCTCGCGCAGGCCGAAGTAGCTGCGCTCCTCCAGGTTGGAATGAACGATCCGATACTCGGAATGCGCCTTGAGGAACGAGCGGATCTCCTTCTTGTACCGGCCGAAATACTGCGGGTACATTGGGCACATGCGGTACACGCGCCCGCCGAGCGCCTCGATCTCGTCCTCGTAGGCGGCGCGGTAGTCGCGGTTGACAAGGAAGTCGTAGGTGACCTTGCCGCGATCCATGTGGCGCAGGTAGTTCATCATCATGGTTTCGGCGCCGCCGCGGTCCATGACCGTGTCGAGCACGAGCACTCGGGTGGGGCTCTGTGCCGCGGAAGACACGGAAGACACGGGAGTCGGCGTCGCGGGGGAATCCTCGGAAGAAGCCGCGGCAACGGCTGAGACGGCAGGATCGACGGCACCGGGCGTCGTCCCCGCCGACTGAGCCGCACGCACCGGGTCGATGCGCAGCGTGGTTTCCGCGCGCACCACGGATCCGGACGGGATGTCGCCGCTGATGACGCATCCGGCGCCGATCACGCAGTTGTCGCCGATGTTCGCGCCCTTGAGGATGGTCACGTTGGAGCCGATCCAGCAGTGCGAGCCGATATGCACCGGCGCGGTCGAATATCCCTGCTCCTTGATGGCGAGCGTCGGGTCGGCGAAGCGGTGGTTATGATCGTAGATGCGCACGTTTTCGCCGAAAATCGTCTCGCTGCCGATGGTGATGGATTCCATCGCGTGCACGGCGCACCCGTTGTTGAAGAACACGTTGTCGCCGATCACGATGTCGCCGGTGCGGCCGCCGCCCGCGCGGTCGCAGGTTGCCTGAAAGCCCTTACGCATGTGGAAGTTGCGCCCCCAGCGCATGTGCCGACCGTACACGAGCTTGTACAGTGCCTTGAGCAGCAGTCCGGTGAAGTGGTACCAAAGCTTGAACAGGATCATCGCAGGTCCTTTCCGTCGTTCGCCGTATCAGCCTCATCCACAGCGTCGCCGTCAACGGCAACGTCGGCTCCGCCAGCCGCAACGTCACCGCCGTCAGCCGCAGCCTTCCCCAGATAATGCGCGCTGATCGTGTCCAGCATCCGGTCCACGGTGAACCGGTCGAGATACGTCCGCCGCACCTGTTCCTTCGGCAGCGGGTGGTCGATCAGGTCGACCACCACGCCAGCGCCGACGTCGGGGTCGCCGACGGGGAACAGCATGCCGTTGACCATCGGCTGCACGATCTCGTCGTTGCCGGCCGTGTCGGTCGCGGCGATCTGCACGCCGGCGCGCAGCGCTTCGACCAGCGAATACGGCATGCCTTCGTACAGCGACGTGAGCAGGTACACGTCGAACGCGGCGACGATGCGCTCGGCGTCCGTGCGGTATCCGGCGAAATGCACGCGGTCGGCAATGCCGTGCGCCGCGCAGTAGTGTTTCATCTCGTCCTCGAACGGGCCGTCGCCCACGTACACGACGTGCGTGTCCGGACGCAGCGCGATCACCCGGCGCACCACGCCGAGCGACGTCATCGGATCCTTCTGCTCGACCAGCCGCGCGGTCACGCCCACCACGGGAGCCCCGTCCGGAATCACGCCGGCCAGCCCCAGCGCCGCAAGCGCCTCGGCGCGCGACGGTACCGGCTCGTCGGCGATGCCGTTGTACACGACTTCGAACTTGTCCGGGCGGTCGACGTGCTTGGCGAGCGCCGCGTCCCGCTCCCCCGACGACACGTTGAACGTCGTGTCGGTGATGCGCCGGCTCATCCAGCGTTCCAGCGCGACGAACACGAGATGCTTGGACCCGCTGAATTCGGGTGCCTGGAACGAGTAGGCGTGCGGCGTGTAGAACACGCGCCTGACACCGCAGAACCGGCCGCACAGGGCCACGGCGGCGCGGCCGATCACGCCGGCCTTGGAACTGTGGCAGTGGACGACGTCGGGGCGGAATTCGCGCATGACGCGCGCCACGGTCAGCACCGCCCGCATTTCATGCTTCGGGCTGATGTCGCGCACGAGGTCGGCGCACGGGATCATGCGCGCGCGTTCCGACATGCTGGGCAGTGCGGCGCGATAGTAGTCGTCGATGCGCGACGTGCCGTAGACCACGGTCACGTCGAAGCGCTCCGGGTCAAGCCCGTTGACGAGGTCGACCACGTGCCGTCCGCAGCCACCCATGGCCTCCTGGATGAGCAGCACGCGCGTGCGCGCCGCGTTTCGGTTCATGTCCCGACCCATATCCCGCCGGCCCATGCCTCGGCTTGCATCCCGGCCTCGGCCCGTGCGGCCCATGCTCCGCCACGCACTCAGCCGGCTCATGACTGGTCCTTGCCGAACGACGGCAGTTCGAGACCCTTATGTCCCTTGTTCCTGCCGGAGTAGCCGTAGTGGTAGTAGTAATCGTCGCCGCCCTTGCGCGCCTGCATCTGGTTGAACACCGAGCCGACCACGGTCACGTCGATCATGGCGAGCTCTTGCACCGCGTCCTTGAGCTGGCGCTTGATGGTCACGCCCTGGCTGGCGACGAGCAGCAGACGCGCGCCGTCCTTGGCGAACACGGCGGCGTCGTTGGCGACGCGCAGCGGCGTGGTGTCGATGATGATGTGGTCGTAGAGTCCGGAGATCTTGTCGAGCAGCGTTTTCATGGCGTTCGAGTTGATGAGGATGCTTGGATTGGTGGTCTGCTCGCCGGCCGGCAGCACGTGCAGGTTCGGCTTCCAGTACTGCTGGATGGCGTCGGAGGAGGACGCCTGCCCGGTGAGCAGGTGGCTGAGTCCCACGGTGCCGTCGAGTCCGAGCTGCTTGGCGACGGACGGCTTGCGCAGGTCGGTGTCGATGAGCAGCACCTTGGCGCCGTTCTCGGCGAGCGCCGCGGCGAGGTTGACGGCGATGGTGGTTTTGCCTTCGTTGGCGCCGCTGGAGGTGACGACGATCACGTTGGAGCGGTTGGTGCGGTCAGGCGAGACGAACGACAGGTTGATCGCGAGTCGGCGGATGCTTTCGGAGGCGTTGCCGGAGGGGTTGGCGACCACGACGGGCTTGCCGGCGCGGAATTCGGCGTCCTTCATGACGGTGCCGAGCACGGGCGCGTCGGCGATGCGCTGCAGGTCGGCCATTTGGCGCAGGCGGCTGTCGAGCACTTCGATGGTCATGCCGACGCAGGCTGCCGCCACGAGCGCGATGAGCGCCATTTTGAACATGAACGACCTGACGTTGGGCGAGCTGGGTTCGCCGGGCGCGGTGGCCTCCTTGACGACGGACAGGTTGAGGTAGCTGAGCACGTACGTTTTCTCGGAGCTGTACGAGTCGTCGGACAGCTGAGTCTTGAGGCTTTCGCCGACCGCGTTGGCGATGTCGGCGGCGCGCTGCGCGTCGGTGTCGTTCACCGCGATGTTCACGAAGTACGAGGACGACGTGCCGATGGCGATGTTCGCGGCGAGCGCGGTCGCGGTCGTGTCGAGGCCGAGCTGGTCGATGACCGGGTCGAGCACGGCCGGCGTGGTGACAAGTGTGGGCAGCGTGCCGAGCATGGAGGTCACGTAGTCGGATTCGGATTGGATCTGCGCGAAGCCGGGCTTGGACGTCTCCTCGCCGGAGCTGCTCACGTTGTGGTTGAAGCTGGCAAACATTTGCGCGGTGGCCGTGTACTGGGGCGTCTGGCGGCTGACGTAGACGAAGCCGCCGGCCAGCACGACGAGCAGCACCACGAGTTCCGCGACGAGATGCTTCTTCAGCGTTTGGAGGATGTCTGCGATGGTCACTTGCTGTTCCTTACTGTTGCGGGTTCCGTGTTGCATGTCGTTGGTGTGGGGAAGGTCGTTGGGGCCGTTGCTGTCACGGCGCGGATTGGATGGGTCGGTGAATGACGTGCGATGCGGTGCGGGCTAGTACGCTCCCCGTTGCATGGCGACCGCCGATACGGTGCGCAGCATGAGCACGATGTCGCCGACGATCGACCAGTTCTGCACGTAAGAGACGTCGAGCCGCTCGCTTTCCTCCGCGCTCAGGTCGGAACGGCCGGAGACCTGCCATGGGCCGGTGATGCCGGGCTTGACGAGCATGCGCGTGGCGTAGATCTGGTTGTAGCGTTCGTGTTCCTCGGGCAGCGGCGGCCGCGGGCCGACGATGGACATGTCGCCGCGCAGCACGTTGATGAACTGGGGCAGTTCGTCGATGGAGAACCGTCGGATGAACTTGCCGACGGGGGTGATGCGCGGATCGTCCTTCATTTTGAAGATGAACCGGCCTTCCTGGCCGCTGTCTTTGGCGAGCTGCGCCTTGAGCGCGTCCGCATTGACGACCATGGAACGGAATTTGATCATGTCGAACGGTTCGCCTCTGAGCCCGATGCGCCGCTGCGTGTAGAACACGGGGCCGCCGTCGGTGAGCTTGATGGCGATGGCCACGGGAACGGTGACGATCGCGGAGGCGACGAGCGCGATGACGGAAAGCGCCACGTCGAAGACGCGCTTGACGATGCGCGTACCTGCCGAGTATTGGGGCAGGCGCAGGGTGAGGATGGTGGTGTCCTGCATGGAGCGGATCTGCGTTTCGTGTCCGGCGGCGTCGGCCGCGGAGGTGATGAGCGCGACCTCCATGCCCATGGATTCCATGCGCACGGAGAACGTGTTGAACGCGTCGGAGAAGCGGTGCAATACGTCGCAGACCATGACGGTCTGTACGCCGGCTTCCGCGAGTTTGCCGGTGAAGCGGGCGGGCGCGTATTCGACGACGGCGATCGGGGTTCCGTTCGAAGTAAAGTCCGCCGCGCCGCACGACCGGTCGGCTTCGATGCGCCGATCGCGTGCGTTCCAGCGGATGGGGCATACGACGACGGGATGATAGCTGAGCTGCTGGCGCTGCCCAAGGAAGTCGAGCGTGTCGCGGATGCCCTCGGGCGAGCCGACCACGGCGGTGGCGTAGGAGAACATGCGCCGGTTGCGCGTGCGCACAACGACTGGCCGCAGCGCCATGCGTTCGATCATGGTGAGCACCACGCCGAGCGCCAGCGCGAGGTTGAGGCCGGCCAGCGCGAGGTCGAGGTCGGCGACGAAGCTGAACGCGCACTGGATGAACCAGCAGATGATGCCGGCCTTGAGGATCATGACGTTGACCTGATAGCCGTCGCCCATGACGTGCCGGTGGTAGATGCCGGCGACGGACAGGCTGACCACCCACATGACGGCCGAGCACAGCACGCCGACGATCATGGGCATGAGCCAGTTGATGCGCGCGGCGTTGAGGTCGCGCAGATCGTCGCGGAACAGCTGCACGGCGAGCACGGCGATGACGAACATGAGCGCGTCGGCGGCCATGAACATGACGTTCACCACGGAACGCCAGTACATGGTGCGCGCAAGACGCTGCTGGGCCGCATCCACGAACCTGTCGGCGATGCCGGCCGCGTATCGAACCGGTTTGTCGGCAGTCACTTCGAGCACCTTCCTCTCTGTTCACCGCATACCCCGCACTACCTCAAGAGGAAGGGGCCCATCCATGCTATCGGGAGCCCTACACGCGCGCGATAGCAGCGTGTCGCGACAGAAACGCCGCATTGCCATCATTTTCAGCATTTCATTTTGTGAAACGTGTCACGTTTTCGCATTGCAAGGCGAATACGTTTGCATCATCCGCGCCGCATGGAACAGACATCCTCAACTCACGCGCACGCTCACGCGACACGCACCGAGATCACACCGACGCGCCCCCGTAATCGAACATCATCGGTGTATCGTTTGACCTATGACGACGATGAAGGAAATCGCGAAACAAACCGGCGTTTCGGTATCCACCGTGTCCCTCGTGCTCAACCATCGCGACGAGGGCCGCGTCAAATCGGAAATCGCCGCGACGATCCGCGAGACGGCGGCGCGACTCGGCTACAAGTCGAACCCGCTCGCGCGCTCGCTGCGCACCGGCAAGACGCGCATCCTCGGCTTCGTCAGCGAGCAGATCGCCACCACGCCGTACGCGGGCGGCATCATTCTCGGTGCGCAGGACGCGGCCAGCGCGCTCGGCTACATGCTGCTCACCGTCAACACGGAGGGCCGCGCGAACGAGGACAGCGAGATCGCCGCGCTCAAGCGCTACGGCGTGGACGGGTTCATGTACGCGAAGATGTCCAACCGGTACACCGACGTGCCGGACGTGCTGCGCGACTATCCGCTGGTGCTCGTGGACGCCACCGACCGGGAGGGTTCCTACCCGAGCATCGAGCCGGACGAGTTCCGCATCGCGTACGACGCGACGTCCCGGCTCGTCAGGGCCGGCTGCGAGCGCATCGCATACGTCGGGTGCGCGGAGACCATGCTCGCGCAGGAGGGGCGTCTGGCGGGATATCGCCGCGCGCTCGAGGACGCGGGACGCACATACGACGAATCGCTGGTGACGAACGTGTTCAACAACGGGCCGGCGTTGCAGGCGGTGAGCGACCTGTTCGACCGGAAGCGGCCGGACGGGTTCTTCTGCTTCAACGATGCGCGCGCATGGTACGTGTACGAGTGCGCGGCCCGACACGGGCTGACCGTCGGACGCGACATCTCCGTGGTCGGCGTGGACAATCACCGCGTGTTCGCGGAGACGTTCTATCCGCAGCTGACGACGGTCGAGCTTCCGCATTACGAGATGGGCTACTGGTCGACGATGAAGCTGGTGTCGATGATCGAGGACCGCGACCTCGCGGATTTCACCCCGCCGACGACCACCGCCCCCCTGCCGCCGCTGGATACGCCGGCGCCTGCGAAGATCCACTGCACGCTGATCGAGAAGGGGTCCGTGCGAGACTGACGCACGGCATCGACGGTCGTCAACTGCCGGCTTTGGCGACGCGCGATGCCGGCATCGGCCGCACGTATCGCTCGTCGGCATTGCGCAATCCCGACGAGCGCAATCATCGTCGGCGCGGCTATGCGCCCCGTCTCCCGCGGCGTGAACGACACGCCAAGCGTCAAACGATTGACGTAAATCGTTTGACGTTCTATCATCGCTTCCGTGACGGCTTCACGAGCGGCACGGAAGCCCGCGACGGAAACCGTTACGGCAGTCATCCGACACACAACACGGCACATCGACGGACCGCGCGGCAGCGGGCCGTCTCGGGGGAAAGAGAAACAATGGCAGCGCAAAACCGCGCATGGAGGAACCCCTCCTATCTGCAAAGCTCGTTCGGCATCTTCATGTTCTTCTGCTCGTGGGGCGTGTGGTGGTCGTTCTTCCGCATCTGGCTCGAGTCGCTCAATCTGGGCGACACCGAAATCGGCTGGATCTACTCCATCAACTCCGTGGCGACCATGCTCATCATGTTCGCGTACGGCGCGATCCAAGACCAGCTCGGCATCAAGCGCAACCTCGTGATCGTCATCTCCGTCATCGCGGCGCTCGTCGGGCCGTTCGTCCAGTTCGTCTACCATCCGATGCTCATGGCCGGCGGCGCGGTGCGCTGGATCGGCGCGCTGATCGGCGCGATCGTGCTGTCGTCCGGCTTCATGGCCGCCTGCTCGCTGCTCGAGGCCGTCACCGAACGCTACAGCCGCAAGTTCAACTTCGAATACGGCCAGTCCCGCGCATGGGGCTCCTTCGGCTACGCGATCGTCGCGCTGTGCGCCGGCTTCATGTTCAACGTCAACCCGACGATCAACTTCTGGGTCGGCTCGATCTGCGGCCTCGCCATGCTCGGCATCTACGCGTTCTGGGTGCCCGTCGAGCAGAAGGAGGAGCTGAAGAAGGCCGCCGACCCGCAGGCCGAGAAGTCCGGCCCGACGTTCAAGGAAATGGTCGCCGTGCTCGGCATGCCGACCCTGTGGGTGCTCGTCGTGTTCATGCTGTTCACCAACACCTTCTACGTCGTGTTCGACCAGCAGTTCTTCCCCGTCTACTACCGTAACCTGTTCGCCACCCCGGAAATCGGCCAAGCCACCTACGGCACGCTCAACGGCTTCCAGGTCTTCCTCGAGTCCGCGATGATGGGCGTCGTGCCGATCATCATGCGCAAGATCGGCGTGCGCAACTCGCTGCTGCTCGGCGCGTTCGTCATGTTCGCCCGCATCGGCCTGTGCGGCGTGTTCCACGACCCGGTCATGGTCTCCATCGTCAAGTTGTTCCACTCCATCGAGGTGCCGCTGTTCTGCCTGCCGGCGTTCCGCTACTTCACGCTGCACTTCGACACCAAGCTGTCCGCCACGCTGTACATGGTCGGCTTCCAGATCGCCTCGCAGGTCGGCCAGATCGTCTTCTCCGCACCGCTGGGCTGGTTCCACGGCCAGATGAAGACGCTGCTGCCGAACAACGACATGGGTTCGCGCGTCACCTTCTGGCTGATCTCGCTGATCGTGCTCGCGGCGCTCATCTACGGCTTCTTCGTCATCAAGAAGGACGATCAGGACGTCGGCGGCGACCCGTTCCACACCGACCGCCAGCTGCGCGCGATGGCCGCGGCCAAGGCCTGACGACGGCAATGCAAGACTTGGCGCCCGGGCTTCCCCTTTTTGCCCGGGCGCCAACCGGCGGCGGATCCCGCTTCCCCTTGTCGGCCGGCGCCCGCAGACAATCCGGGCCCGGTCGGCGGGACTCGCCGCCTCCCCCACAACCACAGCAAACCACCTACAATCCAAATCAACGGGTGTTCCGGCCAGCCGCCGGCGGCATCCGCAACCTAGCAGGAAAGGACACTCAACGATGAGCGCATTCGAACCGACCCTCACCCCGTTCGCCGACCACGACGAGGAGCTCGCCAAGGCGGAAGCCGGCGTCGCGGCCCTCGCCGCCACCCGCAACAACCGCTGGTACCCGAAGTTCCACATCGCCTCCAACGGCGGCTGGATCAACGATCCGAACGGCCTGTGCTTCTACAAGGGCCGCTGGCACGTCTTCTACCAGCTGCATCCGTACAGCTCCCAGTGGGGCCCGATGCACTGGGGCCACGTCTCCAGCGCCGACATGGTGACCTGGCGCCGCGAGCCGATCGCGTTCGCGCCGAGCCTCGAACAGGAGAAGAACGGCGTGTTCTCCGGCTCCGCGGTCATCGGCGACGACGGCAAGCTCAAGTTCTACTACACCGGCCACCGATGGTCGAACGGTGTGGACAACACGGGCGGCGACTGGCAGGTGCAGATGCTCGCCGAGCCGGACGACGACGACCTGACGCACGAGACCAAGCGCGGCATGATCATCGACTGCCCCGAAGGCAAGGTCGACCATCACTTCCGCGATCCGAAGGTGTGGAAGACCGCCGGCAAGTGGTGGATGACGTTCGGCGTGAGCTCGGCCGACAAGCGCGGCCAGATGTGGCTGTACGAGTCCGACGACATGGTCGAGTGGACGTTCAGGACCGTGCTGTTCGAACATCCGGATCCGGACGTGTTCATGCTCGAATGCCCCGACTTCTTCCCGATCCGCGACGCGGAGGGCAACGAGAAGTGGGTCATCGGCTTCTCCGCGATGGGCGCGAAGAAGCGCGGCTTCGAGATCCACAGCACGTCGGCCGCCGGCTACATGATCGGCTCGTGGACGCCGGGCGAGGCGTTCGTGCCGGAATCCGAGTTCCGCCTGTGGGATTGCGGCCACAACTTCTACGCGCCGCAGTCGTTCAACACGGTTCCCGGCGACACCGAGACGCCGGGCCGCGACGGCCGCCAGATCATGTACGGCTGGATGAGCCCGTTCATCGAGCCGGTCCCGATGCAGGACGACGGCTGGTGCGGCCAGCTCACGCTCCCGCGCGAGATCACGCTCGGCTCGCGCTGCGGCGATCTGCACACCGCGCCGGTCGCGGAGGTCGAGGCCTTACGCGAGGACACGATCGATTTCGGCGCGATCGAACTGCCGCAGGACGGCGAGCGCGTGCTGCTGGACGACGCCGAGGCCGTGGAGATCGAGATGACGATCGACCTGGACGCGTCGACCGCGGAGCGTGCGGGCCTGCGCGTGCAGGCGACCGGCGACGGCGCGTATACGGCGATCGGCTTCGATGAGCAGATCGGCCGCGTGGTGGTCGACCGCGGCGCGATGCGCAATGGTGACCGAGGCTACCGCGCCGCGCCGCTCGACGCGGACGAGCTGACCGGCAAGCTGGAGCTGCGCGTGTTCGTGGACCGTGGTTCGGTCGAGGTGTACGTGAACCACGGCCATCAGGTGCTGAGCTCCTACGCCTACGCCTCCGAAGGCCCGCGCGCGGTCAAGCTGGTGGCCGAGTCCGGGTCGCTCAAGGTGGATGCGCTCAAGATCCACCATCTCAAGTCCATCGGGCTGGAGTAGTCTCCCCGCCCTGCCCAGCTCCGGTTCCCGGGATTTCCCGCAAAAATCCCGGGAACCGGAGCGTGTTCAGTTGAACATGCCAAAGGCCGGAATCACGCCAATGTGGTTCCGGCCTTTGTTCGTTATTGTGCGGCTGCTGGTTCCCGGGATTGTCGGACCGAATCCCGGGAACCAGAAAACTTGCAACCTTTACCACTTTATCGGATTGAGACTGCCCCATTTCTTTTCTCGGCTCCCCTTGTCAGGGGAGCTGTCACGAAGTGACTGAGGGGTAGTCAGAACCCGTCGCGTTAAAAGCCAAGCAACCCTACTTGGTCACCCCGCCGAAGCGACGGTCGCGGTGGATGTAGTGGTCGATCGACCGCCACAGCACCTCGCGTCCGCAGTCGGGGAACAGTTCGGGCACAAAGTCCAGCTCGGCGTAGGCGGCCTGCCACGGCAGGAAGTTGCTGGTCCGCTGCTCGCCGGACGTGCGGATCACCAGATCGCAGTCGGGCACGTCGGGCAGGTAGAGGTGATCGGCGATCATCTTTTCGGTCACGCGGTCGCCGGAAATGCGCCCGTCGCGCACCTCGCGCGCGATCGCCGCGCACGCGTCGGCGATTTCGGCGCGGCCGCCGTAGTTGATGCAGAACACCACGTCGATGACCTTGTTGTTCTTGGTGCGCTCCTGCGCGATCTCCAGCTCGTCGATCACCGACTTCCACAGCTTCGGCCGGCGGCCGGACCAGCGCACGCGCACGCCCCACTCGTCCATCTGCGCGACGCGGCGGTGGATGATCTCGCGCGAGAAGCCCATGAGGAAGCGCACTTCCTGCGGGGAGCGCTTCCAGTTTTCGGTTGAGAACGTGTACAGCGACAGGTAGCGCACGCCCGCTTCGATCGCGCCGGCGATCGTGTCGAACACCACCGGCTCGGCGGCCTGATGCCCGTTGGTGCGGATCATGCCGCGCTGCTTGGCCCACCGGCCGTTGCCGTCCATGATCACGCCCACATGGCGGGGCACCTTGTTCTTCGGAAAATCGGGGATGATGGACGGGTCGGAAAAGGGCGCCGCCGGAATGTCCAGCGACGTGTAGTCGACGTTCTCAAAAGCCATACCCGCTAATCTAGCAAGCGCAGCGAACGAATCGGCCGTTCCATGTAGTACTCGCTCCACTCCTCCACCAGACGCCGCGTCGCCGGCAGCAATGGACCGTCATGCGTCGAAATCGTCCGGGCCGTCGTGTGAGACGGCAGACCATTCGGCAGACCATCCGGCAGCCCATCCGAAACCTCGGCAACAGGCCCGTCCAGCACGCTCCAGTCGCCGTGCACGAGCGCCGTGAACTGCCGCAGCACGGCCGGTTCGACCCGGTGCGCGTCAGGCGTGTGGTCGCGTTCGCACATCACGCCGCCGGACGCGACCGACATCCACGCGGGAGCCCCGACCGGCTCGCCGCACACGACGCACGAGACGAGCCGCGGCGACCAGCCGGCGAGCGCGAGCGCGCGCATCACGTATGAGTCGCCGATCGCCTGGGGGGCGTGCGCGTGTTTGGCGAGCACGTTGAGCGCGCCGATGAGCAGCCGGTACTGCGCCGGCACACGTTCGTGCTCGGTCGGCACGAGCCGGTCGATGGTTTCGACGATGACGTTGGCGGCCACGTACGCGTCGTAGTCGGCGGCGATGGGCGCGGCGTAGGCGGCGACCGATTCGGCTTGGGAGACGACGTCGAGCGAACGACCGACGGCGACGAGTACGTCGACGCGCATGAACGGTTCGAGCCGGGCGCCGAAACGCGACTTGACCTTGCGCGCGCCTTTGGCGACGGCGCGGATTTTGCCGTGGGAGCGCGTGAGCATGGTGATGATGCGGTCGGCTTCGCCGAGTTTGGTGGTGCGCAGGACGACGGCTTCGTCTCGGTACAGCGGCATGCTGTCGGCTCCTTTCGACTTGTTCGAAATCGGTTCGGGCTTGTTCGGTCGCGCCCTCAGTACACGAACAGCCCCCAGAACGCGAAGAACAGCAGCACGTACAGCATGGTGGCGGCCGTGATCCAGAACAGCACGCGTCCGAGCCGCGTGGAGGCGAGCACCGGTTCGCGCCCGCTGACCACGGCGCGGATCGAACCGGCCCGCGGCGGCCATTGGAGCATGCCGCGCGAGGCGGCCACTTCGATGAGCCGCGCGAACACGCCGCTCCACGCCCACACGACGAGCGTGCACACGATCTGGATGACCGGCCAGCTCCATTGCGTGAGCCCCGGGTCGTCGTCGGGCGCACTGCCCCATGCGAGCCGCACCACGCCCATGACGACCTGTCCGAGTCCGGCGGCGAACAGGAGCAGCGTCGCCAGCGTGGTCAGGGTCATGGTCAGCAATGCGTTGCCGAATCCGTGTGCGAAGCCGAGCGCATTGCGCTGGCGCCGGCGGCCCAGCCGTGCCCGCAGCGTGACGATTGCGGCCGCGATCGTCACGATCAGGTCGACCAGCACCATGACGAGCATCGACGCGTGCAATATCAGCCCGTAGACGGTCATGCCGCGGCGCGCGGTCAGGTCGTCGGGCACGGCGATCGACTGGTAGAGCGAGTCGCCGGCGACGCGCTCGCTGGTCTGCACGAGCCCCGCGACGGTGCCCACGGCCCAGTCGGTCAGGTCGCGCACGTAGTCGTCGGCGAACGGCGTGCCGGGTTCCTCGTCGCTGCCGAGGCGCATGACATGGTTCGCGATCGGATAGGCGCGCACGGTCACGTCCGTGTTGCCGGCCTGCCGCGCGAGGTCGAAGATCGTTTCGGTGCCTTCGACCTGCGCGGTCATCACGTCCTTGGAGCCGTAGGCGACGAATGTGGGGATCGAGTAGGCGGCCGTGTTCGGCACGTCGGGAAGGTCGAAGTTGGTCAGGCCGATCACGGTCGCGTCCGCGCTGAACACGCGCCGCACGATCGACTGGTAGCCGTCGTTGGCGCCGACGAGCGCGAAGTCCTGCGCGGCGAGGAAGCCGAGCGACTGCCGCGGCGTGTACACCATCGGGCTGAGCAGGATCTGGAACGCGATGTTCGGATCCTGTCGCAGCAGGTAGGAGGAGATCCACGTCGATTCGCTGGTCGCGTAGATGCCGACGTGCGCGGAATCGACGTTGTCCAGTCCGCGCAGCAGGTCGACGACCTGATCGTAGGCTGCGGCGGACGCGGGATAGTCGCGCGTCACGTCGTTCGTGGACCAGATCGGCTTGTCGATGACGGCCGTGACGAATCCGGCCGACGCCATGCTGGTCGCGACGTCGCCGAACGAGTCGTCCGGCGTGCCGCCGTGCCCGGCGCCGTGCATGAACACGACGCCGGGCAGATTATCGAGCGACGATCGCACGGTCGCGCCGGACTGCTCGTCGTTGGCGGCGTTCGTGCCAAGCGATGTGCCGTTCTTCGCATCGTCGGTGCCACCCGCGTCACCGTTGCCCGTTTTCAGTTTCGGCTCACGGATGAGCACGCGGATGCGCTGCTTCTCGCCGGTCGCGGGCCGCGTCGCCGTGACGTACATGGTACGTTCGGTCACGTCGTAGTCGCCGACCTGATGCAGCGTGACGTGGCGCGGATTGTCGAACGTGACGGCCGTGTCGGCGGCAAGCGACGCGATGGTCTGCCCGGTCGGTTCGTTGTTCCACGATACGGTCGTCGCGTTGGACACATAGACGAGGATGCCAAGCAGGATCACGAATATCGGCACGCGCAGCATGAGCCGGCGCCCGATGCCCCACGATTGCGCCGGCTGCGTGGACTCCCCCATCTTCTCCCGCTGCGTCACGCGTTCCATCCCTGCATCTAATGCCTAACCCTGTTGTTCGTTCAATGCCATCAATGCTGGCGGAGCCTCGGCTCCCTCGGCTGAGGGAGCTGTCAGCCGTAGGCTGACCGAGGGAGCGTCATGGCACGCAGTGCCAGGCAACATGGCACCGCGCATAGCGCGGTACCGCTCCTACCGGTTCGGATGCTGGATCGGCACGACGACCGGGCCGGTGGAGCCGGCCGGCACCTTGCCGTCGGCCTCCATCTGCGCGGCGATGTCGTTGGCGATCGTGAGCAGCGTGTCGACGATCTGGTCCTCGGGCACGGTCTTGACGACCTTGCCCTTGATGAAGATCTGTCCCTTGCCGTTGCCGGACGCCACGCCGAGGTCGGCCTCGCGAGCCTCGCCCGGGCCGTTGACGATGCAACCCATGACGGCCACGCGGATCGGCGCGGTGATGTTCTTCAGGCCTTCGGTCACGGCGGAGGCAAGCTGGATCACGTCCACCTGCGCGCGGCCGCAGCTCGGGCAGGAGATGATGTCGAACTTGCGCGGACGCAGGCCCATGTATTCGAGTAGCTTGCAGCCGACCTTCACCTCTTCGACCGGCGGTGCGGACAGCGACACGCGGATCGTGTCGCCGATGCCCTCGGCGAGCAGCGCGCCGAACGCGAGGCACGACTTGATGGTGCCCTGCCATGCCGGGCCGGCTTCGGTGACGCCGAGGTGCAACGGCCAGTCGCCCTTCGAGGCGAGCAGACGGTAGGTCTGCACCATGGTGATCACGTCGTGGTGCTTGACGGAGATCTTGAAGTCGTGGAAGCCGACGTCCTCGAACATGCGCGCCTCCTTGAGCGCGCTGGCCACGAGCGCCTCCGGGGTGGGGCCGCCGTACTTGGCGTACAGGTCCTTGTCGAGCGAGCCGGCGTTCACGCCGATGCGCAGCGAGATGCCCGCGTCGGTCGCGGCCTTGCAGATGTCGGGGCCGACCTGGTCGAACTTGCGGATGTTGCCCGGGTTGACGCGCACGGCCGCGCAGCCCGCGTCAATGGCTTGGAACACGTACTTGGACTGGAAGTGGATGTCGGCGATGACCGGGATCGGCGACTTGCGCACGATCTCGGGCAGCGCGTCCGCATCGTCCTGGCTCGGCACGGCGACGCGCACGATGTCGCAACCGGCGGCGGTCAGCTCGGCGATCTGCTGGAGCGTGGCGCCGACGTTTGCGGTGAGCGTGTTGGTCATCGACTGCACGCTGATGGGCGCTCCCCCGCCGACCGGCACGGGACCGACCATGATGCGGCGCGACTTGCGGCGCGGGTGCAGCGGCGATTCGCTGGTCAGCTCGACCGGATCGCCGGTTTTGCGGAACGGCTTGCCGGCGGGCGGCTGAAGGGTGGTGGATTCGGCGTTCGGCGTGTTCATGTTCTGATTCGTTCCCCTACGCGTCTCATAGTTACGGGCCGGCGGCAACCGCACGGCCCGTATTCACGATATCGACTACTGCCTGTTTATCAGATCGTCCGCACGACGGCGGGCTTCCAGCTCGAGTCGGCTCATTTCCTCCACGGATGCGAACAGCGGATTGCCGCGCAGTTCGGCGTCCATCTCGTCGAGCACCTCCCTGACGGTGTCGACGATGCCGAGATACGGCAGCCGGTGTCCGAGGAACGCGTGCACGGCCTGCTCGTTGGCCGCGTTGAGCACGGCCGTATGCTTTTCGGAGGCCTTGAGGCAGTGGCGTGCCAGCGAGACGGCGGGGAACGCCTCGTCGTCGAGCGGCTCGAACGTCCACTGCGCGGCCTTGGTCCAGTCGCAGGCGGCCGCCACGTTGCCGAGACGATCCGGCGCGGACAGGCCGAGCGCGATCGGCAGGCGCATGTCCGGCGGCGACGCCTGACAGATCGTCGCGCCGTCGCGGAATTCGACCATCGAATGCACGATAGACTGCGGGTGCACGGTCACGGCGATGCGGTCCGGCTCGATGTCGAACAGCCGACTCGCCTCGATGACTTCGAGGCCCTTGTTCATGAGCGTGGACGAGTTGATGGTGACGACCGGGCCCATGTGCCACGTCGGGTGGTTCAATGCCTGTTCAGGTGTGATGTCGGCCATGTCGGCGCGCTTCCACCCGCGGAACGGGCCTCCGGACGCGGTGACGACGAGCCTGCTGACCTCGCCGTGCGTGCCGGCGCGCAGCGACTGCCAGATCGCGGAATGTTCGGAGTCGACCGGATTGATCTGGTCGTCGCGCGTCTGCGCGCCGAACAGCAGATGGCCGCCGGCCACGACGGACTCCTTGTTGGCGAGCGCCAGCTGGGAGCCGGCCTTGAGCGCGGCGATGGACGGTTCGAGTCCGATGGATCCGGTGATGCCGTTGAGCACGACGGCGGCCCCGCTGCCGGCCAGTTCGATGACGGCCTCGGGACCGGCCTGAATGGTGGTGTCCTTGGCGCCGGCCGCGTCGAGCGCCTCGCGCAGCGGCTTGGCGGCCGCCTTGTCGTAGACGGCGACCTGCGGCACGTGGAACCGCGCCGCCTGTTGGGCGAGCAGGTCGACGTGCGCGCCGCCCGCGGCCAGACCGGTAACGACGAAGCGTTCGGGATGGCGCGAGATGACGTCGAGGCCCTGCGTGCCAATGGATCCGGTGGATCCGAGAATGACGACTGTTTTGAGCTGGTTCACTGCGCCTTCTTCTTCGGCTGGTCGTCGCCGTACAGCGACGGGAAGGACAGATCCGGAATCTCCACGTCGATGTTCTCTTCGATCTGCGGGAACAGCGTGTGCAGGTTCGTGTCGTTGTGCTGCTTCGGCTTGCCGCCCGGCTGCACGACCGCGGGCTGCACGACGGGGGGCTGTGCCGCCGGCCGGGTCGAGGAGGCCGTTGCGGGCGAAGTCGCCGGGGCCGCCGGAGCGGCCGGGCTCTCTGCCGCGACCGGTTCGTGCTCCGCGGAGGCGGAGACGGCGGAGGCGGCGGCCGCCATGACATGCACGTCAGGAACGCTCGGCAGGTCCAGCGACGGCACGCTCGGGCGAAACGCCGTCGGGGCGGACTGCGCGGCACGCTCTTGGGACACTTCGACGATGTGCGCCAGCTGGGCCAGTGACGAACCGGCAGGAGCCGACGACGGTTCGGCCGGAGCCGGGGCCGGGGTTTCGGCAGCTTCGGGTTCGACGGACGATGTGGCCGGAACGGCCAGGGCCGGGGCAGGTTCGGCGGTCGCATCATGCGCATCATGCGCGGCGGATACGACGGGCGTAACGGGCGACGGAATCGGTGCGGCCGGCTCGGAAACGGGCTGGGCGACGTGCACGGGGGCCGCGGGGACCGCAGGCGCCGGAGCGGGCGCCGCCGCGGGTTCCGGTGCCGGAGGCACGACCGTCGCAGCCGTTGTGGTTGCCGGGGCCGCCGAGGCCGCGGCGGGGATGACCGGCGAGGCCGGGGCCGGGGCGAAAATGGCCTGTTCCGCCTTGTGCAGCGCGTCGAAGGATTCGGCCTCGGTCTTGGCGGCGTCGTCCGTTGCGCCCGTCGACGGCCTTGGCGCGTCCGGGGACGGGATCAGCGGAGAGACGCCCTGCGCAGAACGCGCGGCGGACGGCGCCGCGACGTCGTCGCGGTCAAGGTCCGCGACGCGCGCAAACGATTCGAGACGGCTCAGCAGCTGCACGCACGCGTTGAGGAAATAGTCGACCTGACGTTCGTCGTAGCCGGCCTTGCCCTTGCGTTGCGTGAAGATCGCGCTGCTGACCGAAGCGGAGGTGACGTTCTTGAATTTGTCGACGTCCTGCCGGCGCGCGCCGTCCACCGCAAGTTCGGCGGCGACCTTGTCGACGATGTTGTCGATGAGACGGTCGACCTGCTTGCGGTCGTAGGACGGGGTCTTCTTCTGACCGTCCTGGAAGCGCGCCCTGTGCGCGCGGGAGACGTGATTCGCGATCTGTCGGTACAGGTCCTCGGTCTGCGCGCGCCATGCCACGCGGCCCTGATCGGCGATCTGCGTGGCCGTCTGCCGGTCCACCACCGCGCGTTCGAGACGGGACAATGCGGCGTCGACCTGGGCGATGTCGTACCCGTCCTTCGCCATATCAAAGGAGACGTTCTGGATGTCGCGCTGCGTCAACGCCGATTCGTCGCTGTCGTACAGGGCGTGCGCCCGGTCCAGAAACGCGTCGACCTGACCGGTATCGTAGCCGAGCTTCCGCTTTCCCGCGCGCGCGATCAACGCCCCGCCTCGTCCGGCATCAGGTTCCTGCGCCATCGATATCGACCTCCTACGGATAGTTGCATACGGTTTTACTGTACGTTGCGCTTGCGACGCCGACCGCGGCGCCATCAGCGCCGCCGGGCCGGAACGCGATGCGACGCGCCGATTTGTTGTCGACGTTCTCGGCCTGATACCGCCGAAAACCGGTTCGGCCGGCATCCCCTTCCGCCGTTCGCGTCGAAGCGGCCGTGTAGTGTGCGGTTCGTTGCGGGCGATTAGCTCAGTTGGTTAGAGCGCCACCTTTACACGGTGGATGTCGGGGGTTCGAATCCCTCATCGCCCACCCTCAAAAACCGGCGGAATTCCGCCGGTTTTCTCGTTTTCAGACAGCCTCCTCCCACATTCCGCCCACGTCACGGGCATCCCGCGGGCTCGCTTTCGCGCGCATGCGGATATGACGAAGGCCGCCGGATCATCCCGACGGCCTTCAACGTGTTCATGCGGTTCAGCGGCCCTTGCCGAAGGCGCGCAGCTGAATGCCGTTCCAGTCCTTGCTGACGGTCAGCGGCGTCGCGGCGTTCATGCCGGCGGTCTTCGCGGCGGACTGCACGGTGCTGGAGCTTGCCGCGCCCGGACGGCCCGGCTTCGGGGTGAGCACCCACAGCGGGCCGTCGTCGCCGAGAACGGCGTAGGCATCGACGATCACGTCGGACAGCTCGTCCTCGTCGTCGCCGTCGCGCCACCAGATGATCACGCCGTCGACGGCGGAATCATAGTCCTCGTCGACCAGTTCCTCGCCGGTCAACCCTTCGATTTCGGCGCGGACGGAATCGTCCACGTCGTCGTCCCACAACCATTCCTGGACGAAGTCGCCCTTGTGGAATCCGAATTCTTCAGCGTTAGCAGATGCCGTTTGATTCACGCATCACACAATACCAAGAAGCGGCGAACAGCAACGTTAACGGTCCACGGCGCGTCGCGGGCCGCAACGTCTCGCCAGCCCCGACCATATCGGCGCAACGCGGGTCGTGTGGTGCCAGTCATTGGCTGGTGCGGCAAACGGCCGCGGGCCGCGGGCAACGTCCCGGCGTCGCCGTCCCGCATCGGACGCGACGTCACTTGGCCATGCAGTGCGCCAGCGTCTCCCCTTCGCCCTTGCCGATCGCCACGAGCGCCCGGTATGCGTCGTCCAGCGTTGCGACCTTCACGTCGCGCAGCCCGGACGGCACGTGTCCGACGACCTCGTCGCAGTTCGACTCGGGGGCGAGGAACCACGTCGCGCCGTCGCGCTTCGCGCCGAGCATCTTGAGCCGAATGCCGCCGATCGCGCCGACCTTGCCGTTCTTCGACATCGTGCCGGTGCCGGCGATCGTCTTGCCGCCGGTCTCGTTCTCCGGCGTGAGCTTGTCGATCAGGCCGAGCGCGTACATCATGCCGGCCGACGGGCCGCCGATGTCGTCGACGTGCATGGTCACCTTCACACCGTCCGTGTCCACGCCGAGCTTCTTCGCGTACGCGAGCGCGGCCGCGGTGGCCGTGTCCTGCGAGGAGCTCATCTCCTTGCTGCTTTCCTTCTTGTACTCCTCGGCGGTCTGGCCGACCGGCACCACGGCTTCCTGCGGCATCACGGTCTGGTGCGGGTCGAGCCACGCGTACACCGTCTGCAGGTTGGTGACGGGATAGCCCGGCACGCCGGACGCGTTGACCGTGACGAGCAGCAGCTTGCCTTTGTCCTCGTGCGTCGTCGCGCCGGTGACGGCGATGACCTGCTTGCCGTCGGTTTCGCCGAGCACGTCGGCGGTCGGCCCGGGGCCTTCGACCGCGTACGCGCTGGGCAGGCACAGGACGATGACGGACAGCAGCACGGCGACGGTGCCGGTGAAGTACTTGGGATCCAGGCCGCGATACGGTTCCAGCCACGCGCGGACGGCGCCGGGCACGCCTGCGATGCGCTGCCGCAGGCCGCGTCGATTCGGTCGCGGCGGCTCGGCATCGCCGTCGTCGCGCGCATCCTCGGCGTCCGGTTCCGTTGCGTTGGGAACGGCGTCCGGTTCGGCCTGCGCGGCGTCGCCGTCGAATATGCCTTTGGCGTGAGACTGGCGTTTCTGGTGCATTATCGGCATACCTCCCATACTATGGAACCAACCGACGTTAACACATGAGGCAGGGAACGGACTATGGACGACAACGCAATCCACCAGTGGCTGATCGAGTGCTTCGGCACGATCCAGGGCGAGATGGCCTACAAGCAGCTCGAGAACTTGCCTGAGCCGATCCGCGAGCAGCTGATGAACCAGGATCCGAGCAAGCTGCCGAAACCGGCCGAAGTGCAGTCGCTGATGCAGGCGTTCACCGCGGGCGGGCTCAATTCGGTCAGCGACATGCAGCAGACGGTCGCGGCCGGTCCGATCAACGTGAAGTTGGCGCGTTCGATCGCGTTGCAGCAGGCGAACGGCGAAGGTTCGCAGGCGACGGTGAGCGCGGTGACCGGCGAGGCGGCCCGCCGCGCGATGAGCGAGGCGAACCTGTGGCTGGACACGGCGTGCGAGATGAATCCGGCCGCGGGCGAGCCGCAGGTGCTCACGCGCGCCGGCTGGGTCGAGGGCACGATCGACGCGTGGGCGAAGTTCGCCGCGCCCGTGGCCGAGTCGATGAACAACGCGTTGGCCTCGGTGATTTCGGAGCGTCTCGGCGACGCGTTCAACGGCGAGATTTCGGGCATGTTCGCCGGCCCGGTGCCGATTCCGATCCCGGACGGCATGAAGGATCCGGCGCAGCTGATCAAGCTGCTGGGCAACACGTCGTTCGCGATGCAGCTCGGGCAGGCGGCCGGCAAGCTCTCGCACGAGGTGCACGGCAGCTTCGATCAGGGCATCGCGCTGCTGTCGAATCCGGCGGGCGGCCTGATCGCGCAGAACGTCGAGGAGTACGCGAAGGCGCTCGACATTCCGACCGACGAGGTGATGTCGTTCCTCGCGCTGCGCGAGATGGCGCACGCGCGCCTGTTCGCGTCCGTGCCGTGGCTGATGCCGCGGTTCGAGGCGCTCATCGGCAAGTACGCGCGCGGCGTGGACATCGATCTGGACGCGATGGAGGAGCAACTGCGCGAGGCGACGGCGATGGATCCGGAGGCGATTTCCGGCGCGGTGAACCTGACGAAGGTCGGCATCGCGGACACGCCGGAGCAGAAGGAGGCGCTCGCCTCGCTCGAGACGATGCTCGCCTTGGTCGAAGGCTGGGTTGATTGCGTGACGTGGCGCGCCGGCATGGCGCACATTCCGCATATCGAACAGCTGCGCGAGATGATGCGCCGCGAGCGCGCGATCGGCGGCCCGGCGGAGCGCACGTTCGAGTCGCTGCTCGGACTGGAGCTGCGCCCGAAGCGGATGCGCGAGGCCGCGGCCGTGTGGGAGAAGCTCGGCGCCACGGAAGGCCCGGAGGCCCGCGACGCGAAGTGGTCGCACCCCGATCTGCTGCCGGCTCTGCCCGATGACGCCGCCGCCACGCCGGCGCCGGCGACCGGTTCGCCCACCGGCAGTCCGGCCGTTCCCGGCACCGCCGTCACCGGCGCCGATGCCACCACCGCTTCGGCCACGCCGGCCACGCCGAACGGCGACGACCCAACCGCCGACGGATCCGCGCATCCTGCAGGAACCAACGGATCCGCATCCGATGCGGGGCTGTCCGGCACGCCCTCCGGCGGCATCGACTGGGACGCCGAGCTCAGCAAGCTTCTCGAAGAGGATGCCGGCGACGAATCCGGCGACTCGGACGATTCATCCGATTCGCCGGATTCACCCACCGCGGAGTGATCGCCAAGCAACCGGTTCCGCGCATGTTGACGCCCTCACCCTGTGATCGTGGGCATAAGCGGTACATCATGAGCCCCGATTCGTGGGCATAGGCGGGACATATAGACGATCGTGGGCATAGACCGACCATGTACAGGCCAATAATCACCTCTTCATGGTTGGTTTATGCCCACGTTCCCATGAACGACCATGAACGACCGGGTACATGGTCGGTCTATGCCCACAACCCGCAAGCAGCCACGAGATCGTAAGATTCCACGGCCGTCCGTCAGGCCACGAACCGGCTGGGCACGCGGGGCCGGGAGGCCATATCGCCGTTTTTGGTGACGGCGTAGGACAGGTGGAGCGTGTCTTCGGCTCGCGTGACGGCCACGTACATGAGCCGGCGCTCCTCCTCCAGCTCGTCGCCGGCGTCCGGCGAGCCGAACGGGATCAGCCCCTCCGAACAGCCGATTACGAACACGTGCTTGAATTCCAGGCCCTTGGACGCGTGGATCGTCGAAATCGTCACCGAGCCCGTCCTCGCGGCGATCCGCGCGGCCGCGGCACGATCCGCACCGGTCGACGGCTCGTCCGCAACGGCGGCATCATCGCGCACGGCATTCGCCGTATCCGCGCCAACGGCAACGCCCGCAATCTCCCGTGCACCGTTCACCATCGCACCGCCCGCACGAACCCCGTCCGCACGCGACTCAGCAACACGCGCCTCATCCGCCCGCACCTGCATCGCATCAATCAGCACCTGCCGTTCCACGGCGTGCTCGTCGGCGAGCGCGGTGCCCTCCCAACCCGAGTCGCGGCGCACGCGATACCGCAGTCCGGCATCGCGCAACGCAGCGCAGAACACGTTCTGCTGCGCGTTGATGCGGGTCAGGATCGCGCAGTCGGACGGCGAGACGCCGCGCGAAACCAGCCGCATGATGCGCGAGGCCACGCCCTTCGCCTCGTCCTCGTCGCTCACGTACCGCGTGCGTTCGATGCGCGCGCCCGCTTCGCGCGCGGAGACGAGCTTGAGATAGTTGGTGCGGTCGGGCGATTTGGCAAGCACCTGGTTCGCGTAGCGCACGACCTGCGGCGTGGACCGGTAGTCGGTGTTGAGGCTCACGTCGGCGGCGAGCGGGCCGAATTGGTCGGGGAAGGCGAGCAGGTCGTAGCTGCTGGCCCCGGCGAACGAGTAGATGGTCTGCGCAGGGTCGCCGACGACGCAGACATTGCGGTTGCGCTCCCCCAGCCACAGCGTGAGCAGCCGGTGCTGCAGGGGCGAGACGTCCTGATATTCGTCGACGGTGATCCAGCGCAGGCTGCGGCGGATGTCGGCGGCGATCTCGTCGAAGTCGTCGAGGATGTGGCAGTCGATGAGCAGGATGTCGTCGAAGTCGATGAGCCCGTGCGCGGTTTTTTCCTGTTCATAGCAGTCGTATGCGTCGGCGAATTGCTGCGGGTCGAGTCCGGCGGGCGGCTGGCGGTGCGTGGCGGCGGTGACGCGCAGGTAGTCGTCGGGCGCGACGAGCGAGATCTTGCACCAGTTGATTTCGGCCTGCACGTCGCGCACGGCGACGCCGTCCACTTCGATGCCGTCGCGGCTGCGCTGCATGGCCTGCGCGACGATGCGCTGCAGTTCGCCGGGCTCGCCCGCGATGCGCGGCATGGGCGCGTCGCAGATGTCCTCCCACGAGGAGCGCACCTGTCTGAGCGCGGCGGAGTGGAAGGTCGCGGCGGTCACCGCGTCGCCGACGCCGAGTCCGGCGATGCGCGTGCGCATTTCGGCGGCGGCCTTGACGGAGAACGTGACGGCGAGCACGCCGGCCGGATCCCATTCGCCGCGTGCGCACGCGTAGGCGATGCGGCGCGTGACGGTGCGCGTCTTGCCCGCGCCCGCGCCCGCGATGATGCGCACGGGGCCGTGCAGCGTGGTCGCCGCGCGCCGCTGCGCCTCGTCGAGTCCGTCGAGGATGCGTTCCGCCGATGCTGCCGATGTTGCCATGCGCCCATTGTGCCAGTCGCGGCGGAAGAGGCGCGCGGCGATCAGTCGGGACGCGCGGCCGGCGATCGACGTGCCTCAATCGTGCCGGCGACGTGCCGGCATCGTGCCGGCAGGCCCGCCGGCGGGTCGAAGAATGACATGTCAGACCGCATTCCGACACGGTTTGAGCGGCGCATGTATTAGGGTTGAACTGTGACTGAACGTAGCAAGCTCATGCTGGCGGCCCTGACCTCCGCCGCCATGCCCAACATCGCCGTCGCGGGAGTGCGGGGCGACGACCAGACCAGCGCCACCGACGAGGAAACCGGCATCGATCATGCCGTGGTGCAGGACGCCGCCGGCCGCCTGTACGACGTGTTCGCATCCGACACCGATGCGGGCCGCAAGCGTCTGGCGGGCCGGGTGCGCGCCGCGCGCACGCTGGCCGAGGCGCGCGAACCGGGCGGCCTGGGGTTTGCGCTGGACCGCGTGCTTGCGTTCGAGCCGGGCACGAAGAAGGACGGTCCGACAGGAGAGACGGCCGTGATGGTGCTCGTGCACCGCGACGGCCAGGCGCGCAATCTTGACCTGCTCACGTTCGACGACAGCGCCGCGATCGGCACGGCGATCGGCGCGATCCATCGCCTGACGCCGTCGAGCGTGCAGTCGGCCGGCTACCCGATCTTCGTCACCGCGCAGATCCGCGCGCAGCTGACCGCATGGATCGGCCGACTCAAGGCGGCCGGCCACATTCCGCCGGAGATCACCGACAGCTGGGCGCGCATCCTCGGAACGGAGGGACTGTGGTCGTTCAACACGTGCTTCGTGCACGGCGGGTTCGACGACGGCGACGTGCTCTACTCGGGTTCCACGATCACCGCGGTCACGAACTGGCAGAACATGCAGGTGAACGATCCGGCGCGCGATCTGGCGTGGATCTTTGCCAAGCTGGACGAGGAGCACCGCAACGCCGTACTCGCCGCATACGGCCGCATGATGGGCGCGCGCCTGGACGATCTGATCATGCTGCGCGCGAACCTGTGGCTGCAGATGGAGCAGGTGGGCTATTTCATTCAGGCGATCAACCGCGCGGACAACGTGAAGATCATGCAGTTCAAGGCGCAGGTCGACCGTCTGGCGCATCAGCTCGGCATCGTCACGCAACGCACCAAGGCCGCGTCCGCCGCCGCGTCGGCGCGCCAGGCCGCGGCCGGCGACGGCCAGTCCAAGCCGCCGTCGACGATCACCGTCGGCACGCTGCTGCACGAGGGCGAGCGCCGCCGCGCCGCCGCGCAGGACGCGCGTCAGTCCGCGCCCCAGTCCGCGGCGAACGACGGCGGACAGTCCGCAGGCTCGGCCGCGGCCGCGCGCGACGACACCGCGCAGACCACGGTTCCCTCGCGTGCGTTCGTGCAGGCCACGCCGTCCGCGCAGGGCATGCCGCGTGCCGGCGAAGGCACGGACCCCGATTCGACCGGCGACATGGACCGCACCGGTTCGTCCGACGTGGTCGCTGCGGCCGACGAGACGGCCGATCGCACGCCGATGTCGACGCCCGCCGCGGACGGCCGTCCGTCGACGTCGCCGACGATCATCGTCTCGCGCGCCGAGGTGCAGGCGATGATGGACAGCATCTCCGAAGAGCTGACCGGCGAGACGGGTGGAGTGCAGCCGGCCGCCGCGCAGGCTTCGGCGCAGATGCCGGCGCAGGCATATCAGCAGCCGCAACAGCCGTACGCTCAGCCGTCCGACGACACGGCGTCGTCGCAGTATCCGGCGGCATACGCCGCGCAGTACGGACAGGCCGCGGACGGTCAGCCGGTGGAGGTACCGGAAGCGCAGTACCCGGCGCAGACGAACTATACGGAGTATCCGTCGGCGGCCGATTCGACCGACTATACGATGCAGGCCGATCCGGCCGCGCAGACCATTCTCATCCCGCTGCTCGAACAGGAGGAGCGGGCCATGCGCGACGCCCAGATGGGCTTGGCGACGCGTACCGGCATGCACCCGGCCGCGCCCGGCGGCGAGACGGCGGCTTCGGCCGAACCCGTGAATCCGTCAAGCGGCGTCACCATGCCGGTCTCGTTCGCGCCGACCGGTTCCGCGCAGATCGCGGCGGTCGCCTCGGCGGCCGGCGGTGACGCCGGCGACGCCAGACATGCCAGCGGCAATCCGATCGCCGGCGCGGCGGACGATGCGCCATACGACAACGACGACACCGGCGAAACCACGCCGAAAGCGTAACGTGCGCAAGCTGGCCGTCCGTTTTGCCGGACTGCTGGCAAAATGGACGCATATGCGTTGAGCGCGCTCAGCGACGCGTTCAACACCGGTGAACATCATTGGGCACGGCCGGGCGCCGTCGGGCAACCGGGCGTCACCGGGCGCAACTGAACAACCGAACACAACCCCGAATACAAGGCAAGGAGCATTCATGGATATCGAACTGGGCATCCGCAACGTGGCGCGCACCGTCACGTTCAGCACCGAGCAGACCGCCGACGAGGTGAACGCGGTGATCGGCAAGGCCGTCGCCGAACATCAGACGATCGAGCTGACCGACGACAAGGGCCGTCGCATCATCGTGCCGGCCGACGCGCTCGGCTACGCGATCGTCGGTTCGGAAACCAAGCACGCCGTCGGCTTCGGCGCGCTCTGATCCGCGTTTTGTACCGAATTTCAATCACGTAATTCACTCACGTAAAAAGGCTGGCTTCGATGCCAGCCTTTTGCGTACCTGCGTACAGGCGCATATGCGACCGTACAGTCACCGCCAGAGCGGGATGGCGCCGCGACGGACGATTTCGGCCACGGTGGCCTCGTCGGTGAGGTTTTCGCCGAGCGCGTTCGGCTTGCCCTTGCCATGCCAGTCAGAGCCGCCGGTCACCAGCAGGTCGCACCGGCGGGCAAGCCCCAACAGCCGTTCGCGCTGTTCGGGCGGGTTGCCACGATGCCACACTTCCAGACCGTCCAGACCCTCGTCGACCAGCCGCAGGATCTGTTCGTCGGACAAAAGCCGCCGGTTGCGGCTCAGATCGCCCGGATGCGCGATCACGGTCACGCCGCCGGCCTCCCCCACCGCTCTGACGACCTCGTGCGTGCTGGGCGACGGCGTGGGAATGTAATACTTGCTGGACGTGCTCACCACATCGGCGAACGCTTCGGAACGTGTCCCGTACACGCCGGCGGCCACGAGCGCGTCGGCGATGTGCGGCCGGCCGATCGTCGTCTTGCCGCCCTCCTTGACCTGTTCGAGCACGCTGTCCCACGTGATCGGATAATCCTGCGCTAGCAAGTCGACCATGCGGCGCACGCGCTTAAGCCGCGAGGCGCGCGTGTTCGCGAACAGCTCACAGATGTGCCGGTTGCGCGGATCGTATTGGAACGCGAGCATATGCACGGAGACGCGCTCGTCCTCCGCGGTGATTTCGGTGCCGCGCAGCAGAGGAAGACCGGCCGTGTGCGCCGCCTCCTGCGCGCTCGGCCAGCCGGACGTGGTGTCGTGGTCCGAAATGCCCACTCCCGCAAGGCCGCGGGCCTTGGCCTGCGCGACGAGCGTGGCCGGCGTCTCCGTGCCGTCGGAGAACACCGTATGGCAGTGCAGATCCCAGCCGGAGCGCGGCGGTGCGGATGGAATGTCAACGCGAGTCATACCAACCATCGTAATCGGCGCGCGGGCTGAGACATACCGTCGGCCGCGGAATGCCGCGGAATGCCGCGGAATCGCACTGCCAACCTTGTCATACAATGGACGTGCGCACGAGCGCCGCGGCCGAATCGGGCGCGACCTGCGCGAACCGCACAGCATACGCGAAAACTGGAGCATCCGCGCGCCGGTCGAAGGGAGCAACCAATGAGCACGAGCAATCACGACAGCGCAGACAACAGGGAACCGGAGGCAGCGATCGACGCGAATGACGCGGCGAACGCCGTCGAATCCCCGCGCGGCTGGCGTCACGCGGCGACGTGGACGTATCTGGTCATGCTGCTCGCGTCCGCGGTCGCGCTCGTCGTCTCGTTCGTGCTGAGCGCGGAAACGCTGAAACTCGCGCGCACGCCGAACGCGATCCTCGACTGCGACATCAACAGCGTGCTCTCCTGCTCGACCGTCGCGCAGTCGTGGCAGTCGGAAATCGTCAAGTTCGGCGGACTGAGCTATCCGAACGCGTTCTTCGGCATCGCCGCCGAAAGCGTGTTCGTCACGGTCGCCGTAATCGGGCTGGCGCGCGTGCGGGTGCCGCGTTGGTTCGCCGCCTGTACGTGGCTGGGCGGGCTCGCCGCGATCCTCTACTCGTATTGGCTCACGACGCAGTCGCTGTTCGTGATCAACGCGCTGTGCCCGTGGTGCCTGGCACTCATGTTCTCCACGACCATCCAGTTCATGGCATTGAGCCACGCGACCGTCACCGTGCAGGGCCTGCCCGGCCGGTCGCGGGCCCTGCGCACGTATTACCGTCTCAACTACGACCTGATGGCCGACGCCGTGTGGATCGTCGCGATCATCGCGATCATCCTCATCAAGGACGGCGCCGCCATCTTTGCCTGATCGTTTGCCTGATCGTTCAACGCACTCTGATGCTGGCGGTAGCCGCGGCTCCCTCGGCTGAGGGAGCTGTCAGCCTCAGGCTGACTGAGGGAGCGTCACGACACGACAGTGCCGTCAACAACAAGGTATCGGCCGCAGGCTGATACCTTCCGCGGACTACAGCAGCTCCACACGCCCGACGATCGTGGCCGAACCGGTGAGCTTGACGTCCGCGTTGCTCACGTCGACGCGCAGCGTGCCGCCGCGCACGGTGATGTCCCAGTGGCTGATGCCGGTTTTCGCGCGCAGCGTGACGCCCGTCGCGCACAGGCCGGTGCCGCACGAGAGCGTTTCGCCACAGCCGCGCTCGTTGACGCGCATCGTCGCCTCGCCGCAATCGGCTGCCTCGTCCATGTCGTCGATGCGCACGAATTCGACGTTCTGATCGGACTTGAGTTCCGGCTCGACGACCGGCTTGGTGACCAGGTCGAGATCCTCAACCTGCGGCAGCGTGGCGAACGCGTCGCTGATCACGGCCACGACGTGCGGATTGCCCATGTCGACGAACGTGCCGCGCGCGGATCCGCTCGTGCCGGGAATCGTCACGGCGAACGCGTCGACGTCGCCGATCTTCCACGCGCCCATTTCAACGCGGAACACGTCGCGGCCGAACGGCTGCACGTCGCCGAGCGAGGTCAGGATCTTCACGCCGGCGCGCGTGCCGAGACGGAACGGGTCGCCGCCGACCGGTTCAGCGAGGCCCTCGCGCTGCGCGAACAGGGTGATCGCGCGCGTGCCGTTGCCGCACATTTCGGCGAGCGAACCGTCGGCGTTGCGATAGTCCATGAACCAGTCCGCTCCCCCGGCCTCGCACGCGGCGACCTGCGCGGCGGACAGATCGGACACGTCGCGCGGGTGGGCGAGTCGGATCAGCCCGTCGCCGCCGATGCCGAAGTGGCGGTCGCACAGAAAACGCACCTCGTCCGGCGTGGGCTCGTACGAGCCGGTCGGGTCGGCGTAGACGACGAAATCATTGCCCGTGGCATGGGCCTTGTACACGATTTGCGGAATGCTCATGCCGTTCACTCTACCGCGCCGTGTCGGAATACACGACGGGATGCGCCACGCCGGAGTACGCTAGTGAACGATCGAGATTTCAGGGAGTGGGAAAGGAACGACGGCTATGGCTTCGACGGCACCGATCGGCGTGTTTGATTCCGGATTGGGTGGCATTTCCGTGGCGCGGCAGATCGCGCGGGACATGCCGAACGAGCATGTGCTGTATTTCGGCGATTCGGCGAACGCGCCGTACGGCACGAAATCGCCGGAGCAGGTGCGCGAGCTCAGTTTCGCGATCGTGGAACATTTCGTGAAACAGGGCGTGAAGGCGGTGGTGATCGCGTGCAACACGGCCACGTCGGCCGCGGTGAACGATCTGCGCGAAGCGTACGAGATTCCAATCATCGGCATGGAGCCGGCGCTCAAGATCGCGTGCGACCGTGGCGACGTGCCGTCCGACCCGCATCACATTCCGCAGCGCGTGATCGTCGCCGCCACGCCGCTCACGCTGCGCGAGCGCAAGTTCGCGAAGCTGATGGACCGTTTCGATTCGAACAACGAGATCTACAAGGAGCCGTGCCCGGATCTGGTGGAGATCGTCGAGTCGGGCCGTCTGGGCGACCATGATCTGGTGATGCGCACACTGCACGGTTATTTCGACCAGTACGATCTGGATCGCATCGATTCGGTGGTGCTCGGCTGCACGCATTTCGTGTTCTACCGCGACTATTTCCGCGAGCTGCTGCCGGAGCGCGCGGCGATCATCGACGGGAACGAGGGCACGGTGCGGCATTTGGGCGTGGTGCTCGAATCGCTCGGCAAGCTCGCGCCCGAGGACGCTCATGGCTGCGTTGAGCTCGCTAATTCCGACCCGAGCGAGCGCATTGCGACGCTCTCGCGCGAACTGTTGGAATCTTGAAGCTGGCGGTAGCCTCGGCTCCCTCGGCTGAGGGAGCTGGCCGCGAAGCGGACTGAGGGAGCGTCACGGCACGACAGTGCCGTCAGCAACGCAGTATCATGCGTAGCGTGATTCCAACTACGAACACAATGTCCCGACTGGGCACGTAAGCTCGAACGCACGGCATACGGCAGTATCGGCACTGCTGGCACTGCATACAACGAATGTTTGGGGGATGATATGACTGAACGGCACAAAACGGCCCTGATCGACGTGGGCGGCGGATTCCGCGCGATCTTCGGCGCGGGCGTCATGGACCGCTGCCAGGAGGACGGCATCGACTTCGACCACTGCTACGGCGTTTCGGCGGGCAGCGCGAACATGGTGTCGTTCATCGCGCGCCAGCACGGCCGCAACCACAAGTTCTACACGGAGTACGCGTTCCGCAAGGAGTACGCGAGCTTCGACTCGTTCGTGAAGAACCATAACTTCGCGAATCTCGACTACGTGTACGGCACGCTGAGCAACCACGACGGCGAGTATCCGGTCGACTACGAGGCGTTCGAGGCGAATCCGACCGGGTTCACCGTGGTCGCGTGCGATGCGCGCGACGGTTCGACCAAGTACTTTGACAAGTCGGACGTGCATTACGACGATTTCGACATCATGAAGGCATCGAGCGCGGTGCCGGTGGCGTGCGAGCCGTACGAGATCGACGGCGTACCGTATTACGACGGCGGCATCGCCGATCCGGTGCCCGTGCAGAAGGCGCTGGACGACGGCTATGATCGCGTGGTGCTGATTCTCACGCGGCAGAAGGACGTGCCGCGCGAGCAGAAGAAGGACATCGCGCCGGCGCGCATTCTGCGCCGCACGTGGCCGGAGGCGGCCGAGCGGCTGCTCAACCGCTATCAGACGTACAACGACGAGGTGGCGTTGGCCAAGGAGTACGAGCAGGACGGCCGCGTGCTGATTCTCGCACCGGACAGCCTGTACGGCCTGTCGACGCTGTCCAAGTCGTTCGAGGGCCTCGAGCGCATGTACCGTGCCGGCTACGCCGCCGCCGAAGCCATCCCCGGGTTTTTGGCCAGCTGAGACTAGTATTTTGTCGGGCTCTGCATTCCTTTTTCTCAGCTCCCCTTGTCAGGGGAGCTGTCACACAGTGACTGAGGGGTAGTCAGAACCCATCACATTAAGTCCGACAGAGTACAAGACACGGGACTAGACACGGCCGCAGTTTGGAGAGAATCGGCTCTTATCGAATCCGGTTTTGGGCGAATGTTCCGAGCACCGATTCCCAAGCGTTCGACCGTGGAAAGATCGTGGGCATAACCGGACATAATCTCCAGCACTGTGGGCATAGACCGACCATTACGAAGCTATTTTGGCTTGGTAATGGTCGGTCTATGCCCACAGTCACGTAAATAGACCGTTCATGCCCACGAATCACGGTCGGTAATGTACCATCTATGCCCACAGTCGGGGAATCACAGTCGGTAATGTACCGTCCATGCCCACACCTGTTTTCACCACCCTCCGCAAGCATGATCAAAGAATCCTCCGCGAAAAGGACTACCGATCCGGCTGCACGCGGAACGCAGAGCCTCGCCCGCCGCGTTCGGCCGGAATCTCGCGCACGTCGACGTGTTCGACGCGCGCCCACTGCGGGCCGACCTTGAGCCATGACAGGAGCCGCGCCACATCCGCGCGACTCCCCTGCGCCTCGACTTCGACCGACCCGTCGAACCGGTTGCGCACCCAGCCGCCCAAGCCGATCCGTCGTGCCTGATCGACCGTGCAGTATCGGAATCCGACGCCCTGCACCAGTCCGGTCACCACAGCGTGCACGCGGATCACGTCCGCCGTATCGTCTGTCATCATCCATTCCATTCATCCTGCTGCCGTCCACACGAACCGCGAGTCACGCGGGCGGCGCATTTCAGCCCGTCCGCCTCATCCGCCCCGTCCACGCGACTCGTCACGCAGCCATCGTTCGCTACTACCTACGCCGGTTCGCGAGCGCCTCGCCGTGCGCGTATCGGCGTACGTTGTCAAGCGCGATCGCGACGATGCGGTCTTCGGTGACGGCCAGATGGTTGCCGCCGGCGACGTGCGGCGTAATCAGACAATGCGGTTCGTCCCACAGCGGACTGTCGGCGGGCAGCGGTTCGGGTTCGGTCACGTCGAGTCCGACACCGTGCAGTTGGTCCTCGGCAAGGGCGCGGGCGAGCGCGCGCGGTTCGATGGCGTTGCCGCGGCCGGCGTTGAGCAGGATGGCCGTGGATTTGAGCATGGTGAGCCGGCGTCCGTCGATCAGGTGCGTGGTGTCGGGCGCGGCGGGCACGGCGAGCGCGATCACGTCCGCGTCGGGCAGGAGCGTGTCGAGTTCGGAGAAATCGTGCATGTCGTCGATGCCGTCGGCAAGTCGGCTGGCGTCGCGTCGCACGCCGATGGTGTGCGCGCCGACCGCTTTGCACAGGATCGCAAAATGCGAGCCGATGTCGCCGGTGCCGATGATGAGCACGTTCGCACCATGCGGCGTGAGCGCGCGGCCGAGATCGTGCCAGCGGCGTTCGGTCTGCTGGCGGGCGTACATGGGCAGGTTGCGCATGAGCGCCCACATCATCGCGAAGAGATGTTCGGACACGGTCTGCCCGTACGCGCCGGTCGCGTTGGTGACCTGTACGCCGTCGGCGAGTACGCCGGGCGCGACGTATCGGTCGACGCCGGCGCTCCACGTCTGCAGCCATTCGAGGTGCGGCAGCTGCGCGCAGTCGGCGGGCGAGATGTTGCCGATGACGGCGGTCGCGACGTCGCGCAGTTCGTCCGGCACGCTCGCCTGCCAGCTCATGGTGCCGCGTTGCAAAGGATTGCCGACGAAGTGCTGTTCGACGCCAGTGCCGGCCGTTGCCGACGAAAAAGCCTGCCGCTCCGAGTCGGTCAGCGGCAGGCAGTTGATGATGACTTTCTCGCTCATACGGCCCATTGTAGGGCGCGTCGGGCGATGGTCGAGCGATATGTCAGTGCGATGGACGCCACTCGGACGTCACTTGGCGAGGCCGGCGGGCGCATCGCCGTCGCCCTTGGTTTCGTTGGCGGTGAGCATCGCTTCGGTGATCTGCCGGTAGAGCGTCTCGTAGCCGCCGGGCGTGGCGCTGGGCAGCACGACGGTTTTCGCGTTCTTCGATTCGGACAGGGAGCGCATCACGTCGAGGTACTGGTTGAACAGGACAACGTTGTTGACGTCGTTGATGTTCATGCCGACGGCCTGCAGGCTCTTGATCTGGTCGACGATGCCGTTGGCGATTTCGCGGCGGTAGTTGGCCTGGCCTTCGCCCTGCAGGCGGGTTTTCTCGGCTTCTGCGGCGGCCTGCGTTTCGATCTGGATGCGCTGGGCTTCGGCACGCTGGCGGGTCGCTTCCTTTTCGCGCTGGGCGGCGTTGATGGAGTCCATCGCGTTCTTGACCTGCGGGCTCGGGTCGATGGCGGTGATCAGCGTCTTGACGACGGTGAAGCCGAAGCGCGCCATTTCGTTGCCGACGGTTTTCTGCACATCGAACGCGACGTCGTCCTTGCGGGCGAACGCGTCGTCGAGGGAGAGCGCCGGGATGGCGGAGCGCAGCGCGTCTTCCATGTAGGAGCGCAGCTGACCGGCCGGGTCGCGTAGCTCGTAGTATGCGGTGGCGACGTTTTCGGCGTTGACGCGGAACTGCGTGGATGCGACGACGGTCACGAACACGTTGTCGAGCGTTTTGGTTTCGAGCTGCACGTTGAGTTGCGAGACGCGCATGTTGGTTTTGGTGGCGATGTGGTCGACGAGCGGTATGCGCAGGTGGATGCCGGCGAACTGCACTTTGTGGAATTTGCCGAATCGTTCGATGATGTATGCCTGCTGTTGCGGTACGACGAAGATCGCCGCGCTCAGGATGAGAATGACGACGACGAGCACGACGCCGGCGATGATGAGACCGGGCATGTCCTCTTCCCCTTCCAGTTACGTCGGAACCGCCTTCGGCTCCGGCTCGTGCTTCCCATCGTATCAGCCACAGCCCGTTTGTGGCAGGCGCCCCACTCCCCTGTCCTCATTCGTTTACAAGAAGTTCGCCCAGACAAGTGTTCAACGCATCACGATACTGGCGGCAGCCTCGGCTCCCTCGGCTGAGGGAGCTGGCTCGCCGTAAGGCGAGACTGAGGGAGCGTGCGGCGCGAGCGCGCCGCCAACAAACAGCGTCGCGCGATAGCGCGATTCCGTTACTCCTGCAACCGCCGCCTCAAATCGGCGATCTCCTGTTCAAGCGCGTCGATGTAGTGCGTTTGCTGCACGATGATGCGGTCGCGCACGTCGCCGGTGCAGACAAGGTCGTTGCCTGATGCGCACGGCGTTGAGGATGCCGCGTCGACGGATGCAGTTGCGTCGCCGGTCGAGTCGTCGAGGATGGCGTCGCGTTCGGCCTTCCACCGCGCGAGGCAGCGTTCGATACGCTTGCGACCGATCATTTCCGGTTTCAGCCCGGCTTCGCGGAACAGGTCCGCCGCATGCTCACCGTCGAGATAGCGGCGCAAGCAGTCCCGTTTGAACGCGCGCGTATACGTGATGCGCGCCGCAGTGGCGTTCGCCACCACCGGCAGCGATTCCAAATACCGCACTTCCTCCGCGGTAAACACCGTTCGTCCCATACGTCACATTCCCATAGCCTCGATATTCACACCACCCAGCCAAAGGCTGCCTGAGGGGAGAGAAAGAGGGCAAGCCCTTATTTTCAAAGGACTTACCCTCTCCCCCAACACAAGACGCCGTCACTCAGCGAACCAAAATCCCCGGTTCCAAGCGCCTTGCGTCATCACCAGCATCACGCCATCATCAGCGCCATCTTGGTCTTGCGGGACCGCACAAACATCAGCACCGCACCACCCGCAAGAACAGCACCGATCACGCCGAACAGAACAATGCCAGCACCACCAGTAAGCGGCAGCTGCGTAACATTGCGCACATTCTTCACCTTGTACTCAGTGCCGTTCGGATTGACCGGAGCCGGATGCACGATAGAGGAGCCTTCATGCCAATCACCAAGACTCGGAGCAAGGCCCCATTGATCGATACCCTCGAATGTCACCGCATGGCCGTCCTTAATAGTGACCTTGAATTTGACATAGAAGTTATCGCCAAGGAATCCTTGCGGAGCCTTCGTTTCCCAAACGATATACACACCATCAGCCAAACCGCTGAACGTGACAACACCATCCTGAGTTAGGAATGAGTCTCCAGTACCATCATCCTGAATACGAACCGGGCGAGAATCCGAAACATCATATCCCTCACCGGTATACGGATCATTAAGATGGTCGTGGTTCTCATCGTTACTAGGGGTGGCCGTCGGAGTTACTGCAGTGTTATTCGGCGTATTAGGGTCAGCCTCAATCTGGAAGCTCGCACCGTTGATGTCAGCATTGTTCTTACCCTGAGCATCAGTCTTAATGAACTGGAACTTGCCCAGTGTCAGCTTGGTACCGTGGTTAGCCTTGGCATTATTGTCATTGACTTCAACCGTGTTCGGAACATCAGACTCGGTCGATGTGATCTTGGCCGCATACGTGACTTCGACCAGCTTGCCCCACAAGGGCGTCTGGTTATATTCAGCAGACTTAATCAGAGGGGAGAAATCAAGTTTGAAGAATGCCGTGTAGTTGCCATTCTCATCCTTGTTAGCGCCAACAATGCCTTTGTCGGCAGCCTTGTCAGAAGTGGTAAGGATGTAATCTCCGGTCTTCTTTCCAGCGTCGTACGCGGTAAGTGTCTTGATTGCGTCACCAGTCTTCTTACCGTCCTCATCAACATTGTAGATCTTGACATCCATTGCAGTACCATTGGTGGCCTCATTACCGGCACCGTCCTTTACACCGCCATCGAGATACACCGTCTGGCCAGCACCTGGATAATCAGTCAGAGAAAACACATAGGAGTTCACATCATAACCGGTGGTGAGCGGCAAAGTGCTCTTCAATGTATACCGCACAACTTGCCCCGTAGACACGGACTTATCAGCATCATCTACACTCTTGGTAATCGGAGTCACATGGTTCTTGAAAGCGACAGTATTGTCACCATACTGGCCAAAAGCATCAGCCTTCGGATTGCCAAATGGATCCAAAACGTTAACTGGGTTCTCCTTTGAACCGTCAACAGTCAGATGACCGGAAGCAATAAGAATTGGAGCTGAATTAACAATGACCTGCCCCTTAGTCGTGTCATCATTAACGGTTCCATTTTGTTCCCAGTTCTTATCAGATGAATCTTGAGAACCCGTGATAGGTTCGGTTTCATCAAGGAACAAATAGATACCAGCCGGCAAATCAGCGGTATAGACCGTATCATCAACCTTAGTCAACAAGCGAGTAGAGATATCACTCTTGTTCGGAGCCATAGTAAGAGTGAATGTTTCGAAAGGCGATGTAGCCGTTGAAGGAGTATATTTAACAAGCGCATCAGCGAATTTACGACTTGTGCTCTCAACTAAAGGTTTAGAAGAATCAATCTGATTGTTCTCAACTGATTCATCAGTATATGTCCAAGGTTGCAATACGGAACGATCGAGATAACCCTTTTGCAGGATCCACGCCATCGGATCTGTGTTCTCCGGAACCACTACTTCGGTGTTTCCATCCTTAAGTCCAAGAGAATCAAACGTTTCTTTAATAGTCTCAACACCATTGGAAGGAGTCTGTACGCCATACAAAGCTGAAGAAGGATCATCACTATCAAGATACTGTACATAATCAGCAATCTTGTAAGCCTTGATCACACGATTGTTATTGGGCCCCCACTGATCAGCGGATTCAGAAATGAACTTAAACGTTGCGGTCTTCTGAATCACACCATTTTCGTCTACATCAGGGTATTTCAAGGCATCCGCCGCATTAGCGGGGACTGTGCCGAGGGCGAGACCACCGAGGAGGGTGGCTGCGGCGGCGAGACCGGCAAATAGTTTTCTCAACTTCATGAGAAACCTCTTTCTGTTTTCCTTCTTCTATTGAGGTACGTATTGGCTGCGGTTATGGGCGGTGAGTGCGCCCTTCTCCGCGTAAATCTTTGATTTTTGAGGTGATGGGTGCGACGCTCCCTCAGTCACGACTTCGTCGTGCCAGCTCCCTCAGCCGAGGGAGCCAAAGCGGCTTCGCCGCGCTCTTTCTTATTGGGCGTCATCATCGCTAAGGAACCGCGCCCGGATCGTGACAATGACGCGCGATCATGCGATCACCGCCTTGCGCCGGCGATATTCGTTCGACAACGCCAGCACCAACGCCGACGCAGCCACAAACGCACCGCCAAACCACAACCAGTCACGATCATCCCAACCACCGGTAAACGGCAAAGCCGCCACCATACGCACATTGGGGATGCAGTTCGTTCCACCAACTTCAGCCGAGCACGTCGTTCCCAAGTTCAATGAAGACGTGGATTCCGTTGCTCCGATGGTGAAGACGTATTGCTGAGTCGACTTCACATAGCCGGCAGGAGCGGACGTCTCAGTCAGCGTATACCGGAATACGATGCCACGAGCCGTCTGTTCTGAAGTCGGACGCTGCAACCCGGACACCTTGAGCTGTCCGAAATCATTGTTCAGATCGTTGTATGAATACACGGTCATGCCATCGGCACGGGTCTGCGTCTGCAAGCCGGTGGCATGACCGTTGCACGGATCAGTCGATCCATTGAGCGACTGGCAATCCACAACCGCAGCCGTCACCGAAGCAGCGTCTCCAGCCGGCACATCGGTTTCGACATCGTCCTGCACAACCACAGCCTCCGGCCCGCTGATCGTCCACGAACTCTTGCTCGATGCGATCACCGCGCCGCTGTCCTTGGCGACCTTCTTCCATGCGATCTGCGGAAGTTTGTTGGTGATATCGGTCACTTCCGTTTCCGTACCGATCTTCGTCAGTTTCACGGTCGGCTGCGTCGAATCAGTCGACGTGGGAATCGTGAACTCGTACCGATCACCGTCCTCCGGGCTCCAATACCCTTCCGGAGTAACAGCCTCCTGCAACAGATACTTGCCCGGCTGCAGACCGCTGATGTTGAACTTGCCCGCATCGTTAGAATGATCAGCAAGATATTCGTCACCATTCTCTGCGTTGACGCAATCAATATCCTTGTCCGTGACCTTAACACAGTCCTGCACGATCCAGCGGGACTTGGTGTCAAGCGTTGTGCCATCGGACTGGTACTTGGTTACTGTCCACTCGGAGTACGGCAGTTTCTCAGCCGTATCGGCATCGACCTTGCCCCACGAGACGCCCGGGAGCGCCTTGTCGGGGATGTTGATGTCCGTATTGACAAATCCGTTGTTAGTGATCTGATCACCGTTCGAATCAAGCTCATACCATTTTGCCGGCCCATTGACGATATTGAACTGGTACTCACGCGGATTAAGTTCGTAACCCGTAGGCGCGACACGTTCTTTGAGAGTGTACGTTCCAGGCGCGAGATTGTTCAAATCGAATCCGCCCGCTTCCGGATTGTTATCGAATCCGATATAGGTTCCGCTCTTGCCCATGTCATCAATGACGACCGCGGACAACGTCACGGAAGTGAATGAAACGGTAATGTTCGGTTTGCCGGTTTGATCCTTACCAGATTGGGCCTGATAGTTTTCAAAGGTCGGCTTCCAACATCTTCCTGCCGTATATCCGGAATCATATGCGGAGATTGTTCCATTATCATCGTATGTTGCTGTGCACAGCGTTGGATAGTAATCGATGCTATAGGGACCACTCACGCCGGACTTTTTTACCGCCGCGATCATGGCTTCCTCTTCCGTATTCGCGGTCGAACGCACATCGTCAGCGGTTACGGTCTTGGTCTGTGTCGTCAGATCCCACTGGGAACCCGCCAACTGCTTGGAGGAATCCTTACTGTCCACCTTGCTCCACGATGCAATCCACGGCGTCGAGAACAGCACGCTGCCATTCGTGCCGAATGCGCCACCGGACAGACGCGCGCGGTTGCCGGTAATGACAACAGCGGCGGTATTCGCGGCAGCGTCTTTCTTGGCCTGCTGTTCTTTGGCTGAACCAGTGACCACGGCCTTCAATGCAATGCCGCGGTCATGAAACTCCGCTTTTGTCTGATAGCTGCCATGGTTGGAACCCAAAGTCAACTTATACATATGATCCGTGTACTTGTTGATCTTCTCATTGGTTCCATTCTCTTCATACCGTCCGCCATATTTGGTGACGGCAACATTGTTACCAGCCGGAGGTTCGATAACACCCCAATCACTATGATCAGGATTCTGATATTCATCGTCGTATCCGCTAGCATTCCGAACGGGGATACCGTCGCGATACCACGTGACAGCGGACTCCGTGCGATTGGTGAACCACGTATCCATCAGCATGAAACTCGTATCATCATGCTTCTTGTGGTATGGATTCATAATCGCGAAATCGCTGCCGGCTTCAGTTCCATCAGCCGAGCTCTCGCTACCATCCTTAGGCTCAGTATTCGGATTCTGATTCTCCTGGTTCGGATCAATTGACTTATCGACCGAATTATCGAACAAAGCGATATTGCCGCCCTTGGAGGTCTCACCGCTTCCCGAGGGGCACAACCACAGGCCACCGCCGAAATGACCAGCGATGTTGCTACTGGCTACTGCCTTAGCAATATAAGTTGTGGAATCCTCCTCGGTATAAATGGCGCCGCCAAGGTATCCAGAAGAATTGTTCGTGAATGAACCACCCATCAGATAAGCAGTGGACTTTACATTGCTATCCTTGCTATCCTGTACAAACAATGCACCACCCGCACCGCCGTTAGGAGTCTGCTCTTTCCCGTCGGCACCTGTCACATACTGTGTGTCGTAGATACCAGACCAGTTATAATCGAACGAAGGCTTGTTTCCTTGCGAATCGTTGCGGATATACAAAATTCCTTGCACGTATATCGCACCGCCACCGGCACCCCAACCGTATGCGCGCGAATAGTTGTGATCGAACGTTACCTTGCCCTGAATGGTCAAGGAACCGCCATCCAAGCGAATAGCGCCGCCACCACCACGCATCTTACGGCATCCGTGGGGGTCCTTATTCGTACAGTTAACAGACTGACCATTCGATTCGAAAGTCTGCTTGTTACCGGTAAAAGTGATGCCAGTATCAGTCGTATCGGTGTCTGTATCACCTATAGCGGCGATAATGCTGGTAGACCCACGATCTTGCGAAATGGCGCCGCCGCCGGCACCAAGTGCCTTGTTGCCGGTAAAAGTGCCGCCGCTGATCGTCAAAGCACCATTGTTGTGGATTACGCCACCTTTGGAGCCGGCAGAGTTGTTTTCGAACGTGCCGCCATCCACTGTCATAGTGCCCGTGTTACTGTTCTGGATGAACACGCCTGCGGCCATATTCGAAGAATTACCGTCGAAGGTGCCGCCATGTACAGTGATGGTGCCGGCATCGCTGTACATTACACCGCCACGCCAGCCCTTGTTATTCTTGAACTCGCCGCTGTCGATGGTAAGAGAGCCACCGTTCTGATAGAACACACCCCCCATCTGACCATCCTTTGCGTTCGCCGTGTTACCTGTGAACGTGGCATTGGAGATCATGGTGGAACCGCCGTACTGGTAGATCACGCCGCCTACAGACGCGCTGTTGCCGGAGAAGTTGCCGCCATTGATGGTGAGCGTACCGCCGTTGTTGTTCACCACAGAGCCGTTGCCATAGTTCTCTGGAGTTTTTATGTTGGAAAACGTACCGTTGTTGATAGTCACAGCACCGGTTTCCTTCACGAGAACGAGCCGACGCTTACCATTCTTGTAGGAAAAGCTGGCGTCATTCTTGTTTTGACCGATGGTGAGGGTGCGGTTGCTATCCACTATGAACAGAGCGTTGCCCGTGGATGCAGTGGTCAGGGCAGGATCCACACCGGCGGCAGCGGTAAGTGTGATGTCGCCGGCTATGGTGACCGGGTCGCCGTTGGGCACTGTGATGGTCTTGGCGATGGTGACGATGCCGGATTGACCATTAGTCACGCAACTCTTAAGCGTAGTCCAGTCGGCGACAGCATCGCAACCATTGATGACGGCGGGAGCCGCTTCGTTGGTTTGATCGGTTTGATCCGCGCTTTGAGAGGCAACAGCTTTGTCCCTGGAAGTGTCCGAGTCGGCAGAAGCGGAATCGTCGTTTGAAAAGGTGGACGAATTGGACGGGGTGGAGATAGATGCGTCGGAGGATGATGCGTCGTTTGGCTCGGGGACAGCGTTGGAAGAACCGTCCGAAGTTGAAGGGGTGGAATCCTTGGAAGTGGCGGACTGGTTTTCAGTTACTTGGTCAGCACTGAGGGGGGGGGTCAGGGTGCTGGTGGAGTCGTCGGCGACGGCTACGCCGGCGTAGAGGGGGCCTAGGAGGACGGCGGTGATGAGTGCCGTGGCCTTGATCCAGCGCGCGTGCCGGTCACCGTGGTTACGACGAAAAACCATACTTCGTGTCTTTCCTGATCACTCTTGATCGAAATAGTCCTATTCTCTAAGTGATTAAGATACCCCCATCCCCCCGACAGATTGTTACACGTGTCAGTTTTTGGCTCGAACAATGTCATTCCAGGAACGGACGGAAACAGACCGCAACCATACTGCAACAAGTCGCAAATCACCAGCTTAAAAACTTGACTCATACGCAGTGACTTCGAAAGTTCACCGATCGGATCTTCGGCACCGAAATTGCGCACACCGAGCCATTGCTCATCATTTATGTATATTCTCATTCTCCGCTTACTCATCATTTGTGTAACAATCATCCCGCGAAAAACGTCACTGTCTGCTCATCGGTGCTTGCGAACCAATGAGCAGACGGGGACGAAAAGACGGATCAGTCGGCGGAGTCGAGGCGGCCCCATTCGCTGATGTGGCGGAGGATGAGAAGATGGCATTCCTCGGGTGTGTGGGCATTGTCGAAGCCGTTGCAGTATTGGAGGTGATTGAGGATGCGCGCAAGCTCCAGACCATAGTGGCGAAGGCAGTAGTAGTGCAGGTGAACGGCCTCGCACTTCGGATCACCGCACGGGTTGCCGATATAGCAGGTGCCGAGACGACTGCAGATGCCTTCCTCCCACTCACAGGAGTGCTCCTCGCCTCCGCCGCCGAAGAACTCGTCGTCGAAGTTGCCACCATCGATCTGACGGTCTGGGGTGGTGTACGGCTTTACTTGCGTTGTTAGCTTTGTTGCTGCTTCCATAGTGGTTTCCTTCTAGATCAGTACTGTTTTCGATATGCGATGGGTATGACTACCCCTCAGTCTCGCTACGCGAGCCAGCTCCCCTGACAAGGGGAGCCGAAGGATGGATGGAGTCAGTCATCCCATTCGCCGCGGGTATTCCAGGGGTTGCGGGGGCTGTTCATCACGAGGAACAGTTCCAGTTGCGATTCCAACGCGCGCACACGCACCTTCACCTCCGACAGGTCGCCCGGATCATTGCCGTAGTACAGCGCCCACCGGCGATGGTCCACACGCCACTTACGTCCGCAATACACGTCAAGGCAATTCGAACGTCCCTCGCCGAACGCGCGCCACACGATCACCGAATCCAACGGCACGGGCAGCACCCAACCGGTCGTCCGATCCCAAATACCAAGCACGTCATCCGAAAGATCACCGGCCGGATCATCCTCCCCGGCAATCAGACCCGCCTTCGCCAACTCGTCGTAGCTGAACCCGGCGTGAATGCTGAAATAGTTGCCGTTCACACGCTGCGACACGGAACCGTCATCGGCCATCTCGAACGAGGCGCGCAGATACGCGTGCTCCTGATCGGCCCACGCGAACTCGGCAGCCCTGCGCGGACACCACATGCCCAAATGCGAGACGCGATACTGCACCTGATCGCCCACGCTGTCACGCTGGAACACGATCGCGCCCTTGAGCTTGCCGTCCGCGCCGGGCATGGGCTCCGGCACGTCGCGGAAGCGCACGACCTTGAGCCGCATGGTCCGGTAATCCCAGCCGTCAATGCGCTGCTGCAACGCGCGCGCCGCACTGTCGGCGGTCTTGCAGCCACGCGGACCGGTCACCGCGAACGAATCCGTGTACGACCACGAACTCTGCGACAGGTACTCGTCAATCTCGTCATCAAGACCGTCCATCATCCGCCGAATCGACTGGTCCGACGTCTGCACGCGCGTGCCCTTCGAACTCGCCGCGGCGGCACGGGAACCAGCCGAAACAGCCGAACGCGAACCCGCCGAGCCCGCCGACCGCGCCGACCGCGCCGACCGCGCGGAAACCGGCGTCAGCACGTCCAAACCGCCCTCGGGATCCGTGCCATCTTCGATCGGGCACAGCCGCCACCGCAGCTCCTTCGCGCCGCAAGCCGCCCAATACGCGTCCTTCGGTACCTTCTCCCCCGGCAGGGCGATCGCCCCACCCTTGCCGAACACGTAGTCGCGCACGGCAACGATGTCGATGTTGTCATCCTCGTCAAAGAACGGCGACTCGCCCTCCTCGTAATCACGGCCGTTCTCGTCCGTCAAATACAGTTCCTCGTTCAGGAACGGCAGGCGGACCAGACGGTACCCCTCCCTCACATGATTGCGGGCAAGCTCGTAGGCGTAATCCTCCGGCCAGTCATCGTCGGTCTCCGCGGTGATGTCGTCGGTCAGAAAACAGGAAAACCTGTCCCACACCGAATCTCTCCAATACTCCGGGCCCGACATGCCCTCCGCCAAGCACACGGCGTCATAGTCGCTCGTCCACGCCTCATCCGAGTCGCCGTTCGCGCAGAACCGATGATCGCTGATCCGCTGAATCGCATAATCGTAGCCGCCCTTGTCGTTGATCCACATACCGCATGTTCCCTTCCCGGCCCTTGTATCCTCCCGCGCATCCGCCGCACGGGAGGGGCCTTGCCGCCGGCACCCGCGGCCGGTGGCACTCCTTATAACCGGACAAAATCGGGCGCAATCGGAAACAACAGCGGAAACAAACAAAAACGGGCTCCCCGGCACAGCCGAGAAGCCCGCAATCACACGACGCAGAGAACGAAATCAGTACGCGCCCGCGATGGCCTGATCGAGGTCCGCGATCAGATCGTTCACGTCCTCCAAGCCGACGGACAGGCGCAACAGGTTGTCGTTCACGCCCGCGGCCACGCGCCACGCGGTCGGTACCTCGCGGTGCGTGATGTTCGCCGGGTCGACGATGAGCGAACGCGCGTCGCCGATGTTCGGCACGTAGGAGAAGATCTTCGTGCCGTCGAGGATGCGACGCACGTTGTTCACATCGCCGTCCACGCTGAACGAGAGGATCTGGCCCACGCCGTTCGGGAAGTACTTGGCCGCGAGCTCGAACTGCGGCGTGTTGCCGAGACCGGAATAGTTGACCTTGACGACGTGCGGCGTGCGCGTCAGATGCGACGCGATGGCCGTGGCCGACGCGACCTGGCGGCTCACGCGCTCGGGCAGCGTCTCGAGGCCGAGCAGCTGCAGGTACGCGTTGAACGGGCTCTGCACCGCGCCGAACGTGCGCAGGTACTTGACGCGGATGCGCTTGATGAACGCCTCGTTGCCGAACTTGCCGGCGAAGCTGCGCAGCGTGCCGTCGCCGTCGGCGATGACCTGCTCTTCGCGCGTGAACTGCGGGAAGCGGCCGTTCGTCCAGTCGAAACGGCCAGCGTCGACGATCACGCCGCCGATCGCGTTGCCGTGGCCGGTGATGCCCTTGGTCGTCGAATGCACGACGATGTCCGCGCCGAATTCGATCGGGCGCAGCAGATACGGGGTGGGAACCGTGTTGTCGACGATGAGCGCGATGCCGTGGCGGTGCGCGAGTTCGGCGAGCGGTTCGATGTCGGTGATTTCGGTGGACGGGTTCGCGACGGTTTCCGCGTAGATCGCGCGCGTGTCCGGGCCGATGAGCGACTCGACTTCGGCCAGATCGTTGATGTTGTGCGCGAAGTCGGCGTGGATGTTGAACTGCGGCAGGAAGTCGCCGAGCGCGTCGACGGACGCACCGTACAGGTTCGTCGGCGCGATGATGCGGCCGCCGCCCTCGCCCGCGCACATGAGCGCGTACGAGACGGCCGCCATGCCGCTGGACAGCGCGACCGCGCCGACGCCGCCCTCAAGCGCGGCGAGACGGCGTTCGAGCGCGTCGACGGTCGGGTTGGCGACGCGGGAGTATTCGAATCCGGGAATGTCGCCGGCGGCGAGCGCGCGGCCGCGGGCGGCGTCCTCCAGATCGAACGCGGCGCTGGCGTAGATCGGCACGCTTACGGCGTCCGCATTCTTCTGGCGGTTGTAGCCGGCATGGATGGCCTGCGTGGCGAAGCCCTGACACTGGCCGGTCTGGCTGCCCTGGCTCGCGGCTTGGGACGACATGGATTGCTCCCCTCTGCCGGAAACGTCTGCTGACGTTCCGGCGAACAAACGACAAACTGTGGTTCAGTCTAGAGAATCGTACGCCCCGACACGGGTTGATCGATACAACCGTTTCTTATGGCGAGGTATCGGCACAGATAATGGGCGCATTCGGACCGTTCCGTCGTAATCCGCACGACAGTTCCTCCCTGCCGCGACCGCAGACATCATGGTCATGTCCACTGTTCTCTCCCGTCGCAACGACCGACGGCTATCATCAGACAACGGCGACCATCAGACAACGGCGATCAGTCAGCAATCATGCAACGATGGGCCGCCAACGTGACCAAATTCCCCCAATCCGGTCGCATCGACGGCCCGTCCGTACTCAAGCAAGCGAAACGCAGCAACGATCCATATCAGCGTATCCGCAACAATCCCCCAACCGTTGCGGATACGCCAAGTCACGCTCCCGTCACGCGAACACGCCGGACGCGAGCTGGCTGAGCGACTCGGCCTCAGCGTGGTCGCGCACGTACACTTCGTACGCCTTGTCGAGCGCCTGACCGAGATCCTCGATCAGGTCGGTCGCGTCCTCGATGCCGACGGCGAGGCGAATCAGCTCGTCGGTGATGCCGACCTTGAGACGCTCCTCCTTCGGCAGTTCGAAATGGGTCATGCGCGCCGGGAATTCGGCAAGGCTCTCCACCGCGCCGAGGCTCACGGCGAGACGGAAGATATGCAGGTTGTTGAGCACCACGCCCGGGTCGACGCCCGGCACGACCTCGAACGAGAGCACGCCGCCGAAGCCGCGCAGGCCGTTCTCGGCAAGTACCTTGTCGTGGTCGCGCTGCACGCCCGGATAGTGCACGGTCTTGACCAGCGGGTGCGCGAGCAGATATTCGGCGATGGCCTGCGCGTTCGCCTGCTGGCGGTCCATGCGCAGGGCGAGCGTCTGAATGCCGCGACGCACGTCGTTGCATTCGGCCGGCTGCAGCACGCCGCCGAAACGGTTCTGCGCGAAGTAGATCTTGCGGCCGATCTCGTCGTCGAGCACGACGACCAGTCCCGCGGTCACCTCGGAATGGCCGGCCAGATACTTGGTCGCCGAGTGGATGACCACGTCCGCGCCCAAATCGAGCGGCTGCTGCAGGTACGGCGTGACGAACGTATTGTCGACGATCGCGATCGCGCCGTGGCGGTGCGCGACAGCGGAGATGCGGTTCACGTTGTTGACCTGGATGAGCGGGTTGGTGAGCACCTCGAAGTACACGGCCTTGGCCGGGGTGGTCGCCTCGAGCTCGCGGCCGTCGAACGTGACGCGCGCACGGCCGGAGACCGCGGCGTCAAGCGCCTCGTAGTCGGCGGTGTCCACCGGCTCGAACGTGATGCCGCGTTCGGCGAAGTACTCGTTGAACAGCGAGTACGTGCCGCCGTAGATGTTCTTGCCGACGACGATGCGGTCGCCCGGCTTGAAAATGCTCAGCACCGCGTGGATCGCGGCGAGGCCGGACGCGAACGCGAAGCCGCGTGTGCCGTGCTCGAGCTGCGCGATCTGACGCTCGAGGAACTCACGGGTCGGGTTGCCGCTGCGCGAATAATCCCAGCGGGGCATCGTCTCGACCGATTCAAAAGCATACGTGGATGAGTTGTAGATGGGCGGGTTCACGGCACCGGTGTTGTTGTCGTTCACCGGCAGGCCGTGGACCAGCTGAGTGTTGAACCTCGTCATGGCGCACCTCCTTGGGATGTTGTCTGTGCTGTCTGTTGCCCGAACGTTGTCCGGCGTTCGGCGGTTACGGGATTTCCGTTGTTGTGGTGTTTCCCGCAACCGAGCACGACTATACCGGGCGATTCCCGCCCGCACTCCGGCGTGGCTATACGCGTTGCTTATGGGACGCTACAGCCGCGCTTATGGCTCAGTCTCTCGGCTTAATTTCTCGGTCCGTCTTCCGATTCCAGCGAGGTAAATCGGACAGACCTTCGGCAATTTGCCCCGCTCACACCACCCCCAGCGCAGCAATCCTCCGAAGGTCCAGCCATTCCGCCCCGTCAAGCACACTCAGCAAGGCGAAACAGATAGACCTCCGGCGAATCACCCCGCTCACGCCATTCCCAGCGAGGCAATCCTCCGAAGGCCCAACCGATCCACCCCGCTAAGAGCCCTCAGCGCAGCACAACAGCCAGACCTCCGGCGATTTGCCCCGCCAAGGCTGCTCCTAGCGAGGCAATTCTCCGAAGGTCCGCCCGATATGCCTCACGCGATGGATCCCCGCAACGAACACAAACCGTGGGACCATCTCCGCGTTACGTACGATACCGCGGCGGCCTTTCGAAGCCCCGGCAACGCTCAGAAGTAGGTTTTGGCGGCGAGGTCGATGGTGAGCACGATGCCGGCGATGACGGCCGCGGCGCGCATCACGTTGGCCGGGATCTTGCGTGTGATCGGCGGGGCGATGTAGCCACCGATGAAGCAGCCGATGCACAGCATGATCGCGGCGGGCCAGTCGACCACGCCGCGCACGATGAACACGACGGACGCGGTGATGTTCGCACCCGTGCCGATGAGCGTTTTGAGCGCGTTGATCTTGTGGAACGGGCCGATGTTGGCCGCGTCGAGCACGGCGAGCGCGACCGTGCCGGCGCCTGCGCCGAAGTAGCCGCTGTAGACGGCCACGGCGACCACGCCGAGCCACACCCACCACGAGTCCTGTCGCATGGGCTGCACGGGCTGGTCTTCCGGGCTGATCGGTTTCGTTGCGGCTGACGGTTTGCCGGACACGCTCGTCTTGCCCGCTTCGTTCGCCCTGCCCGGCGCACCCGTCTTGGCTGAATCTTGTTCGATTTTCTGCATCGAGGCAAGCTGGGCCTGCGCGTCGATCGCGGCCTGCTTGGCCTGCATGCGGCCGCGCGGGTTGAACGCGATCATGAGCGCGCTGAACAGGATGAGCGCGGGCGCGAGGAATTCGAACACGCTCGGGTCGAGGCCGAGGAGCAGGAGCGCGCCGAGAATGCCGCCCACCGCGCCGATCGCAATGTAGGTGACGGAGCGCAGCGTCTGCCCGGCGAGTTCCTTGCGCGCGCCCATCAGGCCTCCAACGCCGGTGCCGACTACACCGACCGTGTTGCTGGCATTCGCCAGCACGGGCGGAATGCCGAGCGCCAGCAGCGCCGGATACGAGACGAGTGACGACGCGCCCACCGCGTATCCGACGAATCCGGCGCCGATGCCGGCCAGCAGAATCAGAAACAGCGTCAGCACCGAAAATCCGGCAATCATGCGCGCATCCTCCCTCGCATTCTCACGCCCGCATGTCCGCGGCGCGCAACCTCAGCGAGGATACGCCGCCGCCCGCCTCCCCGGCCGTGCGCGCTGCGATATGTGGACAGGATTACGCGAACTGGGAGTTGTACAGCGCGGCGTAGCGGCCACCGGCGGCGAGGAGGCTGTGGTGGTCGCCCATTTCGACGATGTCGCCGTGCTCCATGTACAGGATCAGATCCGCGTCGCGAATGGTCGAAAGGCGGTGCGCGATCACGAAGCTCGTGCGTCCGGCCATGAGCCGGGCCATCGCCTTGCCGATCTCCGCCTCGGTGCGCGTGTCGACCGAACTGGTCGCCTCGTCCAGAATCAAGATCGGCGGGTCGACGAGGAACACGCGCGCGATGGTGAGCAGCTGGCGCTGTCCGACGGACAGGTTGCCCGCCTCGTTGTCGAGCATCGTGTCGTAGCCGTGCGGCAACGTGCGGATGAAATAGTCCGCGCGCGCGGCCTTCGCGGCGGCCACGATCTGCTCGCGCGTCGCGTCCGGCCGTCCGTAGGCGAGATTCTCCGCCACCGTACCGCCGAACAGCCACGTGTCCTGCAGGACCATGCCGAATTCGCGGCGCAGTTCGCCGCGCGTCATGTCCGCCGTGCTGATGCCGTCGAGCGTGATCCGCCCGCCGTCGATCTCGTAGAAGCGCATGAGCAGATTGATGAGCGTGGTCTTGCCCGCGCCCGTTGTGCCGACGATCGCGATCTTGCGTCCGGGCTCGGCGACGAAGCTCACGTCCTTCATGAGCGGTTTGTCGGGCTCGTATCCGAAGCGCACGTGGTCGAACACGACGCGTCCGCGCACCGGCTCGGGCACGTGCGCTGCAAGCTCCGGCGCCGGATCGGGCCTCTCCTCGTCCTCGTCGAGCAGCGCGAACGTGCGTTCCGCGGAGGCGAGCGCCGACTGCAGCGAGTTGATCATGTAGCTCGCCTCGGTCATCGGCTCAGACACCTGGATCACGTACTGGAAGAACGCCTGCGCGACGCCGACGCTCATGCGCCCGCCGATCACCATCCATCCGGCGAGCACCATCACGAACATCTGCGAGAAGCGCGAGATCATGCGGATCAGGGGGTTCACGGACATGGTGATGAAGTCGGCGATCTGCGCGACACGGCGGGTGCGCTCGGCGGCGTCCTCCATCGCGGCGACGCTGTCGGCCTCGCGATTGTACGCCTTGATGATGTTGCGGCCCTTGTAGTACTCCTCCGCAAGGCCGGTCAGTTCGCCCACCGTTTCCTGGCGCGCGGACGCGACCTCGAGGTTCTTGCGCGCGACGAGCTTGGTGACCCACAGGCTGAACGCCATGAAGCACAGGAACACGAGCGTGAGCAGCCACGAATACCAGACCATGATCACCAGCGATCCGGTGATGGTGGTGATCGCGGTGATCAGGCGCAGCAGGCCGGTCTGCATGACCTCGCTGATGCGGTCGAGATCGTTGGTGACCTTGCTGAGCACTTCGCCCGGCTTGTTGCGGTCGAAGAAGCGCAGCGGCAGGCGCTGGATCTTCGCGCTGATCTGCTTGCGCAGCGACAGGTTGAGGTTTTCCGCCACCGACGCCATCAGATACGACTGCAGGTAGTAGAACGCGGCCTCGCCGGCGTACAGGACGGCGAGCGTCACGATCGGCCAGCCGACGCCGCCCGCGTTCCAGTCGAGCGTGTACGGCGTGCCGGCCTTCCACGCGGCCTGCACGGCGTTCCAGATCGCGTCGACCACGATCGCGCTGTACATGGGCGCGGCGATGTGGAAGAACGTGAACAGCAGGATCGACGCGGCCACGATCGCGAGCCGCACGTGCTGCTCCCTGAGCTGCGCGAACAGCCGCTTGGCGGTGCCCATCGCGTCCTTGGGCGCTTCGAGTTCGTTCTCTTCCATGTCACGCCTCCTTTCCCAGCGTTGCGTCCGGCGTTGTGTCGGTCGGTTCCGCAATGGCTCGCGCAAGCTCGGCCACGTCCTGCCGTGTCGCCTGTGTCACCTCACCGCCCGTTTCGGCGGCCTCCTTGGTCTGCGATTCGACGATCTCGCGATACACCGCACACGTGCGCATCAGTTCGTCGTGCTTGCCGATGCCGGCGACCTCGCCGTCCGACAGGACGACGATCTGGTCCGCGTGCTGGATCGTGCTCACGCGCTGCGCGATGATCAGCACCGCACGATCGTCGGTCTCCTCGGCGAGCGCGTGCCTGAGCGCCGCGTCCGTGCGGAAGTCGAGCGCGGAGAAGCTGTCATCGAAGATGACCAGTTGCGCGTCGCCGACGAGCGCGCGTGCGATCGACAGCCGCTGCTTCTGTCCGCCGGAAAAGTTCGTGCCGCCCTGCGCGACGCGCGAATCAAGCCCGTCGGGCAGCGAGTCGACGAATTCGCGCGCCTGCGCGACGTCGATCGCATGATCGAGCCGTTCGCGGCTCGCGTTGCGGTCGCCGTAGCGCAGATTGTCGGCGATCGTGCCGGAGAACAGCCACGCCTGCTGCTGCACGTACGAGACGCGCGTGCGCAGGTCGTGCTGTCTCATGCGGCGCACGTCGACGCCGTCGAGCGTGACCTCGCCCCACGTCGCGTCGTGGAAGCGCATCGCGAGCATCGCGATCGTCGATTTGCCCGAACCGGTGCCGCCGATGATCGCCGTCGTCTGGCCGCGTTTGCACGAGAAGCTCACATGGCGCAGCGCATCCTCCTGCGCGTCGGCGAAACGGAACGTCACGTCGCGGAACGCGAGCACCTCGCCGTCAGCAAGCGGGCCGCGACCGGCCATGTCGACCGCGTCGGCCGGCGCCGGGTCGAGAATCTGCGGGCTGTGGTCGAGCACGAGGCGCACGCGCTCGCAGCATTCGAGAGCACGCGGCAGGGTGATGATGACCATCTGGCCCATCATCAGGTAGAACAATGCCATGACCGAGTATTCGACGATGGCCGTGATGTCGCCGATCTGGAATCCGCCGGCGTCGATGCGCGGGCCGGCCATGAAGTACACGATGACGACGAACACGTTGATGCCCGAGTACGCGAGGCCGTCGAGGTTCGCGAACAGGCGGTTCGCCTTGATGGACGTGACCGCGTAGTCGGTGAACGTGTCATCCATGCGGTGCTGTTCGTGCCGTTCCTTGCCGAACGCGCGGATGACACGCACGCCGGTCAGGTTTTCGAGCAGCACGGCGCCGATGCGGTCGAGCAGCTTCTGCAGGCGGCGGAACAGCGGGGACGCGCTGCGCATGATGAAGAACGCGACGACGCACACGAACGCGATCACGGCGAGCAGGCCGAGCGACATGCCCACGTCGAGGCGGAACGACAGGGTGAGCGCCATGACGAAGATGATCGGCACGGGCAGCAGCATGCCCATGACGTTGGTCATGGCCAGCTGGATGTTGACGATGTCGTTGATGGTGCGTGTGGTGATGGACGCGGTGCCGAAGTTGCGGAAGTCGTAGATCGACAGGTCGAGCGACTTCCTATACAGGGCCATGCGCATGTCCTTGCCGACCTTGCTGGTCAGCTGCGAGCAGCACCAGCCGCCGGCGACGGCCGCCGATCCGGAGATGAGCGCGGCGGCGCCCATCTGCACGCCGGTGGCGATCATGGTGTCGAGCGTGGCGCCGGACGCGCTTTCGTTGAGCAGCTCGGCCACGAAGGTGGGGATGACGAGCGCGCCGATCACGTCGAAGAACAGCAGTACGAGCGTCAGCGCGAACAGCCCCCAGTATGGTCTCATGAAACGTGCGACCAGCCGCATGTGGTATCCACTCCCCTAAAAGTGTCTCTAGTGTCTCTATGTCGTTGTCGTGTCGTTGTCGACGCGCCCGCAATCGTCCTTGCTGCGAGCACACCACCCCATATTGTCCCACTTTGGGACAAAAGTCAACCACGGCGAGTCCCTCGGAATCGCATGACGTGCGGCAACGATCAGACGCGTGCCTCGCGCAGGCGGCGGCGGAATTCGCGGCCGAAGATTTCCATGCTCCGCACAAGGGCGTCGCGTTCGGCCGGGTCAAGCTGGCTCATCGCCTGGTATTCGACGGCGCGCTCGGGGGCGATGAGCGCGTTGCAATAGCGGCGGCCCGCTTCGGTGAAGCGCACCGACTTGACCCGCTTGTCGCCCGCTCCACCGGCGCCTTCGCCGGCTTCGCCGAGCGTCACGTACCCCTGCTCCACGAACGAGGAGATCACGTTGTTGACGGTCTGCCTTGGCAGCATCGTGTACTCGCGGATGTCCTTCTGCGAGGCGCCGTCGTGGTCGTTGAGATAGTCGAGGATGCACATCACGCTGGTCGCCACGCCGAGACGGCGGCCGTAGTCGGCGAACGCCACGTCGATACGGCGCAGCTCCTCGAAGAACCGGTCGAGCTGTTCGGGAATCGACTCCGCCGCACGCCCGTCGTCGTCACGCAAGTCGTCGCGCGGAACGTCGGCCCGCACATCATCATTCGTCGCGCTCATCCCAGCCTCCGTATCCACGCAACCCATGCAAACTCGCAACAGTCCCATTGTAGGACAAAAAAGCGATCCCCCGCACGCATCCACGCGCGAGGGACCGCTTATGCAGCTACACAACAAAGAAACTTCAGGCAAGCGCCGGCCGCATCACGCCTGAACCGGCCAGTAGGGCGCGACCTCCTTGTCGAAGGCGTCGGAGACGCGGGCGGCGACCTGGTCGAACGGGGTGTCCCAGACGGCCTGGTTGAAGATCTCGCATTCGATGTCGCCGCGCCAGCCGGTGGCGGCCACGGCCTCGGTGAGGGACTTGAAGTCGATCACGCCCTCGCCCATGTAGTGGCGGCTCAGCAGCACGTCCTTCTCGAACGGGGTGCGGTAGTCGCACACCTGATATGTGGCGATGCGGCCTTCGCGCCCCGCCCGTGCGATGGAGTCGAGCACCTGCGGATCCCAGAAGATGTGGAACGTATCGACGGTCACGCCCACGGCCTTCGGATCGAACGGCGCGGCGATGTCGAGCGCCTGACCAAGCGTCGAGACGCACGCGCGGTCGGTGCAGTACATCGGGTGCAGTGGTTCGATGGCGAGCGTCACGCCGGCCGCGAGCGCATCGGATTCCAGTTCGGCGAGCGCGTCGGAGATGCGCGCGCGGGCGCCGATCAGGTCCTTGGAACCCGCCGGCAGGCCTCCGACGACGAGCACGAGCACCTTGCAGCCGAACGCGGCGGTTTCCTCGATCAGCTTGCGGTTGTCGTCGATGGAGGCGCGGCGATCGTCGCCCTCCGGCATGGTGAAGAAGCCGCCGCGGCACATGGTGGACACGCGCAGGCCGGAGTCGGCGACCATCTTCACGGCCTCCTTGACGCCCACAGCCTCGACCGGCTCGCGCCACAGGCCGACGCTCTGGTAGCCGGCGGCGGTCAGCGTGTCGAGGGTCTGGCGCAGGTCGGCGTACTTGATGGTCGCCTGGTTCATCGACAGAATCGGATTGGTCATAATACATAGCTCCTTTGCGGTATCAAAATTATTGCAATCGTGCGCAGTCGGCAGCCGTCGCCTACGGCGATCATGCACGTCAACGACGGACACCGACCCGCGCATCCTCGTCATCAGCGCAATATCGGCGAGCCGCCACCAGCCGGACGCTGATCAGTCGACGTTGCCGGTCTCGCGGTAGTCGCGCCACACGTTCTCGAAGAAGTCGTCGTCCTCCGGGATCGGCCGCACGGGTCGCCACGCGCACGTCACCGCGCCGCCTTCGCCGGCGATGTCGCCGCCGTCAACGGAACCGGCGCCGGCCGAATCAGACGCGCCGCCCGCAACGAACGTCGTCTCCTGCGTCTCGCCGTCCAGTCGCCCGCCGTCGAGCGTGAACCTGAACCGGTCGTCGAGGTCGATCGGCGTGTCCGCGTCCGGGCCGAATCCCTTGACCGGCAGCGCACCGTTCGGGTCGGTCCACAGCACGGATCCGCGCGACGTGTTGTGCGCATGCTCGGCGTACTCGGCCATGGCGCCGAGGTACGTGTACGCGCTGGTCAGGATGTCGCGCACGAGGAACACGCGGTCGATGCTGCGGCGCGACTTGGCCGTGGCGCTGACCGTGCGGTCGTAGTCGGCGAGCCAGCCGCCGACCGTGTCGCGTGCGGCGCGCACGTCGTCGACGTTGCGCACGGGGCCGGCCTTCGCGCTCATCAGCCGGCGAACGTCGTCGAGATACGTGCCGACGTTGTCATCCCCGCCCGCGGCCGCGGCACGAGCGCACGCTGAATCGAGCAAGTCGAACGCATGCCCGACCGTCGGCGCAGCGTATTCGGCGAACGCGTCGTCGTCCGTCAGCGGCAAATCGGCACGGTGAGCGGCAATCCAGGTCGCCGCGCGCAACGCCGCGACCTGACCCTCGTTCAACGCCGAACCGCCCGGACGATACACGCCGTGTCCGCCGTCGACTTCGCCGCACGGGAACAGGCCGTCGATGTTGGACCGCCACCAGCGGTCGATCGTGAGCCCGCCGTTGTTGTGCTGGGCGCACACGTCGACGCGCAGCATCTCCCGCTTCAGGTCGACGCCCGGATTCTTGTCGAGATAGAACTGGTACGCGGGTTCGTTCATGTGGCGCAGGCGTTCGATCGGCGTGCCGAACAGCGCGCCGGCCTTGTCGAGATACTCGCGCGCCTCCGGGGCGAGCGCGTCGACGTCGAGCTCCGGACGCATCGGGTTGGAGCGGAAGTCGAGATACACGTGGCGGCCGCGCAGCACGGTTTCGCGGTAGACGAACAGGTCGATGAGCGACGAGCCGTCACGTGCCTTGCGGATGTCGAACGGCCACTGGTAGCCCTTGAGGAACACGAGCGAGAGCTGCCGGCCGTAGTCGGGAATCGCCTCGGTCAGGAACTCGCGTTCGTCCGAACCGTCCGGGTTCGTGGACACGAAGCGCGGCAGCACCTGCATGTACGTGCCGGACACGTTCCAGCGCGGGGTGAGCGAGGCGAGGCCGAACTGCCATTCGGTCAGGTTCTTGCCCTTCGCCCCGGCGCGCAGCGGAGCGCCGGACGCGCCCCACTGGCCGTTCGGGTACACGCTGTTCGCGTACATGCCGGCCGGACCGCCGGTCGCGTACACGATGTTCGGCGTGCGGAACACGGTGAAGCGCGGCTGGTCGGTGCCCGGTTCGGCGCGGCGGTTGAGCACGAGCAGGCCGATCACCCGACCGTCGTGGACGAGCACGTCGACGACGCGGCAGAATTCGAACGTTTCGATGCCCTTCGCCTCGACGGCCTTCTGCAGGTGCTCGACCATCGACTTGGACGTGTACGGGCCGACGGACGTGGCGCGGCGGCGCGGGTCATGGTCGGTTTTGTAGCCGATGTATTCGCCGTAACGGTTGCGAGGGAACGGCACGCCGAGTTCGCACAGGTGCAGGAACGCCTGCGTGGAGCAGGCCGCTTCGGCGAGCGCCACGTCGCCGTCGACCGCGCCGCCGGCGAACAGCGTTTCGGCCATGTCGCGCACGGAGTCGGGGTCGCCGCCGGACAGCGTGAGCTTGTAGTAGGTCTGCTTGTCGGAGCCTGCGTTGCGCGACGTGCCGGCGTCGATGCGGTCGGTGACGATCGCGATGTCGGTGACGCCCATGTCGTACAGCCGTTCGGCCGCGCAGTAGCCGGCCGATCCGGTGCCGACGACGACGGCCTGACGGTCGACGACGGGAACGTCGTGTCCGGCGATGGTCATGGTGTGCTGTGTCATTGGATGGTCCTTGATGGTCCTTTGCGATCCTAGTACCCTGTCGGACTTGATGTGATGGGTTCTGGCTACCCCTCAGTCACTGCGTGACAGCTCCCCTGACAAGGGGAGCCAAGAAAATAAAAGCCGCAGTTAAACCCGACAAAGCACTCATCGCTCCTGTGTTTTCACACGTTTCGCCGGTCAGAGCACCGGAATGTGCATGCCGCCGTCGACGTTGATGATGTCGCCGGTGGCGTACGGCGTGTTGCCGGAGGCGAGGATGGAGACCGCGCCGGCCACGTCGGCGGGCTTGCCCCAGCGGGCGATGGGCGCGCCGCCGTTGGCGAAGAACGCGTCGTACTTGTCCTTGACGCCGGCGGTCATGTGCGTGGCGATGATGCCCGGACGCACTTCGTACACGACGATGCCTTCGGGGGCGAGGCGCACGGCCCACAGTTCGGTGGCCATGTGCACGCCGGCCTTGGAGATGCAGTATTCGCCGCGGTTGATCGAGACGGTTTCGGCCGAGGTGGACGACACGTTGACGATGGTGGCGACCGGGCCTTCCGGCGGTTCGGGCAGGTTTTCGATCGGCCCGCGCAGCGCGATGACCTTGTTGGCGAACGCCTGCGTCAGGAAGTACGGTCCGCGCAGGTTGATGCCGAGCACGCGGTCGAAGCTCTCCGGCGTGGCTTCGAGCAGGTCCTTGCGTTCGGTGGGCGCGACGCCGGCGTTGTTGACGAGCACGTCGAGTCGGCCCCATGCCTCGACCGCGTCGTTGAGGAATCGCCGGTGATCCTCGGCGCTGGTGACGTCGCCGCGCACGTAGCGCACACGGGACGGGTCGCCGGCGATCTCGCGCAGTTCGGCCATCACGTCGGCCGGCTCCTCGCGGCGGGCGAGGATGTCGACGGCGAAACCGTCGGCGACGAGCCGCTTGGAGATGCCCAGGCCGATGCCCTGGTTGCCGCCGGTGACGAGCGCGACCTTGACGCCGCCGTTGATGTTGTTGTCAGTCATGATTCGCATTCCTTTCAGCCCCCCTTGGCTCCCCGGGCCGTTCAGTCGTTCCGGGGAGCCGCCGGCCATTCCGGCCGAGGGAGTCAAGCGTTTTGCCGCGTCGCGCGGTGCGTTCGCCGTGCGACGCGTCTACCGGTCGAACGGACTCGGCAGGACGGACTCAGTAGCGGCCTTCCGGCACGAGCACCTTGGCGCCCTTGGCGGCGGACTCGTAGCCGAGTTCGGCCAGGCGCACGCCGCGCGCGCCGGAGGCGAAGTCGTACGGGTACGGGGTGCCTTCGACGAGCGAGCGGATGTATTCCTCCCACTGGGCCTTGAAGCCGTTTTCGAAGGTTTCGTCGGTGGCGATCTCCTGCCAGTTGTCCATGTAGTGGTGCGGATCCGGGACGTCCGGGTTCCAGAACGCCTTCGGGGTGGCGTCGCGCACCTGGATTTCGGCGCCGAACAGGCCGACGACCGCGGAGCCCTTGGTGCCGTCGATCTGGAATTCGAGGAGCTCGTTGCGGTAGACGCGGGTGTTCCACGAGGAGTTCATCTGCACGGTGATGCCGTTTTCGAGTTCGAAGATCGCGTAGGCGGCGTCCTCGGCGGTGGCCTGGTACGTGTTGCCCTGCTCGTCGACGCGCTCGGGGATTTCGGTCTTCGCCTCGGCGTACACAGACTTGACCTTGCCGAACAGGCCTTCGATCACGTAGTTCCAGTGCGGGAACATGTCGGAGATCATGCCGCCGCCGAGCTCCTTCTTGTAGTTCCAGCTCGGGCGCTGCGATTCGCGCCAGTCGCCCTCGAACACCCAGTAGCCGAATTCGCCGTGGACCGAGAGGATGCGGCCGAAGAAGCCGGACTTGATGAGGCGCTTGAGCTTGAGCAGGCCAGGCAGGAACAGCTTGTCGTGCACGACGCCGGTCTTGATGCCCTTGGCCTCGGCGAGGCGCACGAGCTCGCATGCGTCCTCGTAGGTTTCGGCGAGCGGCTTTTCGGTGTAGATGTCCTTGCCGGCGGCGATGGCCTTCTTGAGGGAGTTGAGGCGGGCGGAGGTGACGAGGAAGTCGGCGTACAGCGGGTAGGCGGGGTCGGCGAGCACCGAGTCGAGGTCGGTGGTGTACTTGAGGCCACCGTGCTTTTCGGAGGCTTCCTTGAGCTTGGACTCGTGACGTCCGACGAGGATCGGGTCGAGCTGGACGCGCGATCCGTCGCTCAGTTCCACGCCGCCCTGCTCGATGATCGGCAGGATGGAGCGGCACAGGTGCTGGCGGTAGCCCATGCGGCCGGTCGCGCCGTTGAGAATGACTCCGATGGTCTTGTCTGCCATGATATTGGTTCCTTTCGCTGATTGCGGCTTTGCAGTCACGTTGTTGACTTGTTCGTCTTCGTTCGGCGCCTACCGCGTTGTCGCACTGCTTTATCCGGCTTTATTTGGTAAGCGCTTTCCGTTGGTTTTCAATATACACCACTCCCCCAGCCAACGCAAATCGCAAGAAACGCCGAAAATACGGCCACCCAAAACAAAACAACCGTTTACCAAATCGGTAAACGGTTGCCTTTACTGTCCACTCTAGGAGATCTCGCGCAACGACGGTTGCCGGTCCGACCGCCACTCCAATCTCCGATTATGCTCAGCTCGACGATCGAGAGGCCGATCTGGCCTTTTGCCGAGGTCAGTTCGACGATCGAGAGGCTACCGATCATCGCAACGGCGTCCCGCAGAGACCACAGCCAACGCCATATGGCCGAATATGGCCGAATCCGACTTCGCGATCCCGCCAAGACAGCCTCTCGATCGTCAAACCGACACGTGCATGCCCCGAAATCAGCCTCTCGATCGTCGAACTCCCCTATTCGATCGTCACGTCGGCGGCGTTCGCAAGCACCTGCACGTTCGCGTCGGCGAGCGCGGCGCAGCGCACCCCGTCGCGGCGCATGTTACGGATATGGATGCCGCGCACCGGATGCTCCGCGTCGTAGCCGCCGACCAGCGACGGCTCCTCGTCGCCGGCCGTCACCGCGCCGGTGGTCACGTCCACGTCCTCGACGTGCACGTTCTCGATGAGCCGGCCGGGCGCCGGGTTGTAGTCCTTGTTCCACTTGGTTTCGATGTCGAGCACGCGGCCGTGGCTGATGCGTTCGATGCGCACGTTCTTCCACAGCACGTCGCGCACGGTGTTCTTGTCGCCCGCGTTGATCGCCATCACGCCCAGATAGTTCGGCTGGTACTCGTTGTGTTCGAGCACGTCCATGTCCTCGAAGCTGATGTGCTCGATCACGTCGCCGTCGTGCTCGTGGTCGCCGTGCGTGCCGATCATCATCGGATGCGCCACGTCGGCCCACAGCGTGCAGCCGTGCGCATGCACGTTGCGCGAGCCGCCGCGGTACTCCCAGCGCGAACCGTACACGGCGATGCAGTCGTCCGACGTGCGCAGGAAGCAGTCGGCGATCTCCACGTCCTCGCACGCCATCATGTCGATGCCGTCGGACCAGCCCTCGCAGCTGAACGACTTGAGGCAGCGGATCGTCACGTCCCGCGACTTGCCCATGAACACCGAGTAGTGCGGCGGGTTGATGAGGATCAGGTTCTCGAGCGTGACGTGCTTCGAGAACGTGACCATCACGCCGTTCGTGCCGGCGAAGCGCTTGAAGTCGGCCAGATACAGCACGCCGCGGCCGCGCACGCGCACGTCTTCGGCATGGTCGATGATGAGCGATCCCTCGATCACGGCGCCGCCTTCGAGAATCACGTCGACGTGCGACGGCAGTCGCCATTCGCCGTCGAACAGGTAGTAGTAGCCCGGCTTGATGCGCACGACGACGCGCTCGTCGCCGCCGTTCTTGCCGGCACGCGCGCGCTCGATCTGGTCGTTGATCTCCGGCCCGATCGTGAGCGCGTGCTCGACGGTCACGTCGGCCTGATCGTAGTCGTCGAGCAGACGGCCGGCGAGAATGTGCAGGTTGTGATGACGTTCGCGATTGAGCTCGACGCTCAGGTTGGCGGGATGGTCGAGCGTGAACGTGACGCGGTCGGGCTGCACGTGCGGCTCGACGCCAACCGACAGCGGGCGCACGTCGGCCCGGTACGTGTAGAACCAGCCGTTGACCTTGACTTCGACTTCGACACGGCCGGAGAAGTCGAAGTAGCACATCGACGACTCCTGCACGTAGTGCGAGTCGATTTTGACGCGGTAGACCGGGACGGACTGCCAGCCTTCGGCGGTCGCGTCGTCGTCAGTCTGGACTTCGCCAGGGGCGAGCGGACGGACGCGGACGCTGTATTCCGTGCGCAGCGTTGCGCCCGCCGGGGCCGGGTAGACGCGGATGGCGCCGGCGTTGGATGTAGTCATGATCGTCACCTTTCGTTGTGATGTCGCCGTTGCGCGCGATCGTCGCCGCGCAACTTGCGTAACCAGTTACTCTTACTGCTGATACCCAGCATAGTGCATTTCGCCGATGCCGCGACGACACGGCAGCATCGTCTGTCCGGCGAGTCCGCGCCGCAGCGCATCGGCCGGCACATCCGAACGACTTCCGCCGAACGGATCGTCGGACAGGCGATCGGACAGGCAAAGGGGCGGGCGGCGCTTTGCGCGTCGCTCGCCCCTTCCCTGGCTGTTCCCGCTGACACCCCCGTCAGAAGGAAGAATCGATGCCGTTCGGACGATGCGTCAGCCGATGCTCGTCGAACGGGGAACAGGTCGTTTTGAATCCCGGAATCATACCGGAATCACCTCGGAATCATGCCGGAATCATTCGGACAAGGACTCGCCCCTTCTCCCGGCCCCGGTCCCGAATGAGACCCTGGCCGCAATACCGGTCGAAATCCCGAACGGAACCCGCCCCCGATCGGACCGGCGTCGGCAGAACGGAACGGCCGATACGCGGGTTCCGCATTCGCGATCAGAGCATCTGGACCTTGTCGAAGAACTTGTCGGCGTAGCCGGTCTCGAACTTGACGAGCTTGTCGTAGCCGAGCGACTTGGCCTTCTTGACCATGTCCTTCTCGAGGCTGTTGAACTCGGAATCGGAGTTGGCGTAGATCATCTTCCACGAGTACTGCTTGATGACGTCGCCGACCTGGCTCTTGATGACCTTGTCCTGGTCGCTGTACTCGATGGACGGCAGATCCGGGGTCTTGAAGCCCTTGACCTGACCCTTCTTGATCAGGTATTCCTGCACGTTGAGCGCGCCGTCATGGTCGGCGGTCCACTCCTTGTCGAGGGAGCTGGCGTTGTCCTTGAGGTAGGAGTCCCACTGGTTGTAGACCACCGGGAAGTCGTAGTCCTTGCCGGTCGGCGTGCCGGTGGAAGTGTTCACGCGGGCCTTGAAGGTGTCCTGAACCTTGCCGCCGCCGTCCTTCGCAGGCACTTCGGCGCTCCAGTCGCCCTTGCCGAGGTCGGTCAGCTCCGGCTGGCCCTGCGCGTTGCGCTTCCACAGCACGCCCTCCGGGCCGTTCTCAAAGCCGAAGGAACCCTCGTCGCCGTACATGAAGTTGAGGAACTTCACGGCGTTGTCCTTGTTCTTGGAGTTCTTGGCGAGGCCCCAGAACCAGTTGGAGCCGAGCGTGGAGGTGGCCTGGTAGCTCATGGCGTCGTCGCTGGGGACGCGCTCGTAGCCCTTGTTCTGCGCGGTCATGTCCTTGTTGACCGGGTTGTAGTTGAGGTTGCCGAGGTAGCCGTACACCCACATCGCGGACTGGCCCTTCTCGGCCTTCTTCATGTAGTCGTCCCACGTCTGGGTGGCGGAATCCGGGTCGAGCAGGCCGTCCTGGTGGATGGAGTTGGCCCACTTGAGCGCGGTCAGGTAGGTGCCGCCGTCGGCGAGGATGTCTTCGACCTTCTTCTCCTCGGGCTGCAGGTTGATGAAGTCGTAGGAGTTCACGCCGTCGTTGGTGATCCAGCCCAGTTCGGTGGCGATGGAGCGCAGCTGTCCGGCGGAGGTGGTGTCCCAGCCACCGAAGAGGCTCAGCGCGTACATGTTGTCGCCCTTCTCGGTCTTGGAGTGGGCCTTGGCCATCTGTTCGGCGATGTCCTTGTAGTCCCAGTAGGTCTTGACCTCCGGGGAGCCGAGCTCCTTGTAGTAGTCATAGCGGAAGCTCGGCACGTTGACCGGGTCGCCCTTGCCGAGCGCGGCCTTCTGCGCGGCGCCGGACGGGATGGCGTACACCTTGCCGGAGTCCATCTTGGTCATGCGGTTGATCGCGTCGGTGAAGCGGAACGCGTTCGGCAACTTGCTCTTGTACGCGCTCAGGTCCTCGACCGCGCCGGCGTCAATGGCCTGCTTGAGCGAGTCGCGGCTGTTGAACGCGATCAGGTCGCCGAGCTGGCCGGTGGTCAGCTTGGTCTGGAAGCGGTCGGTGCCGCCGACGGTGGACGGGGTGACCTTGACGGTCAGGCCGGTCTTGTCCTTGAGCCACTTGCCGACGTAGCCGTCGAGCGTGCCCTCGTACGTGGCGTTCTGCGTGAAGATGGAGATCTCGTTGGAGCTGCTCGCGGTGTTGGCGCCGCCGCATGCGGCCAGCGGGACGATCATGGCGATGCCGGCCACGGCCGCGATGCCGGTAACCGCTTTCCTGCCATTCCAACGTGAAGACTTGGTCATTGCTGCTTCCCTTGCTCGAAACTTCTTCGGTTCAGCACCGCTTCCAAACCATTCCAATGTTTCTTTGAATCCATTCAAAAGCGGAACTGGTTACAGTAAAGCGCTTTCCTTGAATCGTGTCAAGATGCATTCATCATCGGCGTTTCGGGCTATTTTTCAACGAAAAAGATCGTTCAAACGATCGCAACAACCCGCCTCAAGTTCACGTAACAGGTTACGTTACTATCGTGATGCAGTGATAATCACGATGGTGCATGCACAATCCGCAAAAGTCGAATGACGATCCAGATCCGGCTGGCCGTCCTTTCAAATACGGATAACCAACCCCCATGATCCAGCTGGCCAACCCCGATGGGAACACCCGCGATCACGCGATGGCAAAGTACGTCCTGATTCCATCGCGTGATATCGACGCCGGGCACGCGATGGAATTGATTCGCTCCAATCCATCCCATGACCTCGATATCAGGAGTTTTAGAGCGACCCCGCGGTCACGCAATGGAAATTGCCGCTTGCTTGCCATCCCGTGATTACCCGTACAGTCCGCGGAACGGAAAAACACCCTCATTTGCCATTCCGTGACCCCCATTGCATGGAATTTCGAAGGATTTCGAGGTCACGGAACGGCATTGGACCGTTTCAATCCATCGCGTGAACAGTCGGCCGGTCATGCGATGGAAAAATCCCTCCATTTTCCATCGCATGACCTCCGCCCCCCGCAACATGCCCCTTCGCAA
>NZ_JAHBBH010000030.1 GCF_019331735.1 Bifidobacterium miconis
CGACCACTCGCAGCGGTCCTCCCACATGCGAACGTCGTCGGGGTTCGTCAGAATCACCTGCGCGCACTTCGTGCCCGGAATATTGAACGACTTCGACGCGGACGTGGCGGTGAACGCCTGTCGCGCGGTCGTCTCGTTGATCGCGGCAAACGGGACGTGACGATGGCCGTCGAACACGAACGGCGCATGAATCTCGTCGGAGAATACGCGCACGCCGTACCGTTCGCACAGTGCGGACAGTCGCAGCATTTCGTCGGTGGTGCAGACCTTGCCGATCGGATTGTGCGGGTTGCACAGCACGAACGCGCGGCAGCCGTCGCGGAACGCGGCCTCGATCGCGTCGAAGTCGAACAGCCAGTCGCCGTCGGCCGCGTTGCCGTCGCAACCGTTGCCGTTGCCGTTGCGGTTGCCGCCGTCGCCGCCGTCGACGCGCAGCATCGGCATCTCGACCAGCTCGACGTCGTACAGCCGCGGCAGGCTCAGGAACGGCATGTACGCGGGCGTTGGCACGATCACGCGGTTGCCGTGGCCGACGATCTCGCGCAGGAAAATCTCGAACGCCTCGACCACGTCCGGCACGACGCGCACCTGCTCCGGGTCCACGTTCCAACCGTAACGCAGCCGCTGCCAGTCGGCGCACGCCTTGGCGACGTGGCGCTTCCACGGCGTCGGGATGTAGCCGAGCGCACATCCTTGCACCGCGCGGTCGATGGCGCGCTGGATGCACGGCGCGAGGCCGAAGTCCATTTCCGCGATGAACGCGCCCACGCAGCCCGGGTAGCGCGACCACTTATCGCTGCCGTTTTGCGCGAGCTTGTCCGCGGTGAGCGCGTCGATGGCCTGGGCGTCGAATCCGATGATGTCCTTCACGTAATCCATGCCTCTACTCTCGCGCTTCGGCAGGGGTCACGGAAGCCGCGAACGCCGCATGTCGCTTAGACGATCCATAAGCAAACGAATGGGTCATGCGTTGCGGTGCGTGACGGGATCGAGCCGTCGCGCAATGGCTGCGGAATGGTGGGACGGCGGCCGGAATCCCGGTGCCTCAGTGTTCCGGCAGGGGAGGTTCAAGCAGGGGAGCGGCGGCCCAGCGCAGCTCGTCGACGAGCGTGCGCACGGCCGGCCGGTCGTCGCCGCGCCGCGTGACGATGCCGACGCCGCGCCTCGCGTACGGGTCGTCGATCGGCAGCAGCTCGAGATTCGCCGGCAGCGGTGCCATCGACGCGAGTCGCGAGACGATCGACACGTTCGCGCCGATCGCGACGAGGCTCTGCGTGGTCGCGTAGTCGTCGACGCAGTACGTGATGTCCGGCTCGAATCCCTCGCGCCGCGCCATGCTCAGCAGATTCGTCTGGCAGAACGGGCAGCCGGCGATCCAGCCGTGGTCCGCGTATTCGCGCAGGTGCACGGGGTGTCCGACGGGGTGCGCGTCACTGGCCTGCTGCGCCGATCGCGTCGTCTGCGTTCCGTCTTCGGCTGCGTCGGGCGCGCGTGTGCCGGCGGACTCGCCGCGCGACGGATCGGGCGTTTTGCGAACGAGCAGCAGCAGCGGATCGTTGCCGAGATAGTCGAACTGCAGATCGTCGTCGATGACGAGATACTGCGGGATGCTTTCGTAGCGGAAGACGACCGCGCAGTCGGCCTCGCCGTGCGCCACGTCGGCGATCGCCTCCGGCGGTTCGCTCTGCGCGAGGCTGACGTCGATCGGCGAGTCGACGCTGAGCTTGGCGAGCGCGCGCGAGACGATCGTCGAACAGATCGACGGCGGCGCGAGCAGACGCAGCGACGTGTCCGTGCGTCGCTGGTATTCCGCGAATTCCTTGCCGGCTTGCGCGAGACGCAATGCGATGAGTTCACCGTGCTTGGCGAGGATCGCGCCGGCGGGCGTGAGCGCGGCGCCGCGGCCGGTGCGTTCGATGAGCTGGCAGCCGCAGTCGCGTTCGAGCTTGCGCACCTGCTGGCTGACGGCCGGCTGCGACCAGCCGAGCACGCGCGCGGCCGCGGTCAGCGATCCCTCCGATCCGACGCGCCACAGCGTGACCAGTAGATTTGGATCAAGATTGACGGTCGTGTCGTCGAACGCGACCGCATATTCGCCGGAACCTTCCATAATTTCTCTCCTTGTATCCAACATGCAAGCGGGTGCGGACAGTTTGGCGGTCGACGGTTGCGGTATGACCGTGGATATGGTCGGGAGTCGTCGGAGGCGCCGTTTTCCGCCGTGCGGCGGCGGTCGCGGCGGGGTGTTTCGGCCGATGCGACACGCGAGGCTCGGCGTAACTGGTTGACACGATTCAAGAAATTCGATATAACATAGCCGTTGTTTGTTTGACACGATTCAAACAAACGAGAGGCTGGTATTCAAGGACGGATGCCAGCTACAGTCAACACAGACGGGAAACAATCATGCGCACCAGGAAGAGCAGTGTGATTCTCAAGGGCTTTGCGGCCGCGTCATCGCTGGCGATGCTCGCGTCGGTTGCGGCGTGCGGCGCCAGCACTGCGAACAACGCCAAAACTTCGGCCGGCAAGCCGGTCGTCAAGATTCTGGTCGTCAAGGCCAGCACGCAGATCCCGATGAAAGACATGGCGTGGACGCAGTCCCTTGAAAAGGACGCCGGCGTCAAGATCAAGTGGCAGGAAGTCCAGCAGAGCGCTTGGGATCAGCAGAAGAACGCCTCCCTCGCGGCCGGTGACGTCGCGGACCTCAACATCCGCGCCTACAATCCGGACGACACCGCCAAGAATCCTGACGTGTTCGAGGAACTCACCGACGACATCGACAAGATGCCCAACGTCAAGAAGTTCTTCGAAGAAAAGCCCATCGCGAAGAAGTTCGTCGAGGTCAGCGGCAAGATTCGCGTGCTGCCGTCCGATCGCGGCAAGGGCTACCTCGCCTCCGGACAGCACATGCTCATTAACAAGCAGTGGCTCGACAAGCTCGGGCTCAAGGTGCCGACCACCTGGGATGAGCTGACCAAGGTGCTCGAGGCGTTCAAGACCAAGGATCCGAACGGCAACGGCAAGCAGGATGAAATCCCGATGCACCTGCGCGCCCTGCCGACCGCGCAGGTCGGCATGTGGTGGAGTCCGTTCCTGTTCCTCAACTCCACCGGCATCGTCACGCAGTACAACGCTGGCCCATCCGGCAACGGCATCTACGTCAAGGACGGCAAGGTCGGCAACTACATGCAGACCGACGAGTTCCGTCAGGTGCTCGACTATCTCGCTTCGCTTAAGAAGGCCGGCCTCGTGCCCGACAACTGGGTGACGCTCGACGACAGCAAGTACTGGGCGCAGCTGCAGCCCGGCGGTTCCGAAGCGACCGTCGGCGCGGCATTCGGCTGGGACGGCACCGCGTTCGGCGACATCGGTTCCGATCTGTACAAGCAGTACATCACCATCCCCGTGCCGTCCGCGCCGGGCGTCTCCGCGTCCGAAACCGTGTGGGACGGCTCGCGTGAAAACAACGAGTTCGAGGACTACCACATGTCCATGAGCGCGAACGCGGCCAACAAGGAAGCCTGCCTGAAGGTCATCAACCTGCTGTATTCCGAAAAGTACTCCGTCCAGCAGCTGTACGGCGCGATTCCCGAATACCTGGAGGACAACGGCAACAGCACCTATACCATCACCCAGGCGCAGCGCGATGCGTGGGCCGCGGGCAAGGGACCGGCCCTCGCCGACCGTCTCGCCGGATGGATTCCGGACAGCGTGACCATCAAGGGCGACCAATCGATGGATTCCATCCAGAAAGCCGATCAGGCCAACGCCGAGCAGTACAAGAACTATGACCACACCAAGGACATGATGCCGATCTACGTTCGTCTCGACGAGGCGGATCAGACCACGGTTGCCAACGACTTCACCAACGTGTTCGACTACGCGATGCCGGAAGTCGCCAAGTTCGTGCAGGACGGCACCACCGACGCGACGTGGCAGCAGTTCCAGGACCAGCTCAAGCAGCTCAACATCGACGAGCCGACCCAGCTGTGGCAGAAGGCGTACGACAAGTACGTCAAGTAGCGGGCGTCCCGCCCGTCGGCGTAAACCGGCGACGTACCCGTGACGATGGCCGCATCTCCGGTGTGGGGTGCGGCCATCGCCGTATGTGTTCCCATTGTGTCCCCATTTTCACGACAAAACACTGCAACACGATTTGTCTCGATTCAAGTCGTCATGTATAACGATACATAGCATGTAATCGCACGATTCGCGAAGGTTCGGCACGGCCGGGCGCAACGTGGTGCCGGCAACGACTTGGCGGCCGATCGCGCGAGCGAACAACAAAACACCAGAAAGGCCTGAACATTATGACCGTACTCGAACAGCCGGTCGTCCGCGCGGTGCCGCGCGACGAACTGCCGCATCGCGTCAACAATATGCGGCTTGCCACCAACCCGCTGCAGCGCTACTGCGCCGACCCGAACCTCGCCATCTTCGACGGGCACTACTTCCTCTACTGCACCGACGACGGCGTGGACAACTGGGGCACTACCGCGTTCAGCGTGTACGTGTCCGACGATCTCGCCTCGTGGAAGCGCTACCCGGCGCTCGACTTGCGCGACGTGCCGTGGTGGGACGGCTCCGACGGCGCGTGGGCGCCGAGCATCGTGCAGCGTCCCGACGGACGCTACGTGTTCTACTTCGTCGCCGGATCGCAGATCGGCGCGGCCGTCGCCGAATCGCCGTACGGACCGTTCGTCGCCGAGCCCGAGCCGATCATCCGCAAGGGCACGTTCGACTGCCACACGATCGACCCCGGCGTGTTCGTGGACGAGGACGGCACGCGCTATCTGCTGTGGGGCAACGGACGCGCGTGGGCCGCGCCGCTTAACGACGACTGCGTTTCGTTCGACGAATCGCGCGCGTTCAGCTGGGTGCCCGGTGACTTCCGCGAGGCGATCTGGCTGCACCAGCGCGACGGCGTCTACTATGCGAGCTGGAGCGAAAACGACGCGCGCGATCCGGAATACTGCGTCAAATACGCGACCGCACCGTCCCTGCACGGTCCGTGGAGCGAGCCGCGCACGCTCATCGAGCAGGATCCCGAGCACAAGCTGTACGCCACCGGACACCACAACATCGTGAACATCCCCGGCACCGACGAATGGATCGTCGCCTACCACCGCTTCGCGTACAACCCCGTCGGCCGCTGGCACGGCGGCAACGGCTGCCACCGCGAAACCGTGTTCGCGCCGCTCGTGCACAAGGCGGACGGCTCGCTCGCGCGCATCATCCCGCAGATCGGCTCCTACGTGCGCCCGCTCTCCTTCTGAGCGGCTGCTACGTCTCCTGTCGAGTGGCTGCTAGGCGCCGCGGTTATTGGCGTCTGCTCTCTTTCGCGCCGCAGCCGGCGTCACACCATGCGCATGTGGTATTTCTCCGCGAGTGCGGCGATGTCGGGCCGGCCGTACCGCTCTACGAGGGCCAGCCAGCGGCGGCCGTTCTCCTCGCCGAAGCGCAGGGCCTTGGCGGTGTAGGCGTCGACGGACAGGAACTTGGGCGGCGTGGACTTGCTGTGGAACTTGTCGGCCACCATCACGGTTTCCTGCTCGAGGTTGACGGGCGCGTAGTCGTCGGGCGGCAGGGGCAGGTCCTGACGGATCACATCCTCGCGCGTGAGTCCCACGCCGGTGTGGTTGCGGGCGAATTGGGCGACCGATTCGTCCACGCCCTGCTCAAGCAGCCACTCGTAGCCGAGCAGGCCGTGCAGGATGTAGCGTTTGCCGTCGAATTTGAGCGGTTCGCCGTCGGAACCGTCGTGCTTGAGCACGCGGTAGGTACCGATGTCGTGCAGCAGGCCGCCGATCATGACAAGGCGCTCGTCGAGCAGGCGCGGCGGCACTTTGCCACCCTCCACTCCCCCGGTCGGGGGCACGGTCCATGACAGGCCCATCGTTGCGTCCGACGCGTCCGACGCGGCGACATTCGTCGGCGTGGCATCCTTCGGCACGGCATCCGTCGGCGCGATATCCGCCGCACCGTCCGGCAGTCCGGCGTTCACGTCGACCGGCTGCAGTTCGGGCGCGTCCTTCGGCAGCGTGCAGCGCCGGGAGAACAGCGCGTTCTGCCGGCGGGCCAGCTGGCAGGCGATGGTGGCGACGATCACGCAATGCGTGTGGATGAGCTCGTACGCCGCTTCGGAGGGGGAAATGCGACGATGCAGCTCGTCGATCTGTTCAAGTGTGGGAATGTATCCGCTCATACCGCCATTGTAGGGCGATCAGATGGAGCGGACGCGGAATTCGCCGGTGCGGTTGGAGGCGACGATCATCTGGTCGTTGTGCAGCTGCGTCCAGCCGTCGGCCTCGTCCTGCGCGAAGCCGGAGCTGGCCACGACCACGCCGGACGGCTTGCCGGTGCGCTGGTCGGCGTCGATCGCACGATAGCGAATCACGCGGTAGTCGTGCGCCTTGTCGGCCTTGCCGTACTGATCGTAGATTTCGACGATGCGCGGGCTGGTGACCTCACGACCGGCCGCGCACAGCGCGATGAACTGGTCCTCGCTCTGGATCATGCAGTTGTAGCTCGACTTCGGGTAGGCCTGACGCAGCTGGCGCACGGCCTGAGCCACGGCCTCATCGAGCGCGAAGCCGAATGCCACGTATTCGAGGATGATCGAGAAGAAGATCGCCGAATCGGAGCGACCGCCGGTGGACAGGAACGCGCCGCGGTTGACCGGATAGTCGCGGTTGTGGATGATGTTCACGCCGCGTTCGTCGGAGATGTCGCCGTTGTGGATGAACGACAGGCCGTTCGCGAAGAACGGCTGCTGGTTCTCCATGATGAGCGGCTGGTGGGAGCTGGCCAGACGCAGGTGCCACAGCGCGCCGCGCGCCGGATCGGCGGCGAAGTCGGCGGACAGCGGGTCGCGGTAAGCAGCGATGGTGCTCTTGTACAGTTTGACGCCGGTTTCGGGCGCGGGCGCGCCGCCGTCCCGGACGTGGGGCGGGTCCGCGGGCTCGGAGATCAGCGAGGCTCCCCAGCCGTCGTTGTGGATTTCGCTCAGCTCGACGAACTCGCGTGCTGCGGATTGACCGAGCACGTCGTTAAGGCTCAGGTTGTTCCCTGCCGTTGCGTATCCCAGTAATCTGCACATGGTTGATTACTGTACCGGAGCCGCGCCGCGACATGGCGGCGCGGTTATAGGTGTTCCTTATAGCTTGGTCTTGGGGTTGCCCTTAGCATTCGGCTCGGGGGCATTCGGCTTGGCCTGGGGCTTCGGCTTGGCCTGGGGCTTCGGTTCGGCCGTGGGTTTCGGTTCGGCCGTGGGTTTCGGTTCGGTCGTGGGTTTCGGCCCGTCCGCCGGCTTTAGCTCAACCGCCGGCGCGCCCGCGGAGCCGCCACGCACCGAACCGCCATGCACCGAACCGTCCGTCGCCGCACGATCAGACCCGCCGGCCGTGCCGTTGAGGTTCTTGCGACCGGCCTTGCCCGGTTCGGCGGGAATGCGCTGCATGACGACGGTGGTCTCTCCGTCGGAGGGGAGCCGGTGGCGCTGCGGTTCGGCGACGGGCCGCATGTCGGGCACACCCGCCATGCCCGTCATACCCGGCACGCCCGGCACACCCACCGAACCGGCAGCGCTCCGCTCCGGCCGCCCGCTCGCGTCGCGGGCCCCATCCTCGACAGAGGCGACGAGTTCGGCGAGCTGACCTGATTCGGCCATGCGCCCGTCGTTCGGCTTCCTGAGCGGCACGCGCTTGAGCCGCGGCGGGCGGCGCGTGGCGATGAACAACGGCTGCACTTCGATGATCGGATTAAACGGCGCGAGGCCGAACCATTTGACCGGCGAGCCGGCGACGTGACGGATCGCGTACTTGGTGCGCAGGGCGATCGCGCCTCGCGTGGTGACCTTCGATTCCGGCATGAGGTCCTTGTGGACCAGCACGTAGCGGATCGTGCCGATGTCGGGATCGGCGTCGACCTTCGGGTAGAGCGACTTCTGCTGCGGCAGCTCGCCGGAGCGGTTGAGATCGTGCATGATCTGGTGCAGGTACACGGGGATCGACTGCGAGACCTTGAACCCGAGGCGGATGCGCACGCGGAACAGGAAGTTGGTGCCGAAATTCTCGACCGAATACTCGCGCGTGAACGGCTCGTCGGTGGTCTGCACGGACACGGCCCACCATGCGCGGGCGCGCTTGGGGTGGTCGGCGAAAATCGAGAAGAAGATGTCCGTGTCGAGCCGGCGCATTTCGGAGTCGGCGGTCATGTACACGAGGTTGTCGGCGAAGTACGGGATGCGGAAGTCGCCGTGCAACCGTTCGAGCGCGGGCAGAAAATCGGCGGTCTTCATGTGCCGGCGCTGCGAACGTTCGATCTTCGTGCCCTCGTTCCACGTGTACATCACGAACAGGATCGCGAGCGTGAGCAGCATGGTGAACCAGCCGCCGTGCAGGAACTTCGCCATCGACGCGATGAAGAACATGAACTGGATCGCGAGGAACACGAGCAGGAACAGCGCCGCGCCGAACCGGCGTCCGCTGTACCAGATGTACACGGCGAGCAGCACGGTGGTCGTGATCATCGTGACCGTGAGCGCAAGGCCGTACGCGGCGGAAATGTGCTCGGAGTCGCGGAACAGCGCGAGCACGGACAGCGTCGCCGCCAGCAGCACGCCGTTGACGACCGGAATGTACAGCTGACCGCGCGTGCGCGCCGGGTAGCGCACCTGCAGGTGCGGCATCCAGTTGAGTCGCGTCGCTTCGGACACCATGGTGAACGCGCCGGTGATGAGGGCCTGCGAGGCGATCACGCCGGCCGCGACGGACAGGATCACGGCCACGTAGCGCACGTTCGGGTTCATCATCTGGAAGAACGGGTTGAGCGTGGTGACGCGGGCGAGCGCCGGATTGTGCTGGTTGCGCAGCATCCACGCGCCCTGTCCGAAGTAGCACAGCACGAGCGAGATCTTGATGAACGGCCAGGTGAAGTAGATGTTGCCGCGGCCCACGTGGCCCATGTCGGAGTAGAGCGCCTCCGCGCCGGTGGTCGAGAGGAACACGGTGCCCATGAGCGCGATGCCGGCGGCGTTGTGCGGGCTGAACAGGAATTTGATGCCGTAGACGGGGTTGAGCGCGGCGAACACGGTCCAGTCGCCGGCGAGGTTGACCGCACCCACGACCGCGAGGAACGTGAACCAGACGAGCACGACGGAGCCGAACACCTTGCCGATGCTTTCGGTGCCGCGCGACTGCACGCAGAACAGCACGACGATGATGACGACCGTGATCATGAGCGTCAGGTCGGGGTTTGCGTCGAACAGCGGCTCGATCTGCGGCAGGGTCGTCAGGCCTTCGACCGCGGAGCTGATGGACACGGCCGGCGTGAGCACCGAATCGGCCAGGAACGCCGCGCCGCCGACCATGGCCGGGATCGCGAGCCACGATCCGTGGCGGCGGATCAGCGAGTAGAGCGCAAAGATGCCGCCTTCGCCGTTGTTGTCGATGCGCATAGCGATGAGCACGTATTTGACGGTCGTGATCAGCGTGATCGACCAGAAAATCAGGGACAGCAGGCCGAGCACGGCCTCGCGGTCGGCGTTCGCGATGCCGCCCTGCCCGGACAGGAACGTCTGCGCGGTGTACAGGGGCGAGGTGCCGATGTCGCCGTAGACGACGCCGAGCGCCACGATCGACATGGCGAGGGAGATTTTGTCGGGCCCGGACTGCAGTTTGGCCCACCAGCGTCCCAGTGGTCCCTTGGACGCGGTTTCGTACAGCTTTACGGCCTCTTTCTGTTCGGCCTGGCGCTGCTTGGTAAGTTCTTCTTTTTCCTCTTCGGTCAGGGTTCTGCGGGAAACCTTGGGCACATTGGTGAACGTGTCGGCTTTCAGCAGGGTTTCGTCAGGTTGTTGCGCCATAACGCATCCTCCACATTGGCGGGGAGTTTCCCCGCTCATGCACCACCTCACATGCAAAGAAACCCGTCGGAGGGTTCCGGCGGACTTCTTCGTTGCTTAAGCGGTCAGTATAGGCGCGTGCCGAATGTTTGCCAAATCATCACACAATCACGGCTGAATCGTGTAGACATCCGTTGACCGGCTGTCGCATTGCGGTCGCACGATCACGCGACCACGCTAATCACGCAACCGTGTGAGCCAATCGCACACATCAATCACACGCGATCACGCACCAATCGCACCGATCACGCCAACCACGCAAACGTCCGCGACAGGCCGTCATCAGATGCCGTACACCTCGCGCGTGGTGCGCCGCGTCGCGCGCGCGACTTCGGCCACGGGCAGGTCGAACACGTCGGCGAGCGCGGCGAGCGTGTACGGGATCATGTACGGCGCGTTGGTGCGTCCGCGGTACGGCATGGGCGTCAGGTATGGCGCGTCGGTTTCGACCATGATGTGATCGAGTCCGACGATGCGCGCGGATTCGCGGATGCCGTCGTTGCCCTTGTAGCTGCACGTGCCGGACATGCTCAGGTACCAGCCGTGCTCCTTGGCGACCTGCGCCATGTCGGCGTCGCCGGAATAGCTGTGGAAGACGGTGCGTTCGGGCGCGCCGTCGGCGAGGAGTGTGTCGATGACTTCGGCGTGCGAGTCGCGGTCGTGGATCTGCATGGGCAGGCCGAGTTCCTTGGCGAGCGCGATGTGCGCGCGGAACGCCTCGATCTGGAGGTGCTTGGCGGATTCGCCGGTGCGGAACAGATCCATGCCGGTTTCGCCGATGGCGACGACCTGCTTGGGATAGGCGCGCGCGAGCCGGTCGACTTCGGCCATGGCGTCGTCGAAGCTCACGTCGTGGTACGGCTTGTACTTGACGGCGAGTCCGTCCGGTCCGGGTGCGGCGCGATGGCCGTGGCGCACGGCCTCGTTGGGATGGATCGCGATGGCCGCATGGACTTGGCCGGGATGTTCGCGGGCCATGTCGATGGCGACCTGCAGGTTCGGCAGTTCGCAGCCGCAGTCGATGATGCCGCTCACGCCGACGGCCGCGGCCTGCGCGAGCAGTTCGTCGACGCCGTACACGGGGACTTCCGGCTGGCCCTTTTCGACGGCCTCGTGGCTCATGGCCCGCGCGAACGGTACGACGGAGGCGACGTGCGTGTGATTGTCGATGACCTGCGCGTCGGCCGGCAGCGCAGGCGGCGCGGGCGCCCAGCTGCGGTCGCGATGGTGATGCTTGCTCATGCACCCCAGTCTATGAAGGGGCCTGCCATCCACCAGCAGGGCCGCATCCGCCCCCTCCCCGCTGCGCCTCATGGCTTACACCATCCGCCATAGGCTGTGCTTTTGAAACCGCTCTCTCGCGTTTTGCTTTATGGCGAACAACCTCGTGGTCCCCGCCATAAACCAACGCCAAGCACCCCTTTTGCGTTGGTCTCTGGTGAGCAGTCAACGGCTCTAGCCATAAACCAACGCTGCGAGGGCGTTGAGCGTTGGTTTATGGCAAGAATCATCATCCGGCTGTGTCCCGGCGAGGGGAACGAGGCTAGCCCCTCCGGATTGGAATCAGCGTCATCCCGATCGGAACGGCTCGCCTGCACGGGGCACCCCGGCCTCCGTCAGCTTTATCGTCACGGGAGTACGGCGAACAACGTCATCGTAATCGACTCGTACAATCACATCGACCTTTCCCCATGTCAGCAGGGCGCGTTCCCGTCTGGTCTGCCGGTTCACCACCGTTCTGATGGACTGCCGATTAGTCATGGCGGGATCCGTGTATTTCGCCATGCCGTCATATTCGGCCACAATGATGCGACCATCTCTCAGAAACCAGACAAAATCCGCCCGGTACCATTCATTCGGATCGTTCGGATTCACGAATACATGCTGCAGCACCGGAATCATGAACCCGTCCTCCACGATCACGGCGCGCAACAGGGATTCCCCTCCGTTTTCACTGCGTGGATCCGCATAATCCAACAGACGACTCACAGGCGTGCAATCCCGACGCACACCGCTGCAGAACTCCCGCACCTCATCCTTCGTCACGCCTGATCTCAGCAGCGCCGAATCGAAGATGGCCAGAGCCTGGCAGAACGGCAGTAGCAGACCGCAATCCACTAGCGTGCGAGGAACGGAAGTTACCGTCACACCACCGACGACGGTGGACGGAATCGACGACATGGAAATGTAGTTCAGCCCGCATCGTGGACCGGAACTGCGAACGGAATCCGCCACATACAATCCCGGACGGTGGATACTCCACTGATGGTCGAATCTGTATATGGCGGCGGCGGTCGGCCCAGCGAACACCCAACCCGGATGACGTAGCGATAGGGCCTTGGCCATATGCACGGTCTGGACTGCAGGGTTCAAGCCGTTCCAATACGTCGCGTCCGCATACAATCCACGATGGGGACGTATCACCTGCCCGCATCGGACACGGCGGGACAAAGCCATAAGGTCGGCATCATTTTGCGGGATGGCGCATCGTCCATCGCGATGAGCCTCCGCCAGCAAGCGATTGATTCGATGATGCGTTTTCATGCTCCGACCATATTCTCAATCATCCCGGTGTCCACCGGTTTTCGAGGTATGTGGACGCAGACTCGACTTATCGGCGTGTTGTGGATAACTGTCTTGTGGATAACTTGGTACGGGATATACGGTCATCCGTCATGATCCACTCCGACCGCCGATCCAGCTGAAGGTTTTGGCCAGGAGCCGGCGCCAAGCGTCCATGCGGCATTGACGGGTAACAGATGATTCCCGCCATAAGCTGACGCTCCAAACCCTCTTTTGCGGTGGTTTCTGGTGAGCAGTCAACGGCTTTCGCCATAAATCAACGCCAAGCACCCCTTTTGCGTTGGGCTTTGGCGAGTGATAGATGATTCCCGCCATAAACCAACGCTGCGAGGGTGTTCAGCGTTGGTTTATGGCAAGGATCATGTTGGATAGGCGCCGACGGAGGGAGACGTTTGTAGGCGGAGGAACGAGCCGACAACACATCAACCGAAGGCTGTCCATGAATTGGATGTCGAGGCTCCGCCAGCATTGTGAAGAGCGGCGCATGGAGAAGTCTTCCGGCGGAATCGCCGGAAGACTTCTTTCGATGGAGTTACGGACCCGGTATGAACATCCGATTTGCGATCCTACTCGCTCAGATACGTGACGCTTCCCGCGACCTCGGCCACCTCGTCGTCGGAGGTGAGCACCACCACGCAGCGCTTGTTGTCGCCGTGCGTGAGCGACAGCAGCGTCTTGAGCACGGTCACGCTGTCGTCCGCGTCCAGACCGCCGGTCGGCTCGTCGGCGATGATGACCTCCGCGTCGCACGAGATCGCGCGCGCGATCGCCACCAGACGCCGCTGCACCTCCGGCAGCTTGCCGGCCGGTACGTTCGGCGTGTCCGCGTCGAAGCCCACGCGCGCGAGCAGCTCACGCGCCAGCACCGGCTTCGGCTTGAGGAACGTGCGCCCGGAGGCGTCCATCGCGTACAGCACGTTCTGCTCGGCGTTCAGATCGTCGCGCACCGCGTAGCGCTGCGGAATCAGGCCGAACCGGTGTCCGAGCAGTTCGCCCGGATCGATTTCGAGCACGTTGAGGCTCTTGTTCATCACCGCGCCGTCGGTCGGACGCGTCATACCGGTCACGAGGCCGAGCAGCGCGACGCGTTCGTCGTCGCCGTCCACGCGGACCGCGTACAGGTGGCCCTTGTAGAAGGACGCGCTCACGCGGTCGAGCGTGTTGTGGCCGCTCTTGCGGTCGGTGAGCGTCACCTTGTTGAACGCGAGCGACGGGTATGCCTTGAGCAGCTTGTCGTCCTCGCGGCCCGCCTTGAGTTCCTTGTCGAGTCGGACGGACAGGCGCAGCGACTGGTCGTCGGCCGAAGCGCCGTGATGGTCGGCGTCGACCGGAATCGCGGCGGCCTGTGCGACCGCGTCGTCCTGCTTGCCGAGCGCGAGCGTTTCGTTGACGCGCGCCGCGTTGGCCGCGGCCACGCCGGCCACGTCGCCGATGACGGCGTTGCCGGAGACGGCATCGGCGGATGATTCGGCGTTCGTCGCATCGTCGTCAGCGGATGCCGGTGATGCGAGACCGTCGGCCGCGTTCGCAAGGTCGACGGCGACGGTCGCGTCGTCGTCCGCTGTGGTGGTGTCCGCCGCGGACTCTGCGGCGTCGGCATTGTCGTCGTCATCGTCGAACACGATGCTGAACTGCACGTCCTGCGCCTCGTCGGCGGGCTGTTCGCCCGCACCGGTCGTGCCAGTGGCCGTTGCTTCGGCAGGCGTCGTCTCGTCGCGTTCGTCGGTCGCGTTGTCGGTGGTGTCGGTCGTCATGTCGTCCTTCTTGCTGTCGTCCGCGGATTCGTTCGCGGATTCGCGAACGGTTTGGTAGATGTCATCGTTGTTGCGTGCGTCGCTCATGCCTGCACCTCCTCGGATGCAGTGCCGGACGCAACGCCGCCGCGCGCCGCAAACAGCTTCTTCGGGCCGAAGCAGCACACGCGCAGCGCCGCGACGATGCCGAGCACGAGCACGCAGGCCAACCCGATCCAGCCGACATGCCAGATCATGCCGCCGTCCACGGTGGTCGCGTAGCCGGTGGCAAGCGAGGCGCCGAGCGGCTTGGCCGCGAATCCGCCGACCAACAGACCGAGTCCGAGACCGACCAGCAGCGGGATGAACGCTTCGAGCATAAGCTGCCAGCCCATGCGTCCGCGGGTCACGCCGCAGACCAGCGCCGCACCGATCTCCGCGCCGCGCTTCCACACGCTCAGCAGCACGAGCGCGAGCAGCAGCACGCCGCCGGCCGCGAGCAACGCGATGGACGCCGTGTTCATGCGCTCGTTCAGCGACACGATCGGCTTGATCTTCTGCTCGTACTTGGCGATGGTCGGCGAGGACACCTCGTAGCCGGCCTTGATCGTCTTCTTGACGTTCTTGACGAATTTGTTGTAGTCGCTCATGGAGCTGAATTCGAACACGTAGCTCAGGTCCGGCTTGCTCCAGTCGGAGGCCTTCTCGTTGGCCCATTCGGTGGCGTACATGGTGCTGTAGGCCACGTAGATCGCGTTGTCGCGGTTGTCCTTGGCGAGCTTGGCGTCGGAGCCGTGGCCGGCGGCCGCCTCGTCGGTGTACTCGTAGATGCCGCGCACCACGAGTTCGGTGGTCTTCTTCGCGTCGGACGGGCTGGCGATGGTGAACTTGTCGCCGACCTTGAGATTGTTCTTGCTGGCGAGCGCCTGCGAGATGAGCGCGCCCTTCTCGGCCTTGCCGGAGTAGCTCAGATGCTTGCCCTTGACGACCTTGTAGGAGCCGAGGTCGTTGTCGCGTGCGGTGTTGACGGAGGTGAACGCCTTGAGCGTGAATTCGCCGCCGGTTTTGCTCGCGTCGGCGTCGGACTTGCCTGCGATGGCCTGGATGGAGCCGCTGGTTTGGCGCACGGGGAACGATTCGGATGCGGCGACGTTGGCGAGCGTGATGTTGGCGGTGGTGACGACCGCGTAGTAGCCGTTGTATGTGTCGGTGGTCAGGTAGTTCTTGACCCAGCTGGAGTCGGTGCCGTCGTACTTGGCCTGCTGGTCGGCGGTCATGCGCACGATGGCGCCCGGCGCGAGGGACGCGCGGTCGGTGACGGTTGCCGTGGTGTTCGCCTGCCGCACTGACAGCGTGAACAGCGACCCGAAGGCGACGACGAGTGCGATGACGAGGATCAGCGCCGTGCGCAGTTTGTGGCGCACGAGTTGACCCCAGGCGTTCTTGAGAACGAACATGCGGCTTCTCCAGTTCTCCCGAGTTGGGCGGTCGCGCGTCATCATGGCGCGTGCCGTCGGTTGCGTTGGCCGGAATGCCGCCGGTTGCGAACGTTCCCGGCATTGGGCCGGGACGTGCCGTGCCGGCAGGGCGTAGGCATCCCGTGGCAACACTATGGCTGTGGTATGTGGATGTTTTCTTGTCGAAGTCTACTGTAGTCCTGCAATAAGTCTGGGAAAATCCTGAACGCGACATGCGCGGACGGCGTCGCGCAACGGTCCCCGAATCCCGGTCGCACAAGACAACGTAGCCGAAAGCGGCGTCCCGTCGCGAAAGCATTGCTGTTCACCGGAAGGTCACTTTCTGTTATACTTCCCCTACGTACATGCAATTCGCTGCGCAACAGCGCATCGTCGGCGGCTCCATGCGGAGCGAACCCGCGTCGCATCGCGATTCGTCGCGAGATTCACGGCCTTCCATTCACGGATCGTCAGGATCGTCATTCGGCTTGTGGCCGTGCGCGGGCATGGACGGCGCGCACCGGCTGCGCTCGGCGAGCGGGAGGTAGACCATGGCCGCGCACAAGCTCACGACTTCCGACGAACTGCCCAATCTTGTCTGGCATCGTGCCGGCACGCCGCGTCATTCGCTGGGATATCAGGTGAGCCATCGGGCGGTCACGGTGGTGGCGATGGTGCTGATCGCGGCGCTGACGTTCGTGGGCACGGCCGCGGCCGCGGTGTGGAACGACATGTCCGGCACGGTGAAGGCGCAGGGCGTGCATTCGATCGTGCAGGACGGCAAGGATGATACGGAGAACACGCTGGTCGACCCGTACGCGAACGAACCGATCGACATTCTGCTGATCGGCCAGGATACGCGCGAGGGCAGCGCGAACACGGCGGTCGGCGGCGCGGCCGACGATACGCAGGGGCTCCATAACTCGGATACGACGATGGTCATGCAGATCGCCGCGGACCGCTCGTACATCAATCTGGTGTCGATTCCGCGCGACTCGATGGTCGACGTGCCGAGCTGCACGACGACGAACGGCGAGATCGCCGCGCAGTATTACGTGCGGTTCAACTCGATCTTCGCGAACGCGTACGCGACCGGCGGCGATCTCGCGTCGGCCGCGAGCTGCACGCTCAAGGCCGTGAACTCGCTGACCGGCATGGACATCAAGAACTTCATGGTCGTCGATTTCGGCGGTCTGGTGAACATGGTCGACGCGATCGGCGGCGTGGACATCTGCGTGCCGGTCGACACGCAGGACGACACCACGCAGCTCGACCTGAAGCGCGGCATCCATCATCTCGACGGCACGCAGGCCACGCAGTACGCGCGCATGCGCAAGGGCACCGGCACCGACGGTTCGGACATCATGCGCACCACGCGCCAGCAGTATCTGATCAAGCGGCTGGTCAAAACCGCGCTGTCGAAGAACTACGTCACGCAGACGGGCCAGCTGTACCAGCTGGCGAAGGCCGCGATCCAGTCCGTGCAGATGAGCGAAAGCCTTGCGGACGTGGCCACGCTGGCCGGACTCGCGGTGAGCCTGAAGGATTTCGATACGTCGCGCCTGTATTCGCAGACGGTGCCGATCGAGGCCGATCCGCTCAACCCGCAGGCCACGGTGGTGTGGGCCACGACGGCGGATGCGATGTGGAAGAAGCTGCGCGACCGCAAGCCGCTCGTCGAGACGAGCACGCAGTCGTCGGGCTCGTCCGATTCGTCCGGTTCGTCGACGGACGATTCCAGTTCGGACGCGTCGACCGACGGCACGACCGACGGTTCGACTGATGCGACCGACGGTTCGGACACGGGCGACACGTCCGATGCCGGCTCGTCCGACGGCGCGACGACGGGCGGCGCGGACGACGGTTCGACGTACAACGCGTCGACGAACACGATCACCACGGCCGACGGCACGCTGCTCGACGCCGACACGAACGGCATCATCGACCCCGAAACCGGCGCGATCACCGACCCGGACACCGGTCAGTTCATGGGCCTCGCCAACCGCTACATCGAAGTCACCTACTGCCAGGGCATTGCGTAAGGCGGCATCCCATACGTTCGACGCGTTAGTTATGAAGCTGGTGGAGTCTCGGCCCCCTCGGCTGAGGGGGCTGGCACGGCGCAGCCGTGACTGGGGGAGCGTCGCGGCACGCCAGTGCCGCCAACAAGCGCGATTTCAGTACTGACTACGTAGCGCGGCGTGTGAACGTGAACAATCCGCGCGTTCCGTGGGCGAACGCCATGCCTTTTTCATTTTGGCGCGCTACGATACGGTGCGTAACCGCGTATCGAACCAGCCACGACGGGAGAGCCACCCATGCGCCAGAACCCCTCTCAGCACGCCGCCCGCGCAGGCTCCGGCACACCGCAGAGGGAACCGGTCACACTCGCCCGCATCGCGTTGTACGCGCTGACGGCCGCCGCCGGCCTGGTGCTGTCCGCCATCCTGTTCTACGGCGTGTCGGTGGCGCGCATGTACGCGGACGCCACCGAACTGGTCAGCTCGGGCGAAAGCATCGCCAACAGCGCGCTCGGCTGCGGCGGCGACGTTGACGTGCCCACCGCGTCAAGCCGGTTCGTCACCTCCGCGCGCGCCCTGCGCGACGAGCTCAACACGCCGAAATGGACGTTCATCCGCGACCATACCGCGTACGGCAACGACATCGACGCCGCCCGCACCATGCTCGACGCGGTCGGCAATCTCGTCGACGGGCCGTTCTCCGACATGTCGGACGTGCTCACCCGTCTCAAAAGCTTCTCGTCGAGCAGCCAGACCATCGACCTGAGCCCGCTCAACGACCTGCCCAAGGTCGTCAAGGACGCCCGCGCGGACATCGCTGTCGAACAGAAGCGTCTCGCCACCATCCACGACACACGGCTGTCTGCGACAAGCCAGCTCGTCTCCGCCGGCCGCAGCGGCCTCAAGTCGGCCGACAACCTGCTCGACGAATACGACGAGCTCATCAACCTCGTCCCGCAACTGCTCGGCGACGACGGCGCGCGCACGTATCTGGTCGCGATCTACAACCCGGCCGAACTGCGCTCCGCCGGCGGCATGGTCGGCAACGTCGCCGCGGTCACCGCGGACCACGGCAAGGTGACGATCGGCGACTTCTCGGCCACCACCGACTTCGAATACGCGACCGAACCGCTTGACGAGGCGAACGTCAAGGAGGCCGAGGTGTTCGGCGAGTGGATCTGGAAGTACCCGCAGACCACCACCATGAACCCGAACTTCCGCCGCGCCGCGATCACGCTCGCGAACCAGTGGAAGGCGCAGAAGGGCAACACGAAGAAGAACGTGGCCGGCGTGGTGGCGCTCGACCCGGTGTTCATGCAGTCGCTCATCGGCGCGACCGGCTCGGTCACGCTGTCCGACGGCAAGGTGCTCGACGGTACGAACACGGTGAAGTTCTTCCTGCACGACCTGTACAACGACCATCCCAAGTACGAGGAGCAGAACAAGTACACGAACGCCGCGTCGAAGAAGATCATGAACCACGTCTTCTCCTCGCTGAACACGTCCACCGCGTCCGCCGTGCTCAAGGCCGTGCGTGACACGTCGGCCAGCTCGCATTTCAAACTGTGGATGCAATCCGACGACGAGTTCGCCGCGCTGGTGCAAACCGGCGTGATCGACGCGAACGCGGCCGGACTCCTGCCCGGCACCGAAACCGAGCCGGTGACCGGCGCGTACTTCTCCGAACTGCAGGCCAGCAAGCTCAGCTGGTATCTCGACGTGAGCGCGACCGTCACGAAGACCTGCGGCAAGACGTTCAACGCGTACAACGCGACGCTGTCGAGCGAGCAGGCGGCCGACGCGCCCGCCATGTCCACCGAGCTCGCCGGCGTGGACGCGAGCACGCTCGGCGACGAATACACGGTGGTGCTGCGCCTGAAGAACACGCTGACCGAAAAGCAGGCGAAGGAACTGCCCAAGTTCGTGACCGGCAAGGACAAGACCGGCTCGATGTTCCTGCGCACGACCCTGATGGCCCCGGCCGGCGGCGAAATCACGGCGATTTCGTACGGCAACGCGGTGATGCAGGCGAACGGTTCGGTTGATGATCATCAGTTCGTGGTGCTCGATCCGTCTGACGACGGCCTCGCGCCCGGCAAGACGGACGTGATCGTGTACACGGTGCGCGTGTCCGAGAAGGCCGGCGCGCGGGCGCTCGACTTCGTCACGACGCCGGTGATCGGCGAGAAAGGCACGTACACGGGCACCGGCGGCGCCGTGACCGACGAGTGCGGCACGGACGTGCCGGATGCGGCCGAGGATGCGGCGCTGGCCGGGACCGATGCCGGTTCCGGCTCGGACGGTTCCGGTGACGGTTCCGCGGATGGCGGCGTGCATGCCGGCGACAGCGGCGCGATCAACGGGACGGATGGCGTGAGCGGGTCCGATGAGTCGGGTTCGGGTTCGGGTACGTCCGGTTCTGGGTCGTCGGGTTCCGGTTCCGGGGCGTCCGGTGGCAAGGGATCGTCGTCCTCGTCCGGCAGTGGTTCGTCCGGCTCCTCGACGAGCACGGACGGCTCCGGCTCGGCCCTCACCCTCGACTCCCTCAACAAGCTCAAGTCCCAGATCGAATGCCCGGTGGACCTGAAGAAGCTTGCGTCCAAGTGATGCGGCTACGGGCCGATACGCTGCGAACCGACCCGACAACGGGTTTTAGCTCTCGTTCAACGTGCGTTCATGTCGGTGGCGTAAATCGTCCTCGGGAACGATGACGGTGGATTTCATACGGCGCGACACTAACGGGAGCAATTCATCCATCGAGCCGGGAGTGTCATGGAATCGGAGAAAGTCGAGGCAACGCATGCGGTGACATGGCAGTATGCCGTGCCTGTGATGTTGGGGATGATGTTCGCTCTGTGCACCTATGCCGCTTACCATGACGGACAGATCAGGTTCCGCAGTATCGGGTTGTATCTGCTGATGTTGCTGTTCGTGCCGCTGATGACGATCGTGTTTGCTGGCGCACGCGGATTGCTCCAACATTCCGCCACCGGTCGTGGAACGGAAAATGCCTCGACACAGACGATGTTGGACGTGACGGAGCGTACGCCGGAACGTCCGGCGACACATGTTGCGGATACCACGTCGGCCGGCTGGCGTCGCCTGCTGCGCATGCGTTTCGCCGTGCCCGACATCGCGATCGGCACTGCGGTGATCGTCGTTTGCTGGCTGCCGTATCTCGCGCTGTCGTACCCGGGCGCCTACTGGTGGGATACCACGTTGCAGATCGCCCAGTTTGAATCGTCTCCACGTGTGCTGTGGGACCAGCATCCATTCATGGATTCACTGCTGTTCGGCGCATTCGCCGAAGTCGGCAAGCTCGCATGGCATGACTGTCAGGCTGGATTGTTCATGCTCATCGTGCTGCAGACGGTCGCCGCTGCGGCAACGCTGGCGGCGCTTGCCACTTACCTGTGGCGATACGGCGTCTCCTGGAGGGCTCGCATCGCATGCTTATTGCTCTTCGCCCTGTTTCCGCCTTTTCCGCGCATGTTCGGCACGCTTGTCAAGGATACGGTGTTCATGCCGATGTTTGTCGTGTTCGTCATTATGTTCTGCGAGATCGTGCGGACCAAGGCCGCGGTGCTGCGTGTGCCGGCATTCCTCATGCCGTTCATACTGATTTGCGTCGGCATGGGACTGTCAAGGAAAACCGGAGCGTTGATCGTGCTGGGATCGATGCTGCTGCTTGCATTCGCCGAGATGGCCGTCCACATGCGTGCCGCATGTGTGATGCTTGGTGTGGCGACGTTGCTGGTCTGCTCGACCGTGGTGCCGCAGGCGGCCTCGCGTATAGTGGATATCCGGCACGGCCGCCCGCAGGAATCGCTGGCGTTGCCCATCCAACAGGTTGCCAATGCATGGATACACGAGGGGGACACGTTCACTGACGGAGAACGTGCCGCGCTCGAGGCGTTCTATACCAAGGACGCGGGCGCTCTGGCCTCCGCATACCGATACACGGCCGCCGATCCGGTCAAGGATCGGGTCAATCTTCACGGTTCTACGGGCAAACGGGCTTTCATGATGATTTGGCTGAAGCACGCTTTTCTGAATCCGGGCCCATATGCCAGCGCTTTCGCTGGACTCGCTGCCGGGTGGTTTTCCTTCCCGACCCCGCAGGACCTGAATGACGTGGGAGGCGCCGATTTGGGCATTCCGGCGGATTCGGTGCATCGCTACGAGCATATGGAAACGGTCGTCGGATGGCGGGACACTACGATCGGCGGCTCGCTGTTCCGCCATATGGATACGGTATTGGGACAAATTCCGGTGTTGAACCTGCTGTACTGCAAGGCGCTCTGGGGTTCGATCCTCCCATCGTTCTGCGTGTTCCTCGCGTTGTGTCGTCGTCGTGACGGCGGATACAGCACCGTCGCCCGTTGGCGTACCGTGATATGGATGTCCCCGATGCTGGTGACCGCGATGACGTTGTACGTCGGCCCTACATCCCTCTATCAGGAGGCGACTCGATACGTGTTTCCCCTGTTGTGCGTGATGCCGCTTGCTCTCGCGATCGCCTCGGCTTCTGACGATCGGCTCTATACGGCCTTGTGACCGTTCTTGCTGTGCTTCTTGCTCCGCCCATTCAGCTGGTTTTGTCATCATTCTGCGCGAATATCCGCCACCCGCACTAACCCCGATCGACGTTTCGGGTTACTGTAGAAGGCAGTTGTGCTCTTTTTCAATTCATGTTATGCGGAGTGCGGCGGGAACGAGTGGAGAAATGATGATCAAGTCGAAAACTGCAAAGTTATGCTGTGCCGCAGCGGTTGCAGCCGCGATGGCGCTTACCGTTGGAGCCGCTCCGGCGCTCGCTTTGACGGATACCGCTGTGGACGCGAAGACTGATTCCGTGCTGCTGGCGGATCAGGAGACGCCGTCGTCCGACGCGATGCCGGACAATCCCACGGTGGATCTGCCGCAGACCGTCAGCGATGACATTCCCGACGACGCGACCGTCGTCTCCACGGATCTTGCCGTCACCCCCGAGGGCGAAGTCAAGGATATCGAAACCGGCGAAACGATCACCGATCCCGAACTGGTCGGCACCAAGCACACGCAGGCGGATCCGCTGGCCAAAACCGATGGCGACTCATTCATTCCGGTTGACGCCGGCACGGTGAAGGACGCGGTGAACTCCGACTCGAACACCGCGGATGGTGCGGAAGGCACCACGCAGGGCGCTGTGTCCACCACGTCGTCGGTCGTCCGCCTCGCCGCTTTGGGCGGTAACGAATACGGTGCCCACTGGGGCAAGTACAACGGCAGCCCCGCCTTCTTCGAGGGCGACAACTCCCTGTTCGCGCAGAAGGCCAAGGGCGTGGTCGACGTTTCCGAATGGCAGCACAAGATCGATTGGGCCAAGGCCAAGGCCGACGGCGTGCAGGGCGCAATCATCCGCATCGGCTACGGTTGGGGCAATGGTCTCGACGCCACCGCCCAGTACAACATCGACGAATGCAAGCGACTCGGCATCCCGTTCGGCGTCTACCTGTACTCGTACGCGGAAAACGCAAACACCGGCAAGGCAGAAGGCCAGAACGTCGTCAATCTACTCAACCAAGCCGGAGTCTCCCCGAAGGATCTGTCCTATCCGGTCTTCTATGACCTCGAACGCTGGACGTGGACCGGCCACCAGCCTCCCACCAGCCCGAAGGTGTATGAAAGCATCGTGAACGCATGGTACGGCGTGCTCAAGTCCGCCGGATACACCAACCTGTCCATCTACTCCTATACCACGTATCTCAACGGACCGCTCAACAGCAGCTCCCTGCACGCCAAGACCCGCTGGGTCGCCCAGTACGGCGCGCAGATGACGTTCACCGGTTTCTCCACCAACGACCGCGGCTGGCAGTACACCTCCGGCGGTTCGGTCAAAGGCATCAGCGGCCGCGCCGACCTCAACGCGTTCGGCGTCGCCACCGTGAACGGAACTTCGAACGAGTCTGGCAATGAGAACAACAACTCCGGTGACGTGAACGGTTCCGACAACGAAAATGCCACCAATCCGGGAGACGCGACCTATCTGTCCGGCACCGGCTATTACGTGTCCAATTCCCTCAAGGGAGGTACGGCCGACTTCTCCTTCAGCTACGGTGATCAGGGCGATCTGGCGCTCGCCGGCGATTGGGACGGCGACGGCAAGGACTCCGTGGCCGTGCGGCGCAGCAATGAGTATCTGGTGCGCAATTCGCTGTCGTCCGGCAAACCGGATGTCCGCATCCGCTACGGGCGTGGCGACGACACCGTGCTGGTCGGTGATTGGGACGGCGACGGCAAGGACACGTTCGCGGTGCGTCGCGGAAACGCTTATTACTTTAAGAATTCCGTGACCAGCGGCGAAGCCGACGTGGTGATCCGTTACGGTCGTGCCGACGATCAGGTGTTCGTCGGCGATTGGGACGGCGACGGCAAGGATACGCTCGTTGTGCGCCGTGGCAATGCCTACTACTTCAAGAACTCGATTTCCGGCGGCGAGGCGGACACGGTGATCCGCTATGGTCGCGGCACCGATGAGGTACTGATCGGCGACTGGAATGGTGACGGCAAGGACACACTGGCCGTGCGCCGTGACAACAAGTACTTCGTCAAGAACTCGATCAGTGGCGGTGAGGCCGATACGGTGTTCCACTACGGTCGCGGATCCGACAATGTGTTGGTCGGTGATTGGGACGGCGACGGCAAGGACACGTTCATCGTGCACCGCTGAGTGCATCCCTGACCGGAGCATTATCCGGACGCGGCATTCAAGCCGTCCATATCGTTTTTTGAAGAGAGAAGAACATCATCATGAATATGCGCATTATCAGCAATGATCACATGCGCAAGCTGTGCGCCACGGCTGCAGCGGCCGCCGCTATGCTTAGCATTTCGGTCGTTGCTTCGCCCAAGGCATCTGCGGCGGCCGATCCGTCCTTCGGACAGGGTGGCCGTTACTACTATGTCCTGAACAGCCTGCGCAACGGCAAGGCCGACCGCAAAATCGTGTATGGCAAGGCGAATGATACCGTGCTAGTAGGCGACTGGAACGGCGACGGCAAGGATACGCTGGCCGTGCGCCGCGGCGGTGCCTACTACATCAAGAACTCGATCGGCAACGGCAGCGCGGACACGGTTATCTACTACGGGCGTGCCACCGATACCGTGCTGGTCGGCGATTGGGACGGCGACGGCAAGGACACTCTGGCCGTGCGCCGCGGCAATGAGATCTATATCAAGAACTCGTTGGGCAACGGCGGAGCGGATCGGGTCGTTTCCTATGGTCGCGCGGATGATACCGTGCTGGTCGGCGATTGGGATGGTGACGGCAAGGATACATTCGCCGTGCGCCGCGGCAATACGTATTACGTGCGCAATTCGCTGACCAGCGGTGCTGCTGACACGACGGTTTCGTATGGTCGCGCGGACGATACCGTGCTGGTCGGTGATTGGAACGGTGACGGTAAGGACACGTTCGCCGTGCGCCGCGGCAACGTGTATTACGTGAAGAACACGATCGCCGGAGGCTCAGCCGATGCCGTGTTCGGTTTCGGCCGGAACACCGACGGCGTGCTGGTCGGTGATTGGGATGGCGACGGCAAGGATACGCTGGCCGTGCGCCGCGATGACGATGCTCCGAAGACGCCGCAGTACCTGCGTCCGTCCGGCGGCATGTACCCGAACCTCTCCACCGTGCAGGGGCTGAACATTGAAGTGTCGCTTGCCAGGCAGCGTGTATACGTGAAGAGCGGTTCACGCACCATCTACACGATGCTCGCCTCCACCGGCATGGACGATTCCACGCCGCACGGCACCTACTACGTGCAGAACCGTGGCGTTAGCTTCTACAATTCCGGCGAAGGCATGGGCGCGAACTATTGGGTGTCGTGGAAAGATTACGGCACCTACCTGTTCCACACCGTGCCTACGGATGCGAGCGGCAACTACATTGTGTCCGAAGCCGATAAGCTGGGCCATCCCGCTTCTCACGGCTGTGTCCGGCTGACGGTTCCTGATGCCCAATGGCTGTACAATCAGCTTCCCGAAGGAACCAAGGTCGTCATCCACTGACCTGACATGTACTGACCTGACATTGTTCATGATCAAACGAGAATGCCGCGTCTCTTTGTCGGAGGCGCGGCATTCGTCTTGTGTTGACTATGATTCTGTTCGATCAGCATGATCAGTTTTGATGCTGATGCGACTTGTGGCGCTGCAACAGCAGTGCGCCCACACCGGCGAAGACCAGATCGGCAATCGTCATTGCGATGCGGCTCACGAGCACCACGGCAAGCACCCCTCCGGAGCTGAGCACGCCGGCGAAGAACAGGCCGAGTACGCTTTCGCGCACGCCGGTGCCCGCCGGCACGAACACCACGAGGAATCCGACCACCCATGCCAGTGCGTACGCGCCGATCGCCAACATCATGCCCGCGATGCCGGCTTTCATGCCGAAGCCCACGGCCAGCAGCCATACCTGCACGCCGGCCACGGCCCATGCGATCACGGCGAGTAGCGTGGCGAGTCCGAGCCCGCGGAACGTCATCTGCCGCTCCGGCGCAGGCCGCTTGAGCAATGCGAACCCGAAGCCGATGAGCCGGTTAAGCACCGGAGGAGTGAGCAGCGCCACGAGTACGGCCAACAGCAGCACGATCATCCACGTCGGCACTTGAATACTCACCGACGTGCCGAGCACGGTGATCACGCCGATGCCGGTGCCGGACAACAGCGAGATGAGCACGGCGACGGTCATGGCGGTTACCGAGCGCCGGGCCGGAATTTTGTGGTCACGTCCGATCTCCGCGGCAGCGACGATGTTCCATACGCCGCCGGGAATGTATTTGCCGATCTGACTGACTCCGAACAACTGCACTGCCGCGTTCCAAGTCAGATCGGAACCGAGGTCGGCGAGAATCACTTTCCACGACCACAGCGTGAAGAACACGTACACGATGGACAGCAGCACGCTGACCGCGGCGATCCACGGCGGCAGTACCGCCAGTGCCGACACCAGCGAATCCCAGTTCTTGATGACCGCCCACAGCAGTCCCGCCAGCGCAACGGCCAGGAACACCCACCGTGTCACCGGCGATTTCGCGATCTTCTTCAGTATGTTCATCGCATGCTCCGCGTAATCCATGCGGCCAACGGCCGGGTGATCTTGTCGTCGGTGAACGATTCGGCCGCAGTGGAGGCCGCCGCCTGTGCGGCGTGCAAGGCGGCCGGATCGGCCAGCAGCCGTTCGATCGCGTCGGCCAGCGCGGTCGCGTCGCCGGGCTTGACATATACGACGCCATCGCCGAGCATGCGGCGCTGCGGCGCGGTGTCGCTGGTGATCACCGCGCAACCGGCCGCCATCGACTGATACACCTTGTTCGGCACGACGTGCAGGCCTTTGGGCGTGGTGGAGAAAATGCCGAGCGAGATCGCGTGCGAGGCGACCAACGCCGGCAGCTCCTCCGGTTCGACCCATTCGCGGAACTCGACGTTGCCGAGCCCGTCGGCGATGCGGCGCACCTCGGCGTAATCCTGCCCCTTGCCGATCAGCGTGAACTTGGGCGTGATCCCGCGCGCGGCCAGTTCCTTCGCGGCCTGCGCGATCACCGGCACGCCCTGCAGCGGCGTGTACAGTCCGTAGAACACGATGTCCGCGGTGCGAGCGTTTCCGGAATGGGATTCGGCCGAGCCCGCCGCATACCATTCGTCCGGTGCGCCGACGGGCACGACCATGGTTTCGTCGCCGGGCCGGCACATGGCCTGATGTTCCTGCGTGTCAAGCAGGGTGAGCGTGGCCGCGTCGATCGCCATGCGGTCGAGCCGACGCAGCAGCTTGACCTTGAGCCCCTGCGCGCCGCGGTCCTTGGCCGTGTCGCCGGCGAAGATGAGGTGGTCGAGGATGATCGGCACGTCCTTGAACACGTGATGCGCGAGCAGCACGTCGAAATGGCCCATGTAGCCGACGAGCACCGCGTCCGGGCGCCCGTTGCGCTTCATCCACGCGCGCGCGTCGCGGCGCAGGCCGCGCCACAGGCCGAGGAGGTTCCATGCAAAGCCGAACAGCTTCCACGGTTTCTTCAAAATCTCCACGCGCTGCGCGGTCGACAGCATGAGCGGACGATTGATCTCCTCCACCACGCACCCATTTTTGCGCAGTCCATCAACCAGAATCCCCACTCGCGGATGCTTCCGCACATTAAACGTCCCAAACGCCACCACTCGTGGCTTTGTTGGTTGAGAGTAAGCCATATCTGAGCTATGACGCATGCTGGAGGCCTCGCAGGCCCCCTCGGCTGAGGGGGCTCCCGGCGTAGCCGGGTGGGGGAGCGTCGAAATCGTCACCTTATCGACAGTGCGATCAGTCACAAATCCCTCCGCCAATCAGTGCTGATTTGCGTCAGCCGGGTCAATCCCCGTCGGCGCCCCGTCATACCCGCCAAACTCGTCCTGCTTGCCCCAAATCCGCTGGTACGGCTCGCAGTACTGGATCTCCTTCACACGCTCCAGCTGGTCCTCAACGAGCCGCCGCTGGATCCTCTGCACTTCCGAAATGATCTGCAGCGCAATGCAGAACGCGGACAGCAGGATCAACGCCACACCGGCGAGCATCGACTGAATGTGCCCGGCCGAGTCTCCCGAGAAGAAGAACACGAGATACCGCACGAACGGAATCAAGCCCAGCACGCCGAACACGATCGCCGCCCACTTGAAGATCACGTTCGACTTGAACATGAGGAAGCTGCGGATGATCGCGCCGCCCGACTTGGCCATATGCTCGAAAATGTTCGAGAACAGGCGCGATTCGCGCGTTTTCGCGTTCGTGGTGATCGGAATGCTGGTGATCGGCACGCGCTTGTTACCAGCCTGGATGATGGTTTCCATGCAGTAGCTGAATTCGGTGACGATGTTCAGCTGGATGAGCGCCTTCTTCGAGTAGGCGCGGAAGCCGCTGGCCGCGTCCGGGATGTGCGTGCCGGCGGCCTTGTTCACGACCCACGAGCCGAAGTGCTGCATGAGTTTCTTGAACGCGGAGAATTCGGCGATTTTGCTCGTCTGGCGGTCGCCGACGACGATTTCGGCCTCGTGACGGACGATCGGCTGCACGAGATCGGCGATGTACCGGCTCGGATACTGGTTGTCGCCGTCCGTGTTGACGACGATGTCCGCGCCGTGCTTGAGCGCGTAGTCGGCGCCGTCGCGGAACGCGCGCGCGAGGCCCATCGGCTTGGCGTGATGCACGAAATGCTTCACGCCGTACGACTTGGCGACCTCGACGGTTTTGTCGGAGCAGCCGTCATCGATGACCAGCCACTCGACGTCGTCGATGCCGGGAATGCTGGTGGGAAGCTCCTTGAGCACGAGCGGGAGCGTCTGCTCCTCGTTCAGGCATGGGATCTGGATGAAAAGACGCATGGGGTTCCTCTTTAGGATTCGTTCATTCGCAGGTCAAACGCTTTTATCCTACTCGATACCGCTCCCGTCCGTCCTGTCCGCTCAGTCGCGTTCATTCAAACGGAACCGACCCGTCCATATGACCCGTGTATCATCGTGCCCGTTTCAAGGTAATGCGAAAGTAAGGAATCCTCGGTATGTCTATGTCGAACGTCATGTCCTGGGTTCGATCCCATGTGCTGGCCGTGGTCACAGTGCTGTGCGTGGTGTTGGGCTGTGCGATCTTGGCTGCCGGTTTTCAGCCGACCAATGTCCATTACACGGTGGAGCTGACTCAGCCGCTCGGCGCATCCGGGAAGGTGGTGTTCCGGTTCGAGGAGAACAAGAACATTCCCAATGCGGCCGAGCAGTCGGCGACTGTGGAAGACAACGGGAGCAAGGCGTCGATCTGGATTGACCCGTTGAACGCGAGGTCCGGAACGATGACCGTGTCCATTGCCGGCAATGGTCAGACGCGCATTAGTCATCTTGTCGCGGATGTGCGGTCCAACGGCATGCATTTGTGGAATGTGGATGCCGTGGATGGCGGCGATTTCGTACAGCAGACCGAGGGCGACGCGGTGACTGCCTCGTTGTCGCAGGATCGTCTGCAGGAGTTGCAGCGGGCGGCCCGGTTCCGCTCGGAAGACAAGGTGGTGCTGTTGGCGCTGCTGTTGTTCGCGTATGTTGCCTGCGCACTGAAGCTGACTGTGTTGCGTGATGTGCAGCTCAGATATTATGTGGCTGGAATGGTTGCCATCGTCGCCGTGGTGGCGCTGGCGGTGTATCGCTGCAACACATTGCCTGATTATTCGCTTGGCGGATATTCTTACAAGCTATTGATCGCCGGAATTCTGATGGTTGCGCTGCTCGCGATTCTGGTGAACTGCGCGGCCGGTAGGCCGCGTTGCCCTGCGGGCGTGAAGCTGCTGGTCTGTCTGATCGACTATGTGGGTGTCGGCGCCTACGTGATCATGCAGTTCCTTATATATCTGAAGTACTACATCAACGGGCATTCTTTCGACGAGGCGGCGCACCTGTCGTACATCGCCTACGAAAACGTGCATAATGAACTGTTGCCCAGTTTCGAGAACATCAGCATTTATTCTCAGTGGAACGACTTCAACGGCGTGATGTCGCTCAATGAGCCCATGCAGTTCAACCAGCTGGGGCATCCGCCGCTGTATTACCTGATCATGAGTCACATGCCCGGCATTTCCAGCAACGGCGTGGATACGGTTTACTACCACATGATGTGGCTGCGCTGCGAATCGTTCGCGCTCGGATTCGCGGGATTGTGCCTGGCGTTCTACTTGGGGCTCACCCGTATTCCACATATTCCGATCCTGCATCTGACGTACGCGTTGATGATCATCGCCCCGGCCAATCTGGTGTTGACCATGACCGGGCTGAACAACGATACGCTGGCCATTCTCACCGTCACCGTATTTGTGTGGGGCTGCATCCGCTTCTTTGAACGCCGGTACAACTGGGGCACGTTCCTGCTGATCGCCGTGGGAATCACGGCGACGCTGCTGACGAAGCTGACCGCCGGCATGGTGGTCGGGTTTACCGCCGTGCTGATCGTGGCGTATACGCTGATCGTGGATCGAAATGGGAAGGCTCTGCTGCGCAAGGAGTTTTTTGTCACCATTCCTATTTATTGCGTTGCCGCTGCCTATTACGTGATGCTGCTGGTGCGTTATCGGACCATTCAGCCAAGCTTCCAGAAGTTCGATCCGAGCGGGTACTACCAGAGCGTGTTCTATGTGGCGATGGACAAGCGGTATTCCATGATGGTTGCAGGATATCCGGAGTACTTTGCCGATCAGTTCGTTCGCTCTTGGTATGCGCTGGTGTATCCGGCCAATGTTGACCGTGCGGGACTGTCGTTCATGAGCTTTGAAGCGGTCGCCGTGGCCGCGGTGCTGCTGCTGCCGTTGGTGGTGTTGTTGGTGCGGCAGAAGGATCGGTTCGGCCGTTTCCTGACGCTGGGATTGGCCGGCACGTGGCTGGTGATCCTCTACCAGTGGTATTCGGCCCAGAAAGGATTCATGACGAACGGTTATACCGGAGGATTCCAGAGCCGTTATTACCTGTGCGTGGTGTCGCTGTTCGCGTTCGCGATTGTGTGGCTGGTGCTGCGCTGGTTCGCCGTGCGCTCGGACGATCCCGTGGAGCCGAAGGATGGCGGGGCGCTCCTACGCGCTGCGTCGCTGACGGATGCGGGCACGATGGCGGTTGCCGTGTTCGCGTTCCTGCTGGTGTACGACGGATATCTGTCGTCGTTCCTGTTCCACATGTCCGAGATTTCGTCGTGAGACGAGCAGGTGCCCGGAATATGGGCTCTTCGCATTTTGGTGTGTAGGGGTGGTGGTTAGAGGTGGGTTTGGATGGCGTGTTTGAATCCGCCGGTGTGGAGTAGGCTTCTGGTGATGTAGTTGTCGAGGTTGCGGAAGCCGAGGGCGAT
>NZ_JAHBBH010000031.1 GCF_019331735.1 Bifidobacterium miconis
TCCTCAAGCGATGGCAGCGGTACGCGGTCGATCGGGTAGCCTTCCTTCGGGAACGGCGAGACCGTCATGTCCTCGATCATCGAGACCAGTTTGCCCACGGCCCAGTAGCCCATCTCGTAGTGAGGCAAACAGCAAGCAACACGCAACGGCGGCAAGCGGCGAAACACCAGCAACACGCCGAGAGCAGTTCGTCGCGCCCCATCCCATTCCGCACACACCGGAATCGAACCGGTTCGCCCCCTCGGGGCGGCCACCACAGCACTTCCCCGTCACACCTTTTCAAGGAAGAAACAAGAAAGAAGGAGGAGCACCATGCCCCATACCAACAGGCACCGCACCACAAGACGCACGGTCGTCAGGGCCCTCGCCGCGACACTCGCCATAGCGAGCCTTGCGACCGTGGGCGGCTGCGGCGAGGCGGCACGCGCGGCGGCGAAGGCCAACGCCAACGAGATCACCATATGGACGCACACGGCCGGCAGCGAAGCCGAGCTTGCCGGCGTCCAGCAGATCATCAAGGACTACAACGCCAGCCCGGACAAGAAGGCTACCGTCAAACTGCAGTCCTTCCCACAGAGCTCGTACAACGATTCCATCATCTCCGCCTCCTCGGCCAACAACCTGCCCTGTCTGGTGGACGTGGACCAACCCAACACCCCGTACTGGGCATGGGCCGGTATCCTCGAACCGCTGACCGACAAGGCACTGCTCGAGCGCGCCGGCGACCTCATGGAATCCGGCAAGGGCACTTGGAACGGCGATCTGTACACCGTGGGCTACTTCGACGCCACGGTGGCCCTCTTCGCCCGCAAGTCCGTGCTCAAGAAGCTCGGCATCCGCGTGGCCACAGTCGACGAGCCGTGGACCAAGACCGAAATGAACGACGCCCTCGCCAAGCTCAAGGCCAGCGGCGAATGGACCTACCCGTTCGAAATCGGCACCGCCGACAACAAGAGCGAATGGTACGCCTATGCCTTCGGCCCGATCCTGCAGTCCTTCGGCGGCGATCTGGTCAACCGCAAGGACTACCAGAGCTCCGACGGAGTGCTCAACGGCAAGGAGGGCAAGGAGTTCGCCCACTGGATGCGAGACCTCGTGGCCAAAGGCTACATCTCCTCCAAGGGCGGCTCGGATACCGCGCTTGACTTCGTGAACAACAAGTCCGGACTGCTCTACGGCGGCATCTGGTCGATGAGCACCTTCCAGAAGTACGCCAAGGACTACGACGACATCGTGGTCATGCCGATGGCCGACTTCGGCCACGGCTCGGTGACCGGCGGCGGCTCCTGGACCGTGGGCATGACCCAGTCCTGCCCGAACAAGGCCGCGGCACAGGACTACATCCGCTTCTCCCTGCAGGACAAGTACATCGCCACCATGGCCAAGGCCGGCATGAACATCCCGACCACCACGGGCGCTCAGCAGCTCGTCCCGGAGTTCTCCAAGGGCGGCGACATGCAGATCTTCACCAAGATCTCGAAGAAGTACGTCAAGATGCGCCCCGAGACCCCGGCTTACAACTTCATCTCCACCGAGTTCCGCAAGACCATCGGCGACATCATGAACGGCGCCGACGTGGACACCTGGCTCGACAAGGCGGTCAACCACATCGACGGCAACATCCAAGGCGCCGACGGCTACCGGAAGAACTGAGAGGGAATCATCATGACCAACGCAACCGCAACCTCCACACGCACCACACACGCCAAGTCGACCAGCCACACCGGCCGCGTCACCCGGACCGCCGAGCAGCGCCACGAGAACGCCGTGGGCTGGGCCATGCTGCTGCCCGCCTCCATCCTCCTGCTGCTGTTCATCGGCATCCCGGTGCTGCTGGCGTTCGGACTGGCGTTCACCAACGCCCGCACGATCAGCCCGAACCCCACCCGGTTCATCGGCTTCGAGAACTTCACCCGACTGTTCTCCGATCCCACGTTCTGGTTCGCACTGCGTAACGTGGCGGTGTTCGCCGTGATCGTGGTGCCGGTCCAGGCCGGACTGGGCCTGCTGCTCGCCGTGCTCATCAACAAGCAGGTCCGCTCCTCGGTGTTCTTCCGCACGGTCTACTTCCTGCCCGTGGTGACCTCCATGGTGGTGGTCTCGTTGCTGTGGATGTTCATCTACCAGAACGACGGCATGCTCAACCAGGTCATAGCCAAGCTCACCTTCGGCCATTGGCAGGCGGTGGACTGGCTCAACGACCCGCGCACCGCGATGGGCGCGATCATCGTGATGTCCATCTGGCAGGCGGTCGGCCAGCACATGCTCATCTGGCTGTCCGGCCTGCAGACCATCCCCGGCGAACTGTACGAGGCCGCCGAGCTCGACGGCTGCTCGGCCTGGGAGCAGTTCAAGAACGTGACCTGGCCGTGCCTGCGTTCCACGCGCAACATGATCCTCATCACCATCACCATCGCCGCGATGAGCCTGTTCACCCAGATCAACGTGATGACCCAGGGCGGCCCACGCGACGCCACCACCACCGTGGTGTTCGAGGCCGTGCGCTCCGGCTTCCAGCAGCAGGAGATGGGCTACGCCTCCGCGATCACGCTCGTGTTCTTCCTCATCATCATGGTGATCACCGGCATCCAGCGGTACCTGACCCGCGAGAAGTAACGAGAGACAAGCAAAGGATTTATGATGAGCAACGCAACGACTATGGCTGCGCACGACAAGCGCGCGGCGAAGGAATCCAGGAAAGTGGCTTACAAGCACAACCGACTGTCCGTGGGCGGCTGGATCGTGCGCATCCTGTTCGCATGCCTGTTCGCCTTCCCGCTGATCTTCATGGTGGTCAGCTCCCTCAAGCCCGATGACGAGATCATGGCCGATCTCGGCTCGGTCAAGGCGTTCCTGCCGGTCGGCCACATCTCGCTCGAGAACTACGCGCAGGTGTTCACCCGCGTGCCGGCAGGCACCTTCCTGATGAACTCGGTGATCATCACCGTGGTGACCGTGGTGCTCGGCGTGATCGTCAACTCGATGGCGGCCTTCGCCATCCAGCGCCTTCAAGTGCGCGGCAAGAAGGTGATCTTCACGTTCATCCTCGCCACGCTCATGGTGCCGTTTGAGACCTACGCGATCCCGCTGCTGTGGTGGGTCAACCAGCTGCCGCGCCCGGTGGTGGATCAGTTCGGACTGTACTTCACGCGCGGCTGGATCGACACGCTACCCGTGCAGATCGTGCCGTTCATCGCCAACGCCTTCTCCGTGTACCTGTACATGCAGTACTTCGAGACGATCCCGAAGGACCTCGACGAGGCCGCCCGCGTGGACGGCGCCGGCTGGTTCCGCATCTACTCGCGCATCGTGATGCCGCTGTCCGGCCCGGCCACCGCCACCGTGGTAATCCTGAGCTTCCTGCCGATGTGGAACCAGTACGTCTGGCCGCTGATGGTGGTGCAGTCCGAGAACCTGCGTCCGGTGATGATCGGCGTGCAGTACTTCCAGCAGATGACCACTTCGTGGGGCCAGATCATGGCGTACAGCTCGCTGATCACCGTGCCGATCATCATCGTGTTCGTGATCTTCCAGAAGCAGTTCGTCAGCTCCATCGCGTCCTCGGGCGTCAAGGGCTGAGCCGTGAAGCCAACGATCCAGTGGATTGCTTGCAGGCTCAGCCGAGCGACGACAGCCGCGAGGAAACGCTGAGCCGCGCCGAAGGAGAGTCCGTCATTGCAGGACCGACGCGTGACGCAAACAATCCACTGAACCGTTCATGGCAGCAACCTCGCCAATAACGGGCTGCCACCAAACAACACTTGCCGGATGGGTTTTCCCCTTTTTCACCCATCCGGCATCATCTATATCCGCACCCCCACATCCCGTCGATCCAAGTGAATCGCCCCAACTGCGACAGGCCAGACGGCGAATACGATTTTGCCGTACCCCAGTCTTCAAGGAGTATGTTCCCATGACCATTACCATCAATGCCGACGATTACACCTCATTCGAGGCGTTTGCGGAATACACCGGAGACGGTCGTGCCCAGGCGACCCTGCGACTGACACCTTCGAATCCCAATGCGCCGTCCACCGAAGCGCATCTGACCGCAGCCGAACGCCGTAAACGCATCATTCTGCCACTCGAGCCGGGCGAACGCTACACGCTCCATCTTGACGGCCTCACACTGGGCGTTGCGTATCTGAGCGGCGGCGAACGCCTGATGGAGCACGGCATCCGCATCATCACACCGGATACCCGCGCCACCGCGCACCGTCCACACGCGCACTTCGAGCCGCCCCAGCACTGGATGAACGACCCCAACGGCCTGTGCCGATTCCAAGGTCGGTACCACCTCTTCTACCAGTTCAACCCGTATGGCTGGCAGTGGGACAACATGCACTGGGGCCACGCCGTCAGCCGCGATCTGCTGCACTGGACGGACCTACCGGTTGCGTTGCTGCCGCAACCCGACCTTTCGGCGGATCCGCAGCTTGCAGGCGGCGCGTTCTCCGGCTCCGCCGTCACCGTGGACGCCGATGGCCATATCGCGCCCGGTGACGAAGCCAGCGCCATCCGCATCTATCTGACCCGCCATTGGGAGCGCCGGGGCGAGCCCGGTTCCGTGGTGGAGACGCAGACCACTGCCGTCAGCACTGACGGACTGACCTTCAGTCCCGAGACGACGGTGATCCGTCGTCCGACCGAGGACATGGGGCTCGACTTCCGCGACCCGAAGATCGATGACACCTTGCTCGATGGCACCGAATCCGCAGACACGCCGACCATCGTGGTGGCCACGAACCTACCGTCCGAACAGGCGCCCGTAATCGGCGAGCCCGGCTCGGCCCCGGCACCGAAGTCCGGCACGTCGTACTGGTTCGCCGACAGCCCGTGCGACGCGCCCGGCCTGCGTCAGCCCGATCTGACACGTACGCCGGCGCTCGCGCTGTTCCGCGCCACCGACACCGATCTGGGGAAGGCCGAATGGCGTTACGCTGGCCCATTCCTGTTCGAGACCGGCCTGCCCGAGGCGTACACCTACGAATGCCCGGACGCCTTCTCGCTCGACGGCACGGCCGTGGCGATCGGGTCCGTGATGAAACTGCGCGACGCCACCGGCCGGTTCCAGCCCATCCGCTGGTATACGGGCTCGATTGACGGCGCTCCCGACCGCATCAGCGACAGCACCGCCGATGCGCCGCGACTGCGCGTGGACCATACCGGATGGTGTGATTTCGGCTCCTGCTATTACGCGGTGCAGTCGTTCCGCGACCGTCATACGGATGAGCACGGCGACGCCGTGGATCGCCGCATCGCCATCGGTTGGCTGTGCGACTGGTTCGGCGTACGCATCGAACGCGATGACTACGCCAATGGCGCGATGAGCCTGCCGCGCGAGCTGCATGTGGTTGATGGACGTCTGACATCACGCCCGATCGAGGAAGTCTACGATCTGCTGATCGGCGACGTGCTGGGTGAGATTCCGGGGACTGAGCAGAACTCGGAGGTATCTGAGGCGAACGGCGGTTCGGACAGTCTGAGCACGGCTCAGGCACTCGTGAATGACGGCATCGACGATCAGCCGGGCAACGCCCGCGACTTGCAGGTCAGCGCACCGCAGCATTCCTACTATGCGGATATCCATCCCAAGGCCGACTCAGCGTTCTCCATGACGCTGGTCTCCGGCGTACGCACCCAGCCGGACGGTACCACCGTCGAAGCTTCGCTGCGGCTCATAAGCGACGGCCAATCCGTGCATCTGACCACCACCGGCCTGCCAACAGACGGTTTCGATTACGTTTCCGCGACCGAACAGGTGACCCGCGTGGAGGTGTTCTATGACCACGGCGTGGCAGAGATGTTCGTTAACAACGGCGAGGATGCAGGCGCGATCCTGTTCGACTGCAATAATGCAAACGAAGCGGGCTTCGTCACCGAGCCGTCCATCACCAGCTTCAACGGCACCGCCATCGTCCGCGAACTGCGAGGCACACGCTGATTCCCTACATCATGGGGCTGTAGCACCGGTGCCGGCAACCCCATGATGTAGGGAATTCCTTCCAGCAAAATCAACGCCGGTGCCGCCCGTCTTCGAGACGACGTCTTATGCCCGAGGGACGAAGCTTGCGCGCGGCACCAGCTCGGTCGTCAGCAGGATGTGACGACGCACCCGCCGCTCATGCTTCAACCCATCAATCAAGGTGGAGAACGCCATACGGGCCAACTCCCTTTGATCAATCGCATACGAACTCAGCGACGGCGACGTGTACCGGGCGATTGACTGGTTGTTCACACTCACCACGGCCAACTCGTCGGGAACCGCCACGCGCAGTGCGTTCAACGCCTGCAACGCCCCCACCGCGAGCACGTCGGCGGCCACGATCAGACCATCGGGCATGCTGCCGGCCTCACGATGATCGGCCACCAGTTGCTCCGCGAGACGATAACCGTTCTCCATGGTGAACGTGCCGGACGAATACACCAATCCGTCCGTTTCCAATCCCAAGTGCGCAGCCCACTGGCGGAACGACAGTTCGCGGATATCCTCGGGATAGTCATGCGTGCCCATGATGCTGCCCACGCCACCGAGAAACGCGATGCGTCTGCGGCCCGCCGCGATCATCGCGTCCAAGGCATCCAGCATCGTCTGCGACAGATCGGGCCGTACGGAGTCGAACAGGTGCGGTGCCGGATTCGTGTCGATGCACACGCCATGCGGGAGCACCGCATGCAGGGCGCGCAGGTCCGCTTCAGGAAACACCGCGGCACCCACGGTGATAAACCCATCGAACTCCGCCGCGCGTTCCGTCAGCTCATGTATGGACCGGATGAACGTGGGCTGGTCCAATTCCATCGACTCCGCACACTCCGCAAGAACCTTCCGCAGATCGGAGAAGTATGCGTCCTGCAGCTCCTCCCCGGACGGAGGGGCGTCCAGCACAGCGATCGCGGGACGGAACACGTTGCGGTATCCCAGCTCCTCGCACACTCGCAGCACGCGCCGCCGCGTCTCCTCCTTGATGGAGAACGACGGGTCGTTCAGCAAGCGCGACACCGTGCTCTGCGACACCCCGGCCCGTTCCGCGACCTCCTTGAGCGTGGCCATGACATCCTCCCCGCAAACTTTAGTAAAGGGTTTTACTACAGCATAACCCGAGATTTGCAAGACGACGGTATCTCACACTTAAGTGGCTCTTCGCATTTTGGTGTGTATGGGCGGTGGTTTAGAGGTGGGCTTGGATGGCTTGTCTGAATCCGCCGGTGTGGAGCAGGCTTCGGGTGATGTAGTTGTCGAGGTTGCGGAAGCCGAGGGCTATGCCTCTGAGGGTTTCGAGGCGTCCGTTGATGGCTTCGGTGGGCCCGTTCGTCCCGTGGGGGTGGTCGAAGAACGCGAGGACGTCCGTCATGCGGCGTTTGAGGGTGCGGCCGAGCGTGGCGAGTTCGGGGCATCCGGGCGCCGCGCCCCTGACGGCGAGGGACTCGATGAGTTCGGCCATCATGCCCCGTCCCTTCCCGCGGTCCTCCTGCGCGTAGCAGTCGATGATCTTCTGGTAGGCACCGTGCGCGAGGGCGAGCGGCTTGTTCGCGGGATCGGAGAGCAGCAGGTCGATGCGCGCCTGCTGCTTGTCGGTCCGGAGCCGCGCGGTCTTCAATAGGTTCCTCCTGCCTTTGTAGAGCGGGTCGTCGCGCCGGCCTCGCCGGCCCGTGGCCTCGCGTTGGAGCCGGCAGCGCACTGCGGTGAGCCTGTCGCCGGCGAGCTTGACGATGTGGAACGGGTCGAGGATCTCCACGGCGCGGGGCACCTGGCGCGCGGCGGCCTTCCTGTATCCGGCGAACGCGTCCATCGCGACCTCCCTCACGCCGTCCCGGAACGATCGCGGGCGTTCCTCCAGCCATCGGGCGAACGCCTTCTCGCTCCTGCCCTCGACCATGTCGAGCAGCCGCGCCGGCCGGCCCGTCCTTCTGGGGGTGAGGTCCACGATGACGGTCACGTACCGGTTGCCGGTGCGGGTGTGCCGCCACACATTCTCGTTCACGCCGATCGACTCCACGCCGTCCAGCCGGCGCGGGTCCGCGGCCAGCACGTTCACGCCCTTCTCCAACACGGCCCGGTTCAACGCGCCCCACGAGCAGTGCAGGTCATGCGCGCAGGCGAGCACGCTCTTCGACTTCAGCACCACCTCCGCCGCCGCCCACCACACGGCCGCGTCCGTCAGCCGCCGTCCCCCGTCGGCTATGTGGGTCAGGTCGTCGGTCCACGAGCGGGCGCACGCCACGCACTCGTACCGTCTGACCCGCACCAGCAGGTGCACGGCATGCTGACCGACGGGCGTGTGCGCGAGCCGGCGCCGCCACGAGGAACGGACCCGACCCATGGCCCCGCATTCCCGGCAATACCGGGCGGTCCCGTCCGCCGGCTCGCAGCCGATCAGCCACACTCCCGCCCGCGAGCCCGACACCACGTGCCTCTGCGAGACGGGATTCAGGCGCAGTCTGTCCAGACCGAGCAGGACCCGGCCGTCGAACGCGCTAGACTCGTTACCAAGCCGCGCGGTTTCCTTCACTTTTTCAATCACACACCGAATGAAACCGCACGGCCCTTACACACCAAAATCGGAAGAGCCACTTAAGTGACCGGCAGCTGATAAACTGCAATCGTCCCTACAGGGGGCAATGCATAAGATGGCTGGAATGTTGCGATAGCATTCCAGCCATCTTTGGCTAAACGAGTCGTCAGACAACCGCGCCCTCAATGGGAAAACCGTCAACAAGCCGCAAATCATCGCCGCACCAATGATTCACTAATTCAGCGGGCAATCCAAGGAACCCTTCAATGGCTTGGATGGACACTGCAGGGTGTCTGTAATCGCGTACGTCGCTGAAGGCGCTAGCGAGCACCTGTTTAAAGAGGGTCGGATGCTCGTTCTTTACTGCTATCGGCTCTTGCTTGTTCCATTTGCGATTCGCCATCTGAATCCTCAAGGATTTTTGCCGTTCCGCATCGTATATGCCCAATCGACCGGCACGTGCAATAAGGGCGGCTATGGATACTCCCCACTCCGCCTTTAGTGTTGCAAGAGCATTCAGCGATGTGAATTTAGAAATTGAAGCACGTGCATCCTCTTCTGGCATAAGCAGGGCGCCGGCAAAAGCATTGGCCTCAAATTCCAGACTTCGATGGTCCTTGGGTCTCCTAAAACGATGAAGCACAAGATGCCCGAGCTCGTGCGCGTCAGTGAATCGTTGTCGGTCTCCGGGCTTTTCTTCGGGAAAGTATCCGATTACGTGCTTAGCATGAGGAACGGAGGGGCTGCTGACTCCGTCTGCTGTTGAATCGCTAATCGGCGCCGCTAGAGGGACAACAAGAATACCGCTTCTCTCCATACTGCGTGTGACGTCCTTCACCGGCCCGTGAGAAGACAGCCCCCAGACGGTTCGGACTTCACCGGCGAGACGTTCTATGTCCGCAAGGGAGGGATCTATACGCGGGGCAATGCCATTAAGCCACAAAGGTTCCGGGCAGGCGTGAGTCATCGATTCGAGCTTCGTCACTGTATCCAGGAGAAGTTGAAATTCCGTTATGGCCTGATTGGCCAGAGAGGATTTCATCTTGGCCAGCTTACGGAACGTAAGCTGATCGACGGGCACCGACTGATCGGGGAGCACAAAGAATCCGATAGGGAACCCGGTTACGAAGGCCAATCGTTCCGCGTCGGATTCGGTAAATCGAGTCTTTCTGTTGACCAAATTGGAGATGCGCGACGCGGACAGACCGCTGATGCCCGCCAATTCCTTCTTGTTCCAACCCCGGCATTCACGAGCCAGTTCGATTCGGTCGGGGTTGAAATCGTTCATTTTGTCTCCAGTGTGTTACTTTCCCTAATGATTGTATTGGTGTGCGGGACCATGCGCTCTTCGGCTTCGCCGCCATCGAAGGCCATTTTGTCGAACATGTCAGCGGGAACGCCAATCGGCATGGCTAAGATAAGTTTCCCCTTTGCACGTCGTGGAAAACTGCCCGCATCAAGGGGCTGAACGGCATCGCAGAGGAACCGATCCGAGGTTTCCGTCCACATGCCGGTGACGACGCACACCTGCTGCTTGCTCAGGCCGCGTTTCGCGGCCTTCTTGCCGCTCTTGCGGGCGGGACGTGGCATGGTGCCCTTGCGGTAGCCCTTGTAGCTGTCGCGGAAGTACGTCTCGTCGATCTCCACCCGGTCGCCGGCGACGGCGTTGAACGAGGGGTTGTAGCGTTGGATGCACTCGATGATGCGACGGCGCATGAACCACGCCGTGCGCAGGCCCACGCCGCACTTGTCCATGCGGTCGCGCAGATCGCCGCGACCACGTCGTCCGGGAAGTGTCCGGTCAGGCAGGCGCGGGTGTCCCAATCAAGCAGTACGCCGCAGAAGTCGAAGATCACATCGGTGATGGGGCAGTCAGCCATACAAGCTCCATATATTCAGGTCCGTGAACCAGTGTACGGGCCGGCCGGATAACCGGTGTTAGCAAAGCGTTAGGAATCGCCGCGCGGAGCCCCCGAGCACATATGCAACCCGTAAAAACCGCCTCGTCCTGACCGCTCGCTCCATACGATGAGGAATCGCAATGACCCGATGACGATGTCGCGCGGCCCCTAGCGGGAGGCGGAACACGGCACCGGGTTTGTTCGATGATAAGGAGAATGACATGCCTTGGTGGGTAGATGTTGCCTACGTTGCGGGCACGGTGGTCGTCTTCGTGCTGTTCGACCTGTTCGGAAAGTGGGTGGACAAGCTATGACGACGTTCTTCACTGTGCTGGGTGTCGTGCTGGCTATCGCGGGAATCGCCTACATGATTTATTCCCTGTGCCGGCCAGAGAAGTTCTGAACCATACCGGACTGTACTTGAGAGATCTTAGGAATCAAAGGTTCATCACATGGTATATGTATTTGCGATCATGGCATTCGCGCTGATTGCCATCATCCTTGTGGCGATCTACAAGCCGCTGGGCGATTACATGTTCAACGTGTTCACGACCGACAAGGACCTCTTCTTCGAGAAGTGGATCTACAAGGTCGTCGGCGTTGACTCCAAGAAAGGCCAGACCTGGAAGGCGTATCTGCGCGGTGTGCTCGGGTTTTCCCTGATGAGCGTGCTGGTGCTTTACCTGCTGCAGCGCGTGCAGCAGTGGCTGCCGTTCTCGCTGGGCTTCCCGAACGTGCAGGGCCCGCTCGCGTTCAACACCGCGGCCTCGTTCGTGACCAACACCAACTGGCAGTCATATTCGCCGGACGTCACGCTCGGCTACACCGTGCAGTTCGCCGGCCTCGCCGTGCAGAACTTCGTGTCCGCGGCCGTGGGCATCGCCGTGGCCGTGGCGCTCGTGCGCGGGTTCGCGTGGCGCAGGTCGGAGACCATCGGCAACTTCTGGGTCGACCTGACCCGCTGCACGATGCGCATCCTTCTGCCGATTTCCATCGTCATGGGCATCATCCTGATAGCGCTCGGCGTGGCGCAGAACTTCGCCGGGTTCGTGGACGTGAACACCGTCGCCGGTGGCACCCAGAAGATCATGCAGGGCCCGGTGGCCTCGCAGGAGGTCATCAAGGAGCTCGGCACGAACGGCGGTGGCTTCTTCAACGCCAACTCGTCGCACCCGTACGAGAACCCGAACATGTGGACCAACCTCATCGAGATTCTCCTCATGCTCGCCATTCCGGTGGCCCTGACCCGCACCTTCGGCCGCATGGTCGGCGACATCCGGCAGGGCTACGCGCTGCTCGGCGCGATGGTCATCATCTTCGGCATCAGCTTCTTCGCCGTGGTGACCGCCGAATCCTTCGCCAGCGACCCGATCACCTCCCTGACCGGTGGTTCCATGGAAGGCAAGGAGACCCGCTTCGGCATCGTGTGGTCCGGCCTGTTCGGCACCACCTCGACCTCGACCTCCACTGGCGCCGTCAATTCGATGCACGACTCGTACACCGCACTCGGCGGCATGATCTACATGCTCAACATGATGCTCGGCGAGGTGAGCCCGGGCGGCGTGGGCGCGGGCCTGTACGGCATCCTCGTGATGGCCGTCGTGGCCGTGTTCATCGCCGGCCTCATGGTGGGCCGCACGCCGGAATACCTCGGCAAGAAGATCGGCCCGCGCGAGATGAAGATGGCCTCGCTGTACTTCCTCGTCATGCCGATCACCGTGGTGGTGGGCGTCTCCCTGAGCTTCGCCGTGCCGTTCGCACGTCAGTCGATCTTCGACACGTCGCTCAACAACAGTGGCAACCACGGCTTCTCCGAGGTCGTCTACGCCTTCACCTCGGCCGCGAACAACAACGGCTCCGCCTTCGCGGGACTCACCGCCGACACCCCGTGGCTCGACACCACGCTGGGATTGGCGGTGCTCATCGGCCGTTTCCTGCCGATCGCCCTGGTGATCGCGCTGGCCGGTTCGCTTGCCAAGCAGGACAAGGTGCCGGTGACCGCCGGCACGATGAAGACCGACAACGGTCTGTTCGTCGTCCTGCTGGTGTTCGTTATCTTCCTGATTTCCGCGCTGACGTTCTTCCCGACGCTTGCTCTGGGACCGTTGGCAGAAGGTTTGGTGGCTTGATATGACTTCCGCAACCGCGAACGACGTCAACAACGGCGCGACTTCCATCGCGAACGACGTCAAGAAGTCCAACGAGCAGTCGTTGGGCGCGATGCTGGGCAAGAGCCTGCCGGATGCGTTCCGCAAGTTCGACCCGCGCAACATGTGGCACAACCCCGTGATGTTCATCGTGTGGGTGGGCGCCGCGTTCCTGACCCTGCTGGGCGTGTGCCAGCTGTTCGACACCGCCCTCACCGATGGCGAGCCGGTCTACTTCACCTGGATCGTGGCCATCGTGCTGTGGGCCACCGTGCTGTTCGCCAACCTCGCCGAGGCCGTGGCCGAGGGCCGCGGCAAGGCGCAGGCAGACGCGCTGCGCAAGACCCGTACCACCACGCCCGCCCGTCTGGTCAAGGGCTACGACGAGAAGAACGACCCTGACGTGCGCGCCCCCGAGCGCGGTGAGGGCCCGTCCTACATCGAGGAGGTCCCCAGCTCGGACCTGAAGCTCGGCGACGTGGTCGTCGTCTCCGCCGGAGAGCTCATCCCCGGCGACGGCGACATCATCTCCGGCATCGCCTCCGTGGACGAATCCGCCATCACCGGCGAATCCGCACCCGTCATCCGCGAATCCGGCGGCGACCGCTCCTCGGTGACCGGCGGCACCCGCGTGCTCTCCGACCGCATCGTGGTGCGCATCACCCAGAAGCCCGGCGAAAGCTTCGTCGACAAGATGATCGCCCTGGTCGAAGGCGCCAACCGCCAAAAGACCCCGAACGAGATCGCTCTGGACGTGCTCCTGAGCTCCCTGACCATCATCTTCCTTGTGGTGGTGCTGTGCATCAACCCGCAGGCCTCCGCGGTGGGCGCCTCCGTGAGCCTGACGGTGCTGGTCGCCCTGCTCGTCTGCCTCATCCCGACCACCATCGGCGCCCTGCTGTCCGCCATCGGCATCGCCGGCATGGACCGTCTGGTGCAGCGCAACGTGCTTGCCACCTCCGGCCGCGCCATCGAGGCGGCAGGCGACGTGACCACGCTGCTGCTCGACAAGACCGGCACCATCACCTACGGCAACCGTCAGGCCTCCGAATTCCACGCCCTGCCCGGCATCGATCATGACGACATCGTCAAGGCGGCCGCATTGAGCTCGCTGGCCGATGCCACACCCGAAGGCCAGTCGATCGTGGCACTCGCCAAGTCCGACGGCTTCGACGTGGACGAGGTGCCGGGAGCCGTGGCAGTGCCGTTCACCGCCGAAACCCGCATGTCGGGCCTCGACCTGCCGAACGGCGACCGCATCCGCAAGGGTGCCACCTCCGCCGTCGAGGCATGGATCGACAGGGAAGGCGGCACCATGACCACCGAGGTGAGGGACGCCCTGCATGACCGCGTGGCCGCCATCTCCGGCCAAGGCGGCACGCCGCTGGTCGTCGCCGAGCAGCACGCGAACGGTGAGGCCAAGGTGCTCGGCGTCGTCCAGCTGAAGGACGTCGTCAAGAAGGGCCTGAAGGAGCGCTTCGCCGACCTCAGGAAGATGGGCATCCGCACCGTCATGGTCACCGGCGACAATCCGCTCACGGCCAAGGCCATCGCCAAGGAGGCCGGCGTGGACGACTTCATCGCCGAGGCCAAGCCCGAGGACAAGCTCGCCTACATCAAGAAGGAGCAGGCCAAAGGTCAGCTCGTCGCCATGACCGGCGACGGCACCAACGACGCCCCGGCCCTCGCCCAGTCCGATGTCGGCGTGGCGATGAACTCCGGCACGTCGGCCGCGAAGGAGGCCGGCAACATGGTCGACCTCGACTCCGACCCGACCAAGCTCATCGACATCGTGGCCATCGGCAAGCAGCTGCTCATCACGCGCGGCGCCCTGACCACGTTCTCCATCGCCAACGATGTGGCCAAGTACTTCGCCATCATCCCGGCCATGTTCATGGAGAAGTTCCCGGGTCTGGGCGTGCTCAACATCATGGGTCTGCACAGCTCGCTGTCCGCCGTGCTCTCCGCGATCATCTTCAACGCGATCATCATCGTGCTGCTCATCCCGCTGGCCTTGAAGGGTGTCAAGTACCGCGCCGAGGCCAGCGAGAAGATCCTGGGCCGCAACCTCAAGGTCTACGGCCTGGGCGGCATCATTGCGCCGTTCGTCGGCATCTGGATCATCGACCTGTTCGTCCGTCTGATCCCGGGCTTCTGATCCGAAGAGCGATTAGGAAAGAGTGATTGTCATGAAGAACACCATTTCGCTGAACCTGCGCGCCTACTGGGCCGGGCTCAAGGCGGTGATCGTCTTCACCGTCATCGTGATCGTCTACACGTTCGTGATGACCGGCATCGGCCAGCTCGGCATGCCCGACAAGGCCAACGGCTCGATGATTACCAACGCGCAGGGGGAAGTCGTCGGCTCGTCGCTGATCGGCCAGTCCTTCACGGACGCCAACGGCGACGCGCTGCCCCAGTACTTCCAGTCCCGTCCTTCGGCGGCATCCGACCCGAACAAGGACGAGGACAGCCAGGGCTACTACGCGGCCGCGTCCGCCGGCACCAACAAGGGCCATGCCGACGCCGATTTCGTCAAGTCCACCACGGAACTGCGCAAGACCATCGCCAAGCGCGAGGGCGTGAGCGTCAAGGACGTGCCGTCCGACGCCGTCACCGCGTCCTCCTCCGGACTCGACCCGGAGATCAGCCCCGAATACGCGGCCATTCAGGTCAAGCGCGTGGCCAAGGAGCGCGGTCTGAGCGAGGAGCAGGTCGAGAATCTGGTCCGGAAGTACACCACCGGTCGTGGGCTCGGCTTCATCGGCGAGTCCACGGTGAACGTGGTCCGGCTCAATCTGGCGCTTGACGAGCTCAAGTGATTCGGCATGCGGTCTGCCGGTGATTCGACTGATGCGTTGTCGTCGATCGCCGTGGCAGGCGGCGGCCGGTCGTCAGGGGTGGTGACGCGGGACATTCGCGCCGCCACCCCTGACGGCGTTTATCGTATACAGTCGTATTGGGATGTCTGGGAATACGGGGGCTGATATGGCACAGGCACGAGGAACGTTCAGGGTGCTGCTGGGCGCCGCACCGGGCGTGGGCAAGACGTGCGCGATGCTCAAGGAGGGGCATCGCCTGCAGGAGGACGGCAAGGACGTGGTCATCGCCCTGTTGGAGACCCATGGTCGCGCCGCCACGGCCAAGGCCGCCGATGGGCTCGAGATGGTGCCGCGGCGGCATCTGCGCTACCGCGGCATGTGGCTCGAGGAGATGGATCTGTTCAAGATCATCGAACGGCATCCGCAGGTGGCGCTCGTCGACGAGCTCGCCCACACCAACGCACCCGGATCGGTGCACAAGAAGCGCTGGCAGGACGTCATGGACCTGCTCGACGCCGGCATCGACGTGATCACCACCATCAACGTGCAGCACATCGAATCGCTCAACGACGTGGTGCGTGAGATCACCGGTAGCACCCAGAAGGAGACCGTGCCGGACAAGGTGCTGCGTTCCTCCTCCCAGGTCGAACTGGTCGATCTGCCGCCCGAAGGCCTGCGCGAGCGTCTCGCCGCCGGATTCGTCTACAAGCCCGACCGCGTGGATGCGGCCCTGAGCAACTACTTCCGCGTCGGCAACCTCACCGCCCTGCGTGAGCTGGCCCTGCTCTGGCTGGCCGGGCGCGTGGACGAGGCGCTTAAGGCCTACCGCGAGGAACACCACATCAACGCCAAATGGGAGACGCGCGAGCGCGTGATCGTTGCGCTGTCCGGCGGGCCCGAGGGCGAGCAGCTGCTGCGGCGCGGGGCCCGCGTGGCCCGGGCGTCCGGCGGCGGCGACCTCATCGCCGTGCATGTCACTCCCGAGGACGGGCTGGCCGGCTCCAATCCCGCCCTGCTCATCAAGCAGCGCGAACTCGTCGAGGAGCTGGGCGGCACCTATCATCAGATCGTCGGCGAGGACATCTCGGAGGCCCTGCTCGACTATGCGCGTGCGAACAACGCCACGCAGGTGATCGTCGGCGTCTCCCGGCGCAACGCGCTTTCGCGCTGGCTGGGCCGGCCCTCCACGCCCAACGGCATCATCGAGAAATCCGGCGATATCGACGTCCATATCGTCACGCACTCGTTCGTCAACAAGGGCTTCAGGATGCCCTCCTCGAATAGGCATCCTATCGCGTGGAGGCGCAGGGCGGCCGGGTTCGCGTTCGCCGTGTTGTCCGTGCTGCTCGCCGGTTGGATGCTGTACCAGTTCAGCGCGCCCACCTATGCGCAGCGCGACGCCTTGGTGCTGCAGCTGCTGGTGGTGGTTTCCGCCGTGATCGGCGGGTTTGTGCCCGCCATGGTGTGCGCGGTGCTTTCCGGACTTGTGCTGGACCTGCTCTACACGGTGCCCATGGGGACCTTCCATGTGATGCGCGCCTCGGACATGGTGACCATCGTGCTCTACGTGCTCGTGGGCGTCATCGTCTCCGCGGTGGTGGACCGCGCCGACACCATCGCGCGGCAGGCCCAGCGCGCCAGCGCCGAATCGGAGACCTTGGCCAGCGTGGCCGGGGTGGTGCTGCGCAGCGACGATCCGCTTCAGGCCATCGTGCACCGCACCCGCGAGGCGTTCGGATTCTCCTGCGTGCGCGTCGTGCAGGACGGCCACGTCATCATCTCGGACGGCGAACCGGGCACGAGGACGGATTCCGCCATTGACGGCGACGGTGACCTCGCCGTGTCCGTCGAGGAGCCGGAGACCATAGCCATGTCGGACGACGGACCGGAGCTCAAGCTGTACGGCAAACCCGTCGAGGCGTCGGACCAGCGCATGCTGCTGGCCATCCTCTCGCAGATCCAGACCGTGCTCGAGCACAAGGATCTGGAGCGCAAGGCCAGCGAGATCGGGCCGCTCGCCGCCGCCGAGAAGGTGCGCACCGGCCTGCTCAACGCGGTCAGCCACGACCTGCGCCGTCCGCTCGCCTCGGCCACCGCCGCCGTCTCCGGACTGCAGCGCATGGGCGACACGATGAGCGCGCGGGACCGCAAGGAACTGCTCAGCGTGGCCTCCAACGGCCTGAAGCAGCTCACCAAGCTCGTCACCGACCTGCTCGACGTCTCGCGCATCCGCGAGGGCGCGCTGCCGCTGTCGCTGGTGGCCACGGATGTGGGCGAGGAGATCATCCCGTTGTTCGACGAACTCGGCATCGGACCGGGGTCCATCGATCTGGACATCGCCCCCGACCTACCGCTGGTCGTGGCCGATCCGGCCCTGCTTCGCCGCGCGCTGTCGAACGTGCTGGTCAACGCGATGCGGTTCACCCCGTCCTCCAAGCGGGTGCGGCTGTCCGCATCCTCGTTCAACGGCGTGGTCGAGATCCGCGTGGCCGATCAGGGCCCCGGCGTGCCCGATTCGCGCAAGAATGATATCTTCCTGCCGTTCCACCGCCTCGGCGACACGGACAACACCACCGGTCTGGGGCTGGGCATGGCGCTGTCGAAGGGGTTCGTCGAATCGATGGGCGGTTCGATCAGTCCCCAGGACACGCCGGGCGGCGGCCTGACCATCGTGATCACCCTGCGTGTGGCCGACCAGAAGCTGCGTGTCGGACAGCCGATTCCGGCCGACGACCGACCTGATCCGGCCGACATCATCGCCAAGGACACGCTGAACGTTTCGGGGGCCGTGTCCGATGTGATCCTGCCGCTGCCGGGCAGCGGGCAGTCCGACGAGCGCGGGCTCGACCGGTTCATCAACTACGGCATCATGCACGGCGGCAGGGATGAGGGGGATGCGGACTCCGACGATTCCGACTCCTCGGTTGACGCCGGCGCTGGGGAGAGCGCGGGGTCAGGTTCCGATGCCGCGCCTGACGCCGGTGAGCGGCATGACGTTGCGGAAGCGGATGATGATGAACGACGGTATGACGACGATTCCACGGACGGCATACAGTCCGGCGTGGAACCGGCCTCGATGGATGCCGTCGCCGACGGTGGCGGCGCCGGTGACAGAGCGACGGGTTGGGACCCGTCGATGACGGATTCGGGAGAGGAGGCACGCCGATGAAGATTCTGGTGGCGGACGACGATCCGCAGTTTCTCAAGGCGTTGAAGATCACCCTGCACTCGCAGGGCTACGACATCGTCACCGCGCGTGACGGCGTCGAATGCATCACGGTGGCGGTCGAGGAGCACCCCGACCTGTTCGTGCTGGATCTCGGCATGCCCAGAATGGACGGCATGGGTGTGATCCAGGGTGTGCGCGGTTGGGCCGAGGCGCCGATTCTGGTGGTGTCCGGGCGCACCGACGCGCGTGAGAAGGTGGCGGCGTTGGACGCGGGTGCCGACGACTATGTGACCAAGCCCGTCTCCATCGACGAGCTGCTGGCCCGCATCCGCGCCCTGCTGCGCCGGGTCGCGCAGGAGAGCACGGCGGAAAGTGAGACGCCGCTGGTGCGGTTCGGCGACGTGACCGTGGATCTCAACGCCCATGCCGTATTCTGCGGGGAAGCGGGGCGCGAGACGCGCGTGCGGCTCACGCCCACCGAGTGGAAGGTGCTCGAGGTGCTGGTGCGCAATGCCGGCAAGCTCGTGACCCGTCAGGACCTGCTCACCTCGATCTGGGGGGCGCAGCACGTCAAGGACACCGGCTATCTGCGACTGTACATTTCACAGTTGCGCAAGAAGATCGAGCCGGACCCCGCGCGGCCCAGATACCTGAAGACGGAGACCGGCATGGGCTACCGTCTCGACATCAACGGCGAACCGGAGGCCTGAGACGGTCGGCGGATGATGCGACCGGATGGTGTGACCGTTTTGCGGATAAAAGAATGCTTGGCTTCCCTGAGCGAGGGAAGCCAAGCAATGTGGCTCTTCGGCTCTCAGGCTCTCAGGCGATCACGTCGGCGATGGCCTCGGGGATGGCTCGGATCACGTCGCCCGCCACGATGGGGTGGCCCAGCGTCATGAACCGCTGACGGCGGCCGTGCCCCACCAGCTCGGGCTCCTGCCAGCCCTGCTGCTCGGATTCCGAGGCGATCGCCGCGGCCATGCCATGCAGACATCCAACGGCAGGACGAACGTGCGGTCTACATCGGGAGTGAACTGGATATAGTGAATCGGATAGGCGATCGGATCGCCGTCGGAATCCTCGCCGTCACCATCCGTCGTGTCCGGAAACGCAACCGGCTCGACCGGCCAGAATCTCGTGGATACGGCGAGCAGACCGTCCGGCCGGCCGCGCAGTCGCCGGTGCAGATACCAGACGGCAAATGCGGCCGTCACGCCGATGGTGAGAAGAAGGATGATGTCACCGGGATCGATCGGCGGATCGGCGTGCGTGGCGCGACTCAACCAGTCGCCAACGGCCGCGGCGATCGGCGTACTCACGGCTAGAGCCCCCGAGAGCACAGCACTACGATCTCTGTGCCGTCAAGAGGATACCTGCTGTTGGAATCCCATCGGTCGAACAGGGAAAGAGGCTCTTGGCACCAAGCCTGAGTCCGACGCAGATTCTTACCTGCCGGAGGCAGTCCTCCAAACGCAAACTCCTTGATGAACCTAAGTTTCATATGAGTCTCGGGATCCATAAGATGCAAGCAGTTGGACGCCCCGCTGACCTTCCAGTCATCAACTGGATCTTCGAGGAGCAACTGTCGCAGCGCCGCAAGAAAGTTTTCCGCATAGTGTCCTTTGTACTCGTTGCGGCTTACCCCTAACGCATCAAGGGCTGCCATGGCACGGCCCTTCGCAAGAGGGAGATTCGTGGGAATCATGTCGTTGATTGGCGCGAGACGCTGCTTTATGAGTTCTATGCGGTCCATGACCTTCCTGCAATTCTCTGCGATTATGCAATTTTATTGTTTTCCGAAATTTTAGCACGCATTATTAACATTCGGCAAGTCCCGAGAGATTTGGCCTACGACAAGCCGTCTATGCTCACCTCGTCACAACTCACTCCTGAAACGGGAAAACCTGCTCGGAGATTCTGGGCTGGGTCTAAGGAACGTATGTCTCGCATGTGCTTTACGTCTTGCATGATCTACATGATCTATCTGTCCGCCGCTATCCCGCCGGTTTTCCCTGACGATGAGTGTCAACGGAGACCGTTGCCTGTCGGGCTCCTTGATCGTCATCAGAGGAGGCCGTCGTGGATTTGTTGAATCAGGTGCTTCAGTTATTCGTCAGGTTCGCCACTATCGGCGGCGGACTGTGGCTGGTGTGGGGCGCCGTTACCTTCGGTGGCGGTCTGAAGGATCATAACGGGCCGCAGACGCAATCGGGACTGTGGCAGATCGTGGGTGGAGGCATGATCATCGCGGCTGCGCAGATTTTCAACGCGGTGGCTCTGGGCTGAGCTGATTCGGGGCCTGCCGTGGAGGACTTCATCGTAGCCATGCTCAACATGATCGGCGGCGGAGGTGCCGGTTCGATTACGGCCGGGCTGTTGTCTCAGGCGCCGGAGACGTGGAATCCCGCTCTTTACCAGTTGGCGGTGAACGTGCATGGAGTCGCCGTCAAGCCTCTGACGTCGGTGGTGCTCGCGGTCATGTTCACGTTGGAGCTGGCGCGTAACTCGACGCGCATCGAGTCGGACCGTGATCTGGGTGTGAAGATCGTGGCCGGCACCATGTTCAAGATCGCGTTGGTGTTCATCGCCGTGCAGAACGCCAGTCTATTCATTCGGATGTTCAATCAGGTCACGCAGTTCCTCATGCAGGGAGTGTCTTCTCAGATGTCGTATGAGGCGACGGGCGACGGCGGTCAGCTGGGTGATCTGATGCGTGACCAGATTCGCGATGCCGGGGTGATGGGGCAGGCGGCGTTGTTCTTTCTGCTGGTGATCCCGTGGCTGTTGTCCCAGTTGGCGTCGGTGGTGTTCACGGTGGTGCTGTATGTGCGGTTCATCGAATTGTATGCGTTGACGGCGTTCCAGTCGTTGCCATTCGCGTTTCTGGTGCATGAGGACACCAAGCCGATCGGCGTGGGTTTCTTCAAGTCGTATGCGCGCACGTCGGTGAATGCGGTGTGCGTGTTCATCTGTCTGGTGTTCTATCAGCGGGTCGTGGTCGATGCCGTGAAGATCCCGGATTCCGCGGACAAGGGCATGGTGGCGTGGGTGACGGGCAACTTCGGCAATCTCATGATGGCGGGCATCCTGCTGTTCTTCGTGATCGCGGTGAGTCAGCGTGTCAGCCGGGCCATAGCCGGCGGCGAGTAGCCGCCTACCACAACCGGACCCAATCGGAAAGGATTCTTTCATGTTGCAGATGCGCGTATATAAGGAGATCGCCAATGTCGAGGCGAAGGTGATGTGGGGGCTGAGCTGGCGCCAACTGGCGGCCGCCGCATGCATGCTCGTCCTGGGCGGAGGTGAGGCGGCGTTGTTCTGGTCGTTGGGCTTGTCCGATCTGGGGTCGTATCTGCTGTTTGCGGTTTGCCTGCCGTTCGCGCTGTGGGGTTGGTGGCGTCCGAAGGGGCTGAAGCCTGAACGGTATCTGGGATACATGCTGCGTCAGCGTTTCGGGCCGAAGGTCTACCTGCTCGAACCCTATGTTCCCGCGAGGTTTCCCGGCAAACCGTCGTTGAAAGAGAAGGCCCGTAGACGAATCAGGGGAAGGAAGGTACGTCGTCATGTCTGACATCAGTGGCAGCAAGGCGGTCAAAGGCAACGGTAAGCGACATGGAAAGGTCGGGAACAGGCGGTCCGGGAATCGTCGCATGCCTCGTTCGTCGAAGGAGTTGCTTGGCTATGATTCGATGCTGTCCAATGGCATCGTGTTCCTTGGCGGCGACCGGTGGAGCGTGTCGCTGCGGATCAGCGACATCAATTATCAGGTCGCGACCCAGGATCAGCAGCTGGATGTCGTGGACCGGTGGGGTCGTTTCCTGAATTCGATCGGCGAGAACATGGGAGTCCAGATCACGGTCGCCACGCGCATGCTGGATCCCGAGGAGGTGACGCGCAGTATCGCCATGTCGCTTCGGAGCGATGCGTTGGATGGATTGCGCGGGGACTTCAACCGCAATGTGCGTCGGCGTCTCGCCGGGCGTTCGCAGGGCGCGGTGACGGACAAGTATCTGACGTTGACGTTGCGTGAGCGGGACGGGGAACGGGCGGTCACGCTGCTGAACCGTGCCGCGTTGCGTGCCACGGCGCAACTGCGGTCGGTGGGCGGCTGCGTCGGCGTCCGCTTGAACCGGCAGTCGCGTCTGGCGGTATTGCACGGGATGCTGCGGCACGGTGTCCGGTTCTCGTTCACCGAGGATGGCTTCCTGAAATCGCATGGCATGTCCACGAAGGATTATGTGGCCCCGTTCGCCGTGGATGTGTCGGATCGCCGTCGGCTCCGGTTGAGCTCGGGCACTGCGGAGGTGTGGCATCAGTGTCTGTTGGTGCGTGACTTCCCGGATTATCTGAGCGATCAACTAGTGTCGTCCATCACGGACATCAAGGCGGATATCACGGTCGGCATCCATCTGTCCCCGCGGGGCAAGGCCGAGGGGTTGAAGCTCGTGAACCGGACGATCGCCGAAATGGATATGCAGGCCATCGACGAGCGGCGCAAGAACCGCAAACAGCATCTGCCCGAGGACATGCTGCCTCATGATCTTCAGGAATCCATGACTCAGGCGGGTGAGCTGCGTGATGATCTGGAGCATAACGGCGACCGTCTGGTGGATTCCCTCATGATCGTGGACGTGTCGGCGGGCAGTCGCGAGCAACTGGACCAGACGGTTCGTGACGTGACGGCCGCAATCGATGGGCAGTCGTGTGTGGCCGAGACCTTGGCCTACATGCAGGTGGAAGGACTGAACGCCGTGCTGCCGTTGGGTAATTCTTTGCCGCCGATGCGTCGCACGTTGACCACATCGAGCGCGGCGATTCTGGTGCCGTTCACGTCGCAGGAACTGTTCGAGCCGGGCGGGGTGTTCCATGGGGCGAACGCCCGCACCGGCAATCCCGTGGTCATCGACCGTACGAAAGGCATGAACGGCAACGGATTCGTTTTGGGTACGACCGGTTCGGGCAAGAGCCAGGCGGCGAAGAACGAGATAACCCAGATCTATCTGACCCGTCCGGACGATGATCTGATCGTCATCGACCCGGAACGTGAGTTCACGCCGTTGTGCACCGGTCTTGGCGGCGAGCGAGTCGAGATCGGGGAATCGTCTCGCGCGCATATCAACGCTTTGGATATCGAGTATGAGGATGATTCCGAGGGTGATCCGATCCGGTCGAAATGTGCGAGCGTGCTGAACATGCTCGGCGTGCTGATCGGCGGACAGGACGGCATCGACCGCATGCAGCGCAGTCTGATCGACCGTACGGTCATCGGCATGTATCGCGAGGTGCGGGAGCATCCAGAACTGGGCATGCCCACGCTCGTCACCCTGCATGACCGTCTCGCGGCTTTGAATGAGCCAGGTGCCCGTGATGCGGCACGAGCATTGGAGATCTACGCGACCGGCAGTCTGAACGCCTTCGCCCATGCCACCGATGTGAATACGTCCAGCCGGTTCCTGGTCTATGACGTTTCCGGTCTGGGAGCGGAGTTGCGCACATTCGGTATGCTCGTCGTTCTGGATCAGATTTGGAACCGGGTCGTCAGGAATCGCCGTCTCGGCCGGCGCACCTGGCTGTGGGTGGACGAGTTCCATCTGCTGTTCTCGAACCGGTATGCGGCCGAATACTTCCTGCGCCTGTACAAGCGCGCCCGTAAATGGGGTTTGTGCCCCACCGGCATTACGCAGAACATCGAGGAGCTGCTGGCCAACCAGGATGCGCGTCTGATGCTCGCGAACAGCGACTTCCTGTTGCTGCTGAACCAGACCGCCACGGATGCCGACGCCTTGTGCGAGCTGCTGAAGCTGTCCGATGAGCAGCGGGCGTTCTTCACCGGGGTGCAGCCCGGTCAGGGCATGGCCAAGAGCGGCACTGCGTTCATACCGTTCGATGGGCGTATCGATGCCGATAGTCTGCTTTACCGGTTGTATACCACGAAATTCGAGGATCGGAAGCCCGAATGAGACCCGTCACCTCCGACTCATTCCACGCCACGCGCAATCTCGTTCGGCCGAACGGCATGATTCATGGTTTGAAAGTCCGTCATGTTAATGGACTCTTCCATGGCCCAGTGTTGGCCGGGCTGAAACAGCCACGAACCACCATCAGGAACAATCAATCCGAAGTATCGCGCCCGACCGGCATAACAACCGTCAGCGTTTTGGAACGTGGTGTGAAGGCGACACGGTCCGTGCTTGAATCGCAATCGGCACAGACGGATACCAGAGAGGACGACGACTTGTTGTCACCAATGGTTCCCGCAAGTCGGATACGCGACGGCGTGACCGGCATTATTCGCACAAGACATGCCGCAAGAGGTTCAACGGCACGTGCCGTGGCAGGAAGAACGGCTTCGGCTCGCGCCAAACGTGCGAGACATTCCGGCAAGACCGTACGATCGGGTGTCCAGGGGGCCAAATCCGCTGCCAGAGCTTCGACGCAGGTTGCACGACAGGTCACACAGGCGGTTTCTCGGACTATGACGGCGGTGAAGGCCGGTGTCGCGGCATCGGCATCAGCTGCGGTCAGCATTCCATTTCTATTGGGCACGGCGGCGGTGCTGATGGTCTTCAGCCTGCTGCTGTGGTTCATACCCACCGTTGCCGTCGGAGATGACGGAGGTTGCGAGGCCAGTGTGATCGAGGTCCCGGACGAGGCGAAGCCATGGGTAAGCGAGGCGGCCCGATCGAGCGGATTGAGCGCGGATTTCATCGCGGCGATCATGAAGCAGGAATCCGGTTTCCGACCGGATGCGTATGCCGACGACAGCAACGGCGGAACATGGGGATTGCTGCAGATGAACAGGAGCGTATGGCGCGGCGTGCATCCCGAAGGTGCCGATCAGACACCACCTGAAGGCATCACCGAGCCCATGGTCCACGCCCATTACGGCGGCATGTATCTGAAAAACCGCTTGGAAGGCGTCAAACAGCTCAAGGCCAAGCACCCGGGCATGCCGTTCGCCGAACTTGACGACCTGACGGCTTTGGTCATCGCCCATAACGCGGGCGAAGGCAACCTCATGAGGTACCCGGATATTCCCAACATCACCAAACGGTATCTCGACAACGTGAAGCCGGCGATTGATGCGGGAGGCGGCTGTTCGGCCACGGCAGGACGAACCATCGGCAAGCTCACGCCACCGTTGGTCATGCAGTCTGGCACGCTGAACGTGGATGTGGCGGCGACCGGCACGCCCGTGGGCAAGATCACCACCTATGAGACCGGCCAATGCACATGGTGGGCGGCCGCTCGCCGATTGCAGATCGGCAAACCGGTGGACGGATACATGGGCGACGGCTGGATGTGGGCGTCAAGCGCCAGAAAATTCGGATATCCAACGGGCGGCGGCATACAGCTCGGTGACGTGGCAAGCTTCGCCAAAGGCTATCTCGGCGCAAGCGCCGATTATGGACACGTCGCCATCGTCGAGGAAATCAAGGACGACGGAAGCATTGTTGTCAGCGAATCCGGCGGCGGCCTCCCATACGCATGGCTCAGGACCCTTACCAAAGAGCAGGCCAACAATCCCAGCATCACTTACATCCACTAATCCTGAGGGAAAGAAGGAATCATGCGTCGCATCAATTCCAAACTTGATTCGTACGAGCTTGCCGATTTGATGAGTGATTCTGACAACTGGGATCTTCTTGCGCAAATCCACGATCATCCCAGTACATGGCCGGAACTCGGCCAGTGGGCTGCGCATGCCATCGCACACCCCGAAACCGCTGGGGCCCCACCGGAACCGCTGCCAGACAGAAAACCCAAACATCGGCTGCTGCCCATCACACCCATCATCGACGATGAGCTGCCTCGCGATATACGGAACAACAGCACTCCCGTATCCAAGCCTGACAAACGGACGGGAACGACGATAGACACACCAATTAGGGTCGGGGAACATGTCGAGGATGATGTGTCCTTGGCGGAATTATCGGCTGACGACGCGGATGAGGTAGCCGTTCATCGGCATATCCCCTTTACCCGCATCGCCGGCATTATGCTCGCTCTGGTCACCGTAACGGGATTAGCCACAGGCCTTGTCATGGCGAAGAGGAACTACGACCATCGGGAAGCGCTCACGTCATGCAATCACGCAATCGAGCAATCTGACATAGTGAGGATTGAATGGGACAAGGCATTGAAACAGGCGGAACCATATGCGAAGCTCCAGGATAAAGACGTGCAGGATCCCAAATCTTTGGAACTGCTCGGCAAAATCATGCAATATCAGCCATCGGTCTCAACGGAGAATTGCGATCCGAGTCTGACGGCCGACCGTCTCGATCGCACTCGTGCGGAAACAGAGAAAGCTAACAGCCAGCTCAGAATCCAGACCAGGAACCTGCATGACACAGTTGACACGGTCAAGGCATCACAGGAACAACAACGGATTGACAACGCACAGAACGTACTGAGCCAAACCATTGAAAACGCCGATAGGCTCTACAAAGAATCCGAGAACAAGGTCAGAGACGACAACACCCGTGCACGGCTCAGTGAGCAGATTACCCGTGCACGACTCATGATGCGCGACCATCAGGATCTTGATGTCTATAACAGAACCATCCAGGACCTCAACGAAGTCATGCAAATCGTCCGGGATTCCATGACGGCTGTAAAGAACGAGGAAATATCTGATGCGGGCCGTTCGGATGAATCCACACAACCGGGATCGGATTCCCAGTCATCGAACCGACAGCCCGCACCATCATCGGAAGATTTATCCCCGTCAGTCACGCACGGCAATTCCACCTGGGATGTGCCTGGACAATCAGTAACCCCCTCATTCCCCGATCGATTAGGCTAGCGCCGCCTTTGAAAAAGGGCAGGAGATAGTGTGGCGGTATATGCCGAGTTCTCGGGCTAGTCAGTTTGGATGACGCGTCTCCAAAGATGAGGAGGACACCCAGCCGGCATGAGAACCAGAGAGGATGAAACGACTGTCGTTCATACCTTTGAGAACAAAGTAGCCGCTGCCCAGATTGATAGCGGTAGAATCAGATACACCCTTGGTGATATCGATTAATTCCACACTGGCAATATCAACCTTCCTGTCGCAACACTTGTAATTCTTGATGAGCCAATCGTGCTGGTTGACACAATAGCTGAAAGTTCAATGTTTGAGGCAATGCCTCAATTGAATCAGAATATGACCACGGTAATCATCGCTCACAGGTTTACAACCATTCATATGCAGATAAAATCACTGTTATTAAAGATGATACTGTTCATACGATTGTCAGGTGCGCGGAGTTACCCAAACAATCAGAGTTTTATCGAAAGATGTTTCATGCACAGGTTTAATATAGCGATTTCCGAACAGATTATTTTGTTTAAATAAATGCGGCGAAGAATAGCGACAGACAAGTAGCGTTTCTCGCTTAGTATAGATGATTCGGATATTGAGCCCACACAACCAGACGCGAACAACAAAGACAGCAGAGACCATTTCTAAAAGAATTCTTTATCACAGCATAAACCATGCAGGAATACGGATCAGAAGCAAACTTCAATCCTTCTAAATATGCTTTAATGCGATTCATCGGTTCAATGGTCTGGGTTGTTTATTTATTACTGGAATCCGCATTCCGCCAATAGCAATAACATTAGGTGGTAAAAATTAAATGTGATCATGGATGACGATAGACATCTATCGCTGTTAAGGTAAATTGGTTATTTATCATATATATACCAACGACAGACTTTAATATACTCGCATCACCTAATATCCCTATAATTCAACGTTGCACACGCTATTCCAATTGCAATCAATAAGTAAACTAGAGCAATCACACCGCTAAACAAAGGGCTGATAATTGGTTCAGGCTCCAATATGGCAGTGCCTGCAATAGATGGTATCCATGTACTCAATGTTTGAGATGCAGGTAAATTAGCAACCACAATGGGAAGGAGATAATACAAGGCAATGTAAGACGCCGCACCTTTCCCCACTGAATCAACGGCTACGCATAGTGAGGCGGCAATAAGCATACGCCCGGTAAGTATCAGGGCCACGGGAAGACATAAGAGCAGCGATGTGGACAACGGAGAGGGCCATGCTTGCGATGGTACGACGGGGCCGAGGATGAGCCGAGAGGTACCAGTTGCGGTAAGTCCTCCGGTTGCGGCCATAATAAAACCAACAATAGCGATATCGACACATAAGATTAGAAACAGTCGCGTTCGCTTCGGTTCAATCAGGAACAGCGGAATGGCTGTGGACGTATTGAGCAGGACACGGACGGATAGCAGTGCCGCGATGATTGCCAAGGGCTCGGCCATGGGCATAACCGCACCGGCGATGCTCGGCCCCAATCCTTCGAGCGTGGCGAAGCCATCGAGTTTGGAGCTGGAGGAGAGCATGAGCCGGACGGAGGCGCTAGTCAACGCGGCGAACGCGGCGAACGCCAGCGGCAGCCCAACCCATGCCGCGAGGGTTGCCGGCCGGCATACCACATAACGTATGAGCAGCATCATGCGTTGCAAATCCCGTGTACCCCCGTTCATGACGTGTGGCTCTTTACTGAAGACCGGTTGATTATGCTAGTCATTACTTCGCGAAGCGTCGGTTCGGCGCGATTGAGCTGAACCAATGGAGCCTCACATCTGGCTGCGGTTGCGAATACAGTATCTTCATCCGTCCGTCGTGCCAAATACAAGTCATTCTTTAGGGCGCGAAGATCGGCCCCCATTCCCATCAGATCATTCAGGGCCGCGGCCTTTCTGCTCACATCTACGCCGTTTGCAAAGCGGAATATGATTCCAGCCCCGTCGCTGTTGTCGTTAATGACTTGCTCGATTGGCCCGCAACCCATTTGCCGACCATGCATGACAATCAGGACATGGGTGGCTATGCGTTGCAGTTCTTCAATCTCATGAGCTGCCAAAATAACGGTTCTGCCGGACTCGGCCCATTGTTTCAATGAATCATGCAGCCAAAGTCTTCCTTCGATATCCAATCCATTGAATGGCTCGTCCAATACAAGTATCGGTGCGTCGGAGAGCATCGCGCAAGCAACGCCCAGTCGTTGTCTCATACCTGTGGAATACCCCCTAATCCGGACTTTCGGCCAATGATCCAGACTACAGGCACGCAGCACGCGGCGAACGCGACGACGCACGTTATGCAATCCCTGCATGCCGGCCATAAACGTCAGATACTCACGGCTGGTCATCGACTCATCCCCCAATCGCCCACCTAGGAATACACCCACTTGCAAGCCCGGATGCTCCAACTGCCGATACGGTCGGCCCATAACCAGTGCACGACCTTGGCTGGGAGAGGCTAGGCCGAGCAGCATGCGTAGCGTGGTGGACTTACCTGCACCATTCGACCCCGCCACGGCCAATACTTGCCCCGGCCAAACCTCAAAATCAATCGGACCTACCACCGGCCCGGATACATATCGTTTAGTCAATCCATGAACTTCAACCACGGCGTCCACGAAGACCTCCTATACGGCGAATCATGCTGTCGGACGTGGTTGTTTCTTCAACGGGATTGATGTCGCACCTGTCCAAATGATCATTAGCCGTATCATCTGGGGAGGGGCTCTCTGGCTTCTCCTCCAACCGAACAATCCCTTTGCGCTGGTCTGCTAGCTCATGTACAAGATAAATTACGAATGGCACATACAACAAGCTGCATACCATCGATATAATCATCCATGCGAACTGGCGTCGCGCCCACTGCCGATATGCCAACACCAGCCAAACCGCCGAGCATGACCATTGGAACACCGTTACCGGTACGACAGCCGGTGGCGTAGACGGTACCCCTGCCAACAGGTTCGTGAATACCTCACGCGCATATTCACCATACGCGGGCAACGCCACAGCTTCCGCCACGCCGAGCCATATGATTAATACTGCGGCCAATACTAAATACCACCAATTCAAAGTGATGCAGCGCCAGGCGGCAATGCGCCACTTCAAGGACTCAAACCAGACTGACAGGCGAATCATGATGCTCCTTAAATATGAGATATATATGTCTCTATGATTGCAGCCCAAAAAAGCGAGAACCATGAAATAAAAACCACAAACAAGGACAATAAAGGGGCATTATCTATGCTAATATCCCGCTTTCGATTGTTCTGCAAGAAACAAAATTCATAGTGCGTAATAGTCAAAGCAATGCCAGATATGGTGATCAGCGCAAAGCATTCAAAGAAAAGATGAGGGACTACTGCGGTCAATAATTTACCTCCTTGGTCTTGAAATAAATACTGAGCCGCACTCCATCCAAAAGAACTATAATTAATAACTAATACAATAGTTGTAGGAATGGAGAATAGAAATCCTCCAAATAATAGTATTAGCCATACCTTAGTATTGTTCCATAGTAGTTCATGAAGATATATCTTCGGAATTATGGCCCTGCGGAGGAGGAGGTATGACGGGATTCTTGAAGCTATTTCTCACTAAGACGCGTTGCGTCCTTGGGATTTCCTTAGCAGCATTTCTGGTTGGCGTATTTTTAGCCAAGTTACGTCCG
>NZ_JAHBBH010000032.1 GCF_019331735.1 Bifidobacterium miconis
CGAAGGCGCGCTGTGGCGCAACGGCAACTGGAAACTCGTGCTCAACCTGTACAAGCCGAGCTGGGGCGAATCGTACCGTTCCATCGCCGCGCGCATGAGCGAGTTCGCGCGCGAAAAGGTCGCGCAGCATCCTGGCGAGCAGATCGTCGTCGTCAGCCACGAATCGCCGATCTGGTCGTACCGGCACCTGCTCGAAACCGGACATCCGGAACACTGGATGTTCCTGCGCAAGACCGCGCTCGCGTCGGTCACGTCCGTTACGTACGACTGCGCGACCGGCAATGTGATGTCAATCACGTACGTCGACCCCGCGGCCGACGTGCAGTAGCGCGACAATGGTAGACGGAGCAGTATGCCCCGCGCCCGGCCGCGTGTCGATGCGGTTGGCCGGACGGCGGGAGGCGCTGCGGAAACGTTATGCAAAGGAGCGAATATGGGGTTTGCAATCGATGACGATGCCGTCGCGCGCGTGGCCGCGCTGCCCGGCGTGCGCGCCGCGGCCGAAGCCGGCGCGCAGCTGATCGCGCTGTGGCCGCTCACCGACGCCAAGCAGATGGACAACGACGCGAAATACGCGGAAAATCTGCAGGTGCGCCTTACGCGCACGATCGCGCGCGTCACGACCGGCGACGACGTGACCGTGCCCGACGCCGAATTCGTGTACGAAGGCGCGGATGAGATCCCCGGCCGTCCGCAGGAGATCGTCGACGCGCTGCTCGCCGCGAACGACGCCTACGACACGATGGTCGGCTACCGCGACGACCGCGACCCGAACGTCCTGTTCGACGCGGCCGACGCGATGGGCGTGGTCTGGCCGTCCGCGACTGTCGATGCGCTGCGGGCGGCGTTGTCGGAAGTCGAGCGGGTTGTTGCGGAGGATGAAGGTGCAGCCGGGGTTGCTGACGCGGCCGGAGACGCCGGTGCGGTGAACGTGGCCGGGGCGAATACCGCCGGGATCGCCGCCGTCGGATCCGCAGGCGAATCGGCAACCGAATCATCCGACGTCGCGGTTTCCCCCGAACTGGTTGACGGGCTGACCCATCGCTTCGCGCAGGCGCTCGTGATCTGCGACGGACTGTTCGCGGCGATCGACGGCACGCTCGCGGCCGAACCCGGATCGCGCGAGGCGGCCGTCGCCAAGCTGCCGGTCATCCTGTTCGTCAACGAACTGCGCGAGCAGATGGCCGTGCCGCGCCTGTGCCTGAGCGATGCGCAGTATCAGGCGCTGCTCGACGCGCGCGCGGCCGCCGCGGCCGGCGGCGCGGGCGATGCCGGCACGCTGACGGCCACCGCGGACGCAATCGCGCCGATCGCCGTCAACGAGTGGAAGCGCCACTACGACGACGTGACCTGGGACCCCGACGAGGCCAAGCGCCGCGCCAAGGAGGAGGACGAGCGCAAGAACAAGGAGGCGCTCGCCGCCAAGTTCGCCCACATCAAGGACGACCCCTCCAAGCCCGAAGTCGAGCTCTGAGCGCAGCACCGTTCCGGCGCCGCCCATACATACGTAAAGGGCCGCATGGGAATGATCCCATGCGGCTCCTGTGGTTTTGTCATGCCGGCCGATGCCTACTGCTGCTGCGGATATTGCGCGTTACCGTTACCGTTGCCGTACGGATTCTGCGGCTGCTGGCCGTATTGGCTAGGCTGTCCGTACTGACCGGGTTGCGCGGGCTGTCCGTACGCGTCCGGACCATACTGGCCGGGCTGGCCGTATGCCGATCCATACGGATCCTGCTGGCCGTACGCACCGGGCTGACCCGGCTGTCCGTACGGCTGACCGTACTGCGGGCCCGTCGGCGGATACGGCTGATAGTCGTCGTCGAAGCGCACGCCCTCCGGCTTGCTGGCCTGCGCCATGAACACGATCCAGATGATGCAGGGAATGATCGTCAGGAGGAATCCGAACAGCAGAGCCATCACGCCGCCGGCCGTCATGCCGAAGCCGTGGCTGTAACCGTAGCCGTAGTAGGCGCTGCCGTAGCCGCTGAGCATGCCGACGAACGTGGCACCTCCGCCCACGATCATGATGATGCAGCCGATGACCGGCACAACGTACAGCGGGATCAGCAGTTTGCCGGAACGGTTCGTATCGTGCAGGCGGCGCACGCTCAGCGCGATCGTCGGCACGAGGACCGCCAGATCCCAGATCGCGACCAGGAACGACGCGTGATCGTCGGTCGCGCCCGAAAACATGTTCAGCACGAAGCTGATCGCGAACGACGCCAGCATCCACCACCAGAACTCGCTGCGCGACGCGCGGCCCTTGAACGTGGCGTACTTTTTCCAGAAGCGCAGGAACGCCTCCGGGAACGGGCAGCCGTAATACGGCTTGTTCAGCGGCGGCACCCCGTAGGGCACGCCCGCGCCCGGACCGCTCGCGGGCATGCCGTACTGCGGCATCACGCCCTGCGGCGGCATCTGATAGCCCGCCTGCTGGTAGCCCGGCTGGCCCTGACCGTACGCGTTCTGCCCGTACTCCGGCGCGGCCTGCCCATACTCGGGCTGGCTCTGACCGTACACCGGCTGTCCTGCCTGCCCGTAGTCCGGCTGACCGTATGCGGGCTGACCGGCCGGCGCATACTGTCCGTATGCGGGCTGCTCGCCCTGCGCCGCGAAGGGGTTGGCCGGCGAGCCCGGCTGTCCGTACGGATTGGCCGAACCGTACTGCGGAGCCTGGGTCTGTGTCGAGGGCGTCTGCCCGAAGTCGGCGGCCGGTTCCGGCGACTGGTACGGCTGCTGGCCGTAGTTCGACTGATCATACGGTTCTTGTGCGTAGGCGCCCGCATCGGGAGTCTGCGAAGTCGCTGACGCGGCCGGCTGTGCGGCCGGCTGCACCGGAGTGGTCGGCGGAATGTACGGTGCCTGACCGTGAACCGTGGCCGGTTGTGAGTCCGCAGACGGCTGCGCCGGCTCGGCGGCGGGCTCGGACGGAGCCGCGTAATCGGTCTGATCGGACGGGGTCGCGGGGGTGTCCGACGCCGGAGCCGACGGTGTCACGGAGGAACCGCCGAACGGCGAGGCCGCCGCGGAAGTTTCCGAAACACCGGTCGAACCAGCCGGGGCTGAGGAATCGGTCGAACCAGCCGCGTCGGTCGCATGCGCGCTCGGCTCCGGCGTCTGATCGTACAGGGTTTCCGCGCTCAAATCAGGAATGTCCGGCATGCTCAGAGACCCGACGCCGGGAATGTCCGGAATCGCCGGCACATGCGGCTCATTGGGGCTGCCGTCGGGATTGTTGTTGGCATCGGTCATCGTTTCGCTCCCTTCGCTGGAATGATGACGTTCACACCCTCATTCTTCCACAAACCCGACGCCCCGTCCGTATTTGCCCGGTTCCTGACGCGCGGCCCGTCGCCTAACGTCGCCTACTGTCCCGAGCGCCACGCGTCGAACAACCGCAGTTTGGCGAACAGGTCGCCGAACAGCAGCCGGTTGTCGACCTGCGTGATCACATGGATGCCGCGCCCGGCCTGCGCGTCCGCCTCGCTCACCGGTTCGATCGGACCCGGCCGGTCGTCGGCGTCCAACGTCGGCCGCTTGATCGCGACCCACCCATGCGACGCCGGCGCCGTATCCCACGGCGTGAGCAGCGCGGTCAGGCTTACCAGCGGCGAGTCGCCGAGGCAGTACGCGCCGGTCGGCTTCGTCCAGTAACGCTCGCCGTGGAATCGGATGTTGTCGACTTCCCCGCACAGATACCGGCCCAGCTCGCCGCACGGCAGCACGTTCGCGGCCAGTTCCGCCGTCGAGACGAGGCACTGGCGGTAGGCGTTGCGCGGCACCTGCCACAGCGGCAGATCACAGCCGGCGAGCAGCATCCGCGCCGCGACCGGGTCGATTTCGGCGTTGTACTCGCGTACCGGCCGGCCCAGCGGCGGTTCGGCCAGTCCCGGATACTCCTGCCCGCCGATCCACACGACTGTCATGCGCTGCGCGATGCGCGGCTCGACCAGCCATGCGCTCATCAGGTCGGTCACGCCACCGCCGGCCACGTAGTACAGCGGCAGGTCGGTGTCGTCGCGCATTGCTTCGCGCACGATCGCCTCGCACGCCTCGCCCCGCTGCGCGGTCGTCGCGTCGGCCAGCGGCAGTTCCGATCCGGTGACGAGCAGGCCGTCGTAGTCGCGCAGTCCCATGAGCCCGAACATGCGCTCGATGCGCGCGCGCCCGTTCGCGGCGGTGGTGTCGGAGCCGCCGATGAAGTCGCCGTGGCGCAGATGCGAGCAGACGATGAGCCGGATGTCGACCGACTCCGAGAGCAGGTGATGTACGAGCTGGAACAGGTCGTCCGGGTCGCCGGCGAAGTCGTTGTCGATGATGACGCGACATGCGGCCGGCCGCGGCCCGTCGCCCAGCCACGGGCTCGTGTTCGGCCGCCATGTCCGTTCGTCTGCCGGTTGGGTCGATGATTGGCCGTCGACGTTGTTGCTGCTGTGTTCGTTGATTGGCGCCATGGTGATTACCTCGTTCCGTTGTGGCTTCACGACTTATATACAGCGTTGTAGTAAACGATATTCATCCTACTCGCCGGTGGATACCTGCGGTAATATCCGTGCATTGCTCGGCAGCCTGTCAACCATGCCCCGAGACATGGTTGACCATCCGCTGAAACTAGTGTTTTGTCGGGCTTTAATTGCGGCGTTTTTATTTTCTCGGCTCCCCTTGTCAGGACGTTGCCGTGAAGCAAACAGCAGAGCTGTTTGTAGGCAACGTGCGAGCCGTCAGGCGAGCCAGTGCAACGCGGGTGCAGCCCGTCCATAATTGCAGGACGAGCTGTCACGCAGTGACTGAGGGGTAGTCGGAACCCGTCACATTAAGTCCGACAGAGTCTAGACAGTTCTGCAGTCCGCCTCATTGTGGGCATAACCGGCCACGGTCTCCCCGGTCGTGGGTATAGACGGTACATGACGCCTTACAGTTCGTGGTCATAAACGGTACATTTACGCAATCGTGGGCATAGACGGGTCACGTACAGGCGAAAAAACGGCTCGCAGTGGCCTGTCTATGCCCACAATCGGTTGAACTTGGCTGGATTTGACAGTTGGATTCGACGGGTGGGGGATGGCTGGGCCGCCCGCCCTACACCCGCGATCCCCAGATCGTCCGGTTGCCGCCGATCGCCGTGAACGTGAGCGTCGGCCGGCCGTCGGACTCGCGCGGCAGCACGGCGAACACGCCCGTGTACGTCATTCCGTCGATCGTGATCGCCACGTCGCTGTCGCAGCAGCGCACGCCGGCCGGAGCGGCACCGAGCATGCGCCACGATCCGCGCGAAATCGGCCCGTCGGTCGGACGCGGGGCCGCGCCCGGGGTGTCGCTGAATTCGATCCGTCCACCGCTGGTCACGCGGCCGTCGGGCTGCAGCGTGATCGTCTCCGGCCGGTTCACGCCGTGCCATGATCCGTCCGCGTCGCGCGTGCCGTCGAAGTACGTGTGCGGATCGTGCCGCACGAGCTCGTAGTCGCCGGCCAGACGCGCGGGATGGGCGCGATCCGTGGCGTACGCGGGACATGCGGCGGCCGAGACGGCGCCGTTCCCCGCGGCGGATGATGCGGCGGATGATACAGCGGATGCCGTGGCGGATGATGCCGCGGATGTTGCAGAAGATGCTGTTGCGGATGCCGCGGCGTCGAGCGCGGCGGACGGCGGCAGCGCGACCGAACCGCGGTATTCGTACGGTGCGGCGACGAGCCAGCCGTCGGCCGTGGGCAGCAGCTCGCGCACGTGCGCCTCGAAGTCGTTTTCGCCGCGGCCGGCGAAGCGCGTGTGGTACGTGAGGAACAGCCGGCCGTCGCGGGCGCGCGTGAGCACCGAATTATGCCCCTGTGAGACCTCGACGTCGGCGTCGTCGACCGGGCCGCCACTCCAGCGTACCGACGACGTGAGCCGCACGCCGGTGTCCTTGGTCTGGTTGTCCGGAATCTCGCCGTTGGAGATGGCCGGATTGCCGTTCTGGTCGACGTACGGGCCGACGAGGTTGCGCGAGCGGAACAGGCGGATCTGATAGCCGCCGGTGCGGCCGAGCCAGCCGTACGACATGAACAGGTACCACCAGCCGCCATGATGCACGAAATACGAGCCTTCGCCCGAATTCCAGTAGCCGCCGGCGACCTTCACGCCGTAGTACGGATCGGAGGCGTCGGGCACGAGCGGATAGCGCGTCGCATAGTCGCGCAGGCCGGTGTTCGGGTCGAGCTTGAACATCCAGACGCCGCCGAACCACGAGCCGAAGCTCATCCACATTTCGCCGTGGTCGCAGCGGATCGGTGCGGCGTCGATCGCGTTGATCCGCGTGTTCTTGAGCGAGCGGTAGCGGGCGAGGTCGCCGTGCGCCTCCTCGTCGCTGAGCACGCGCGGCACGTCGGTCGCGTCGACGTTGTCCGGGCCGAATCCGGAGTAGACGACCGGTCCGACGACCGTCCAGTCGCCGTCGAGATGATCGGCGGTGAGCAGCACGATCACCGAGCGGAAGTCGTGCCCGTTGACCGACAGGTACATGCACCACTTGCGCATCGCGTCGTTCCAGATCACGTCCGGAGCCCACGTGTTGCCGCGCAGATCGGGATTCTCCGGCTGCTGCGGCCATGCCCTCCAGATGTCGCCGAGCAGGCGTTCCGGATCGCGGCTCAGGTTGTTCTCGAACGGCTCCCAGTGGACGAGGTCGCGGCTGCGCGCCCACTTGCGGTGGGTGCCGAACAGGTAGTACGTGCCGTTTTCCTCGACGATGGCCGGGTCGTGGATGGCGGGCCCGTGCGGTGCGGTGCCGGCCGCTGCTGCGTTGGCCGCGGCGGACGGCGCGACGGTATGCGAATCCATGCGATGCTCCCTGCCGTCCGCTACTTCTGCGATCCCCAGGCGCACAGGTTGTCGCCGATCACGGAGAAGGTCATCACGTCCTTGCGGTCCTCCTTGTCGCGCGGCAGCTTGTCGAACGCGCCGTGGTACTCCACGCCGTCGAGCGTGATGGTCACGTCGCCGGTGCCGTCGGACTTGTCGAGCTTCCACGTGCCGGTCTTGTCGCCGGTCACCTTGCCGTCCTCGGTCAGCGTGATGTTCACGGGCTTGTTGACGCCGCGGTAGTCGGTGCTGTTCTTCTCGTTGACCTTCTTCGGGCCCTTGAACGAGGTGTTCTGCTCGTGGATCACGAACTCGTAGTCGCCGGCCACGTTCTTGGCGTCGTACTTGGTGTCGGCGGCCTTGGTGCCGGTGTATTCGTACGGCGCGGCGACGAGCCAGCCGTCGGCGGTGGGCAGCAGCTCGCGCACGCGCACCTGGTGCATTTCGCCGGTGTCGGAGAAGCGGGAGTGGTAGACGATGTACGTGGTGCCGTCGTCGTCCACGAACGCCGAATTGTGGCCCTGCGCGACCTCGATGTGCGAGTTGTCGTTGCCGCTCCACTGGATGGAGCTCATCAGGCGCACGCCGACCTCACTCTGCCAGTTGTTGCCGATCGCGCGCGTGCTGACCGCGGTGTTGCCCTTTTCGTCGACGTACGGGCCGGTGATCTTGTCGGAGCGGAACATGCGCACCTGATAGCCGCCGGTCTGCTGCAGGTTGCCGTAGGACGCGAACAGGTACCAGTGGTCGTTGGTGTGCAGCAGGTAGGAGCCCTCGCCGGAGTTGCCGAAGCCGCCGCCGAGCTTGATGCCGTAGTACGCGTCGGACTGGTTGGCGACCGTCTCGTACTTGGTCGAGTAGTCGCGCAGGCCGGTCTTCGGGTCGAGCTTGAACATCCACATGCCGCCGAACCACGAGCCGAACGTCATCCAGATGTCGCCGTTGTCGTCCTGCTTGACGCTCGGGTCGATCGCATTGATGCCGGTGTCGGTCTGCGAGGTGTAGCGGGTCAGGTCGGCGCCCTCGCCGAGCACCTTCCACACGTCGGTCTTGGCGGCGTTCACCTTTTCGAATCCGGAGTAGACGACCGGGCCCACGTACGTCCAGTCGCCCTCGATGTCGTCGGCGGTGAGCAGCACGATCGCGGAGCGGTAGTTCGCGCCGTTGATCGACATGTACATGCACCACTTGTTCATGGTCTCGTTCCAGAACACGTCCGGCGCCCACATGTTGCCCTTGACGTCCGGGTTGGCGGACTGCTTGGACCAGTTGGTCCAGATGTCGGCGAAGACCTTCTCGTAGTCGGTGCTCAGGTTGTTCTTGAAGCTGGTCCAGTTGACGAGGTCGTCGCTTTTCAGCCATGCCAGATGCGAACCGAAGATGTAGTACTTGCCGTTGGCCTTGACGATGGACGGGTCGTGCGATTCGCCACGCTTGATGTCGGTGCTGCTTGCGGCTGCGGTCTGGCTGGAGGTGCCGTTGTTGGATTGGGCCGCGCCGTTGGACGACGACGAGCAGCCGGCGAGCGCGCCGACGAGCATGACGGCGCTGAGCGCGGCCGCGGCGGCCTTGCGCAGCAGATGATGGCTTCCGTTCATGGCTTTTCCTTCCTTGGTGTGCGCGATGGGCGCTGAGGGCGGCACGCGGTGCCGTTCCGGTTTGTACATCGATGTAATACGAGGTACACTATACATCGATGTAAACGATATGTCGAACCGGAAAGGACGAAGGATGTCTGGTTCCTACTCCCTGCTGTGCTACACGCGCGTGCCGTCGTCACGCGAGGAGGCGAACAACGAGGACATCGCGCTGAGCATGCACTTGGCGCTGCGTTCGCGCGCCACCGGCGACTGGACGCCCCTCAACGAGAACTACGGCATCTTCTTCGCCGCGGCCGTGCCCCGCGAAAACGTGCCGGAGGCCGCCCGCCGCGCATGCACCGCCGCCGCGAAATTCGCGGGGGAGCCGGCGCCCGGCCGGGAATCCGCCTCCGCCAGTGACGCGGTGCGATACGGCGCGGTGATGCCCGGAGTCGACATCGAGCTCAAAAGCCTGAAGCACCCGTACCTGTTCCGCCTGCTCGACGGTCGCTTCGGCGTCGCGGCGACGCGCACCGCCCGCGGCGGCGAGCCGGACGGCTCCGAACGCTCGTCGTTCCTGCTCGCCGTCAGCCACGACCTGCGCTCCTACACGCAGCTCGGCATGGTGCGCCTCGACACCGCCGACGGCGTCAACCGCCCCGCCGTCGACTACGACAAGATTTCCCGCCGTTACGTCGTCCGCTGGTGCGACGACGCCGGCAGCCCGCACGTCGCGTCCGTCGCCGACATCATCGCCGCGGCCAACGCCGCGCCGCTCGCCGTCGGCGACGTCGACGTCGACGCGACCGCCGGTGACGACGCGGACGCGGCTCATGCCGTCGCGTCCGCCGCGCTCGGCCCGATCGTTGCCGGCAACGTCATCGACGTCACCGAAACCGAGGCCGCGGCGCTCATCGCGCGCTTCGGCCGCGTCTACAACACCAGCGCATCCGTCCGCCAGTTCGCCGTCCCCGCCGCATTGCGCGGCGACGAGGCGCGCGACGCGGTGCGCACGCTCGGCAACGCGACCGCCGCGCTGCGCTACAGCGACGGTTCCGTCGCGAACCGCGCCGTCGACTGGAACGCGGACCAGCTGGCAGCGCTCGCCGACGACGCTGCCGCCGGCCGACTCAAACCCGGCGAGACGCGCCGCATCGACGGCCGCGTCCGCCAGACCGTCTATCCCGTCCCGTTCGCGGTCGAGCGCGCCGACCCGTCCGTGTTCGCGTGGAACTTCAACGGCGAGCCGCTGTTTCTGTTCATCGCGACCGACGACACCGACGGCAACTGCGTCGACCCGAACGGAGGCCGCACGCACATGCCGCTGCGCGTTGCGTCGTCGATCATGGAACTGTCGGACGAGGCCGGCGGCCGCGAACGCGAGATCGACCTGCTCCGCTGCGGCGACCGCAACAGCGAGGGCCGCGCGATGACCGGCTGCTTCTGGGCTCCCGAACTGCATGTGATCGGTGGGAAGCTGTCCGTCCTGTTCATGCCGTGCTTCGACGGCGAGCCGACGAACCCGGACGGTTCGGCGAACGACCGCGCCGGCAAGCCGGACATGTGGACCGGACGCTGCCACATCATGCAGCTGAAGCAGGATGCGGACGGGCGCGACCTCGACCCGCGCGATCCGGCCAACTGGACCGTGCCCGAGCCGATCCTCGGGCCCGGCGAGCGCATCCTCAACCCGGTGCAGCGCATTTCGCTCGACATGACCGTGATCGTCGACTCCGGCCGCTGGTACTACGCGTGGCAGCAGGTCGGCAGCGTGTGGATCGCGCCGTTCGACCCGGAGCGGCCCGCGCGTCTGACCGGCGAGCCGACGCAGATCGTCGTGCCGGAGTTCGCGTGGGACAACATGATCGCGGAAGGGCCGAACGCGTTCGTGCACGACGGCCGGATTTTCCTGATCTACTCCGGATCGCTGGTCGGCATCGACTACACGACTGGCCTGGTCACGGCGCCGGCCGGCGTGCGCGCCGACCTGACCGACCCGTCCGTGTGGACGAAGCTCGACTACCCGCTGCAGAAGTCCGGCGTCTACAACGGCGCCTGGCAGCTCGGCACCGGCCACGGCATGTGGTCGCATGACGAGGACGGCAATCTCATCTACGTGTTCCACAATGCGGAATATGAGAACGGCCGGTACGGCGGGCGGGACGCGCAGGTGCGACGCGTCCACTGGTCGGCCGAGGGCATGCCGATCCTTGACATGGCCAGCGATGAGGAGCTTGCCCCGGCATACGCCGAGGTGAGCATGGAGGTCGCCGTCCGGTGACCTCGGGTTCCCGTGCCGGCCGTCGTGCCGGCGCGGGGGCTATTGTGTAGTGACAATGGCGTCTTGCTCTGCGGAGAGTCCCAAGGGTCCCAAGGAGGGGACGCCGATGACGAGAACAGAATATGGAGCAAACATGGTGGCAACAACAGCGGATAAGGGAGATGGCCACGTCGTCACGATGCGCGAGGTCGCCAAGGCGGCCGGCGTGTCGATCAAAACCGTCTCGAACGTGGTCAACGACTACCAGTTCGTGTCCGACAAGACGCGCGACAAGGTCAACAAGGCGATCGAGGAGCTCGGCTACGTGATGAACGTGTCCGCGCGCAACCTGCGCCGCGGCCGCACCGGCATCATCGGTCTGGCGATCCCGGACCTGCAGATGCCGTACTTCGCGCAGCTGTCGTCGCTGGTGATCGAGGAGGCGAAGAAGGTCGGCCTGCGCGTGATCGTCGAGCCGACGCTGTATTCGCGCGAGGGCGAGTTCGACGTGCTGCTCGGCTCCCAGCAGTCGATGATGGACGGCCTGATCTACAGCCCGCTGGAACTGGCCGTCGAGGACGTCGAGGACCTCAAGCTCGAATATCCGATGGTGCTCGTCGGCGAGCGCATCTTCACCGACCGGTTCGACCATATCGCCACCGAGAACATCGAGGGCGCGAAGCACGCCACGCAGTACCTGCTGCAGTCCGGGTGCCGGCGCGTGGCCGTGATCGGCACGCATCCGGGGGAGACGGTCGGCTCCGCCGCGCTGCGTCTGCGCGGCTACAAGGAGGCGCTCGAGGAGGCCGGTGCGGAGTACAACCCGTCGCTGGTGGTGCCGTCGAAGATGTGGCACCGTACCGACGGCGTGAACGCGATGAATGCGCTGCTCGACTCCGGCGCGAAGCCCGACGGCGTGGTCGCGCTCAACGACATGCTCGCGGCCGGCGCGATGCACGCGATCCAGATGCGCGGCCTGCGCATTCCGGAGGACATTTCCGTGATCGGCTTCGACAATTCGGACGACTCGCAGTATCTGTCGCCGGCGCTCTCGTCGATTTCCCCCGGACTGGAGGCGGTGGCGCGCCTGTCGGTGCGCGTGCTCAACGAGCGCATCGCCGGGCAGAACCCGCTCGGCAACGACTCGCCGGACCCGATCTTCCGCAAGGTGGCCTCCACGCTGGTGGTGCGCGACTCCACGCGCGCGCTGTGACATATGGGGCCGGCGGCGTTGCCGGCCCCATATCGTCGTCGGAGGGCTTTCCATGGGGTTTGAAACGATTGAGGAAACGCCGATTTGTTCTATCGTTGTAAATTTGATATATTCAACGATGTAAATACTGAGCCGCATGGATTGCAGAAAGAGGAAACAATGGCTGTTTACAACAATCCGATCGTGCTCCAGCGTGCGGATCCGTGGGTGCTGAAGGTGGACGGCGAATACTGGTTCACCGCGTCCGACCCGGAATACGACAAGATCGCCATCCGTCACGCCTCGACGATCAACGAACTGCAGCAGGCCCCGGAGACCGTGGTCTGGCGCAAGCACGAGTCCGGCCCGTGCAGCAAGTACATCTGGGCCCCCGAACTGCACCGCGTGAACGGCGCGTGGTACATCTACTTCGCCGGCGCGGAGACCGAATTCGAGGCGTCCGGCATGCCGACGCACCGCATGTTCGTGCTCGAGAACACCGACGCCGACCCGACCACCGACAACTGGGTGGAAAAGGGCCAGATCGTCACGCCCGTCAGCTCGTTCTCGCTCGACGCGACCACCGAGGTGATCGACGGCGTGCAGTACCTCGTCTGGGCCCAGCACGATCCGGACATCCCCGGCAACTCCAACCTGTACATCGCCCCGATGGAGAACCCGTGGACGCTCGCCGCCGACCCGGTCATGCTCTCCAAGCCCGAATATGACTGGGAGTGCATCGACTTCCTCGTCAACGAGGGCCCGGCGTTCCTGTTCCACGACGACAAGATCTTCATCACGTACTCCGCGTCCGGCACCGGCGTGCCGTACGCCGTCGGCCTGCTGACCGCCGAGCGCGGCTCGGACCTGCTGGACCCGGCGAGCTGGACCAAGAGCCCGGTGCCGGTGTTCAAGACCTGCGCCGAGAACGGCCAGTACGGCCCCGGCCACAACTCGTTCACCAAGTCCGAGGACGATTCCGAGGATCTGATGATCTACCACGCCCGCAACTACACCGAGATCAAGGGCGACCCGCTGTTCGACCCGAACCGGCACGCCCGCGTCGGCGTGGTGCGCTGGAACGAGGACGGCACCCCCGACTTCGGCGTTCCCGAGCCGGACAATCTGTGGACCCCGACTTCGACCGATGTGCTGCCGGCCGACGGCGGCGAACTCGCCGGCACCCCGGTGCAGGTCGAGGCGGCCTGACGGCATTCGGCTCCCTCGGTGCCGTCCTGCGCCCATCCGCCGGGACGGCACCCTTCCACGAGAGCAAGAAAAATCGAACCCGTTCGCTGTTTTGAGTTGGCGGAAAAGCTGAAAACGGCGGAATCAAGCCTTTTCTTCGGCGTGTCAAGCAATTTGTACAACGATAGAAAAAGCGCTATAATAAATTCCAACGTTGTAAACGAGCGCTGGAGCTCAGGGTGAACACAACAACGGTGTTGACCACAAAACCAAGGTCCGTCATTGATTGACCGCCCGCGAACAACGACGCAAATTTCTTGGGAAACCAGGAGAACAAGGAGGAAACCCATGAACATCAAGAAGAACCTCGTCGCGGCGACCGCCGCGGTGCTGGCCGCCGGCATGGCTCTGGCCGGCTGCGGCTCCACCGGCGGCAGCGGCGACGTGCAGAAGACCGCTGACGGCAAGGTGAAGATCACCATGTGGCACGGCTTCTCCGAGGCCGACGGCAAGACGCTGGAGTCCATCGTCGACGACTTCAACAAGTCCCAGGACAAGTACGAGATCGACGCCCAGCTGCAGCCGTGGAGCACCATCGGCGAGACGATGGTCACCAAGGTTTCCTCCGGCGACGGCCCGGACTTCGTCACCACCGGCGCCGACAACGGCCAGGGCTGGTCCATCGACGGCACCTTCCAGTGCGTCTCCGACTTCTATGAGGACTCCAAGTACGAGACCGAGAACTATCTCGACAACGTCGTCGACCAGATCACCTTCGACATCGACGGCACCAAGGAGAAGTGCGCCGTCCCGATGGGCTACGCGCCGACCTCCGTGTGGTACAACACCGACATGTGGAAGGCCGCCGGCCTGACCGACAAGGACATCCCGACCACGTGGGACCAGCTCCTCGAAGTCGCCAAGAAGCTCACCAAGTCCGACGGCTCCCAGTACGGCATCGCCCTGTCCGACCTCGGCTGGGCCTCCTTCCTCAAGGGCAACGGCACCGGCCTGTACACCACCGACGGCAAGGTCTCCATCAACTCCAAGGAGAACAAGGCCTTCCTCGAGAAGATGCGCGAGTTCTACAAGGGCGGCTACACCGTCGCCGGCATGGACGACACCGCGGCCCGCGAATCCTTCGAATCCGGCCAGTCCGCGATGGTGATCGTCGGCCCGTGGGAGGACCAGGCGGCCACCGACAAGGGCATCAACCACGACACCTTCGCCGTTCCGGACGGTGACGGCACCTACAAGTACTCCGACGGCTCCACCGGCTCCAACACCGGCTCCACCGGCCTGTACTGGTGGGTCACCTCGCAGGTCGGCGACTCCGCCAAGCTGCCCGGCATCTACGAGTTCTTCAAGTTCTACAACAACCACGACAACCAGGTGAAGTGGTCCCTCGGCTCCGCCTACCCGCCGAACAACAAGACCGTCACCGCGGACGAGCTCTCCAAGCGCCCGCTGATCGCCAAGATCTCGCAGTACACCGCCAACTCGCACATCGCCATCGCCGGCCTCAAGGGCGGCTTCGGCGACATCTCCGCCACCGTTGACACCCTGACCTCCAACACGACCCGCACCGACGACGACATCCAGTCGCTGCTCGACGAGGCCGAGTCCAAGATCCAGGGCTACCTCGACGAATACGCCGAGTAAGCACGGCGGCGGCCGGTAGCAACGATCCGAAACACCGGCTGATCACCGGCCGCAGCCCGCGCATCACATAGCCGACATCGGCAATCCCGACGCTCCCCTTCCCGCCGCATTCCCGAAAGGGAAGGGGAGCGTTCCTATTCCCCAGCAATCATGTGTCCTTTTGGAGGAGCAAAATGACCACAGCAACTTCGCAGAGCGGAGCGCACGAGGTCGCCAAGGAGAACAAGAAGGCCATCCAGGCGCGCAACCTGCGCACCGGCATCCTGTTCACCGCGCCCGCGCTCATCGTTCTCGCCATCTTCGTCTTCTATCCGGCCGTCCAGACGTTCATCACGTCGCTGACCAATGGCCGCATCACGTCCAACTCCCGCCGCCCGGCCAAGTTCATCGGTTTCGAGAACTACATCAACCTGTTCAAGAGCGCGGACTTCCGCACCGACGTCAAGAACACCCTCGTGTACGCCGTGCTGTACGCCCCGATCGTCGTGATCGTCGCGCTCGCGTTCGCACTGCTGCTCAACCGCAAGGACCTCAAGTTCGTCGGCTTCTTCCGCACCTGCATGTTCCTGCCGTTCGTCATCTCGCTGACCGTCGCCGCGATCGCATGGCAGTTCATCCTCTCCCCGTCCCTCGGCCTCATCCCGTACTGGATCTCCGCGCTCGGCGGCCCGTCCCACCTCGACCTGCTCGGCACGCGCGAAACGGCCATGGCCACCATCGTCTTCATCACCGTGTGGAAGAACTTCGGCTACTTCATGGTCATCTTCCTCGCCGGCCTGCAGGGCATCTCCGCCGAACTGTACGAGGCCGCGTCGCTCGACGGCGCCAGCGCCTGGCAGAAGTTCCGCTACATCACGCTGCCGGCCCTGCGCCCGACCTTCAACTACGTGGTCATCTTCGGCCTCATCGGCTCCTTCCAGGTCTTCGATCAGGTCTTCATCCTGACCTCCGGCGGCCCGGCCCGCGCCACCGAAACCATCGTGTACCGCATCTACACCGAGGCGTTCGGCAACGGCAAGCTCGGCTACGCGTCCGCGCTGTCGTACGTCCTGCTGCTGATGACCCTCGTCGTCGGCCTCATCCAGCTGTACACCAACAACAAGCACGAGAAGGAGGAGATCGCATGAGCACCGCCACCGCATCCGCCGTAACCTCCGTGAAACTGACCGCCGCGCAGGAAAGCGAAAACGCGCGCATCAACGCCGAGAACGAGCGCCTGCGCCGCCAGGCGCGCACCAAGCGCACCATCAGCCTGACGCTGAGCTACATCGCGCTCATCCTCGTCACGTTCCTCATGATCTTCCCGCTGCTCATCGTCGTGATCGTCTCGTTCACGCCGAACGAGGTCACGCAGACCTGGCCGCCGAAGGTCATCCCGAGCGCATGGACGCTCGGCAACTACACCGACCTGTTCTCCCGCCTGCCGATCGGCCGCGAGCTGCTCAACACCGTCGTGTTCGCCGGCGCCGTGACGCTCATCTCCGTCACGTTCGACGCGCTCGCCGCGTACGGCCTGTCCCGCGTGGACTTCAAGGGCCGCGGCATCCTGCTCGCCGTGCTCATCGCCACCATGATGATCCCGGGCATGGCCCTGCTCATCCCGGTGTACAAGCTGCTCGCCTCCATGGGCCTGATCAACAGCTACCTCGGCATCATCATCCCGCGCATGGCCGATGTCGGCGGCATCTTCCTGCTGCGCCAGTTCTTCATCTCCATCCCGAAGGACCTCGACAACGCGGCGCGCATCGACGGCGCGGGCGAGCTGCGCATCTTCGCGCAGATCATCCTGCCGAACGCCGTGCCGGCGATCCTGACCGTGGGCATGTTCAACTTCATGGGCAACTGGAACGACCTGCTCTGGCCGTTGATCATGACCTCCCGCCCGGAGACCCGCACCATCACCGCCGGCCTGGCCATGCTGACCGGCCACGGCTCGTCCGTCACGCCGTACGGCGTCGTGATGGCCGGCGCGCTGATCTCCGCCCTGCCGCTGCTCATCGTGTTCTTCTTCGTGCAGAAGCGCTTCGTCGAAGGCATCGCGATGACCGGCATGAAGTAAACCAACCCTAATCCAACCCGTTCTGTTTCCTTTCCTCTCAATCAACCCACGTCGTCCCCGCCGCTCGTTCAGGGCGGGGCGACAGGCCGTCGCCGTGGCTCCTCCCACGGCGGCGGCCTTTTTCGTATGCGTCGGGGAACGTGTCGGCCGCGCGGCTGGCCGTATTGAGTCCGGCTTGCATCTGTCACGTGTCCGGCGTGCTCGGCGGCGGCCCGGACGGCACCGCGGTCAGCGGCTCGACTCGCGCTCCACGAACCGCGGCCGCACCACCACGCGCGCCGCAGCGCCGCCTTTGGCGGCCCCGGTGTCGGCGCCGGCCGGCACCGTGCCGTCGATCCTCGCGCACAGCAGCCGCAGCGCCTCGCGCGCGACCGTGCGCAGGTCGGGGTCGACCGAACTGAGCGGCGGCGCGAGATAGCGCGAGTCGATCGAATCGTCGTAGCCGACGATCCGCACGTCGTCCGGCACGATCAGATGACGCCGACGCAGCTCCTGCATCGCGCCCATCGCCAGCAGGTCGTTCATGCACACGATGCCGTCCGGGCGCACGCCGTCGCGGAGCATCTCCCGTACGGCCTGCTCGCCGGCCGGCTGGTACCAGATCGCGGCCGGTATCTCCAGCGCCGGATCGAGCGGCAGTCCGGCGTCGCGCAGCGCCTGCCGGTAGCCTTCCAGCCGCATCGGCTCGGACGCGACGTTGTTGCCGCCCGCGCCGATGATCGCGATGCGTCGGCAGCCGGCCGCGATCAGGCTCGCCGTCGCCTGCCGCGTGCCGTCCGCGTTGTCCGTCGTGACGCGGTCGATCGTGTCCAACCGCAGATCCTCGCCGATCAGCACCACCGGATAGCCGCAGTGCAGCAGCTTGGATTCGTCGTCTTCGGTCAGATATTGCGGGTCGAGGATCAGCCCGCCGATCAGCGACGAGAACGGGCCGTGCAGCAGGCCGAGTTCGTTGCACCGGCTGAAGCCGGACGGCATGAACACCGTGCGCTTGCCGAGCGCGAGCGCCTCCTCGGCGAGACACGACGACAGTTCCGCGAAATACGGCAGCCGCAGATTGTGCAGCGAGACGCCGATGACGTCGCCGCGGCCGTGACGCAGGCTTTTCGCGGCGATGTTGACCGAATAGCCGAGTTCGTCGATGGCGGCGAGCACCTTGGCGCGCGTCGAATCGCGCACGAATTCGTAGTTGTTGACCACGTTGGAGACGGTTTTGAGGGACACTCCGGCGCGTTTCGCCACGTCGTGCATTGTCACGGGACGCGGTGCGGGCGGCGTGGACGCGTCGGTCTTCCGGTCCGCTCGCCGGTCGGCTCCTGCGCCTGTCGCCGTGTTTGCCGCCGTGCCCGTTGTTGTGCCCGTTGTTGTGCCCGTCTCGGTTATGGTCTCCCGCGTCATGGTTTCCTGCCCTTCCGATCGCCCGCGATCGCATGCGTCCGGGGTGCCGTTCCGGTCGTATCGGGCCCGGCCGTACCGAGCGCCGGACGTACCGGCCGTACCGGGCGAGCAGGCCGGAGCGGACGTGCCGGTCGCCGGTCGTATTGGACGCGCCGACCGCACCGGCCGACCCGGACTGGTTCTCCGTGCGCCGAACCGCATGTAATAGGATGTGTTAAGGCAACCATACGCTGTGACCTGCACGTGCCGACCGCAATGCCCGCGGTTGTTCCCCCGGTGCCGGTCGTGCCGTTCGACGGAAAGGAACCGCTGGAATGAACCGTTTTGCGGTCGGATACGAATACATTTGCCGCATCATCATGATGGTGCTGGTCGCGCACATCGCGTTCATCGTGCACACGGTGCTGGGGCTCGGCGTGGTCGGCTTCTTCCCGTCCATCGCCGCGCTGCACACCACGTACCGCACGTGGCTGCTCGACGTGGCCGACCGTTCGTGGACCGTCAAGCAGACGTGGACCGTCTTCCATCGCGCATGGAAGGCCGAACTCAAGGGCGCGAACCTGTTCGGCTACCCGCAGTTCGCGCTGTGGGCGCTGCTCATCTGGGAGTACTACCTGACCAACTGGAACGATTTCGGCCCGATCGGCTACGGCCTGTCCGGCGCGCTGCTCGTGATCAACATCTTCTACGGCCTGTTCGTGATGGTCTCGTGGGTGCTGCGCTCCAATTTCGACGAAAAGCCGATCTGGATCGTCAAGGCGTCGCTGCAGATGGTCGTCGCGCGCCCGCTCAACAGCCTGATGACAGTGATCCTGTTTCTCGTGATGGTCTGGGCGTACTACACGTGGCCGGGCCTCGCCGCCGCGTTCGGCCTGTCCGTGCCCGCGTTCATCGCGATGATGGTCGCGTATTCGTACGCCCGCCTGCCCGGCATGGACGTGCACGTGATCGAGCCGCTCGAGGATCGTCAGCGTCGCCGCGCCGAACGCAAGGCCGAGGATCAGCGTCGCGCCGAGGAACGCCGCGCCACCCGAGAACAGGCCGGCAAGAAGCGCTGATCGCCGGTGTTTGCCGGTGTTTGTGGGTGTAATCGTACGGATGTACACCATCGTGGGCATAGACGGTACACGTACGGGCTGAAACGGCTCTCTTCGTATCCGGTCTATGCCCACGTTCGTGCAAATGACCTGCCCATGCCCGCGATCTGGGGGCGTAACTGTACCGTCTATGCCCACAAGTCGGACGATTCTACTGAAATTATGGTGACGGACGCGTTGCCCAAGACCGCAAAAGATCGGTCTATGCCCACACCCGTCCGTTGGCCTCGATGAATGGCACCTCAATGTTCAGCCTATGCCCGCAATCAGGCCAACGGCCAAGTCCATGACCGGATTGCGGCGTGACGGCATCCGCCAGCCTGCGGCCCTGCGGCCAATCGCCCACGTCCCGCTTGCGCGGCAGAATAAGGGATTATGACTGAAGCTGACAACACTTCCGCAATCACCGAAAATCCGAAGGACGCCAAGCCCGAACTGCCGAAGGACGTGCGCGTGCGCTTCTGCCCGTCGCCGACCGGCACCCCGCACGTCGGCATGGTCCGCACCGCCCTGTTCAACTGGGCCGAAGCCCGCGCCACCGGCGGCAAGCTGATCTTCCGCATCGAGGACACCGACGCGGCCCGCGACTCCGAGGAAAGCTACAACCAGATCCTCGACGCCCTGCGCTGGCTCGGCATCGACTGGGACGAGGGCATCGACGTCGGCGGCCCGCACGGCCCGTACCGCCAGTCCGAGCGCACCGACATCTACAAGGACGTCGCCGCCAAGCTGCTCGCCGCCGGCTACGCGTACGAGTCCTACTCCACGCCGGAGGAGATCAAGGAGCGCAACCTCGCCGCCGGCCGCCCGGCCGAATTCGGCTACGACGGCTACGACCGCGACCTCACCGAGGAGCAGAAGGCCGCGTTCCGCGCCGAGGGCCGCAAGCCCGCGCTGCGCATCCGCATGCCCGACGAGGACATCGCGTTCGACGACCTGATCCGCGGCCGCATCGAGTTCAAGGCCGGCTCCGTGCCGGACTACGTGATCGTGCGCCCGAACGGCGACGCGCTGTACACGCTCACCAACCCGGTCGACGACGCGATGATGGAGATCAACGTCGTGCTGCGCGGCGAGGACCTGCTCAGCTCCACCCCGCGCCAGATCGTGCTCTACCGCTACCTCGAGGAGCTCGGCATCGCCAAGACCACCCCGCTGTTCGGCCATATGCCGTACGTGATGGGCCAGGGCAACAAGAAGCTCTCCAAGCGCGACCCGGAGTCCAACCTGTTCAACCACCGCGACGCCGGCTTCATCCGCGAGGGCCTGCTCAACTACCTCGCCCTGCTCGGCTGGTCGATCGCGCCGGACCGCGACGTGTTCTCGATGGAGGAGATGATCGAGAAGTTCGACGTGCGCGATGTGAAGGCCAACCCGGCCCGCTTCGACCTCGACAAGGCGATCTCGATCAACGCGGAGCACATCCGCATGCTCGCGGCTGATGATTTCCTGCGTCGCTCCGTGCCGTACCTCAACCGCGACGGCGTCGTGTCGGCTGCGTCTTGGGATGCGCTGACCGACCGCGAGCGGGAGATTCTGACCGCGTCCGCGCCGCTCGTGCAGCCGCGCGTGCGCCTGCTCGGCGAGGTCGCCGGCATGGTCGGCTCGCTGCTGTCGACCGACGAGTACCTCGAGCCGGAGGACGATGCGAAGAAGACGCTCAAGGATTCCGCGCCGGCCGTGCTCGATCTGGCGATCGCCGCGCTCGAGGGCGTGGCCGAGGCCGACTGGAAGACCGATAACCTGCACGAGACGCTGAACAAGGCGCTCGTGGAGGACGGCGGTTACAAGCCGCGTCTGGCGTTCGGCCCGGTGCGCGTGGCCATGTCCGGCCGCCGCGTCTCCCCGCCGCTGTTCGAGTCGATGGAGATCGTCGGCAAGGACCTGTCGATCGCCCGTCTCAAGGGCCTGCGCGAGCACCTGTGATCGAGTGTTGATTGTCTCCTGTGCGGGAGGGATTTGCCGGGTTTTGAATGGGTCGGGCGTTTGAAACCCCCGACTTCCCGCGCGGGAGGGATTCGCCGGTTGTGATTGGCCGGAGCCGTTGGAGCCGGTGAGTCCTATGAGGGGGTTCTGGATGGCACCTTCATTCGGAACCTCCTCATTGTTCTTCGTGAGTGCATGATTGAGCGTCTGCTCCTCTGTGGGCAGACGCTCATTGTCGTATTGGAGGTTTGATGCATTATGTCGCCGCTGACCGAACATCCGCATTCTCTCGGTCGAAATAACGCTGAATGTCGTTCTGTCAACCGAGGAATCACTATGTGACACGCCGTGGTTGACGTTGTTGAGGTGTTCCCGTATATTGATCATTCGTTGCGCTTCTCCGCTCAACGACATAACTCAAGCCCCCATCGTCTAGCGGTCTAGGACTACGCCCTCTCACGGCGCCAACACCGGTTCAAATCCGGTTGGGGGTACGATTCGCCAAAGGCCCCGGGCATCCGCTCGGGGCCTTTTGTTATGTTTCCCCCGATCCGGGCTATAGGAACCAAACATGGTGTTTTAGACCTGTCGGGAGTTAAGTAAAGAAAAGAATGGTCGTGCCTTCGCGTGGTGGGGCCGTTGTTTGCGAGTGATTCTTGTGATGCCGCGTGACATTGCCGAGAGCGGGCCGGTCAAACTGGGGTTGATGTCACGCAAATCGGCGCTGTGGCGTGACATTGCAGCCAGTACTCCGGATGTGCTGGGGTCGATGCCACGCTAACCGGAATATTCGCCGGCATATTCAGGGAAGCGTCTGGAGTGTGGGTTCCGACCCGAGGATTCGAGGTGGGGCTCGAATGGCGAGGCATTGGGGTTTAGGGTTAAATGGCGATGATGAATGCCGCAAACCGTTGGAAAATAGCGCGACACGCCGTGATTTGCATGATGTGGCATGGTCGCGTATATTTATCACTCGTTGCGCGGTTCGCCGCACAGCGAATAACTCAAGCCCCCATCGTCTAGCGGTCTAGGACTACGCCCTCTCACGGCGCCAACACCGGTTCAAATCCGGTTGGGGGTACGACGACTAACTCCTCGGAGTTGGTACGCCAGCCAAATTGGGATGTGGTGTAATTGGCAACACAGCTGATTCTGGTTCAGCCATTCTTGGTTCGAGTCCAGGCATCCCAGCCAATAAGCCCTCGCCTCGCGCGAGGGTTTTTGTTTTTCGCCTGTGACAAACCGCCCGCGACACTTCAGCAAACGCCATACCAACGTGGGCTACGCTTGAGGACATGACGGAACTGAATCAGAACGACGAGCGGCCGCGCGGCGCAGGGCGGCCCGTATCGGTGTCGGCGCGACTGGGGCGCCTGCAATTCCATAATTCCGGCAAATTCCGCGTCCTGCAGCTCGCGGACATCCAGGACGGTCCGAAAGTCAACAAGGACACCATCAAACTCATCGAAGCCGCCGTGGACGCGGCCCGGCCCGATCTCGTCATCTTCACCGGCAACCAGATCGCCGGCTACGATCCGGCCTTCGCCGACACGTTCCGCAAACGTCACTGGACGCCGGCCAAGCCGGGCAATCTCGACCATACGCGCGATCTCGTGCGCGGCATGATCGCCACGTTCGTCGAACCGCTCGCCAAACGCGGCGTGCCGTTCGCCGTCACCTACGGCAATCACGACTTCCAGTGCGGGCTCGACACGCACGAACTCGACGCGATCTACCGCGAGTTCCCCGGCTGTCTGAACCCGCCGCCGGAAACGGCTGCCGCGTCCGAGCCGTCCGAGCTGTCTGAGCCGTCCGGCAGGCCCGGCGCAGCCGACGCCCCCGGCGACACGGCCGAACCGCATCCGCGCACGGTCCCGCAGTCCGGGCTTCCCGACCAACTCGTGTACCCGTGCGAAACCGGCACGTTCGCGCTGCCGGTCATGGACGCGGACCGCACGCGCACGGTGCTCGGCATCGTCGTCGCCAATTCCGGCGACTATTCGGCCGAAGGCGGCTACGGCAAACCGTCGGCGCGCACGCTCGGCTTCCTCAGGTCGCTGCCGTCGCGCATCGGCGTGAAATCGCTGGTGTTCCAGCACATGCCGCTGCCGCAGTACTACGACCTGCTCAAGCCGGTCGAGGCGAACGCGGCCGGCGCGATGCAGGGCTACCGCGCATGGGAATCGCGCTACTACGTGCTCGACGAGACGAAAACGCAGCCCGGCAGCTACCTGGGGGAGGGGATCAGCTGCCCGGACTACGACAGCGGCGAGTTCGTGATGCTCGTCGATTCGGGCGGCTATTTCGGCGTGGCCGCGGGGCACGACCATCGCAACGGATTCGTCGGCACGGTGGACGGGCTGATGCTCGTCGCGACCCCGACCTGCGGATTCGACTCGTATGGGCCCGCGGCGGAGAAGCGCGCGGCGCGACTGTTCGAATTCGACATCCGGCATCCGTACCGGCCGCGCACGCAGCTGCTCGAATACGGCGAGCTGGTGGGCAAACCCAGCTCCGGCAAGGCGTATTCGTACGACATCGCCTCGGTCAAATCGGACCGCGAAGGCATGGACCTGCTCAAGAAGAAAACACTGTGGGACACGCTTCGCGGGCTGTTCGCATGACCGTCACCCCTCCAGCAGTACGGTGAGCGCGACGTTGACGCCCGGCCCGCCGGCCTGCGCCACGTATTCGAGCAGGGCGGCGTCGGCGTTCGGATTGGCGACGAGCCAGCGGCGCAGTTCGGGCGCCTCGCGCGCGATATGCCAGAGGATGTCCGGATCGGTCGCCGGATCGCACGCGAGCAGCGGCGTGAGCACGATCGGCGGGGCGGGCGGTTCCGCGACGGGCGGCTGATGCGAACGCATTGCGTGGCGCGCATGTCCCGTGCCGCATCGGTCTGCGGGCAGGCGCAGCGTGGCCGGATTGCGGTCGGGAACCGATCGTCGTCGCAACAGTGTGCGCAGCGCGGCGGCGAATCCCCGTTGTCCGTCGTTCGTGTGCGACGCGGCGGGACGATCCGCCGGAATCCGCCGGGGTTCGATCCGTCCGTCTCTCGCGTTGGCGTACGCGTCGCTGGGTGTGCCGTCGAACGCGTTGCTGCACGTACCGCCGTGTGCGCCGCCGAACGCATCTCCCGACGTGCGTCCCGCGTCCGTCCCGCGCGTCATCCACGGCTCCACGCGGTGAACAGGTCCCGGCCGAACGAGGCGTGCGGCCAGAACGGGTTGCGCTCGAGAATCTGCAGGCAGTCCTCCGCGCTGACGCGATATTCGAGCATGAGATCGATGACCAGCTGATCCACGGCGTCGCCTTTGCCTTGATATTCCTGATATTCCGGCAGCAGAACAAGGTCGCAGGCCGTGCGCGCCGGCGTGGTGACGTGCGCGTCGCCGACGCGCATGATCTGTTCCTGCGGGCTTTTGCGGTTGAATACGCGGATGCGGCGGTCGTGCACGGTCGATCGGTAGTGCGAGCGCGAGATGACGTCCACGGTGTCGGGGAAGCGTCCGCCGATCCACACCCATGCGGCGGTGAGCGCGCAGACGGTCGTGTTGCGCGGCGCGAGACGGGCCGCGATCGACGCGCGGCCGAACAGGGTGCTGGCGTGGTCCATTTGGTACCCGTTCGTTTCGTCGAGCCGCGTCATCATGCCGTAGCCGGACAGCGTGGCCAGGCTGAGCGGTCCCGGCAGTTCCTTGCTGCCGAGCAGCGGTTTGGCGGTCGGCGGCTTGTCCTGCGGCAGCATCGACAGCGGCAGTGCCGCGGACAGTTTGCTGGAGGCGCGTGCGTTGCGCCGGTCTCGTTCGTTGAGTGCGTTCATGGTTCCGACGCTAGCGGGGGTCGCGTTGTTCGCGCCGTCGGTGCAGCGAAAAATGTGGATATGTGGATGAAAACGAACGACGATGATAATGCTGTGGATAACTTGGTGGATAAGTTGCGTGAGCGTTGGGGTGCCGCGTCTTGCATCGGGTGCGACAATGGCGTTGACACGTGTGACCGGTGTTCGCGGTGACGTCGCGCGGCATGGTCGCCCGGGCGTGTCGCGATGACTTCGCCGCGATTGGTCCGGGCGCGTCGGCGACGGTGTCCGATGTCGGGGCGCACGCACGCGTCGGGTCGGGGGAGCGTCGAGGCGGGCGCGGGAGCCGGGGCGGAGGAATGCCGCCCCCTGTCCCCGCTGAGCCTGATAATCGGGGACTATGAGTCATATTCTGGTGAATGTTGCATGGCCGTACGCGAACGGCCCCCGTCATATCGGCCACGTCGCCGGCTTCGGTGTGCCGTCCGACGTCTACGCGCGTTACGAGCGCATGAAGGGCAACGACGTCCTGATGGTGTCCGGCACCGACGAGCACGGCACCCCGATCCTCGTCGAAGCCGAAAAGGAAGGCGTGACCGCGCAGGAGCTCGCCAACCGCTACAACCGCGTGATCGCCAAGGATCTGTGCGACCTCGGCCTGAGCTACGACCTGTTCACGCGCACCACCACCGGCAACCACGAGCACGTGGTGCAGGAGCTGTTCAAGCAGTGCCTCAAGAACGGCTACATCTACAAGGGCACGCAGAAGGTCGCGATCTCGCCGTCCACCGGCCGCACCCTGCCCGACCGCTACATCGAGGGCGAGTGCCCGATCTGCCACGCCGAGGGCGCGCGCGGCGACCAGTGCGACGCCTGCGGCAACGAGCTCGACCCGGACGAGCTCATCAACCCCGTCTCCAAGATCAACGGCGAAACCCCGCGCTTCGAGGAGACCGAACACTACTTCCTCGACCTGCCGGCGCTCGCCGACGCGAACCTCGCGTGGCTCAAGACCCGCACGGGCTGGCGCACGAACGTCATCAACTTCTCCATCGGCCTGTTCAAGGAAGTCAAGCCGCGCGCCATCACGCGCGACATCGACTGGGGCATTCCGGTCCCGGTAGCGGGCTGGATCGACAACCCGAACAAGAAGCTGTACGTGTGGTTCGACGCGGTGATCGGCTACCTGTCGGCCTCGATCGAATGGGCCCGCCGCAAGGGCGACCCGGAGGCGTGGCGCGCGTGGTGGAACGACCCGGCGTCGCCGGCCTACTACTTCATGGGCAAGGACAACATCACGTTCCACTCCCAGATCTGGCCGTCCGAGATGCTTGGCTACAACGGCCAGGGCTCCAAGGGCGGCGAGACCGGCGAATACGGCCCGCTCAACATGCCCGAGCAGGTCGTGGCCTCCGAGTTCATGACGATGGAAGGCAAGAAGTTCTCCTCCTCGCGCGGCATCGTCATCTATGTCAAGGACATCCTCGCCCGCTACCCCGTGGACGCGGTGCGCTACTACATCTCCGTGGCTGGTCCGGAATCCTCCGACTCCGACTTCACGTGGGCCGAGTTCGTGCGCCACAACAACGAGGAGCTCGCCTCCAGCTGGGGCAACCTAGTCAACCGCGTCGCGAACCTCATCAACAAGAACTTCGGCGAGATCCCGGCCATCGACGAGGCGTCGCTGACCGACGAGGACCGTGCACTGCTCGACGAGACGAACGCCGCGTTCGCGACCGTCGGCGGCCTGATCGAGCACCATCGCCAGAAGGGCGCGCTGAACGAGGCCATGAAGGTCGTCGGCGACATCAACAAGTACATCTCCGCCACCGAACCGTGGAAGATCAAGGACAACCCGGCCCGCCTCGGCACCGTGCTGCACGTGGCCGCGCAGGCCGTGTCCGACGCGAACCACCTGCTCGCGCCGTTCCTGCCGCACTCCGCGCAGAAGGTGTGGGAGGCGCTCGGCGGCACCGGCACCTTCTCTCCGCTGCCGCGCATCGAGGAGGTCGAGGATCTCGACAAGCCGGGCTTCGAGTACCCGATCATCACGGGCGACTACACGTTCGGCAAGACCGTGCACCCGTGGCGGCGCGAGGAGATCGTGGTCGGCGCGCCGGTCGCGAAGCCTTCGCCGATCTTCGCGAAGATCCCGCAGGAGGCCGTGGCCGAGGAGCTCGCCCGCTTCGACGCCGAACTGGCCGCCCGCAAGGAGGCCGAGGCCAAGCGCCTCGCCGCCGCCAAGGCCGAGCTCGACAAGTAGCGGGCGCCGGCAATCGTCGGGCTTGGGTTGCGCCGCTACTTCTTGGCTCCCCTTGTCAGGGGAGCTGTCACGCAGTGACTGAGGGGTAGCCGGATCATCGCATGAAGTCTCCGGCAACGCGCCGGAATGTCTTGCATATGCGAGGGGCATCCGTGATTCGCGGGTGTCCCTCGCTGCATTTGCGTACATGGTTGGCGCACGCGGCCGCACAAACCCGTCACAGAGTTCTCAGGATTTTGTGAGGAACGCGCATCGTTCCTCACAGAAACCGGCGGTTATATGGTTCATGTCAACGGTTACGGCCGGTGGCGAGGTTCGGGTAGGACCCCATAACTGAAACCCTTCTTCTCTCTTCTCTCTCACCCGGCGGTTTTCTCTCCCGCCGGGTTTCTTTTTGTGTGCGCGTGCTCTTGCGCCGGTGCCGCCGTTCCCCTATGACAGTGCGGCAAGCAAGGCAAACGATTGACGTAAGTGATGCTTGAGAAACGTTGGTATTCCGCGGGTAATCGATTGCAAAATTTTTCTGTTCCCCGGAGTGTCGCGGGCCGACTGGCCTTATGCTGTTAAGCACCAAACATAAACGCAGTGAACAGGGTTGTTACTCCGAACGAGGCAAGACCTGAGACGGCGCAGCTCATCATCGGCGACGATGATGCGCACTGCGTTGTCTCAGGTCTTTTTTCGTTTCGGCCGAAATCAAAGACGACGGAAGGACGGGACATGGCAACGACGACTGCATCATCGGCATCAACCGAATCAACCGAATTCAAGGACACGATCGACACCGTGGCGGAAGGCGCGAACGCGGCTGCGACGGCGATCGAACAGGCGGAATCGCGCGCGTTCTCCACGCGATTCCCGATGAACAGCGCGTTCATCTTCACGTTCGGCGCGCTCGGCGGCATGCTGTTCGGCTTCGACACCGGCATCATCTCCGGCGCGTCGCCGCTCATCGAGGCCGACTTCGGCCTGACTGTCTCACAGACCGGCTTCATCACGTCGTCCGTACTCATCGGCTCGTGCGCGGGTGCGCTGTCGATCGGCGCGCTGTCCGACCGCTTCGGTCGCAAGAAGCTGCTCATCGTCTCCGCGATCCTCTTCCTGATCGGCTCGGGCATGTGCGCCACGTCCACCGGCTTCCTGATGATGGTCGCCGCGCGCATCATCCTCGGCCTTGCGGTCGGCGCAGCGTCCGCGCTCACCCCGGCCTACCTCGCCGAACTCGCGCCGAAGGAGCGCCGCGGATCGCTGTCCACGCTGTTCCAGCTCATGATCACGTTCGGCATCCTGCTTGCGTACGCCTCCAACCTCGGCTTCCTGAACCACAACCTGCTTGGGGTCCGCGACTGGCGCTGGATGCTCGGCTCGGCGCTCGTGCCGGCCGCGCTGCTGCTCATCGGCGGCCTGCTGCTGCCCGAATCCCCGCGCTACCTGGTGAACAAGGGCGACGAGCGCAACGCGTTCAAGGTGCTCACGCTCATCCGCAAGGATGTCGACCAGGCACAGGTGCAGCTCGAACTCGACGAGATCAAGGAAGTCGCCGCGCAGGACACCAAGGGCGGCGTGCGCGAACTGTTCCGCATCGCCAAGCCGGCGCTCGTCGCGGCCGTCGGCATCATGCTCTTCCAGCAGCTGGTCGGCATCAACTCGGTTATCTACTTCTTGCCGCAGGTGTTCATCAAGGGCTTCGGCTTCCCCGAAGGCGACGCGATCTGGGTGTCGGTCGGCATCGGTGTGGTCAACTTCGTCTCCACGATCGTCGCGACGATGATCATGGACAAGTTCCCGCGCAAGAAGATGCTGATCTTCGGCTCCGTCGTCATGACCGTCGCGCTCGCGATCCTCGCCGTGATGAACTTCGTGGGCGACGTGGCCGTGCTCGCCGTGCCGACGATGATCCTGATCGCGTTCTACATCCTCGGCTTCGCGATTTCGTGGGGCCCGATCGCGTGGGTGCTCATCGGCGAGATCTTCCCGCTGTCTGTGCGCGGCATCGGCTCCTCGTTCGGTTCGGCCGCGAACTGGCTGGGCAACTTCATCGTGTCGCAATTCTTCCTGATGCTGCTCGCCGCGTTCGGCAACAACGTGGGCGGTCCGTTCGCGATCTTCGGCGTGTTCTCGCTGCTGTCGATCCCGTTCGTGATGCGCTTCGTGCCCGAGACCAAGGGCAAGTCGCTCGAGGAGATCGAAGAGGAGATGACCCGCCGCTAAGCGTGCCGCACGTTACGTGCGCCGCACACGTCCGGTTCTCGTGCCGTCTGTGTTCGGTGCTCGCGTCGCGTGCGGTTGCCCGAGCTGAAACAGGCCGTAAGTATGCGGCCACAACGAACGGTCTGCGGGCTTACGGCCGTTTCCACCATCCGAAACGACCGCAAGCCCGCAGAGGCATCGT
>NZ_JAHBBH010000033.1 GCF_019331735.1 Bifidobacterium miconis
AAACCGCCCGACCAATCTTGGTCCTCCGGCCTCGGTCCGGATAGCACAAGGGGTCGGGAACCCTTGCGGATTCCCGACCCCTTGGATCGTGTCTAGCGGAACGCTACGCTCACTCGGCGTTCTCGGCCGGAGCGGCCTCGGTCTCAGCCGGGGCAGCGGTCTCGGCCGGAGCCTCGGTGGCTTCGGCGACCGGAGCGGTCTCCTCGGCGACCTTGGTCGCGGCTTCGGCTTCCTTCACGACGGCCTTCTTGGCGACCGGCTCGGTGACGAGCTCGATGATCGCGGCAGGAGCGGAATCGCCCTTGCGCGGGGCGATCTTCACGATACGGGTGTAGCCGCCCTCGCGCTGCTCCATCTGCTCGGCAATCTGCGTGAACAGCACGTGCACGACGGACTTGTTACGGATGACGCGCATCACGCGACGGCGGGAGTGCAGATCACCGCGCTTCGCGAAGGTGATCAGGCGCTCGGCCAGCGGACGAAGGCGCTTGGCCTTCGGCAGCGTGGTGACGATGCGGCCGTTCTGGAACAGGCTGGTGGCCATGTTCGCGAGCATCAGGCGCTCGTGAGCCGGGCTGGACGCCAGGCGCGGACCCTTCTTGGGTGTAGGCATGTTAACTCCTTGATTGCTTTGCCGGGCTCAGGTGGGCATCGGCCCGAACGTCCGGGCCCGGCCAAGCGGTTGGTCAAAAAACGGCGATCACTCGTCTTCGGGCGAGTAGAAGGTGCCGCCTTCGAGATTGGTGGTGTCGAAGCCCAGCGGGGAGGCCTTGAGCGACAGACCCAGGGCCTGCAGCTTCTCCTTGACCTCGTCGATCGACTTCATACCGAAATTGCGGATGTCGAGCAGGTCCTGCTCGGTGTGGTTGACCAGCTCGCCGATGGTGTGGATGCCCTCGCGCTTGAGGCAGTTGTAGCTGCGCTGCGTGAGGTTGAGATCCTCGATCGGCACGGCCATTTCGGGGTTGGATTCCTCGGCGACGGGCGCCGGGCCAACCTCGACGCCTTCGGCCTGCGTGTTGAGCTCGCGGCACAGGCCGAAGAGCTCCACGAGGGTCGAACCGGCGGAAGCCACCGCGTCACGCGGCGAAATGGCGGGCTTGGTCTCCACGTCCAGGATGAGCTTGTCGAAGTCCGTGCGCTGTTCCACACGGGTGGCCTCGACCTTGTAGCTCACCTTGAGCACCGGGGAGTAGATCGAATCAACCGGGATACGGCCGATCTCGCCGTTATCCTGCTTGTTCATCTGCGCGGTGACGTAGCCGCGGCCGCGTTCGACCGTGAACTCGATCTCGAGTTCGCCGTCCTCGGCCAGGGTCGCGATGTGCAGATCCGGGTTGGCGATGGTCACGCCGGCGGGCGGGGTGATGTCACCCGCGACCGCTTCTCCTTCGCCGCTCTTGCGCAGATACATGACGACCGGCTCATCGTACTCGCTGGTGAGCACGATGCCCTTGATGTTGAGCAGGATCTCGGTGACGTCCTCCACGACGCCCGGCAGAGTGGTGAACTCATGCAGGGCACCGGAGATGCGCACCGAGGTCACGGCTGCACCCGGGATCGAGCTCAGGAGCGTGCGGCGCAGGGAGTTGCCCAGCGTATAGCCGAAACCAGGCTCAAGAGGCTCGATCGTGAAACGGGAGCGCTGCGGGTTGATGACTTCCTCAGTCAGTGTCGGACGCTGTGCGATAAGCACTATGTTATCCTTTCAGCTTCTGGTCGGTGGTGCACTCACCGACCGAGCAAGCGACTTTGGATTGGTTGCTTCGCCTGACTGGAATCAGACGCGGCGGCGCTTCGGAGGACGAACGCCGTTGTGAGCCTGCGGGGTGACGTCGGTGATGGAGCCGACCTCGAGACCAGCGGACTGCAGGGAGCGGATGGCGGTTTCACGACCGGAACCCGGGCCCTTGACGAACACGTCGACCTTCTTCAGACCGTGCTCCATCGCCTTGCGGGCGGCGGACTCAGCGGCCATGCCAGCGGCGTACGGCGTGGACTTGCGGGAGCCCTTGAAACCGACATCGCCACCGGACGCCCAGGACACGACAGCGCCGGACGGGTCGGTGATCGAAATGATCGTGTTGTTGAAAGTGGACTTGATGTGAGCCTGACCCACCGGGATCGACTTGCGGTCGCGGCGACGGACAGGCTTACGAGCGGCTTGCTTTGCAGCTGCCATTGATCCTCGTTTCCTAGTACGAACTTTGTTGATAGCCCGGACGATGGGATCCGTGCGGATTGCTCCCGTGGCCCGGGTCAAGCCACCCTATTACTTGGTGGCCTTCTTCTTTCCGGCAACCGTGCGCTTCGGGCCCTTGCGGGTACGGGCGTTGGTCTTGGTGCGCTGACCGCGCACCGGCAGGCCGCGACGATGGCGGATGCCCTGATAGCAGTTGATCTGGATCTTGCGGCGGATGTCCGCATCGATTTCACGACGCAGATCGCCCTCGATCTTGTAGTTGGCCTCGAGATAGTCACGCAGCGTGATCAGCTGCTCATCCGTCAGATCCTTGACGCGGATATCCGGGTTGATACCGGTCGCGGCAAGCGTTTCCTTCGCACGAGTGCGACCCACACCGAAGATGTAGGTGAGGGCGATCTCGATGCGCTTCTCATTGGGGATGTCGACTCCGGCAAGACGTGCCATTGCGATTCCTTCTGTGTTCCGCAGGTCGTGCACCGAGTCGTCCGGTTTCCCGGCCCGGGCCTGCGTACCCGGGGTTCAGACGTGGCTCTCGGGAGAACCTCGCCTGTGACTCAGCGCCTGTATTCCATTTGTGCCGCTGGAATCTGCTCTCAGCCCTGACGCTGCTTGTGGCGCGGGTTCGTGCAGATCACCATGACGCGGCCGTGACGACGAATCACGCGGCAGTTTTCGCAGATTCGCTTGACACTAGGGCTGACCTTCATGGTTTTCCTTTGCTTGTACCTTTACTTGTAGCGGTACGTAATACGTCCGCGGTTCAGATCGTACGGGCTCATTTCAAGCACCACGCGATCCTGCGGCAGAATGCGGATGTAGTTCTTACGCATCTTGCCGGAAATCGTGGCGAGCACGATGTGCTTGTTCTCGAGCTGGACGCGAAACATCGCGTTCGGCAGCGCTTCCACTACCTGACCTTCGACTTCAATCACACCGTCTTTTGCCATGAGCCTCGTGATCCGTTCCTTGGGACAATTACCGTTGACGTGCCCGAAGGCACACCAACGGAATAATATACACGAACGCCGGGATTACGACACGCCGCCGCGCGCTCGGCAGCGGTCGCCCGCTCAGCAGGCGACCGCGCGAGGAGGCAAACAGTCCAGTGGACTGTTTGCCGACGGAGCCATCCTTATTCCAAGTCCCACCACATCAACAACGCCCCCTCGCCCCACATACAACAATGGGCAGCCGCAAAGCTGCCCATTACCATATCCAGACGTCCACCCGTCTGACGCTCCCCCAGTCAGCTTCGCTGACAGCGTCCTGCAATTGCGGACGGCCTGCGGCCGCGCTCTGCTGGCTCGCTGTCGCTCGCACCTCGCCTACAAACGCCTCCGGCGTTTGCTTCACGGCTCGGCCCTCAGCCGAGGGGGCCAAGGAAAGGAGACTCAGGCCTCCAGCGCCTTGACGATGTTCGCCTGAATCGTGTCGATCTCGCCGACGCCGTCGATGGCGACGAGCTGGCCGCGCTGCTGATAGATGTCGAGCAGCGGGGCGGTCTCCTTCGCGTAGGTGGCGAGGCGCTTGGCGATGGCCTCCGGGGTGTCGTCGGAACGGCCCTGCTCCTTGGCGCGCTTGGCGATGCGCTCCATGAGCACGTCGTGGTCGGCGTCAAGGGCGACGACCTTGTCAAGCGGGGTGCCGAGCTCTTCGAGCATCTGGTCGAGCGCCTCGACCTGAGCGGCGTTGCGCGGATAGCCGTCGAGGATCCAGCCGTTCTTGGCGTCGTCCATTGCCAGACGGTCCTTGACGATCTTGTTGGTCAGCTCGTCCGGGACCAGCTCGCCCTTGTCGGTGTACTTGAGCGCCTCAAGGCCGAGCTCGGTTTTGTTCTTGATGTTGTAGCGGAAGATGTCGCCGGTCGAGATGGCCGGGATGCCGAAGTGCTCGGCGAGCAGCGCGGCCTGGGTGCCCTTGCCGACGCCCTGCGGGCCCATGATGAGAAGACGCATGTCTTGGTTCCTTTGCTGATGTGTTGGGTGTTTGGAAAAAGGATGGCTCCGGCGGCAAAACAGTCCACTGGACTGTTTTGCCTCCTCGCGCGTGACGCTTGCCGAGCGAGCGTCACGCTTCCTTGTGATCCACGTTCTCGAGCAGGAAGCCGGTGTACTGGAACTGCTCGGTCTGGGCCTTGGCCTGACGCAGCGTGTCAAGGCCGACGCCCGCGATGATCAGGATCGTGGTGCCGCCAAACGGCAGCTTGGTGTTCAGCTCGAGCGCCATGATGAGCACGGTCGGGATGAGCGCCACGAACAGCAGGTAGACGGCGCCGACGGTGTTCAGGCGGTTCATCACGTAGCTCAGGTAGCGGCTGGTGGCGCTGCCGGCGCGGATGCCCGGGATGAAGCCGCCGTACTGCTTCATGTTGTCGGCGGTCTCGTCCGGGTTGAACGTGATCTCCGTGTAGAAGAAGCAGAAGAAGACGATCATGAGCGCGTACAGCACGATGTACCACACGGACGTGGTGTTCGCGAGGTTGGAGTTGATCCACTTGACCCAGCTCTGGTCGGAGTTGCCGAACTGCGCGATGAGCGTCGGGATCGCGAGGATCGAGGATGCGAAGATCGGCGGGATGACGCCGGACATGTTGATCTTGAGCGGCAGGTAGGTGGACGAACCGCCGTACATCTTGCGGCCGATCATGCGGCGCGTGTACTGGACCGGGATGCGGCGCTGGCACAGTTCGACGAAGTCGACGAAGATCAGGATGACGAGCAGGACGCCGGCGACCACGCCGAACTTCCACCACTCGCCGTCGGTGCCGTTGGTGCCCCAGCCGATCTCCCACAGCTGCGGCAGGAAGCTGGAGCAGATGGACATGAAGATAAGGATGGACATGCCCTGGCCGATGCCCTTGTCGGTGATGAGCTCGGCCATCCACATGATCAGGCCGGTGCCGCCGGTCATGATGAGCACCATGACGACGAGGTTCCACACGGAGCCGTCCGGAATGACCTGGGAGCACTGGTAGTTGAACAGCGCGCCGGAACGGGTGGTCACGAGGATCGTGGTGGACTGCAGCACCGCGAGGCCGATGGTCAGGTAACGGGTGTACTGGGTCAGCTTGGCCTCGCCGGACTGGCCTTCCTTGTGCAGCGCCTCGAAGCGCGGGATGACGACGCGCAGCAGCTGCACGACGATGGACGCGGTGATGTACGGCATGACGCCCAGCGCGAAGATCGACAGCTGGAGCATGGCGCCGCCGGAGAACAGGTTCACCAGGCCGATGAAGTTTTCGGAAGCGGTCTGCATCTTGCCGACGCACTCCTGAACGACCGAGTACTTGACACCCGGGGTCGGAATGAACGAGCCGATGCGATAAATGATGATCATGCCGAGAACAAACAGGATTTTGTTCCTCAGCTCCTTGGTACGGAAGGCCTGGATTAACGTCCTCACCTGGGTTCCTTTCCTTGTGTGCGCCCCATGCGCACCCATCCGGACAGACTCTAGTCGTCGAGTCTAGCGTACAGCGTCTACCTCCACCCCATACCGGAGGCCCCGCTGTCCATTATTGGTCGCGTATTGGTCGCGATTCGCGTATTTTCCCGTCGCCGAATACGAAACGACCCTCGCCGCATAAGCGGTCGAGGGTCGTTTATCGTATCGCACTGCGGTTGTTCCCTAACGGGTAAGGACTACTCCTCGGAAACGGAACCGCCGGCGGCCTCGATCTTGGCCTTGGCCGAGGCGGAGGCCTTGACGCCCTTGATGGTCAGGGCAACGGTCAGTTCGCCGTCGCCGAGGACCTTGACGGGCTGGTTGGCGCGAACGGCACCCTTGGCAACCAGATCCGCGACGGTGACTTCGCCACCGTTCGGGAACAGCTCGCCGAGAGCGGCCACGTTCACGACCTGGAACTCCTTCTTGAAGGGGCTCTTGAAGCCGCGGAGCTTCGGCAGGCGCATGTACAGCGGCAGCTGGCCACCTTCGAAGCCCGGGCGAACCTGGTAGCGCTTCTTGGTGCCCTTGTCGCCACGGCCCGAGGTCTTACCCTTGGAGCCTTCACCGCGGCCGACGCGGATGCGATCCTTCTTGGCGCCCGGAGCCGGACGCAGATCGTGCATCTGCAGGATAGTGGTTTCTTCTTCAGCCATAATCAGTCGACCTCCTCGACGGTGACCAGGTGGCGCACCGTCAGGATCATGCCACGAGTGCTCTTGTTGTCCTCGAGGACAACGCTCTGGCCGATCTTGCGCAGACCGAGGGTCTGAGCGGTGGCGCGCTGCTTGGGCGTGCGGTTAACAAGACCGTGATGCAGGGTGATCTTCAGGTTAGCCATCTATCACTCACCATCCTTCTGCTGGGCCTGAGCGGCTGCGGCGGCTTCCTCGCGGGCCTTGCGGGCCTCGTCGATGCCGGCGGCGCGAGCGCGCAGGAGAGCGTCCGGAGCGACCTCGTTGAGGGCGAGACCACGGCGGGCCGCGATCTCTTCCGGATCCTCGAGCTGCTTGAGGGCGGCCACGGTGGCGCGAACCATGTTCACGGCGGTGGCAGAGCCCATCGACTTGGTCAGGATGTCGGTGATGCCGGCGCACTCCATGACGGCGCGGACCGGGCCACCAGCGATAACGCCGGTACCGGGGGCGGCCGGGCGCAGGAGCACGGTGCCGGCGGCGTCGTGGCCGATCACCGGGTGGGTGACGGTGCCGCGGACGCGCGGAACGGTGAACATGTGCTTCTTGGCATCCAGCTGGCCCTTGGCGATGGCGGCAGGAACCTCACGGGACTTGCCGTAGCCGACGCCGACGGTGCCGTTGCCGTCACCGACCACCACGAGGGCGGCGAAGCTGAACGTACGACCACCCTTGTGGGTCTTGGAGACACGGTTGATGGTCACCACGCGGTCGAGCAGCTCATCGCCCTGCTTCTCTTCGCGACGGTTGCGACGCTCGCCGCGACGGCCTTCGCCGCGCTGGCCACGACGGGACTTGCGGTCCTCGTTGTTGTTGGTCTCAGCCGCCTCAGTGTTCTGAGTTTCTTCAGCCACTTGGGTTTCCTTCTGAGTTTCGTCGCTCACAGTGCCAGACCTCCCTCGCGGGCGCCCTCAGCGACAGCTGCGACGCGACCAGTGTACTTGTTGCCACCACGGTCGAAGACGACGGCCTCGATGCCCGCAGCCTTGGCCTTCTCGGCCACCAGCTCGCCGACCTTCTTGGCGGCCTCGACCTTGGTGCCCTCGAAACCGGCGAAGTCGGCGGTCAGGGTCGAGGCGGACACGAGGGTGATACCCTTCGTGTCGTCAACGATCTGCGCGACCATGTGACGGTTGGAGCGGGAGACAACGAGACGCGGCATTTCCGGGGTGCCGGAGATGCGCTTGCGGATGCGAGCGTGACGACGCTTGAGCGAGACCTTCTTGCCCTTACCGAGAATCTGAACGCTCATATCACTTACCAGCCTTTCCAGCCTTGCGCAGGATATGCTCGTCAGCGTACTTGATGCCCTTGCCCTTGTAGGGTTCCGGAGCACGCAGCTTGCGGATGTTAGCCGCAGCCTGGCCGACGGCCTGCTTGTCGGTGCCCTTGACGATCACCGTGTTCGCGTTCGGAACCTCGAACTCGATGCCTTCCGGCGGGTTGACGGTGATGGTGTGGGAGTAGCCGAGCGCGAACTCGATGCTCTTGCCCTTGAGGGTGGCGCGGTAACCGGTGCCGACGATCTGCAGGGTCTTGGCGTAGCCTTCGTGCACGCCCTTGACGATGCTGGCGACGAGAGCGCGGCTCAGGCCGTGCTTCGCGCGGGTCGGACGCAGGTCATCGGCCGGGGTGAGAACAACCTCGTTGTTCTCGACGACGGCGGAGATGCCCTCCGGCATGACGAAGGAGTCGGTGCCCTTCGGGCCCTTGGCGGCCACGGTCTGGCCGTCGATCGTGACTTCCACGCCGGCCGGGATGGCGACGGGGAGCTTACCAATATGCGATGCCATGTGTCAGCTCTCCTTTCTCACCACACGTAGGCGACGATCTCGCCGCCGATGCCACGGTCGAGGCATTCCTTCTGGGTCATCAGTCCCGAGGAAGTCGAGATGATGGCGATGCCGAGGCCGCCGAGCGGCATCGGCAGGGCGTCGGACTTCGCGTAGCGACGCAGGCCCGGCTTGGAAATGCGCTTGATGCCCTGGATGGAACGCTCGCCGTTCGGGCCGTACTTGAGGGTGACCTCAAGAGTCTGGCCGACCTTGGCGTCCTTGGCGACGAAGTCCTTGATGTAGCCTTCGCGCTTCAGGATCTCGGCGATGTTCTTCTTGAACTTGGAGTACGGCATATCCACGGTTTCGTGCTTAGCCGCGCTCGCGTTACGCAGACGGGTAAGCATGTCTGCGATAGGATCTGTCATTGTCATTTGGGCTTGTTGCCCTTTCTCGCTATGGTTTCCGCCGCCCTCACGCCTGCATGCGCAGGCGATCGGGCCGCGGACCTTCAGCGTCGATGTTTACCAACTGGACTTCGTAACGCCGGGCAGCTCGCCGCGGTGCGCCTTCTCGCGAAGGCAGACACGGCACAGGCCGAACTTGCGGTAGACGGAGTGGGGACGACCACAAACCTGGCAGCGCGTGTAGGCGCGAACCTTGAACTTCGGCTTGCCGGCCGCCTTGTTCTTCAGAGCGGTTTTTGCCATATCAGTTCTCCTTGAAGGGGAAGCCGAGGTGCTTGAGGAGCACGGAAGCTTCCTTGTCGTCCTTGGTGGAGGTCACCACGGTGATGTCCATACCGCGCTGGTGATCGATCGAATCCGGATCGATCTCGTGGAACATGGACTGCTCGGTGAGACCAAAGTTGTAGTTGCCCTGGCCGTCGAACTGCTTGCCGTTGATGCCGCGGAAATCGCGGATACGGGGCAGGGCGAGGGTCAGCAGACGATCGAGGAACTCCCACATGCGGTCGCCACGCAGGGTGACGTACGCGCCGATGGCCTGGCCTTCACGCAGGTGGAACTGCGCGACGGACTTCTTGGCCTTCGTGATCTTCGGCTTCTGGCCGGTGATCAGCGTGAGATCCTTGACGGCGCCTTCGATGAGCTTGGAGTCACGCGCGGCGGCGCCGACGCCCATGGAGACGACGACCTTCTCGACGCGGGCCACCTGCATCGGGTTGGAGTAGTTGAACTCCTTCTCGAGCTCGGGGATGATGACGTCCTTGTACTGCTGCTTCAAGCGCGGAGTTGCCGGCGCTTCGACGGTAGCATCGGTCATGCCAGCTCCTTTCCGGACTTCTTGGCGACGCGCACGCGCACGGTCTTCACCTTGCCGTCACGAGCCTCTTCCTTCACCACAATGCCGACGCGGGTCGGCTTCTTGGTCTCCGGGTCGATGACCATCACGTTGGAGCGATGGATCGGGGCCTCGACGGAGACGATGCCGGCCTGCTGGCCCTGCTGCGTGGCGCGAACGTGCTTCTTGACGATCTGCACGCCCTCGACGATCAGGCGATCGTCGGCCAGCACGCGGGTGACCTTGCCTTCCTTGCCCTTGTCCTTGCCGCGGATGACCTTGACCAGGTCGCCGCTCTTAATCTTGGCTGCCATGTCAGATCACCTCCGGGGCGAGGGACACGATGCGCATGAAGCGCTTGTCGCGCAGCTCACGAGCGATCGGTCCGAAGATACGAGTGCCCTTCGGTTCACGGCCGGAGCCGAGAATAACGGCGGCGTTCTCGTCGAACTTGATGTAGGAGCCGTCCACGCGACGGTTCTCCTTGACGGTGCGGACGACAACGGCCTTGACCACATCGCCCTTCTTGACCGACCCGCCAGGGATCGCATCCTTGACGGAGGCGACGATCACGTCGCCGAGGCCGGCATAGCGTCGCTTCGATCCGCCGAGCACTCGGATGCAGAGGAGTTCCTTCGCACCCGTGTTGTCGGCGACATGAAGCCGCGTTTCCTGCTGAATCATTGATTCTCCTTAGCCGAGCTGGTTCTCCCCAAGCACCCCGCCCACCTGTACGAGCATGGGCGGGGTGACTCGCGGAGCCTAGCCGAACTTGTTACTTGGCGCGCTCGATAATGCTCTCGAGACGCCAACGCTTGGTCTTGCTCAGGGGCCGAGTCTCCATAATACTCACGAGGTCGCCAACGTGCGCGTCGTTGTGTTCATCATGGGCCTTGACCTTCTTGGTGGAACGAACGACCTTGCCGTACAGCGGGTGGGTCGAACGCTGCTCGAGCTCGACGGTGATCGTCTTGTCCATAGCCTCGGACACGACGTAACCGCGACGAACCTTGCGGAAGTTACGCTCTTCAGCCATTACTTCTCCTCAGCTTTCGTATCGGATGCCTCGGGCGCCTGGCTGATGCCGAGCTCACGCTCGCGCAGGACGGTGTACATCCTGGCGATGTCGTGCTTGACCGCCTTGAGGCGGGCAGTGTTCTCGAGCTGACCAGTCGCGTGCTGGAAGCGCAGGTTGAACAGCTCTTCCTTGGACTTCTTGAGGAAACCTTCGATCTCCTCGTTGGTCTTCTCGTTCAGATTCTTGATTGCATAATCAGCGGTACCGACTGCCATCAGATATCACCACCTTCACGCGCAATAACGCGGCACTTCATCGGGAGCTTGTCGATGGCGCGGCGCAGGGCCTCGCGAGCGACATCCTCGGAGACGCCACCGATCTCGAACATCACGCGGCCGGGGCGAATGTTGGCGATCCAGAACTCCGGAGTACCCTTACCGGAACCCATTCGGGTGCCCAGCGGCTTCTTGGTCAGCGGGCGATCCGGGAAGATCGTGATCCACACACGGCCACCACGCTTGATGTAACGGGTCATGGCGATACGAGCCGCCTCGATCTGGCGGTTGGTGACGTAGGCCGGAGCCAGCGCCTGAATGCCGTAATCGCCGAAGGCGATCTCGTTGCCGCCCTTGGACATGCCAGAGCGGACCGGACGATGCTGCTTGCGGTACTTAGTCCTCTTCGGGATAAGCATCAGTTCACTCCTTCGTTTCCGTTGCGGCAGGGGCCTCAGCGGCGGCGGTCTCGGCCTTCGGGGCCTCGGCCTGCTGCTGGGCGGCAGCACCACGGTTGCCACGGCGCGGGCGGCGATCGCCACCACGACGGCCCGGACGGCTGTTGTTCTGCTGAGCCTGCTGCTCTTCGAACTCGCGCTCGGTCATATCGCCCTTGTAGATCCACACCTTGACGCCGATGCGGCCGTAGGTGGTCTTGGCCTCGAAGAAGCCGTAATCGATCAGGGCGCGGAGGGTCTGCAGCGGAACGCGACCCTCGCGGTAGAACTCGGAACGGCTCATTTCCGCACCGCCGAGACGGCCGGAGAGCTTGATGCGGATACCCTTGGCGCCGGCGCGCATCGCGTCCTGCTGAGCCTTGCGCATCGCGCGACGGAAGGTCACGCGGTTGGTCAGCTGTTCGGCGATGCCCTGAGCGACGAGCTGGGCGTCCAGAGCGGCGTTCTTGACCTCGAAGATGTTGAGCTGGACCTGCTTGCCGGTGAGCTTCTCGAGCTTGGCGCGAACCTTCTCAGCCTCAGCGCCGCGGCGGCCGATCACGATGCCCGGACGAGCGGTGTGGATGTCCACGCGCACGCGGTCGCGGGTACGCTCGATGACGATGCGGGACACGCCCGCACGCTCGAGGTCCTTGTTCATTTCCTTGCGGATCTTGTCGTCTTCGAGGACGAAGTCGCTGTAGCGCTCGCCGGGCTTGTTGGAATCAGAGAACCACTTGGAACGGTGGCTCTCGGTGACGCCCAGACGGTAGCCAAAGGGATTGATCTTCTGACCCATCTTTAGCGGGCTCCTTCCTTGGTAGCAACGACGACCGTGATGTGGGAGGTGCGCTTGTTGATACGAGCGGCACGGCCCTGAGCACGAGCGCGGAAACGCTTGAGCGTAACGCCCTCGTCCACGTAGGTCTCCTTGATGACCAGGTCGTTCTCGCGGAACGGCTCGCCGGCCTTGTCGGCCTTCACGCGGGCGTTCGCGATGGCGCTCTCGAGGACCTTGCGAACCGGCAGGGACGCGTCCTGGGGAGCGAACTTGAGGATGGTGACGGCTTCGGTCGCCTGCTTGCCGCGGATGAGGTCGACCATGCGGCGAGCCTTGCGCGGCGTCACGCGGACGTGACGAGCGATTGCTTTAGCTTCCATGTTCTATTCCTTATCCTTTAGCGGCGGGCCTTCTTGTCGTCCTTCACATGACCCTTGAAGGTCTTGGTCGGGGCGAACTCACCGAGCTTGTGACCGACCATGGCCTCGGTGACGAACACCGGGACATGCTTGCGGCCATCATGAACAGCGAACGTGTGTCCGATGAAATCAGGGGTGATCATCGAACGGCGGGACCACGTCTTGATGACGTTCTTGGTGCCCTTCTCGTTCTGCTCGTCGACTTTCTTCTGCAGGTGGGCGTCGACGAAGGGGCCCTTCTTGATGCTACGAGTCATCTACTCGACACTCCCTTACTTGCGGTTCTTACCATTCGGACGACGACGAACAATCATCTTGTTCGAAGCCTTCTTCGGACGGCGAGTACGAACTTCGCCCTTGCCCCACGGAGAAACCGGCGGCTTGCCACCGCGGGTACGACCGCCGTGCGGGTGGTCGACCGGGTTCATGGACTCACCACGGGTCCACGGACGCTTGCCGATCCAACGGGCGCGACCGGCCTTACCGAGCTGGATGTTGGCGTGATCGGAGTTGCCGACCTCACCGACGGTAGCGCGGCAGCGAGCGTCCACGTTGCGGATTTCGCCGGACGGCATACGCAGCTGGGCGTAGGCGCCATCCTTGGCGACGAGCTGGACAGCGGCACCGGCGGAACGCGCGATCTTCGCGCCGCCGAGCGGCTTGAGCTCGATCGCGTGCACGATGGTACCGGTCGGGATGTTCTTGAGCGGCAGGTTGTTGCCCGGCTTGATATCGGCCTTCTCGCCGGTCTCAATGCGGTCGCCCTGCTTGATGCCTTCCGGAGCGATGATGTAGCGCTTCTCGCCGTCGGCGTAGTGCAGCAGCGCGATGCGGGCGGAACGGTTCGGGTCGTACTCGATGTGAGCGACGGTGGCCGGAACGCCGTCCTTGTCCCAGCGACGGAAGTCGATGAGACGGTAGGCGCGCTTGTGGCCGCCACCGCGGTGGCGGGAGGTCATGCGACCGTAGGAGTTGCGACCGCCGGTCTTGGTCAGCTTGCGAACCAGCGACTTCTCAGGCGTGGAGCGCGTAAGATCGGAGAAATCCGACACAGACGCGTTGCGGCGGCCAGCAGTCGTCGGCTTATAAACGCGGATAGCCATAATATAGTTCTTCCTTTAACTTTTCTCGGCTAGCCTTCAGTTGCCGAAGATGTCGATCGTCTGGCCCTCAGCGACGGTCACGATCGCGCGCTTCTGGTTGACGCGCTGGCCGAAACCGTAACGGGTGCGCTGCTTCTTGCCGGCGCGGTTGAGGGTGTTGACGTTCGTCACCTTCACCTTGAAGATCTCTTCGATAGCCTGCTTGATCTGCACCTTGTTCGCGTTCGGGGCCACCACGAAGGTGTACTGGCCGCGGTCGGACAGGGCGTAGCTCTTCTCGGAAACGACGGGCTTCAGAATGACGTCGTGTGCGGGCTTGTGAATAGCGACCATCTAAATCAGGCCTCCTTGGCGGTCGGCTCGGTCTTGCCGGCGAGGAAGGCGTCGAGGCCCTCCTTCGTGAAGACGACGTACTGAGCGGTGACCACATCGTAGGTGTTGAGCTGATCGGCGAAAATCGGGTGCACGGTCGGGATGTTGCGGACCGACAGCCACTCGTTGATGTTTTCGCGGGAGAACACCACCGTGGTGAACTTGTTCTCGGTGATCGGGGTCAGCGCGGCGACGGCGGTCTTGGTGGACGGGGTATCGGTGATGCCGAAGTCCACAACGGCGACGCGGCCGGCGTTGGCGCGATCGGAAAGCACGTAGCGCAGGGCGGCGGCCTTCATCTTCTTCGGGGTGCGCTGCGAGTAGTCGCGCGGCTGCGGACCGAACACGGTGCCGCCGTGGTACCACTGCGGGGCGCGGATGGAGCCCTGGCGGGCACGACCAGTGCCCTTCTGCTTCCACGGCTTCTTGCCGCCGCCGGAAACCATGCCACGGGTCTTGGTGGCGTGGGTGCCCTGACGGGCGGCAGCGAGCTGAGCCACGACAACCTGGTGGATCAGCGGGACGCGGGACTGGACCTCTTCGGCGGTGTGGCCGAAGATCTCGCCCGGAACCTCGACGGTGCCGGCGGACTGGCCCTGGGCGTCGGACACGTTCAGAGTAACGTTTGCCATAATTCAGACTCCCCTTACTTCACGGCCGTGCGGACGAGAACGATGCTGCCCTTCGGGCCCGGAACGGCGCCCTTGATGGCGAGGATGCTGTTCTCGGCATCCGCGGAGACGACGGTAAGGCCCTGGACGGTCGCGGTCACGTGACCCATGCGGCCGGCCATGCGCTTGCCCTTGAGGATACGGCTCGGAGTCGCGCACGCGCCGACAGAACCGGGGCGACGCTCGTTCTTGTGAGAGCCGTGGGAACGGCGGTAGGACTTGAAGCCCCAGCGCTTGATGGTGCCGGCGAAGCCCTTGCCCTTGGTGGTGCCGGTGACGTCGACTTCAGAGCCCTCCGGGAAGAAGTCGATGGACAGCTCCTGACCCGGCTCGTACTCGGCGGCGTCCTCGGTGCGCACCTCGACGAGGTGGCGACGCGGGGTCACGCCGGCCTTGGCGAAGTGGCCGGCGAGCGGCTTGGTCACCTTGGTGGGATCGATCTGGCCGTAGCCGATCTGGACAGCCTTGTAACCGTCGGTCTCATCGGACTTGACGGCGGTCACCACGTTGGTGGAAACGTCAACGAGGGTGACGGGGACAAAGAAACCGTTCTCGTCCCAGACCTGAGTCATGCCGAGCTTCTTGCCCAGCAGAGCCTTGTGGCTACCTCTCTGCGAAGTCATAGTGGTTCCCTCCTCCCTTACAGCTTGATCTCGATGTTGACATCCGCGGGCAGATCAATGTGCATCAGGGAGTCCACGGCCTTGGGGGTCGGGTCCACGATGTCGATGAGGCGCTTATGAGTGCGCATCTCGAAGTGCTCGCGAGAATCCTTGTACTTGTGAGGAGAACGAATAACAACAAAGACGTTCTTCTCGGTCGGGAGCGGAACCGGGCCAACCACAGTTGCGCCCGCGTTCGTCACCGTTTCGACGATCTTCTTCGCCGATTGGTCGATGACCTCATGGTCATAGGACTTAAGCCTGATGCGGATTTTCTGTCCCGCCATTGCCGTCCGCCCTTTCTAGCGATTCGTGTACTGTTTACCAGCCTGCTTCCAAGGGCACCGGCGGACCTGACCGCAGCAGAACACACCCCTTGCGAGGCGTCCCCTGTGGTCAAACCACATCAGTGCGCGGCATTCGAGTCCTCACTCGCGTGACTTCCCGCTCCGCGCTCGCTTTTTTGATTCCAATTTGCGAGCCCTAAATCAGGCAACTTGTTAATTAAAGCACTAGGCCTACCCTTAAGGAGTTCGGGCGTGTCGCGCTCCGCGCGCACGCCCTTACACCGTTTATCTACCTCAGCGCTGCCGCGCTTCGGCGTCGCCTGCAAACAGTCCACCGGACTGTTTGCATAACGGCGCCGCGGACGAGTCGCGCTCCGCACGCCACACCCTCACCCTGTTTTCCACCTCGCTCCCGCCGTCGCTCGGCGTCGCCTACGAAGAGTCCACCGGACTCTTCGCTTCACGGCGCCGCGGACGAGCCGCGCTCCGCGCGTCAGTCGTCGTGCTTGTCGCCTTCGGCGGCGGTGATGGCCTCGGCGATCGGATCGTGGGAGAAATCATGGTTGCGGTATTCGGGATCGTCGACCGGCAGGTGCTGGACCAGCGTATCGAACACCTGACTGTAGATCTTGCCGTGATCGAGCACCGCATCGAGCACGTGCCCGCCGAACGTGCGGTCGTCGGACAGAAAATGCTCGTGAAACCCGGCCACCGCGGCCCCGTGGAACATGACCGGCGAAAAGTATCCCAGCAGCGTGCCCTTCACATCGTGCCGCAGGAACATCGCCTGCCGGTCGGCGACCTCCACCAGCGTCGGGTACGGTGCCTGCTGCTTGATCACCGCGCGGGTCTTCATGAAGCTGAACGTGCCGCGCACGATCACTGAAAAGAACGTGTTCGCGCGCCCGTTCGCCTCCACGATGCGCCTGTTGAGCTCCTCAAGGCCGATGTCCGCGCGTTCGCACTGGTACTGGAACGCGGCGTGATGCACGTTCGCGAACGGCATCGTGAAATCGTCCGGCACGCGTTCCGCCTTGCCGCTGGATCCGACCTTGTACGCCACGCCGTCGAGGATGATGAGCTCGCCGTCGAGCCCCTCGCCCGTGCCGATGCCGGTGTCGCCGTGCGTGAGCAGTTCGCCGATCGTCGTCGTGCCTTCCAGCAGGCCGGGCACCAGCAGCGCGAGCGTGCCGTGCTGGTACAGCTGGTTCGCATGATGTTCGGTGATGGGTTTGATCTGGGATCCGCGCGATGTTGTCACGCTACGTACGATAAAAGCCCGTCCGCCGCATCTTCAACCAACGTCTCACGACGCCGACCGTGACGCGTGTCACAGGACGCGACGACTCGGGCATCCGCATCGCCTGGCTCAGAACGCGACGGATGCGGCGAACACCAGCAGGTTGGACGTCAGCTCGGTCATGCCAACGGCGATCGGCTTGAGACGGCGGTTCTTCGCGACGATCGGCAGCACGATCGCGCGCAGCAGCAGACATGCGGCGACAACCGTCATCATGCAGCCCTTCCAGTCGAACGACGACGGATCCGACCAGCCGCCGCGCAGCCATGCCAGCCGTCCGGACGGATCGGCGAGCAGCCACGCGCCGGCGCACAGGGCCAGCAGCATCCCGTGCCAGCCCCACGACGCGCGCAGGTACCGGCGATTGCCGCGCTCTCGGATCATCGTCTTGACGAACAGCACCGAACCGAACTGGGTCAGCGCAAACAGCAGCGATGCGGCGAGACCGGCGGACGGCAGCGCGTACGTCGACCACCATGTATCCGGCGTCGGCAGCTGTCCGCGAAACAGCGCGGCGCCGTGCTCGACGTACCGCACACAGTCGGCGTGCGAAATCAGGCCGTTCGCGAGCGCCGTCGGCACGGTGCAGCCGTCGGACAGTGTGGCCGGATCGCCGAACGAGGCGATGACCGTCGGCATGGACGACGAGGCGAGCACCGCAGCCCCGTTGCCCCACAGGCTTCGCTCGCGGCGCAGATAGGCAGCCGCGAACGACACAGCGGCCAGCACGGCGAAGTACGGAGCCCAGCGCAGCACTCCGGGATTGACGCTCAGGAACGGCAGTCCGACGGTGGCCAGCAATACCGTATATATAAGGGTCTGTTTCGCGTATCGGCGGGAGAAGCGGGACTTGATCCAACGGGCGGCCGTGAACTGGACGCAATAGCACAGCGCCCACGCCACCAGCATCCAGACGGTGTTGACGGTGACGCCGCCGATCGCCACGCCGGACAGCGCGGGCAGCAGGGCCATGACCCAGGCGCCCGGCTGGTCGGGTATCCAGTCGCGCAGGATCGAACGCGCGGAGCATCCGCCGCGGCGCGATCCGCCGTTGCAGCTGCCGTTGCGACTGGTGCCGCGACTGCCGTTGCGGGTCGTGAAGGTTGTGGTTCTTGCGGTTTTCGACATTCCCCCACGGTAAGGCATCCTTCCCGCTCCCGGCAATATCCCCCTATCCCTCCCGGCGCGTCGCCCGTAACGGCATCGCCGTTCGGGTGCAGTCACGTGATCGGCTGAATGTCGCTGAATGTCAACGGAACAGGAGACGGACGTATCGTGAATGCCTTGGTACTCGGCTGTACCTTTCGACCACACACCGGCACCTTTCGACCACATGCCCCGAAATAGACGCGTTCATGATGCAAGCTTCGCTATGGTGCCGATCATGAGAACGAATCATGAACTGGCCGCACGCTGTCTGGAAACCGAGGAACGCCGGTTATGCATGTGGGGACGAACCTCGGCCGAACGACGGGTTTTGCTGCGCAGAACGGCTGCCGGGGACATGATCCGCGTGGCGGAGTCCTGTTACGCGCGGGCCGATCATTGGAACACGCTCGACCGCATGGAACAATACCGCCGCATCATACGGACCCTGACGGTGCAGCATCCCGACTGGCTGTTCGGGGATATGACGGCCGCGGCGTTCTACGGCATCAACGATTCGGTGCGCCATGCGAACGTCATTCACCGCATGACCGATCGACGGCGTCACTCCCACGACCACGGTTCGCTGCGATATCACCTGCTGCCCGATGAGGAACGCGTCCAGTGCAGGCTGGTGGACGGCGTGCGCGTCACCTCGCTGCGCCGGACGATATTCGACTGCGTGCGGCGGCTGGACTTCCCCGATGGGCTGAGCGTGGCGGAAGCCGCATTGCGGCAACGATTGATGAGCAGGGAAGACATGCTGGATGCATGCCGCACGCTTCCCGGTAATTTCCGGGCAAAGGCGCTCCGGGCAGTGGCATCGGCACCCGGCGGCACGGAAAACGGCGGTGAGGCGTACGCGTATGCGGTGATGCTCGAGGAGGGGTTTGAAGCTCCGAAGTTGCAGGAGGAGATCATCGACCCGGTTGATCTCGGCCGTCGGTATCGCGTCGATTTCTCCTGGCATACACAGGATGGCAGGTTCATCGTCGCGGAATTGGATGGTCGGATCAAGTACACCGATCCTTCCATGTTCAAGGACGGGAGCCAATCAGAGACGTTCATAGCCGAAAAGGAGCGAGACGAAAGAATTCGGTTGGTGGCGGACGACGTGGTCCGTTTCTCCTTCAGTGAGGCGTACCGCAGAACAATGCTGTCGGCCAAATTGGACAAGGCCCGCGTCCCGCGCCGCGCGAATCGCATGCCTTCATGACGCCGTCCATCATGATGCCGTCTCCGACGCCCATGCATTATGGCATGTCAAATTGGAGTCTGCACCCGCGGAAAGCACCGTCAAATCTGCTCAACACTCTGCAGCAATCAGGCAGGAGACTTCCTTATGCCGCGGCCGATGGCCTCCTCGCCCCCGCCATGGCAGGGCCCTTCACCGCCATAGACGATGACCCTCCCGTCATGGCCCATGATTTCCTGACATCATTGTCCGTTCCGCGAACGATGGCTTCCGAATGTCATGCCCGAGGATCCCGGTCAAACCCTGATGGTTCTCCTAACATCCTTCGACTGTTCTCTCCCGTTTTCCGGCCCCACCGGCCTGACTCCCGGCTAACCTCGTCGGGAAAAATCCAAGAAGTGGGGAAATCCAGTCATCTACAGGCCGTTTTCGAGGTGCTCATGGTACGAATATCCCCACATCTACGACATTGCTCCACATGTGGGGACGAAACTACCACGAAACGCTGCCGGACACGCTGCCGGACAAATCCTTCATGGTAGTTTCGTCCCCACTGTTCCAAGCCAATACCCACGACATCGTCATACTGCATCCGTTCGTGGTACGACCATCCCCACATTCACGATCAGTCGACGGCATATCAAAACAGTCAACCAACAAAGTGGGGAAAACCGGCCATTTAAGCCCCTGTACAGTCCGAGCACAGTCCCTCCGCGCAGTCCCTCCGAGAGCACCCGAGCGGATGGTTGAGGCATCTCTTGGAGCATGGATGAAGGTCGTCACCTGTTGACCGGCGCACGGATCCGCAACCGCAACAGCAGCCAAACATGATCCAGAGAACGAAAAGACAAACCTTCAAGCACCACAAAAGCACCACAAAAGTTCCTATAGCCCGAAAAGTCGCCGAAAAGTCACCGAACCGCGGAGAGAACGCCACAAAGAGCGCAAGCAAAAAAGGAGCCCGCCCAAGCTGGGCGGACTCCCTCAACGATCAGCCGGTCTAAGACCGGTACTTCATCGGACTTGATGCGATGGGTTCCGACTACCCTTCAGTCACTTCGTGACGGCTCCCCTAGCAGGGGGAGCCGAGAACAAAGGAATGCAATGGTCCGACAAAGCACCGGATCCGACCGGAGCCAGACGACGGTTCAGACGCGCTCGGAGGCTTCCTCCGTGGCGGCTTCGCCTTCGCGCTCGACGCGCAGACGGTGGCCTTCGGCCTGCGGCACGCCGTAGTAGGCGGCAATGGCGATGTCCTTCATGTCCTCGATCTGCGGGATGCGCGGGTTCGCGGGGGCGCACTGGTCCTCGTAGGCGCGCATGCCGATCTGGTCGAGCACGCTCCAGAAGTAGTCCTCGTCGACGCCGCAGTCCTGGAAGCTCTTGTTCATGCCGAGCTTGTTGTCGCGGTAGTCCTCCACCGCGCGAGCCAGGTTCTCGACGGCCTCGGCCGGGGTCTTGCCCGGGTCGATGCCGAGGTTGACGGCGATGTCGCGGTAGCGCTCGTCGGCGATGTACTTGTTGTACTTCGGCCACGAAGTCGGTTCCTCCGGCACCTGGCCGTTGTAGCGGATCACGTACGGCAGGAGGATGGAGTTGGTGCGGCCGTGAGCGACGTGGCACAGCGCGCCGATGGTGTGGGCCATGCCGTGGCACATGCCGAGGAACGCGGAGCCGAACGCCATGCCGGCCATGGTGGCGGCGTTGTGCATCTTCTCCTGCGCCTTGGTCTTCTCCAGGCCCGGCTCGCCGTTGACGGACTCGGCCAGATTGTCCCAGATGAGCTTGGCCGCGTGCAGCGCCATGCCGTCGGTAAAGTCGTTCGCGTAGACGGACACGTATGCCTCGAACGAGTGGGTCAGCGCGTCGAAGCCGGCGTCGGAGGCGAGCTTGCGCGGCTGGGTGCGGGCCAGGACCGGATCGACGATGGCGACGGACGGGGTGAGCGCGTAGTCGGTGATCGGGTACTTGTAGCCGGTCTTGTGGTCGGTGATCACGGCGAACGGCGTGACTTCGGAACCGGTGCCGGACGAGGTCGGGATGCACACGAGCTTGGCCTTCTTGCCCAGCGGCGGGATCTTGAAGGCGCGCTTGCGGATGTCGAAGAACTTCTCGCGCACGTCGGAGAAGGCGATTTCCGGGTGCTCGTAGAGCAGCCACATGATCTTGGCCGCGTCCATCGGGGAGCCGCCGCCGACCGCGATGATCGTGTCGGGCTCGAACTCCTCGCGCATCATTTCGGCGCCGCGTTCGACGGTCTCGACGGAGGGCTCCGGCTCGACATAGTCGATGATGCGGAAGGTGACGCGGTTGGAACGGGCGCGCAGCTGGTCGATGACCTTGTCGACGATGCCGAGCTGCTCCATGACCTTGTCGCACACGATGACGGCCTTCTCGATGCCGTACATGTCGCGCAGGTACTTGATCGCGTTCGGCTCGAAGTAGGTCTTGGCCGGGATCTTGAACCACTGCATGTTGTTGTTCCTCCGAGCGATGCGCTTGATGTTGAGCAGGTTGACGGCCTGGACGTTGCCGGACACCGAGTTGCCGCCGTAGGAGCCGCAGCCGAGGGTGAGCGACGGTGCGATGGCGTTGTAGATGTCGCCGACGCCGCCGAGCGAGCTCGGGGAGTTCCAGATGATGCGGCAGGCGTGCATCCTGAGGCCGTACTCGCGCACAAGCGTCTCGTTGTTGGTGTGGATGGCGGCGGTGTGGCCGGCGCCGAGCTTGAGCATGGCCTCGCACATTTCGAACGCCTGCTCCTTGGATTCGGCCTTGAGCACGGCGTGCACCGGGGCGAGCTTCTCGTGGGTGAGCGGCTCGTTGTCGGAGACTTCGGAGCATTCGGCGGCGATGATGGTCGCGTCGGCCGGGATTTCGAAGCCGGCGGCCTTGGCGATGAACTGCGGGGACTTGCCCGGCACCACGGAGTTGAGCTTCGGGGTGCCGCCGGAGAACGCGGTGCAGCCGAACATGTACTGCTCGAGCTTGGCCTTCTCCTCGTCGTTGACGAAGTAGGCCTTGCGGCGCTTCAGTTCCTTGACGAGCGGCTCGTAGACGTCTTTGTGCGCGATGATCGCCTGTTCGGTGGCGCAGATCATTCCGTAGTCGAAGTGCTTGGACAGGATCAGGTCGTTCGCGGCGCGGATGATGTCGACGTCGGAGTCGACGTATGCCGGCGCGTTGCCGGCGCCGACGCCGAGGGCCGGCTTGCCGGAAGAGTACGCGGCCTTGACCATGCCCGGACCGCCGGTGGCGAGGATCGTCGCGATGCCGGGGTGCTTCATGAGCGCGCCGGTGGCTTCGATGGACGGGTGCTCGATCCACTGGATGCAGTCGGCCGGGGCGCCGGCCTCGATGGCCGCGTCGCGCACGATGCGGGCCGCTTCGGCGGAGCACTTCTGCGCGAACGGGTGGAAGCCGAAGATGATCGGGCAGCGGGTCTTGAGCGCGATGAGCGACTTGAAGATGGTGGTGGAGGTCGGGTTGGTGACCGGGGTGACGCCGGCGACCACGCCGACCGGTTCGGCGATCTCGTCGATGCCCATGACGTCGTCCTCGCGAATCACGCCGACGGTCTTCTGTCCGGCCAGATAGTTGGTGACGTGCTCGCAGGCGAAGATGTTCTTGGTGGCCTTGTCTTCCACCAGACCGCGGCCGGTTTCGTCGACGGCCATCTTCGCGAGCACGAGGTGCTTGTTGAGCGCCGCGATCGACGCCTTGGCGACGATGCGGTCGACCTGCGCCTGATCGAGCTTCTCGAATTCGGTGAGGGCCTTGAGACCCTTCTTGACGAGGGCGTCGACCTCGGACTGCGCCGCGGCCTGCTTCTCCTCGGGGGTCGGCTTGGTGGGGACCTCAGCCTGCTTTGCGTCTGCCATGAATCCTCCTCGACTTGCTGATGCAAATTCCGGTTCCGCCCGCTCGGGACGGCTGTCGTTGCGCCACAACACGTTGCCAAAGCGCTGCCAAAGCATCATCGTTTTTGTGGCCTAGGTCACAATGTACCGGACGACGCAAGGCTCTGCATGCGCACACAATCGACGGCGTTTCATGTTTCTTTATGATTGATTTTTGTAATTTATTGTGCGTTTCAAGGTGTTCAATCGCCCAAATCACCCTATTTTGGTGCTTTTTGTTCGCTTTTCATACCCTCCTCACAGGTTTCGACACATCGCGCGCAGACGACTTATAGAAAGCAATTTTCTAAAAGTTGCCGCACCGTGCAATCTTCTATAAAATAAGTTTCTAAAAGCGGATAATCCCGACATTGGCAACCGCCACCGTCATCGAGGACGACACATGACCACTCCACCGACTCACCAGCCCAACGGCAATATCGGCGGCCCGACGCCGCCCGCCATCACCGCAGCCGCGACCACCGCAACCACAACCGCAACCGACACCGCCGCCTCCGCCCCACGAGACCACACCCGCACCGCGATCCTGCGTCATCTCTACCGACATCGCCAAGCCACCAAGCAGCGGCTCGCACATGAACTCGGCCTCAGCCTGCCCACCGTCACGCAGCATCTACGCGAACTCGAACGCGCAGGCATCGTCGTGCCCGGCGATCCGCAGGCGTCCACCGGCGGACGCAAGGCCGTACCGTACGCGTTCAATCCGCGGCACCGCATCGCCGTCGGCGTATCCGCAGGCACGACGGAGACGACGCTGCTGGCCATCGACCTGTACGGCGACATCGTCGCGCGTCTCAACCGCACGATCCCCTACCGCAACGACGCGGCCTACTGGCAGCGCGTCGCAGGCATCGCCGACGAATTCGCGAACGCCGCGACCAGCCCCGTGATCGGCGTCGCGTTCTGCTCGCGAGGCATCGTGTCCGCCACCGCGCCGGATCCAACGGCGTCGGACGCGCAGTCCTCGGCCCCGCAGCTCATGCTCGCGGACGCGACCGGCACGCCCGGCTGTTCGGTGCAGTCGCTGCGCCAGCTCGTACACCGCACGCTCACGCCGATGCGCGACGCCGACGCCGACGCGACGGCGGAACTGTGGTTCGACCGCACGATCCGCGACGCGGTCTGCATCTATCTGGACCGCCGGCCGTGCGGCGCAATCGTGGTCAACGGCCGTCTGCACCAGAACGCGGCGTTTCGCGACGGCATGATCGAGCACATGGCGCTCGTGCCGGGCGGCCGTCCATGCTACTGCGGCCAGCGCGGCTGCATGGACGTCTACTGCTCGCCCGAAACGCTGCCGGAGGACTACGAGAGCCTGCCGGGATTCTTCAGCGTGCTCGAGCAGGGCGAAACGCATCACCGCGAGCGCATGAACGAATGGCTGGACCGCGTGGCGCAGGCGATTGCGAACGTGCGCTCCGTGATCGCCGGCGACGTGATCGTCGGCGGCGAGGCCGCGCAGTACCTCGACGACGACGACATCGCCGACCTGAGGTCGCGCGTGGCGAAGCTCAGCCCGTTCGGCGGCGACGGCCTGCGTCTGCGGCGCGGACTGTGCATGGACGGGCAGCCCGCGTTGGGCGCGGCGCTGCGGCTCGTCGACGACTGGCTGGACGACAACGGATGCCGATGACCTGCTCCCCGGATGGTGGCATGATTCGGCAACAGCGGGGGCCAACCGTCCGGTTTCTTCCAGCTAATGGCGGTTTTCGGCCATTAAAGACGCGTTAAACGGACGATAATCGCCATCCGCGGGAAGAAACCGGACACAAGCCAGACGAAACCGAACGACCGAGACCACCCCGCCTTGCGCCTCGAACCGGTCCGACACTCCCACAGACCGCCCCGTTACAATGGGAGCCATGAAGAACGCTATACCCCAGCGGTATGCGATACCGCACCGATACGCAACGAGGCCGGGCCTGTACTTCACCGAGGATGGCGGCGCGGATGCCGTGGTGCGCTCGGAAACCGCCGATCAGGTATGGCTGTGCGTCTACGAGCCGGTCGACCAGCCGACCGCCTTCTTCAACGAGGCCGTGCGCATCTTCGAGGAGTCGCCGTCCCCGTTCATCAACCAGATCCATTCGCATGCGGTGTGCACGCGCATCATCGAGTCGATGTACGTGCGCGAGACGCTGTTCCGCATGGAGGGGCCGAACTACGGCCTGTGGTACGTGCATCTGCCCAAGGCGTGGGACGGCATGCGCTACGCGTACCGCGTGGACGGCGTGTGGAACCCGAAGATCGGACTGCGGTTCAACCCGTACAAGCTGCTGCTCGACCCGTACGGCAAGGGCATCGACGGCAAGATGCAGCTTGATCCGGCCGCGTTCTCCTACCGGTGCGAGATCGGCGCGGACAGACGCGTGCGCGGCGACGCGTTCGGCGAGATGAGCACCGTCGACGCGCTCGGCAAGATGCCGGTGTCGGTGGCGATCGACGACCGCGACACGACCAAGCACGACGACGATCCGGTGCACCCGCACGTGCCGTGGAGCAAGACCGTGCTCTACGAGCTGCACGTCAAGGGCTTCACGGCGAATGCGCCGTGGCTGCCGAAGGAGCTGCGCGGCACGTACGCTGGACTCGCGCACCCGATCACGCTGGCGTACCTGCAGGGCCTCGGCGTCACGTCGATCGAGCTGCTGCCGATCCAGGCCAAGCAGGACGAACTGTTCCTGCAGGAGCGCGGCCGGCACAACTACTGGGGCTATTCGACGCTCAGCTATTTCTCCCCCGAACCCTCGTACGCCACCGAGGCAGCCCGCAAGAAGGGCGCCGGCGCGGTGCGCGACGAGGTCATCAACATGGTGCGCGCGCTGCACGAGGCAGGCTTCGAGGTCATCATGGACGTGGTGTACAACCACACCTGCGAGGGCGGCGTGGAGGGCCCGACGACCTGCTGGCGCGGCTTCGACCCGCTGTCCTACTACCGCCGGCAGAAGAACGACATCGGCCGTCTGGAAGACACGACCGGCTGCGGCAACACGTTCAACTTCACGAACACGCACGTGCTCACGTTCGCGGTCGATTCGCTGCGCTACTGGGCCAAGCGCATCGGCGTGGACGGCTTCCGCTTCGACCTGGCCGCCTCGCTGGCCCGCCTCGAGGGCAATTTCACCAAGCACCACCCGTTCCTGTACGCGTTGCGCTCCGACCTGCTGCTCGGCAACCTCAAACTCATCATGGAGCCGTGGGATCTCGGCCCGGAAGGCTGGCGCACCGGCGGCTTCGGCATGCCGTTCAGCGAATGGAACGACCGCTTCCGCGACACGACGCGCCGGTTCTGGCTCACCGACACGCAGCCCGGCGCCGCCGGCACGATCGGCATGCAGGAGATGGCCACGCGCCTGTGCGGTTCGGCCGACCTGTTCGCCACCGATCCAGGCCGCGGATGCGTCGCGTCAATCAACTACGTGACCGCGCACGACGGCTTCACGCTCGCCGACCTGACCATGTACAACACGAAGCACAACGAGGCCAACGGCGAAAACAACATGGACGGCTCGAACGTCAACCATTCGTCGAACTTCGGCGTGGAGGGCCCGAGCCGCGACCCGGCGGTCGTGCGGCGGCGCAACCGCGCGGCGATGAACATGCTCGGCACGCTCATGCTCTCGCTCGGCACGCCGATGATGCTCGCCGGCGACGAGTTCGGCAATTCGCAGCACGGCAACAACAACGCGTACGCGCAGGACAACGACACGACCTGGCTTGACTGGACTTGGCTGTACCAGACCAAGAAAACGCCGGAAATGCGCCGTTTGGAGACCGTGTCGCGCCTGATCGCGATCCGCAAGTCGCTTGACCTGTACCATCACGAGGAGTTCTTCACGCTGCTCACGCAGCTCGGCCTGTTCAAGCCGTCGAGCCGCGTGCAGTGGTATCTGCCGGACGGCACCACGCCGATGGACCGCGACTGGTTCGACACGAGCGTGCGCAGCTTCCAGATGCGCCTGCTGTCGGCCAACGAGATGGACGTGCTCATCGTGGTCAACGGCACCGACCATGACCTGCACTTCCGCCTGCCGTCCGATTGCGAATGGCAGTGCGAATGGTGCTCGGCCGTGGTCAACGGCGAGCAGCCGGGTCACGGCGTGCTGATCACGCGGCTCAATCCGAAGCATTTCGACGACCGCAACTGGACGACGATCGTGAACGAGAACGATCCGATCCACGATCTGGTCGAAACCGTGCAGCACGCGCTCGCCTCGCAGTCGAAGCTGGACCGTCCGCTGTACGAGAGCAACGATCCGGTCGACAAGGACCCGCACATCAACACGATGCGCAACAGCGCGCCGGCGGTGGCCCACGATTTCAACGCGATCCTCAACATCACCGACGCGATGGACCCCGACGGCGACGCGTCCACGCAGTACGACGCGTCGAGCGGCGAGGAAATGCCGGCCGACGCGGGTATCGGCACGGGCGCGCACGGCGCCGCGGCGGCCGATCCGAGCCTGTGGACGTTCCCGTCGCTGTGCATCAGCGTGATGCGCCGCGTGCGGTAGCGGCAGGCGCATCCAACGTTCGGCGGCGGCCGCGATCATTCGTCGATCGCGGCCGCCGCTTTTTCAGTGCGTGCTCATCCAGCCGCATGCGCCGACCACGAGCTACTTGCGGAAATCGACCGTCGTTTCGCGCGTGGTGACGCGCGTGGAGCGGACCGGACGCTCGACCTGCGGCCGGGCCGGATCCTTGATGCGCTCGACGAGCGTGCGCACGGCGAGCTGCGAGACCTCGCGCGGCTGCTGCGAGATGTTCGTCGGCTTGAGCGCGAACCGCGGGATGCGCGAGTTCGGGCAGATGCTCACGAGCGTCAGGTCCTGCCCGAGCGTGATGCCGAGCCTGTCGAGCGCGTCCATGATCTGCTTGGTCGGCCGCGGCTGGCGCGTCACGATCGCCAGATTGTCGTCGATGAGTTCGGAGATCGCGTCCAGCGCGGGGGTCGAGTCGGTCTGCGGCATCGGTGCGATGGAAAACTCCATGCCGTGCGCCTGCGCGTGCTCGCGCATCGTGCCGTACATGCCCTGGATGGTCAGGTAGTTGCGGTTCGTCGCGTAGTCGTCGTCGAGATACAGCACGTGATGGTGGTTGAGGTTGGCCAGATAGTCGACGATCACGCCGCCGACGTGCGTGTAGTCGAAGTAGACGAGGTCGAGCCCGTGCGCGTCGCGCGGACGGCCGAAGATGACGGTCGGCAGGCCGATTTCGGCGGCGACGGGGATGCGGTTGTCCTCGTCGGTGACGTCCATGAGGATGAATCCGTCGCAGATGTTGCGCCCGTCCATGCGGCGCAGGCTGTCCGGGTCGGCCTGCGTGGTGTTGGTGATCACGTCGTAGCCGAGCCGGTACGCCTCCTCGATGATGGAGCTCAGATACGGCGTGACGTCGGTGCCGTCCGATTCGTACGAGAGCCGTTCGATGAGGGTGATGAGGTTGGTGTGCTGCGTGCGCAGCGTGCGAGCGCTCGAGTTGGGATGGTAGTCGAGGATCTTCATCGCCGCCTCGATGCGCGCCTTGGTCTCCGCTGCGACCGGCCGGCTGCCGTTCATGTAGTACGATACGGTGCTCTGCGCGACGTTCGCGAGCTTGGCGACGTCGCGGCTCGTGGGCCTGTGAGTGCTGGTTCGTGGCATGGCGGCGGTCCTTCATCATTGACTATACGTATCGACCATAGCACCGATCGGTGCGGCACACGCTGCCCTCGATGCGACGGTCGACGCATGCTCGGTCAGCCGGTCACGCGATGG
>NZ_JAHBBH010000034.1 GCF_019331735.1 Bifidobacterium miconis
GCTGGAAGGTCGAAGGCACCGTGTTCAAGGCCTACTGATCGTAGGGCCATTGACTCGAAGCCGTTAGGCTGACATAGCAAGCGGGGTTCCGCCAAGATAGTCTCTTGGCGGAACCCCGCTTTTGTCGTTTTCAGCCCCGTGCCTGGTCCCTTGTTGCTGTTTGTGACGTCTACTCCTCGGCCGAGGACCGCGCTGGCTCCAAGGTTTATGAGCGATCGGGTGGATCGCATGGTCATGCGGCGTACGAGAGGATCGACCGGGTGATGACGGCAAGGATTGCCGGACGATAACAGACGTCGAGACCTTGATGGTGGTATCCCGCTTGCGCGCGATGCTGCATTGCCGGCGGCACTGGCGTGCCGCGGACGCTCCCTCAGTCACGGCACGCCGTGACAGCTCCCTCAGCCGAGGGAGCCGAGGCTCCGCCAGCACCGGAGCGTGAACGCGCGACGAGAGCGACGACGATGGCCGCCGCCGAACGCATCGCGCGCAGCGCGATACCGATGCCACAGGCATGTCGGCGCGTACACGACAGAATGCGAAGAACCCATGAAAGACTTCCCAGCAAGGACGGAATCCGGGACGAGAACGACAGGAGCGGGGTTCCGCCAAGAAATCATCTTGGCGGAACCCCGCTCCTGTTATGTCAGCCTACAGGCTTCGTGCTATTGGTCTTGATCGGTGGGATCAGTAGGCCTTGAACACGGTGCCTTCGACCTTCCAGCAGTACTTCTTGGACAGGACCTTCTGCTCGTTCGAGTCGGTGGACAGGAGGTGACGGCTGCCCTTGTACAGACGGGTCACGGCAGTGGTGCCGGTGAACGTCGGGGTCAGAAACGCCACGCCCTCGTCGTTCCAAGCGGCCTTGGCGGCCAAGGCGTTGTACTCGGTCTCGTCGATGGTCCACACGTGGTCACCGTTCGACTTGTTGTACAGACGATACACCCGCTTGATGATCGGCGTAGCGGCATCCTCAAGCTGGGACGCGACCTTGTCGGCCTCGACACCGGTCAGGCCGGCGTTCTTGGCAGCGGTCTTGAAGTCCGCAAGGGTGAGGTTGACGTTCGTCGGCTCGGCCTGCTGGAAGAGTCGGCCTTCGTCGGTCCAGCCGCCACGGGTCGTCAGCTTGCTGGTGAGCACGTTGAGCTCGGACTCGTTGGCGGTGTAGAAGTGTTCGCCGCCCTTGGACAGACGATGAACAGTGGTCTGGCCCTCAACGTCCGCGCCGGTCTCGTGGGCGAAGACAAGCTTCTCCCAAGCGGCCTTCAGCGCGGAGACGATCTTAGCGGAAGTCTCGTCGGAGATGCCACTGGCCGGGGCGTTAAACTCGGCCTGCTTGTATTCCTTTTCGATCTTGGTGTACGTGGTTTCGTACTCGGCCCAGGAAGCGTCGGTGAAACGACCGCTGTTCTTCGTGACATACTTCAGCGCGGTGGCGGCAACATCGGAAGTGACCTTCACCCAGTCGGCGGTCAGCGTGAAGTCATCGCCGTTGTTCACGTCAGCGGCGACCTGAGCGTCGAAGTCGAAGTCGCTGCCGTCCGACTTGACCCAACCGGCGAGCACGTAGCCCTTGCGGGTCCACTGCGGGGCCTGATCCTCGGACACGAAGTCACCGCCGTTCACCTTGACGGCGACGTTGTCGTGCTTGCCGTCATATTCCTGATCCTTGAACGTGACGGTCAGCTGCGACGTGGTGGACTGCCAAACGGCAAACAGGGTGATACTCGAGGTGACCTTGGTGGTCTCGAAAGCGTAGAAGCTGCTCGCGCCGGACATCTTCCAGCCCTTGAACACGAATCCGGAACGGGTCGGCTGGGCCGGCTGCTTGGCGTAGCCGTTTTCGGCCACGCGCTGGGTCGCCACGTCCGAACCGCCCTGCGCGTCGAACGTCACGTAGTAGTACTTGCTAGCGGAGGCCGGATCGATCTCGAAGGTGCCCTTCTTGACGGTCTTGCCAACCTCGACCGAAGCGTTCGTGCCCGGGGTGTTCTTCCACTTCGTGTACACGACCTGCTCGGCGGACGGGGTCACGATCTGCGGGGTCGCGGTGCCGTCGGAGGTGACGTCCACAAACAGGTCATCGGCGTCCTTGCCGTCCGCGTACGCGTTCAGCGCGTAGGAGGTTGGGGCGAAACCGGCGCTCAGACCATTGAAGCGAACGGTGGTGACGTCATCCTTAAACGTGTCCGGAGTGACCTGAACGTCACCGCTGCCATCGGCCGGACGGGCCACGGCAACGTCGGACAGCTTGGAGACCGAAGACACTGCGGCGCCGGTGCCGGACACCTTCCAAGTGGCGGTCAGGCTGCCGTCGCCACCGAAGTCGGTCGGCGCCAGATTCGCGTCCAGCTTGGAACCCTTGGCCAAATACACCGTGTTGGAGCCGGTCGGGTAGAAGCCGTACGAACCGTTGAACGTGACCTTGACCACGTCATCGGCCTTCACCGCGTACTTCGCGGTGACCTTCACGTCCTTGGTCAGCGGGGCGGTGAAGTCGAACGGCTTGCCGTCCTCACCGTAGTAGCCGAGGAACAGGCCAGACTTCGCCGGCACGGTGCCGTGCAGGGCATCAATCAGGGAATCGCCGTACGTGACGGTGGCGGTGATGTCGCCGGTGACCTTGACGTCATTGACCGACGAGCCATTCACGTTCTCACCGGTGGTCGCGCTGGCGGTAAGCGCGGTCACGCCCATGGTCGCGAGCATCGCGACGGAGGCGAGGCCGGCGAGCGGCGCGCGCCAAACCTTGTTGTTTCCTGTCATAGTCAGGAACCTTTCTTCTAGGGCTATGGGTTTCCTTTCGGAAGGGTTGTGCGACCTCAATCACGGCAAGGCCTTGCAGAACCAACGGTCATCGGCTTCTCGCTTCGGACACGGCTGGACACGATTGCGATTCCGCTTTTGGCACCCGTCCGGCACAATCGACTGCTGTCGTGTCTTTCCCGGAATGGTGTTCGCCGATGTCCGGACACGACATAGACACGATGCAGACAAGCCGGTTCACCTTCGTTTTGTTCGTTTCCCTGCGGTTCCTGAGAGGGCCATGGAGCGTTCCACATCGACTGCGTCCGCCACTTGTTCGAGTCGTTCGGGGAACAGAAAACCGTACACGTCCAAGGTCAGACTGGCCGAAGCATGCCCCATTTGCCGTTGGAGTATTTTCACGTCCGCTCCGGCTTTGATGGCGATTGCCGCGTATGAGTGCCGCAGGCTGTGCGGTGTCAGCCCCTGCACTTCGTCGAGGCCGGCCTGTTCCACGGCTTTGTGCCAGATTTTCCGCCGCCAGTTGTGGTCGTTGATGTGCCCGCCTTTGACGGCGCGGAACACGTATGCGGTGTCCGGCTGCCCTTTGATCTGATCTTTCAACGGTTTGATCAGAAATTTGGGAATGGCCACCGTGCGTGGTTTGCCGGATTTTGGTGGGCCGAGCCGCTGCGCTTTCGCGCTGTTTTTCCATGTGCGGCGAATGCGCGCCTTGCGGTGCTCCAAGTCCAGATCGCCCACTTGCAGGGCGAACGATTCGTTGATGCGCGTGCCCACATAGCTTTGGAACCGTATGATGAGCGCATCCACCGGTCTGCCCACGGTCTCGGCGGCGTTTGCCAATGTTTCGATCTCGTGGATGTCGAGGAACACCAGATCCTTGTATTCGGTTTTCGGCACTTCCACGTCGCGGGCCGGATTATTCATGAGATACCGTGCCTTGACCGCGTAGTCGAGCACGCCGGCGAACACCACTTTGACGATGCTTTTGATCGAGCGCGGAGAAAGCGGTTTGGTTGCGCGCTCACCGGACAGGCTGGCCGGGTAGTCGCCGGTCGACAGGTCGCTCACCCAACGGGCCACGTCGTCGATGGTGATCGACCCAATGGGCGTGTCCGCCCAGCGCGGATTCACGTATACGCGCAGTTCGCACTCGTAGCGTGCCCGCACGCCTTCGCTGACATGGTTTTTGGATCGGAGCCACATGTCCGCGATGTCTTTGAACGGCTTGCGCGCATCGTTGGGATCCGTGTAGCGTCCGCGGCGCACGTCGTCTTCCATGCCGGCTTGGAACGCTTCCGCGTCGGCCAGTTTGCGGAATGATTTCGAATGTTGCTTGTGAGTGCCTTCCTCCACGGTGTACCAGCGGCAGCGCCATCGCATGCCCTTGCCGTATCGGGAGGAACGCCATCGTTCGGGAACCTGGGCCGTCATCGGATCACTGACGGCGGCCAGGGAGCGTTTTGCGGTGGAGGAGGGCGGGATGTCGCCGTCGTTCTTGAGCCAGAGATCATCAATCCATACTCTTGCCATTCACCTACATTAGCGGGATGCGTGATGAGGGGCGCCACTGACCGCCATCGCCGATCAAGGAATACTTGAATGGCGACGGCGGTCAGCGACGGCGGCCAACGGCCTGTCGCAGTCAGGCGCGCAAATGCAGGCGGTGACAGGCCGACGGTACTCCTATCGGCGTCCGCGCAGCATGCGGCCGACCGCCTTGACGGCGTCGCGTCGGCGTGAACCGATCGGCATGATCGGATCGATGATCTTGCGAATGGGATTGTTTTCGCCCACGGCACGGTCGTGTCGCAGCGCTTCCGCGATCAGGCGGGAGGCGGTGTCGTTGGCGATGACCGCCGAACGGGTTTCCACGGTGTCGTGCACGATCTTCCGGGTGATCTTCGTCAGCAGTTGTTCGTAGAACGGCGTCTGGCGCGCATAACGCCAGTAGATGCTTGCGAAATCGCACTCCGGATCGGTCCATGGCTTGATATAGCCGGCGTAGTGGATGATCTTCGGGTGCGCGCGCGACGCCAGATATCCGTCGTACATCGCGCTGGGCGCGCAGCTGAAGATGCGTTCCACGCGGTATTCGAGGTTGTGTACCACGTTCCATTCCCACGGCAGGTAGAGCACGTCGCCTTCGCAGTGCACGTTGAGCACGTCCTGATCGTTGTAGATCAGGTTCGGATCCGACGCGTACTCGAGCCACTGGCTGATCGTGTACCGTTCGCGCATTGCCTTGGTGTTGAGCACCAGCACGCCGGCCTGGAAATAGTCGTAGGGGTTCTTCATGCGCAGGGTCTGCTGGGAATAGCGCATGCGGATGCCGTCGGGCATGTTCAGGTTGCCCAAATAGTCGATGTCGCGCACTGCAGCCAGCAGATGATCGCCCAGTTCGGTGTCGTACAGTTCGGCGATGTCGCCGTTGATCACGATGTCGGAGTCGAGGTAGAGCACCTTGTCGTAGAACGGCAGCAACTGCTGGATGAGGAACCGGTAGTAGGTTTCCACGCTGATGTGCGCGTTGCTGGTGGTCAGCTCGTAGCCGGCCACTTCGCGCTCCACGTTCTTGAACCGTAGCGACATGTTGGAGAATCGCGACGAAAAGAACTGGCACAAACGCTCCTGACGGTCCCACGCGATGTCCTTCTGCAGCACCACCACGTCGTAGAAACGTTCCTTGGAGGCGTTTGTCATCGCGGAATAGATGGTGGTGGCCAGCTGGGAGACGTAGTTGTTGTCCGCGGCGAACACGACGGGCACCGGCTGGGGAAGTCCCGAGTCTTCCGGCCACAGCGGGCGGAGCGTGTCCTCCGGATCCGGGTGCGTGAAGTGCACGCACTGCGTCTGCTTCATCTTCCAGCTCGCACCGACGCGCTGGTGATGCATCAGATAGATGTTGAGCAGGCGTTCGGACAGGTGCCCCGGCGTGCGCATCGCTTCACGGCTGTAGTTCGTCATGTCGGTTTCCTGCTCGAAGCGTTCGAGGATCGGGAACAGCCATGCGCAATAATCTTGGAAGATCGTCTTGCGCATGATGAACATGTTGCAGAAGCAGGCGCGGTTGCCGGTCAGGAACGTTTCGATATCCTCGCGGTAGTCCGGGTGCATGTCGCTCAGAATGCGGCAGCAACGGTCCAGATCGTCGTCCACGAGCCCGGCTGCCGCCCTCCACAGCGCCTCCGGGGTACCGTGCTTGTCGATGAGTTCCTCAAGATTCTGCCAGCGCGTGGTGATCACGTCCCAACCGTCCACGGCGCGCGCGATTGTCGCATCGTCCAGCCCGTACTTGGCGACAGCCTTATCATCGATGTAATTGTCCATCACTTCGCCGTACGGATTCTCCTCATGCTCCGTGTCGGAGAAGTCGAAATAACGGCGGTAATGACAGAAGCCGTAATAGTCGGCGTCCACGTTCTTCCACGCCCAATACTGGGTGGTCAGCTCGCAGTAACGCGGATTGCGGTCGGAAATGTTCTCGCCGTCATCGTCGTGGAACGCCCACGGGAAACGGTATGAGCCCGGCTTGAGCCCCACCTGCACCGGCTGCAGGATAGAGCTCTTCGGCTTGTCCACATTCTTGTGCGTCGTCACGAAGATACGAATCCGCTGCTTGCCGTATTCGTCCAGTTCCCGAGCCCGTCCCAGATCGGCGATCAGCTCCTCCGCGCGGCCACGCACCGTCACATACCGGTGCAGGTCATCGCGGCTGCCTTCGCTCGGCGTGAGCGAGCGAGCGATCTCGGCCCAATCGTTCATACTCGCAACATCCTGCGGATGCTGCGCCTTCGACGTGCACAGCGTCCACGCCACGTCGCGCACGTGACGCCAGATCTCGCGCGCGGCCACGGCATTGCCGAACACGCGTCCCATGTCGTGCGCGGCCTGCGCCTTGCCGCTGTCCGCCACGCGCACTCGCCAGTCGTTCGACAGCAGTTCGATTGCCTTCACACGGAATCCAGCCGCGCACTCGTTGAGCCGGAACTGCGGCTGCGACGACGCGAACTCGTCGGCCGCGTCGAGGCACGCGGCGAACTGATCGCAAAAATCGGCGAACGTGGCGGCGGTGATCTGATTGGTGCCGGTCACGCCACGGCCATAATGATACCGGTATCCACGGCACTGCTTGGCGCTGCGATACGAGGTGGCGATCGCGGACAGCACGAAGCACTCATAGCCGTCCTCCGCGCGTTCCAGCCGGCGGTTGGTCATCATGGCGAACGCACGCTTGAGCAGCGACGTGCGGAAGGCACGCTGCGTAACGCGCCAGTCCACCGCATAACCGCGTGATTCGAGATACACGTTGCGCACGATGTCCTCATACTGCGCATCCGGGGTCGGCGCGTTGTTGAACCGCTCGAACGCCTGACACTCCCCGTCGAGAATGCCGTTTTCGCCAAGCACCGTCAGACCGAAGTGCAGGATGTCTACCGGCGAGCCCGCAAGATTGGCGTACAGCTCCTCGCACATGGTCGGAGCGAGGTCGTCGTCGCCGTCAAGGAAGAACGCATACTGTCCGCTGGCCGCGGCGACGCCGGTGGCGCGTGTCAGATGCAACCCCTGATTGCGGTCATGGGTGATCACTCGAATGCGATCGTCGTGTCGCGCGGCGTCGGCCAGTATGGCGGCGGTGCCGTCGGTGCTGGCATCATCCACGACGACGATGTCGATATCCCGCAGCGTTTGCGTGCATACGCTGTCCAAACACGCGCCGATATACGGTTCGACGTTGTACGCCGCGATGATGACGGAGATCTTGGGCATGATTCCTCTTTCGCTGGGTGTCGACGGTGAAGCGTCCGTCGGCGGTTCCGTTCGGATCAGTTGCTGGTTCGATGGTAGGCGATACGTTCGAACAGCGAGCGCAGCACGGTGATGGGGGAATGGTGACGTGGCACGCTCGCCGATTCCGTGTCCGGTTCGGTCTTCGGTTGCGGTGCGTTCGCCGGGCGGGAGACGAGTCCGGAATCCGTCAGATGCTGCATGGCGATGGCTTTGAGCGCGCGATAGTGATCGTTGCGAACCGATGACGGTTCCGCATACCGGTGTTCGATGTCCTGTGCCAGCCGCAGATAATGCAGTGCCTGCTCGCGGTTGCGCTGGGAGGAGTCGCTGCCGCGATCGTCTGCGACGAGGTACGCGTACGCGTAGTCGCGCACGTACCGGTACAGTTCCCCGCATACGGCGTCCGGCGGCCAGCAGCGCAGCGCACGGTCCAGTCCGGTCGGCTTGTCCGATGCCGGCAGATTATCCTGCCATTCGTTCATCGTGTGTTCGATGAGACGGTCGCGCACGTCGGCGACTCGTGCGTCCCAGTCGCTGCGATGAATGTCTTCGCTGTGGGCGGCGACGAACGCGTTGATGAGCCGCAGCGCTTTTGCGTCGCGTGCGGCGAGCGTGGAGAATGCGTCGAGCGTAAGCTGCGAACCAAGCGTCTCGCCGCGGCCAAGATGATAGACGTACCACGGAGAGTCGGGGATCGCCGCATACGAGTCGGCCAGAGCGTCGATGACGAAGCACATGTACAGGTCGTCCGAGAGCAGTAGTCGCGTGTGCGGGGCCATGGTGTATGCGCGGCGGGCCAACGTGCCGCGGAACATTTTGTGGTGGACGTGCCAGTCGAACCCGTCCTGCTGCGCGAATTGCGTGGCGAGGATCTGTTCTCCCTGCAACGTGCGCGGCATGGGGGTGAGAAAGTTGGTCATGCCGGCCGCCGCGTCACGTGCCGCATTGGTGGCAGCATCCACGCGCACTCCGTAATGGTAGATGTCGGCGGGATGCTCCTGCGCGTAGGCGTGCAGCGACGCGAGTGCTCCCGGAGCGAGTTCGTCGTCCTGATCGATCAGCAGCACGTAGTCGCCGTGCGACGCCGTGACGCCGTGCTGCCGGGTGGTCAGCGTGCCTGAGTTGTCGTCGTTGCGCAGAAGAATGACGCGTTCGTCTTCCGCCGCCAGCTGTTGCATGGTGACGTAGGTGTCGTCTGTGCTGGCGTCGTCCACGATGATGACCTCCAGGTCCCGAAACGACTGACTGGTAATGCTATGCACGCACTCCGGCAGATACCGGCTGTTGTTGTATGCGGGAATCACCACGGAAAAGACAGGCATCCGTCCCCTTCGATCGTCATGACACGAGACATGTTCAGTGTATACCACGTACGACACTGGAGCTTGAGGACAAATCCGGCCCGGCGAAGTCCTCAGTGCGCCGGAGGGAAATACCGCAGCATGACTATAGTGTTCCGAGTATTTTCGATGGATGATTGAGACTGCTGTAGGTGGGAGCGATATGCGCGGTTCGGCGCTGAAAGAACTGATGTGGCGTGCGGCCGCGATGATGGTTGTTGTGTGTATGGCTGCTTTGACGGGCGGTATGGTGCCGTCCCGGGCGATCGCCGTGGAAAGTGCGTCCTCCGTGACGGTAACCCGGGACATTGCCTATGTGAGTTCGCCTGACGTCAGCCAGTCGCAGAAGCTGGATGTCTATGCTTCGGCAAAGTCCGTCGGCTCCGTTGACGGTGGCGCGGACGCCAACGCCAACGTTGCCAAGGCCAAGCCGGCCGTCGTGTTTATTCATGGCGGATCCTGGATGAGTGGGGACAAGTCCATGTCGGCCCGCATGTCATTGGTCAACGCGTTGGTGAACAACGGGTATCTGGTGGCGTCTATCAATTATCGACTTACCACGGAGGCGGCGTGGCCGGCGCAGATCAATGACTGCAAGTCCGCTGTGCGTTTCCTGCGTGCGCATGCGGCCGAGTATGGTATTGACGTGAATCGCATCGCGGTGTTCGGTGAATCCGCGGGCGCGCATCTGGCGATGATGATGGGCGTGACCAATGGCAGCGCCCAGTTCGACGTTGCGACAGATGGCAACGGCTCTGTTTCAAGCGCGGTGCAGGCAGTCATCAGCGATTTCGGCATTGCCGACGTAACCCAGTGGGGCACACTCGACGGTGACGACGCTGCCGTGGCGGATCAGGCCAAGACTCTGTTGCTTGGCACAGGATATACCGATCAGCAGGCCCGATCGGCCAGTCCGTTGTACTACGTGAGCGCCAAGGCCGCGCCGATGCTGCTGGCCCACGGGCAGAACGATCGCACGGTGTCCTATCGACAGAGCCTTGCCATGGAACAGGCGTTGCGGCGCGCATCGGTCAGCGTGTCCAGCTGGTACCCGGAGTATGGTCCGCATGCTGATGCCGGCGTATTCAGCTCGAACACGGCGGTTCAGAGCTGGTATCTGACATTTCTTACCGGGGCCATGCCGAACGGCAATGGCCAAAGCCCTGACGATGCGAATCAGCCATCCGACAAGCCAAACGACTCTGGTGCTGCCGGTACTCCAACCGAGACGGTGCGAAAAGTGGCCGTGCACCGCCTGTATTCGCAGACGCTGCGCACGCATCTGTTCTCCATGGACGCCAATGAATACCATGCGCTGACGCAGCGGCACCGGAGCTGGCGTGATGAGGGCATCGCCTTCTTCACCCTGCGGGTTGAGAAGCTGCCATCCTCCGGATCGTCCGACGGGGTCTCGCCGCAAGTTGAAACCGCGACTCGTCTGCGTAACCGTATCAGCGGCGATTACCTGTACACCGTCAGTCGGGCGGAGGCGACGAAGCTGGCGGCTTCCGGTTGGGTTGAGGAGGGTTCCTTCGAAACCCCCGTGGCTCAGGGCAATCCCGTATACCGTTTGTACAATCGAAGGATCGGCCGTCACATGCTGGTCATCAACGATCAGGAGCGTATCGCGCTCATGCGTGCCGGCTGGCAGTCCGAGGGCATCGCCTTCCGCGCGTATGCCGACTGATCTCTCATGGAAGGATCGAGCATGACGATAACAGCGGGGACATTCTGCCGAGGAGACGGCAAGGGCTATCTCGAACTGATCCTTGAAGGCATGGAGGGGCACGAAACCTGCCAGTACGCCGCTTATGCCGAGATTGCCGGCGGCGTCATCATCCCTTGCTCCCTCTACTGGCCGGATGAAGTTGAACGGACATGGTCCGCCGCGGCCTCTCGCCGCGTCGTGCTCGCGTTTCCGCTCTTGGACGGCACCAAACTGGCCTTGCGCGTCGTCGACCACCGTCATTCGGATCACGTGCTGTTCACTTACGTGGTGGAGTCATTGCCGTCCAAAGTACGTTCGCGGCTGACCTACCGGCTGCACGCGGAACAAGCCGTCCGCATTCGAGACATTGACAGGCGTTTGCGTTCCGCGAACGGGCACGCCGAAGTGACCGGCATCTACGCAGACGGCAAAGGCGGCATGGTACTGCGGATGAGCGCCTCATTCCCGTACCGAGCCGACGCGCGGTACGCCCTGCACGTATACGACGAATCCGGCCGCCCTCTCGACGCGAGAACCGTCGTGTTGGAAGACGACGCGATTCCGCAGGTCCACGACCGCAACCTGACGGTCCGTCGCCTGTCGCTGTCCGTGCCCCTGCCGGGGCATCCCGGCACGATCTGCCTGTGCGTCCAATCCGAAGACGATCCGCTGGACGGCGCGTTCACCTGCCTGCTGCCGCCCATGTTCAGTCACATCGTCAATGACTGCCGCAATGAACTGCGCCACGCGTCGCTTGATCCGGGATACGATTCGTGGCTGCGCGGAAGACGCGTGTCGCTCGCGGAACTTGAACGGCAGCGCGACGTTGCCTCCCAATGGTTCGATGCTCCGATGATCAGCGTGGTGTGCGTGCTGTTTCGCACGCCGGAACGGTATCTGCGTGAATTGCTGCGCTCGGTGCTGTGCCAGTCCTACGAACGGTTCGAACTGATTCTGGTCAACGTGAGCGGCGCATGCGACTCCGTCGACACGGTGCTGCGCGAGATCCGGGACCCGCGCATCCGCGTGATCGTCGCCGACAATCGCAGCATCGCCGACAACACGAACGTCGGCATCCGCGAAGCGCACGGAGACTACCTCGCGTTCGTGGACCACGACGACGTCATCGAACCCGACGCGCTGTACCGATACGTGTCAGAAATTCGCGAACATCCGCAAACGGATCTGCTGTACTGCGACGAAGACAAGCTGACGGAGAGCGGACGTTACGAATGGCCGGTGTTCAAACCGGCATACAACCCGGATCTGCTGTATTCGTACAACTACATCACGCACATGCTGATGGTCAGCCGGGTCGCGCTGGACCAAGTGGAACTGTCCCCGGCGGACGTGGCCGGCGCGCAGGATTACGATTTGGCGCTCAAATGCGCCGAAGTGGCCCGCGACATCCGCAACGTGCCGTACATGCTCTACCACTGGCGCGAACACGCGGGATCGACCAGCATGAACGCGGACAGCAAACCGTATGCGGTGGAAGCCGGCCGATTGGCGCTGCAGCGGCATTTTGACAGGCGATCCATTCCGGCTACGGTCGATAGTCTGGAAGCGATGTTCCGCTACCGGCCCCGCTATCGGTTCGACAACCCGCCGAAAGTCAGCATCGTGATCCCCACCAAGGATCACGTCGACCTGCTGTCCACCTGCCTGAACGCGCTGTTCGAGCGCACGGCGTACGCCGATTACGAAGTGATCGTGACGGAAAACAACAGCGAAGATCCGCAGACCTTCGCCTATTACGAAGAACTGCAGCGTGAGCACGACAACGTCACCGTGGTGCGTTGGCCGGGCAAGGGCTTCAACTATTCCGCAATCTGCAATTTCGGAGCGAAGCACGCTTCCGGAGACATCCTGCTGTTTCTCAACAACGACACGGAAGTGATCGACGAACGCTGGCTGGCATCGATGGCCGGATTCTTCACCCGGCCCGAAGTGGGCGTCGTAGGCGCGAAACTGCTGTATCGCGACGGGCTGGTGCAGCACGGCGGCGTGTGGGTGTCACCGGGTGGTTGCGATTATCTGAACCAGCGCTGTGGGGCTGGGGAACTCGGCTACATGGAAACGCTGCAGCATCCGTTCGATTGCGCGGCGATCACCGGTGCATGCCAGATGATTCGACGCAGTGTCTTCGACAAGATCGGCGGTTTTGACGAGAAACTGGACGTGGTGCTCAACGACGTCGATCTGTGTCTGCGCAGCAACGCCGCCGGATACCTCACTGTCTTTGACCCGGATGCGCTGCTGTACCACAACGAATTCAGCAGCCGTGGGCATGACGAGCAGGATCCCGCCAAGGCTGCCCGGGCCATTGACGAACAAATGCGGTTCTATGCCCGTTGGAACAAGAAGCTGCTGGCGGATCGGGGCAGGTATTTCAACTCGAATCTCGACCAGTATAATGGCCACTTCAAGATCGTGTACTGAGTTGCGCGCTGATTCGCTTCGTGATCTATCGGTGAGATGAAAGGGAACGTGCATGGGTGAGCATTCGGCGCCTGGACGCCGCGGCATGACGGGACGTTTGATGATCGGCACGTTCTTGACCTGCTATTTTGTTGTGTTGTGCTGTCTGTCGGCGAACGTTCCGCTGGAACGAAACTTTTTCCCCGACGAAAAAGGACGGCTTTTGCTGCCCATGTTTCTCTACGAACACGGGACGCTGCCCACCGGCTATGAGGAAAGCGTGCGCATGAGCCCGTGGGGGTTCTCGTATGCGAACTATCCGTTGCTGCTCAGCACGGTCATCGGTGGAATGCTGATGAAGATCGCCGGACTGATGACGACGAACACGCACTGGATCGTGTTCGCGGCACGATTGGTCAGCATCTGCTCCGGAACCCTGTTCGCGCTGTTCGTCATCGCCGCATCGCGCGTTCTCTTCCCGCGGCCGGTGTCCTGGCTGTTCCCGGCAGTCGTGGTCATGCTCCCGCAGATCATCTTCCTGTCGCTCTACTTCAATAACGACATCGTCGCATTGTGCGGCAGCTCGATGATCCTCTACGCATGGGCGCTGGCGATGCGGGATCGGTGGAACCGGAACAATGTGGTGTTGCTGTCGGCGGGAATCGTCATCGTGGCGCTCTCCTACTATAACGCCTATTCATGGATTCTGATGAGCATCATCGTCTACCTCGCGATATGGTCGAAAACCGCAGGATCCTTCGGACGCGTACTGCGCGACCAGTCCTTCTGGCGACTCTCGGCGCTTGCCGTCGTCATCGTATTGGCCTGTATCATACCGTTTTTTGCACGGGCCGCAGTCATCAACCACGGCGATTTTCTCGGCCTGTCCACAGTCCGCACCATGAGCGAACGGTACGCGCGCAGCGAATTCAAACCCAGTAACAGGGCCACACCGAAGAATCTGGGATTCAGCCTGCCTGAAATGCTGGTGACGCACTACTATCACGGAGACGGCAACAACTGGCTGCTGTCCACCTTCCGCAGCACCATCGGCGTATTCGGACAGATGGGAGTATACCTGTCGAGCGTCGTATACCTGTTCTACGGCTGCTTCTGGGGAATTGGTCTGTGCTCAGGTCTCGTTGGCGCCGTATCGTTGGCGCTGCGGCGCGAATATCGGAACCGTGTGCTGATCGATGGCGTCATGGTGGCGAATATCGTCATTGTCGTGGCGCTTGCATTGCAATACAGCTATGCCACGGATTATCAGGCTCAGGGACGCTACGTGCTTCCGGCGATTCTCTCCCTGACGTATCTGGTGGTGTCCGGATGGAAATTCCTGCTGGACACCGTGGTCCGGAACGTCACCGTCCGTGTCGTTGTCGTGATTGGACTATGTGTTGCCGCCTGTGCTATTGCGATATATGCGTTCGGCATCGTGTATCTGCCGGCAAGCGGTGTGATCTGATCCGACGGGCGCTGCTGCCCCGTCGAACACGGACCGGCAGGGCAGCATGCGGGAGACGACCCTTCAGCTTAGCGAGCGTTTCCGTGGCCATGGTCGTCGGTATCGCCTGCCCGATGGCCCAAAGGTCCCTGCTCGGGATCCGAGGAGATCATGTACAACGGCATTCCCATGTCGGTGCGCACGCTGATGCCGATGTATTCGGCGACGATACCGATGGACAGCAGTATCAGACCGCTGAACACCAGAAAGACGATCATCAGGGAGGTCCAGCCGGGGACCTTGACCGCATGGCTGAACAGTTGCATGAAGAACAGGACGATCGCCCAGACAATGCCCGCACAGGAGGCCAATCCTCCGATGAAGCTGACAAAACGAAGCGGTCGAGTGCCTCCGGTGATGACCATGCGCCAGAAATGACCGAGCAGACGCACCAGATTATACGAAGACTGGTGGTCTCCCTCGGACCGGAGCGTGACCGGGCATGTGGCGATCCGGTTGGCGACCCAGCCCAACGCCACATCGAGATACGTACCGTTGCCGGCATGGGTCGCCAACGCGCGCGCAACATCGCCGAGAATCAGTCGGAAGCTCTGATACTTTGGCGCGTCCGTCGATCCGAGCAGGTGCTTGGCCACGAATTTCGCGCCCCATGACGTGACGTTGCGGAACAGGGAGTGCGGCGCCGCGTTGACCGGATCCGCGTAGACGACATCCGCCTGCTGATCCAGCGCAGTGTCGAGCATGGCTCCGATCGCATGGGGATCATGCTGTCCGTCCTCGTCCATCGTCACCACCCAAGCGCCTTTGCTTACGGAGATGCCGGCCAGCGTCGCCGGATGCTGACCGAAATTGCGGCTGAGCCACACGCCGTGCACGTAAGGCAACTGCCGTTCCAGTTGACGGATCACCTTGTCGGAGCGATCCCTGCCGTGATCAAACACCGGCAAAATCTCCGACACGCGATACAGATTCCCCTCCGGGGAGCGTTGGACGTCGTGGAACGTGGACAGTTCCGTCACCACGTTCGATAGGGTGTGCTCCGCTCCGTAGACGGGGATGATAACGGAAACGTCATGCACGTACTGCTTGTCGGAATGCTCGATGATTGCCATAGGTCACATTGTCCTTACTGATAAAACCGTATTGTTCGGGGGGGGGCTATTCGTCGTCCGAATCGACCGTGATGGTGAAGGGGCTCGCCGGCAAATCGTATGAGTTATACAGCAACGTCCTGGGGGAGGGATCCGACTCCCACAGATACCTGACCTGCCGGATACGACGAACTTTTCTGGAGGACACGATCAGCACGTCATCCGATATCGATGCGTCCGCCGGATGGAATACCCCGTCATCGCCCGCTGCCTCGACATCCGACAGGTCCGACGATGTGGGAATACTGAACGTGTATTCGTTCGCGTTGAGGGTATAGTTCGGCTCCAACACGGTTAGCCCGTCTCCGGTGTCGTCCTTGAACGAGATGACTGCAGTGCTGCCATCGTCACTGACCGCGCTGACCGCCAATGGGCCATTGGGCACTGTAGAACCATTCTGCATGGCCTCCCACTGTTGTGCCATTCTCGCTGCCACCAACTCCTTGCCCAATGGGTGAATTAACGCATCGGTACCCTTGTCCGTGTCGATGCTGACGGTCATCGCCAATGCGTCATTGCCTGAGGCCTTCGCGGCGATGGCAAGCTGCGCTTGTCGAATCGTGCTCCAATTATTCCCGTCTTGGTATCGTGCAAGCTGCACGTACAGGAACGGCAGGTTCCTATCCTTGAAAAATGTCCGATACTGGTCGATGAGTATGGAGAAATTGTATTGGTAGGACAGTGCGGTTTCATCGGAATCGGCGTCCTGCTCTCCTTGATACCACAGCACGCCGGCGACACGGAAACCTTTGAGCGGAGCGATGTGGGTGTTATAGATGTCTCCCCCGGCCATTTGCCTTGTGATGGTGGTACCGCCCCATGCGATCTGAACGATGCCGACCGGTATGTTTGGCTGGCTCTCTCTCACTTTCTGTGCGAAGAACTGGGGGAGATAACCGAAATAATCGGAGTTGCCGGATATGGCCGGCAGCCATGACTCCTCGTTGTATGCGCGCAACGGAAGCTGCTTGAGAGCCGTGGACGAGGCTGTTTTGTCGGTGACAAGAAAGAAGACATGGCTGTCGTCGATGGTCTGCGGCAGATCCGAGACGGTGAGTCTCGACCCTAAATTGGCTTTCCGAATGGCATCCGACTGGTAGTAATCGTAATAATTGGCCTCCATGTTCGATTGTCCGGCGGCGAGAAACACGTCTCCGACATAGACATGGCGCAACTTGGCGAGCACGGTCTTGCCGCTGGAGACGATGAGCGAATACGGTTTGAGTCTGGCTTTAGGCGCGCGCAGAGGCACTTCGAAGGAACCTGAGGCATCGGCCTGCACGGTACGGGACGATGTTGTCTTTCCGCCCTCGAAAGCGACGGTAATGGTGGCATTCTGGTCGGTGGTGCCTCTCAGCATTGTCGTCGCGTTACGCTGGAATACCATGTTTTCCGTGTAATAGTTCGGCAACGTGGCGAATGTGGCCTGTACGAAATCGCGTTGTTGGGCGGATGCCGTGCCTTGTCGGACGAACAGCTGGGATGCGGTCACCATGAGGACGATCGCGATGGTGAGGCTGATCGCAAGCATGGTTCGCCGTATCCAGAACTGCGATTGCGCCATGTCGGTCGCCTCCTTTCATACGCTGTTCCCGGTTCGTGATGCCTCATACTGGTGGCTGTGGCGTTGATCAGTACATATGGTATGCGGTGCCATACCGTGGGCCGTTCACCGCTGCCCGGCAAAGAACGAGTACGTGCGTTTGATGCCGTCCTCAAGTGAAACGAAACCATCCAGCGAAGTGATTTGTCGATATTTTGCAATATCAAGCACCGAATACGGGACATCTACCTTTCTTGCCGGGGCATGGGTGATGCTGATCCGTTCGGGAACCACCCGTTCGATGATCGACGTGACGTCCGTCACCGAAGCGCCGGTCCCTCGGCCGAGATTATAGATCGTGTTCGTCTCACCTTTGTCGATGATGTCCATGATGCCCTGAATCGCATCGTCGATATAGATGAAGTCGCGCACGACCGAACCGTCACCGAAAATGTGGATGGTCTCGTGATTGATCGCCTGATACACCAGTTTGGTGATCAGTCCTAGGGGGCCCCGCGGATTTTGCCCAGGCCCGTAGGGATTGGACAGACGGATGATTTGGTATTGCATGTCGCTGTAATGGGCGGTCAGCTGCAGCGCCTGCTCGATCATGACCTTCTGTAGCCCGTAGGTGTTGTACGGCGCCGGCGGATCGCTTTCTCGGTTCGCCCGGTACGGTGATCGGCCGTAGACCGTGCCCCCGCTGGAAAGGAACACGAGTCTCTTGACTCCTTGAGCCATACACGCGTCGAACAGTTCGACGGAGGGAATGACGTTGGCTTGGATCTCGTCCAGCGAACGTTTTTCGGTGCCGGGCACCGACGTGCTGACAAGGTGAATGACCAGATCCGCATCGGCGACAAGTGCTCCGAAATCATATCCGGAAGCGAACGTTCCCTGCACATAGCGGATATGGTCGCTGGAGGGGACGGAAATGCTGCGATTGAAACCGACCACGACGTTCGTTGGATCCTTGAGAAAGCCGTCAATCAGCTTTCTGCCGAGGAAACCGCAGCCCAGTACGACGATCTTGCGCATTCCTGACCTTCCTATGTATTGTCGTTCGCCAATACAGTCTATCCGCATGCCCTTAGCTAGTCCGTCTTCGTCGTTGGAAACCATGCGGTGACGATCAGGCAGCGCTGTACGGCGCCATGCCAAGCACTGCCACCCAGCAAATGATCGCGCCAATGGTGGCGACGCCCCACGACAGAGCTCTGGCCTTGCGGTTCTGCACGGCCAGAGCCCAGCAGCACAGAATATAGGGGAGAAGCGGGAGCCCGTACCGTGTGGTGACCGACCCGAACATGGATCCGGAGTTCAGATACTCGCGGATTTGCACCATGGAAGGAATGAGCAGCATGCCGAACACGGTTCCGCACAGCAGCAACGTGTGCGATTCGACCTTGTCCCGTTGGAAATACAGAAAGAACGCTGAACCGCCGATCACGATCTGAATGATGGCCAGCCATGCGGCATAGCCGGCAGACGAGTCGGTGCCGCGCAGATCCTGAGGAATGCCTCCCAGTTCGAATCCCTGCATCAGCGTGTTGAGAAACTCGCCGACGGGCAGTCCATGAACCGGAGTGGTATTGACACCGGAAATGGCGGCGACATATCCGGGGACGCCACGATGCGACTGCAGGGAGCTCCATCCGAACACCACGATCAATGCGAGCATGCCGGTGATGACCGACACGGCAAGTTCTCGTTTTGCGGTTGCGGGGTCGTTGCGACGAATCAATCGAAGCACGGCATGGACCGCCATGACGAACAGCACGGCAAGCAGCGGAAATGCGAAAGTGCCTTTGACCATGCACGCCAGAATGGTAATCACGCAGGGAACGAGTAGGTGGTACCGTTGCCGCTCAAACCAATCGGCCGTCATCCAGAGGAACGCCGCGCCGCACAGCAGCGCCGGCGCGTCGTTCGTGACGGCGGTCCCCGTATTCAGGAACACCGGTATATATGGAACCAAGGCACATACGGCAAGGCTTGCCGAGACGGAGATCTTCCATCGGCGCAGCGCGACGAACAGCATCATCAAGCCAGCGACCATCCACGCGACGGACATTGCCCGGGCCGCTTGGGTGAAACTCACCGAGGGAATGACCTTGGCCGCGACCCGGGCCGTCAAACCGGTAATGAGGTAGTACAGCGGCGGATGAAACGCGTTGTATTGTTCTCCGCCGGCCGGATACTGCAACGGGTCTGTCGTGCCGCATGGTGGCAGATGCTGCGGATTGGTGGCGTTGTCCGCGACAGAACGCCACCCCGAGCACGACCATTCCTTCAGCACTTCCTCGGGGACGCGGTCACCATTGGCTGGCAAATGGCCATGGGACACCGACCATGCGTAGGCGATGTGCGTCTGCTCGTCGAACGGTGAGATGGTACCGGCATAGGAGCGCTGAGCCAAGGCGTAATAGCAGCCAGGCAGCAACATCAGTATCATCACGGCCGCCAGAACCTTGGCGATACCGGTTCGTCGGGTAACTCCGGTAACGGACCGATCGTGCTCCGATCCGAAAAGCCATCGTTGCAGCATATGCCGCACGGTCATCATCTCCTCGTGGTAATCACTCGTCACACGTGCTGGGGCGTCACTTCTTGCCCTGCAGCTTGCGGGCGGCGACCTTGAGAAACTCGCGGCGCTTCGACCCGATCGGCACGATCTTATCCGCATATTTGCGGATGGGGCTGTCCTCACGGATCGCGCGCTCATGATGTTCCGGCGACTTCGGCGGCTCCGAACCGGACAGCAGCGACATCATCTGCAATGAGAACGGCGTCTTGCGCGCATACGCCCAGTACAGCGGGCCGAAATCACACCATGCGTTCTTCCATGGCTTGTCGAAGCCGGCATAGTGCACGATTTTCGGATGCTGACGGGAACGCATATACGCTTGGAAGACCTCGGCCGGGGCGAAATCGAACACGCCGTGCACACGGCCGCCGCAGTTGTGCATCACGTCCCACTCGTACGGCAGGTAGGTCACTTCGCCTTCGCATTCCGTGTTGAGAATGTCCTGATCGTTGTAGATGAATCCCGGCTGCGAGGCGATTTCCAGCCATTCGGGCACCGTGTGGATGTCGCGCATGCGGTCAAGGTTCATGATCAGCACGCCGGCTTGGAAATAGTCGTATGGATTCTTCATATCGAGCTGTTTGGCGGCGTACTCGGCGCGGATGCCGTCCTTCATGTTCAGGTTGCCGAGGAAGTCGATGTCGCGCACCGCGCCGATCGCATTACCGTCCAACGGAGTGTCGTACAGTTCGGCGACGTCGCCGTTCACCACTAGATCGGAGTCCAAGTACAGGATCTTCGAATAGAACGGCAGCGCGTCCTGAATGATGAACCGGTAGTACGTCTCCACGCTGATGTGCGCGTTGTTGGTCGTCAGCTCATAGCCGGCGACCGCATGCGTCACGTCGTGGAACCGCACCGTCGCATTGGCGAATTCGCCGAGGAAGTCGGTGATCGTCTGCTTGTTTTCCGCAGAAATGTTGCGTTCCAGCACGATCACGTCGTAATAGCGTTCCGGATTTGCATTCGCCAGCATCGAATAGATCGTGGTGGTGAGCATGGGCACGTAGTTGTTGTCGGCGGCGAACACCACCGGCACCACCGTACGCGGGTTGCGGTCCAACGGTTCCAGAGCGTTGGACGGTTCCGGGTGCTCGAAATGCACGCACTGCAGTTGCTTGATCCTCCATCCGGCGTTCGTGCGCTGGCGGTGCGTCAGATAGATGTTGAGCAGACGCTCGGACAGGTGGCCGGGCGTGCGCAGCGTCTGCACATCGGCGCGTGAATTGTCCCATTCGGAGACGAACTCGTCAAGCAGCGGGAACAGCCAGGCGCAGTAGTCGAAGAAAATCTCCCGGCGCATGATGAACATGTTGCAGAAGCAGGCGGTGTGACCGTCGAGCACAGCGTCCGCATCCTGACGATAGTCCGGATAGCGCTTGCACAGGATATCGTACATATGGCGCAGATCCTTGAGCCGCAGGTGCGCGTCGGCGTCCCAATGCTCCTTGAGATCGCCGAAACCTCCGAACAGTCGTGTGTCGTTCATTGGCGAGGTGATCACATCCCAGCCGTCTACGGCATGGGCGATCGCCGCATCGTTCAGCCCATACTCGGCGATCGTCTTGTTGTCGATGTATTCGTCGATGATCTCGCCGTAATCGTTCTGCTGATGCTGCGTATCGGTAAAGTCGAAGTAACGGCGGTAGTGGCAGAACCCGTAGTAGTCGGCGTCCGCGTTCTTCCACGCCCAGTACTGCGCGGTCAGCTCGCAGTACATCGGATTGAGGGCGGAGATGTTCTCTCCCTCATCGTCGTGCAGCATATCCTCGAATCGCGTCGAGGCGTTCGCCGCGCCCACTTGAATGGGCACGATGCTCGCCCCGTCGGGGATTTGCGAGGGCTTATGCGCCGAAACGAACAGTTTGATACGTGCCGGTTGCTGTGAGGTGAGGGCCATGTGCAGTACTCCGTCTGACTTAGACAAATACGACTAACACAATAGAATATATGGAAGTGCCGAGCGGAGACACCGCATGGGATAGGATGGAACATCTGTGAAGAACCTAGTGAAAAGCCTTCAGGAGAGGTACCGATACGCGTTGATCGTGTTCAAGGAGCTGGTGAAGACCAACTTCCAGCTGCGCTATCAGGGATCTTTCCTCGGCATACTGTGGTCGGTGCTCCAGCCCCTCATGCTGTTCGCCGTCATGTACGTGGTGTTCGTCAAGTTCCTCAAGTTCTCGGACGGCACGCCGACCTTCCCCATCTCGCTGCTGTGCGGCACCTGCCTGTGGCAGTTCTTCTCCGAATCGACCAGTATGGGCATGCACTCCATCGTGGACCGCGGCGACCTGCTGCGCAAGATCCATTTCCCGAACTACATCATCGTGGCGTCCACCACCATGGGCTCGATGATCTCCCTTGCCATCAACCTCGGCGTCGTGATCCTCTTCGGCACGTTCGCGCACGCGCACTACACATGGCGCGTACTGCTTGTCATCCCCAGTATCGTCCAGCTGTACGCCATCTCGTTGGGCGTGGCGCTGCTGCTCGGATCGCTGTACGTGTACTTCCGCGACATCGGACACATCTGGGACGTCGTGCTGCAGGCCATGTTCTACGCAACTCCGATCATCTATCCGATCTCTTTGGTCACCGACAAGGGATACGGCTGGGCCGCCAACCTGCTCATGCTCGTGCCTACCACGCAGACCATCATGGACATCCGGCACAATCTGCTTTCGCCCGAATATGTGCCGACGGTCTGGACTATGGTCGGCAATCCGATCATCTGTCTGATCCCGTACGTGCTGTCTGTCGTCGTGCTGTGGCTGGGCATTCACATCTTCCGCAAGTACAGCGCCAAGTTCGCGGAGGTGCTGTAAATGACCGACAAGAACGTGAACCAGAACGAAAAGGCCAAAACCGTGAACGTTGTTGCCCAGAAAACCGATGACCGTCCGGTCGTGCTCAAAGTCGAACATGTGGCCAAGTATTTCCGCCTGCCTACGGAACAGGCCACCGGCCTGAAAATGGCGTTTCTGAACTGGACGCGTGGCATCAAAGGCTACACCGAGCAGCATGTGCTTCGCGACATCAATTTTGAGGTGAAGCAGGGCGATTTCTTCGGTATTGTGGGCCGCAATGGATCCGGCAAGTCCACACTGCTGAAGATCATCTCCGGCATCTATATGCCCGAAAAGGGCAAAGTGAGCGTCAAGGGCAAGTTGGTGCCGTTCATCGAGCTTGGCGTTGGTTTCAACCCCGAGCTCACCGGCCGTGAGAACGTATATCTCAATGGCGCCTTGCTCGGCTTCAGCCACGACGAGATCGACGCCATGTACGACGACATCGTCGAATTCGCCGAGCTTGGCGAGTTCATGGACCAGAAGCTCAAGAACTACTCGTCCGGCATGCAGGTGCGCCTCGCCTTTTCCGTGGCCATCAAGGCTCAGGGCGACATCCTCGTGCTCGACGAGGTGCTCGCTGTTGGCGACGAGGCGTTCCAGCGCAAGTGCGATAACTTCTTCAGCGAGATCCGCAAGGATCCCACCAAGACGGTCATCCTGGTCACGCACTCCATGGACTCGGTGAAGAAATACTGTAACAAGGCCATTCTTATCAAAGACGGCGAAATTATCGTCAGCGGCAACAAGAACGACGTGGCCGACCGTTACACGCTGGAAAACCTCAAGCGAGAAGGCAAGGAGTCGGCCGACGACGATCAGAAGAACGCCGAGGAGGACCAATATCCCACCGGTCTGAACGCAACTGTTCCGCTGCTTGCGGTGCGCCCGAGCAAAGAACCGGTGTGCACCATGAAGGAGGGGTTCTCCTTCGAAGTCGAATACGACTACCGCGGCGACAAGGACTTCTATCTGGCATGCTCGCTGAACGACATCCGACGAGGCGGAGTTCCGTTTGGCGATAGTTTTGACCTATACCAACCCGGCCATCACACCGTGAGGTTCCATGTGCCGATGGACATCTTTAACAACGGCGAATTCAGAATCATCGCGTCCCTCCACGAGTACGAAAACGGGCGCGACGATCCTGAACATGTGCGCATGGTCGCCTTCACCAACGAAGACTTCGCCTGCGATTTCTCCATGCGAGATCCCAAAGGCACTGACAACTTCGCGCTGCTCAACAAAATGCGATTCGGCTACGAGATCGTGGACAAGGACCTGGCCTCGCGCCAGCAGCCGATCACAACGGAATAGAACACCGCCCAAACCGACCGCAGCCATGCGGAACATAACCATGTCGCATACGACGGCAGGAAAGGAAATCTGATGAAAGGCATCATTCTGGCCGGCGGGTCGGGCACCCGTCTGTATCCGCTCACATCGGTCACATCCAAGCAGCTGCTTCCCGTCTACGACAAGCCGATGATCTACTATCCGCTGTCCACGCTCATGCTGGCCGGCATTCGGGACATCCTCATCATCTCCACGCCGCACGATCTGCCGAACTTCGAGAGGCTCCTCGGCGACGGTTCCCGGTTTGGCGTGAACCTGAGCTACAAGGTGCAGCCGTCCCCGGACGGTCTCGCACAGGCGTTCCTGCTCGGCGAGGAATTCATCGGCGGCGAGGCATGCGCGCTCGTGCTCGGCGACAACATCTTCTACGGCAACGGACTGTCCAAGCAGCTCAAGGAAGCCGTGCGATTCGCCGAACAAGGCGAATCTACGGTGTTCGGTTATTATGTGGATGATCCGGAACGCTTCGGCGTCATCGAATTCGACAACGACGGCCGCGCGGTCTCCATCGAGGAAAAGCCCGCCCAACCCAAGTCGAACTATGCGGTCACCGGACTCTACTTCTACGACAAGCGCGTCGTCGACCTCGCCAAGCAGGTCAGGCCATCCGCGCGAGGCGAACTGGAGATCACCGATCTGAACCGCATGTATCTGGACGATGGCACACTGCGCGTCACCACGCTCGGCCGCGGCTATGCGTGGCTTGACACGGGCACCATGGAATCGTTGTACGAGGCGGCCGAGTTCGTGCGCTCCGTCGAACGTTCGCAGAGCCTGCCGATCTCCGTGCCCGAGGAGATCGCCTACGAACACGGGTGGATCTCCAAGGAGGCGCTTGTCGAAGCGGCGCACGCGTACGGCAAGTCGAACTATGGCAAGCACCTGCAGCAGGTTGCCGACGAAAAGCTCATCGGCATCAAACGGCGGTAGGCAGTCCGTCTTTGTCCTTAGGCATGATGCCCCGCGGTCCGTTTCAATATGAGCGATACGGACCGCGGGGCATCATCGTGCCACTGGCCAAATCACCGACTGACATCAGGCCGAATCACAGGCCGTTCCACGCGATATGCTCCTGCTGCCAGCCCTTCTTGCCGAGTGTCTGGTACTCCTTGGCGCTCGTGGTGTACAGGTGCTCGTGGTTCGTCCTGTTGTACAGGCGATAGACCGGCTTGGAACCATCCGTTGCGGTGCTCCACGCCGTGCCTTCTGCCGTCCATCCGCGCTTGGCCAAATGATCCCGTTCCGTGGTGTTGCGTGTATACAGGTGGTTGTGATCTTTCGGATTGTACAGGCGATAGACCGGCTCGCCGGCCTTCGCCGCATAAAACACGATACCCTCATCCTGCCAACCGCGGGAAATCAGCACTTCGCGCTCATACGAGTCGGCCGTGTAATGATGCAGCTTGACGCTTGGCCCGTACAAACGGTAGATCGGCGTGCTGTTTGCCGGCATGGATTCCTTGAGTAGCGTATCGACCATGTTGCGAATATCGTTCATCCGCGCGCTCAGATGCTTGCCCGGGCACAGCGTGCGATTGCGCTTGTCGTACCAATGCGCGGAATCGCCGTGACCGGAAATGCGATTTTGCCTGCCATGCCAGATGAAGGTATCGTGGGCGGTCATCACATTCATCGCCTTGAACTCCTTGGCGATCACTGAAGCCACGGCTTTCACGGACGCTTCGCTTGGCTTGTCGTTCTCATGGAAGCTGCCGATGATCGCCACGCCGAACGTCGCCTCGTTGAAGCTGCCGGTATGCGCGCCGATCGCATTGCTGCCCAGCACGGCCTTGTGCGCCACACCTTCCTCGCGGCCCTCCCATACGCCGCCGAAGCGGTCGACGAGCAGGTTGTAGCCGATATCGCCCCAGCCGCGTGTCTTCGCGTGGAACGTGTAGATGTTCTGCACGATCACCTTGGCTTCGGCCTGGGAATAATCGTTCCGGTCAACGGTGTGGTGGACGACCGCTCCGCGCCAATGGCCGCTGTCGTCGGCCGGCCAGAACGGCGCCGGCAAACCTTTGCGCCACCATTGTTCGCGCGTGTGAATCGGAATGTTGATGTCGAGTGCACCTTCGTCGGTGCCGCCTCCGGGATCCTGTTCGCCGGTATTGTCATTGTTGCCGGAATCATTCTTGCCGGTATCAGTGGTGCTGTCCGTGTCGGAACCGTTGTTTGCGCTGGAACCGTTGTGCGTATTGGAGTCGCTGTACTGTGTGCCGTTCTCCTTGTCGGCGTTCGTCGAGTCAGCGCTTTCATTGGTGCTTTCATGTGCGGCATAGCCGGAGTCAATGGTCACCAGATTGACGTCGGTGGCATCGGAACCGTCCGGCAGGGTGACGCTTGCCTCCACTGCCGTGGCTGCGCCGACGTACACGGGATCCGTGCCCTGCACGTTCGTGGCCGATGCGGATTGTCCGTTGGCGTCGGTGGACGCGACGATCTGCGTTTCCGCTTGCGTCCAATCGCTCCATTTGCCGTTATCCCGATACCGCAGTTTGATGACCGGCTGGCTGCCGGCAACGCTGGCGTCTGGCTGGTTCCAAGTCACGGCAACGGAAGACAGTCCCCGCTCGCCGGGCAGGCTCGTGGATGCGAGCAGTGTCTGCGACTGCAGCACTCCGTCCTGTGTGGTTGCCGATGATTCTGGTGTGGATGACGATCTCGTTTCGGACGGCTCCGGCTTCGCGGATGTGATGGCCGGTACATCGAATGCGTGCTCATCGATGACGGGAGCATGCGTCGCAGTGACCGACTGCACCCCGTCTGTCTGAACGACGCCAGCTGACCGGCTGTCGGCTGGCTGACCGTCGGTTGATTGGTTGGACGTGATTGCTTCGGCATCCTCCGCGATCGCGGTGCCCGGCATAGCCATGGCCAGTCCGCAGCAGATCATGCTCGTGGCGCTGATCATGCTGACGAAGGCAACGGCACGACGCCTGCGACGGTTCATGGAGTTTTCCATGTTGTTGCTTCTCCTACATGCTTCTCTCGTGTGATATTTGGCGGCCATACGAAAATGGCCCCTCGAAGTTGAGGGGCCATGAACGGCGGAGCTTAGTCCCTGCGGAAGAGGTCTCGGGTGAATACCTTGTCGCCGGCGTCGGCGAGGTCGTCGTTCCACCGGTTGGCGACGATCACGTCGGCCTCCCGCTTGAACGCCGTCAGATCATGCGTGACCTCGGAGCCGAAGAAGTCGGGCTTGTCGAGCGTGGGCTCGTAGACCACCACGGTCACGCCCTTCGCCTTGACGCGCTTCATCACGCCCTGGATCGCGGACTGGCGGAAATTATCCGAACCGCTCTTCATGGTCAGACGATAAATGCCCACGACAGGCTTTTCCTTGCCTGCCACGCGCTCGAGGATCTCGTCGGCGATGAAGTCCTTGCGCGTGCGGTTCGCGTCCACGATCGCGCCGATCAGGTTCTGCGGCACCCGGTCGTAGTTCGCCAGCAGCTGCTTCGTGTCCTTCGGCAGGCAGTACCCGCCGTACCCGAAGCTCGGATTGTTGTAGTCGTTGCGAATGCGCGGATCCAGGCACACGCCGTCGATGATCGCCTTCGTGTCCAGGCCACGCGACTCCGCATACGTGTCCAATTCGTTGAAATACGCCACGCGCAACGCCAGATACGTGTTCGCGAACAGCTTGATCGCCTCGGCCTCCGTCAAACCGACCACCAGCTGCGGAATGCCCTTCGTGCCATCCGGGTTCACGCGGTCCTTCTCCCCGGGATCCGCGCCATGCGCCAGCAGATCGGCGAACACGTGCGCCGCCTCGACCGCGGCCTGATCATCCTGCGGCGCGCCCACCACGATGCGCGACGGGTGCAGGTTGTCGTATAGCGCGTGCCCTTCGCGCAGGAACTCCGGGGAGAACAGGATGCGGTCGTCGTGGAAACGCTCGCGGATCTGCGCGGTGTAGCCCACCGGAATCGTGGACTTGACCACGATCCACGCGTGCGGCGCGTGCTCGCGCACCGCCTCGATCGCCGCCTCCACGCTGGACGTGTCGAAATAGTTCTTCTTCGGATCATAGTTCGTCGGCGTCGCGACCACCGCGTAATCCGCATCCGTGTACGCCTCGGCCGGATCCAGCGTCGCGTGGAAGTCCAGCGGACGGCGACCGTCCGCGTTTTCGTCGAGGAAGTCCGTGATCTCGCGATCCACGATCGGGCTCTTCGCGTGATTCAGCAGCTCGACCTTCTCCGCAACGATATCCAACGCGTGCACCTCATTGTGCTGCGACAACAGCAGCGCAACCGACAACCCGACGTAGCCGGTGCCGGCAACAGCGATCTTCATATCTGACCTGCTTTCAAAAGCGTTTTGTACGGACGAACATGAGCCATTCTATAGTGTTATCCCTAACAATGGCGGATGGCCTCCTTATGGCGTCTTCACGGTGTCTGATTTCGCAGAGTGTCAGTCGGATGATGGTGTGCGCATGGTAGCGGTCAAAGAAACCTCGGCGCAATACCGTGCTGGCGGTAGTCTGTTGGCTATGGCTGATGAAGTGTTTACTCCTCATAACATCATTGTGACCGGTGGCTGTGGTTTCATCGGTTCGAATTTCGTGCATTACGTGTACAACCATCATCCTGATGTGCATGTCACGGTGTTGGATGCGTTGACGTATGCGGGCAATCTGGAGAATATCAAGGCGATTCTCGGTGACCGGGTGGAGTTCGTGCACGGCAACATTTGCGACGCGGAGCTGCT
>NZ_JAHBBH010000035.1 GCF_019331735.1 Bifidobacterium miconis
GCACTACTATTCGACCGCCGAGGTCGACGAGCAGCTCAAGCGCCCGGTCGTGCAGGCGCTCAACGCGTTGTGCCGCTTCCGCAACGAACTGCCCGCGTTCGACGGCGAGTTCGCGTACGCGGCCGACCTTGGTGCGGTGCAGCAGGTCCATGTCGTTGACGCCCGCGAGCGCGCCGACGTAGTACACCTGCGGCACGCCGGGCAGGAAGAACTGGACGGCGCGCGTGGCGATGTAGTGCTGGTCGTTGCAGCCGAGCGCGGAGTAGTACGTGCTGTTGACCTGGTACAGGTCGAGGTTGGACGCGGCCGCGCCGGTCGCCGCCTGCGATTCGCCGTGCGTGTTCCGGTGGATCGTGTTGACGAGATTGTCGACGTCCTCGTCGGGCACGAGGCCCTTGAGCGAACGGTCGAGCTGGTCGGAGCCGATGTCGATCACGCCGATGCCGTCGTGCGTGTCGAGCACGGTGACGGCGTTGTTCGGGCGCACGTCGACCCAGTGGGCGAGCGCGTCGGCGCGACCGGTGAAGATCGAGTGCAGGAGCAGCGGCGGCAGGGCGAAGTCGTACACGCGGTCGACCTTGTGCGCGATCTCGACCTGCTTCTTGTAGTACGAGTGGACTTCGATGAGCGTTTCGAGCCCGCGCGATTCCGCCTCCTGCTTGATGCGCTCGATAAGCTGGAAAGACTTCGGGGTCATGAAGCAGCTGGAATGGTTGTCCTTGGCGCCGTAGCCGACCGCGTCGAGTCGGATCGACTTGACGTGGCTCTCGGACAGGTGGTTGAGGATGGACAGCAGGTAGTCCCAGCCTTCCTTGGAATCGGTGTCGATGTCGACCTGCTGCGGCGTGAACGTGGTCCACACGAGGCGCGTCTTGCCGGCCCACGTGTAGTGGGTGAACGGCAGGCCCGGGCGCGGGCGGTAGATGCCGGCGAGCTGCTCTTCGGTGGCGCCGTCGGGGAAGACGGAACTCATGGTGAGGAACATGTGGTAGTACGGGCTGTTTTCGCCGTTCTTCATGACATCTTGGAACTGCTTGGATTCCCAGCTCATGTGGTTGACGATCGTGTCGACCATGATGTCGTGGGTCTTGGCGAGTTCGGCGACATCATCCCAGTCGCCGAGGCGCGGGTCGACCTGCGTGTGGTCGATCGGGTCGAAGCCGGCGTCGGCGCCGTCGAACGGGGTAAAGAACGGCAGGATGTGCACGCCTTCGTACACTCCTTGGAAGCGGGTGCGCAGGATGTCGGTGAGCGACGTGATGGTGCCGTCGCCAAGGCGATCGGCGTATGTGATGAGTTGGACCTTGTTCTTCATGGGACCTCCTTCTATTGACTGGTCTCAGTGCCGTTCCTTGGTCTCCCCCAAACGGCCAGTCCATTGTATCGAACCGGTTCGAGAGTGTCAAAAGTGCCCTGCGATCCGCATCGCGCATTATGGGAAAGGGGCAGAGCGGGGCGTATTGCGCTCAGTTTTGCGCGGCCCCATAGCTTTGCACAGCAAAACGGATAGACCCTCGCCGGATTGCACCGCTGAGAACCACCTCAACGAAGCAAAACAACGAAAGTCCACCCAATTCACCACGCTCAGAATGCTTAGCGCGGCAAATCGGATAGACCTTCGGAGAAATACCCCGTTGGGAACCACCCCAGCGAAGCAAAACACCGAAGATCTATCTAATTCGCCACGCTAGGAACGCCCAGCACAGCAAAACGGATAGATCATCACCGAATCACCCCGCTGAAAGCCACCCCAGCGAAGCAAAACGACGAAGGTCTATCCGATTCGCCACGCTAGGAACGCTTAGCGCGGAGAATCGGATAGACCTTCGTAGAAGTACCTCGCTGGAGACCTCGTCAGCGGAGCGAATCGGAGAAGATCATCCGATATGCCCCGCGGCAAGCCACCAACAGTGCGGCCACGCAGACGTAACGGTCAGCGGCAGCTGCGGCGACGCATCAGGATGATGATCGCGACCGACACAAGCACCGCTGCGGCGGCTGCCGGCAGGATGATGGCGGCACCGGTGTTGCCGATCGGCGGCTTGTTGGTGGTCGTCGTGCTCGTCGGAGGCGTGTTGTTCGACGGCGGGGTGCCGGGCGTGTCCGGTGGGGTGCCGGGCGTATCCGGAGGCGTCGTGGGCGGGGTCGTCGGCGGGGTTTCCGGCGGCGTGGTCGGCGGAGTCGACGGCGGCGTATACGTGTTCGTGATCGTCAGTACGTCGTTCTCGCGGTCCACGAGCACCGTGTAGTCGTCCGGCACGGTCTTCTCGACGACCTGCCAGTCGTGGCCGGCCGGCAGGTCGGTCCACTCATACGTCCAGTTGTTCGACTCGTTCAGTTCGACCTCGTCGTACACCTTACCGTCCTGCAGCAGCTGCAAGACGATCTTCTTAGGCCGCACCTTGTCGGAATCGTTCTTCCAGACCTTGACGACCTTGCGCTTCACGGTTTCGGTCGGCGGCGTCGGCGTGGTTGAGCACGAGGACTTCGCGTTTACCGTAACATCCATCTGCTGCGTGGTGCTGCCGTCCTCATTGGTGACGGTCAGCGGCAGCGGGATCATCGACGGCGACGCCGTGCACGACAGCGAACCGTCGTTATAGTAATCGAACAGCAGCAGATACAGGCCTTCGGCCAAACCGCTGAACGTCACGACGCCGTTGCCGTCGGTGTCGCCGGTCGCCAACGGCGTGGGCTTGTGCTGGGCGATCAAACCCTGCAACGCGGTGATCGCCTGACGGTACAGGTACGCGGACGTATTGCCGTCGTCGTTGATCGTCGATCCACTGATCTTCGTGAAGTCGATGTCCGACCACTTCAGCGGATACTGATCGTTGTCACTGAACGGCTTCACCAGATCAAACCCTGTGCCAGCATTATTCCAATTGGCGATGTGATACAGGCTCGCATGCACGCCGGCCACCGGCGCATCGCCGTTCTTGTACACGGCCGTAATCGAACCATTCCCGGTGACGGCCGCAGTCTCGTCGGCAACCGCCGTCAGCGGCATCATCGTCAGCAGGCAGCTGCCGAACGCAAGCGCCAACGAGCAGATCATGGCGACGATGCCGGTCATGCAGTGCGCGTTCAGCGTCCATGCGCCGCGCCTGGCGCCGCGTTTCCCAGCACGAGCGTCGGTCATAGTAGTCTTCATCGTTTCCTTGCTTCACTCTTTCGCATTCGCCCCGCGCGCAGGGGGCGTCTCTGCTCCAACGCCCCCAGTCTACGCCTCACCCCCTATGTTCGGCCTCGTTTGGCGCAAGTTGCCGCAAAGCCGTCACGGTACGGCCCGACGTGCGACGAACGCATGAGCGCACGGTCACGCAGACCGCGCCGCCATGCAGACGAACGGCGAAGAGCTCACATCTGCCGCGCGTTGTCGATGAGCGCGGCCTTGAGGTCGGATTCGATCTGGCGCATCTTGACCTGCGCGGCCTCGCGGTTCGCCTTGCCTTCCTTCTGGATCTGCACGGTTTCGCGCAGCGTGGCGATGAGTTCGGAGTTGATCTTCTCGAGCGTGTCGATTTCGATGACCGACCGCTGGTTCGCCTTCTCCGCGTCCACGGCCCCGCGGTGCAGCGCTTCGGCGTTGCGCGAGAGCAGCTTGTTGGTCACGTCGTCGGCCTTGTTCTGCAGGTCGAGCGCGGCCCGCTGGTTGGACAGGCCGAGCGCGATCACCATCTGCGACTTCCACACCGGGATCGTGGTGGAGATCGTCGTGTCGATCTTGTCGACGATGGTCTGGTCGGCGTTCTGGATGATCTTGATCTGCGGTGCGGTCTGCAACGTGACGACGCTCACGCGGTCGAGGTCGTCGAGCCGCTTGGCGAACCGGTCGAGTTTGGACTTGAAGTCCTTGAGCACCTGCGCCTGCATCGCGTCGCCGCTCTTGGCCGCCTCGGCCTCGAGCGCGGGCAGCTGGTTCGCGTTGAAGTCGGCGAGCGCCTTCTTGCCGGCGAGCACGGTGAGCTTGAGTTCGCGGTACTGCTGCGCGTTCTGCTCGTACATGGTGTTGTACATGGCGATGTCGGCGACGAGCTTGGCCTGTGCCTTCTCGAGTTTGGTGATGATCTCGTCGATCTGCGCGTCGACCTTCTGGTAGCGGCGACGCAGTTTGTCGATGGACACGGCGACCTGACCGATGATCGGGATCTTGCGGAAGCCGCCGAGTTCGGCTTCGTCGATGGTGGTGAGCATGGTCGCGAGCAGGTCGCCGGCCTCGCCGGTGTCCTTGGAGCGCGTTTCGGACAGGATTTCGTCGGCGAACGTGGAGGTGGCGCGCTGCACGTCCTTGCCGTACGACGACTCGATGCCGTCGCGCGTGAAGTCGATGTTGCCGGCGAGCTGCGCGATCTGCTGCTGGTCCGCGGCCGGCAATTTGGCGATCTGCTGGTCCGGCGTGAGCGCCGCCTCGGCCTTGGCCTGATCGGCGGTCGGCACGAGAGAGCCATTCGGATCGGCGAGCGTGGTTGCGACGGATGCGGACGATGCGGTTGCGCTGTTGCCGCCCGCCAGGTCCGCGAGCGTGAGTTGCTTGTTCATGGTTGGTTTCCTTTCTGTCGTTGCCTTTTCGTTGCCCCGTTGCCCCCGTTACCCCCGGGTTGAATCGAGCAGTTTGATGATGGCCTGCATGGCCGTGTTGTTGGGCAGTTCGGTCACGGCGGTCACCTGTTCGAGGGTGCCGGGCACGTTGAACCGCTTGATGGAGTCGGTGCCGGCGAAGTTGGCGGCGCGGAATCCGTGGCGCTCCCATGCGAGCTTCTGCACGTCCTTGGATTTCAGGAGCTTCAGCAGCTGCTGTCCCTTGTCGTCGAGCGCGATGAACGTGTGCGTGCTCCACACGGTCGGCGTGGGGTACATCATCACCACGTCGTCCTTGACCTGCTTGAACGCGTCCGGCTGGTTCACCGCGAGGTCGAGCAGCTGCGATTCGTAGCCGACCATCATGGGTTTGGAGCCGACGCCGAGCGTCAGGAACTGGTTGAAGCTGTCTTCCGAACTGGTTTCCATCCAGCCGGATTTCTCGAAGATCGCGCGGATTTTGTCGGTGTCGCGCGACACCGAGTCGATGGTGGCCGGCTGTCCGCCGTTGAGCACGGTGGCGACGAGCGCCGCGTATTCGTTGCCGGAGTTCGATTTGACCGGGTCGGTCGAGTCGATGCGGAACTGCCCGTAGCCGTTCTTGTAGCCGACGTCGGCCCACGTTTTGTTGTTGACCATCGCGTCGACGGCCTTGGCCATGTCCATGTGGTACGCGCCGCCGTCCTTGCTGACGATGCCGCTGCCGGTAAGCGCGTCCGCGACGGCCTTGTGCGTGTAGATCACGATCGGCGAGTTGAACACGATGTCCGAGTTCGACGTGTCGACGCCTTGCGCCTTGCCGTATTCGACGGCCGCGCGCGACGACGGGAACAGATAGTCCATGCCCTTGCGGTCGGCGTCCATCATGGCGAGCGATCCAGCCTTGCGATAGTTGACTTTGAGCCCGGACTGCTCCGCCAGCGCGGCGAACTTGTCGTCGTCGAACAGGCCGATTTTCTCGCCGCCCAGATAGCCGTTCACCTGCGCGATTTCGACCGGTTTCGGCTGGGCCTGCCGCCAGACGATCGTGCCGCCGATGATGGCGACGACCGCGAGCAGCGCGATCAGTCCGATGATTTTCGCTTTGGTCGGTTTCATGGCTTCCTCTCCCCCGCTCCTGCGCCTGTACGCCCGTCCTCCGGCGCGGCCGGACGATCGGACGGCAATGCAGCCGGCGATGCGGCCGGCAACGCGGCATCCGGCTCGGCCGGCACGTGTCCGTCATCGTCGTCCGGCGTCGCGTATCCGTCCATGCTGGCGAGACGCTGGATCGCCTCGGAATCGGCCGCGATGCCGAGCGTTTTGGACGACACCGCGCGCGACAACTCGCCAGCGGCCGTGCGTTCGAGCACCTGCAGCGCCTCGACGGTCTCCCGCTGCGCGACGGCCAGCTGGTCGCGCGCGCCGGACTGTTCGACGTCGACGTACGACTTGAGCAGTTTCGCGGTCTGGTCGCCGTACACGTTCGTGTAATGCCGCAACGTCGCGTACGCGCCCGTGTCCGTGCTCACGTAGCGCGTCAGATCGCGGGTCGCGGCGATGAAATCGTCGGCTTCGGAGCGCACCTGCGGATCGCGCACCTGCCGCGCGAGCATGCCGATGCGGTTGAGCATCGTGTTCGCATCGTCGATCGCGGCCGCGGCCTTCTGCCCGTTCGGCAGCGCGGACACGACGACCTTGCCGAGCCGACGCTCGGGCTGCAGCAGCGTCGATCCGGCGACGTAGCCGAGCGCGGCGCACACCGCGCCGAGCCCCAGCCCGATCAGCCCGCCGCCGGCCAGCCAGAACGCAAGGCCGGCGAGGCCAAGCCCGATCACGAATCCCGCGACGATGCCGATCATCAGTTGAATCCCTTGACTTGGCGGAATACGGCCGCGAGGTCGCCGCTGCGGCCGTCGAACACCTTCGCGTTGCTCAGCTTGGCGAGTTCGTTGAGCTGCGACGGGTCGGCCTCGCCGAACATGATCGAGAAGATCGGCAGATCGCGGCCGGACGAACGGTATCGGCTTTCGAACGACGACTTGTCGAGCGTTTCGGACTGGCCGTCGGTCATGAGCACGATCGCGGTCGTGTAGTCGCTCAGGTCGTTCGGCAGGATGCTGAGCGCCGAGCTCAGGCCGTCGTAGATGTTCGTGCCTCCGGTCGCGGCGCGGTCCTCGGCCTGCCTGAGCAGGTCGCCGGTGTCGGTGCCGCGCGCGGTGACGGGCGTTTCGGCGGCGGACGAGAACGGAATGAGCACGTTGACGTCCTCGCTCGACGGTTCGATGTGGTAGCGGGCGGATTGCGTCGGATCGAGCGCGGAGGTGAGGCCGCGCACGACGCCGTCCTTGCCGTCGCCGCTCATCGAACCGGAGTAGTCGACGACCCAGATCGTGTAGCTGGGCTTGCGCAGTTTCGTCTGGTACACGGTGAGCGCCTGATCGATCACGCTTGCGGCGGGCAATGCGATGGTTTTCAGCGTGTCCGCGCTGGTACTGATGCCCCATTCGGCGCGGAACGACTGCTTGACCTGATCGTCGCTACCGTATGCGAGCGTGCCGCCGAGACCGGTGCGACGGCCGGCGCGTTCGAACAGCAGCTTGGCGTCCTTGGAACTGAGCGCTTTTTGGAATTTGGCGAACGCGTCGTCGAGATTCTGCCCGCGGTCGACGTAGCCGAGCGGCGAGTCGGAGACGGCGATGCCGTCCGCCGGGTAGATCGCGACGAGCGGGTCGTGGCCGGCCTTGTCGAGCTGCTTGTCGGCTTGGATGACGAGCGATTCGTAGTTGACCATCGAGTCGAAGCGGTCGGGGTTGGCAACGACCATGTCCTTGAGCCAGTCGGACGAGCCGGACGAACGGTCCACGCCCTTGAGCAGGGCGGCGACCTGATTCGTGAGCTTCGCGTCGTTCAGGTCGGCGGCGGTGAGCGGTTCGTCGCGGCCGGTGAGCGCGGTCATGAACGCGAGGTACGCGGACGCGCCGGAGTTCGACTGCGTGGCCGACGTCATCGAGAACTTGAGCTTGCCGGACGACACGGCGGCGAGGATGTCGGCGGTTTTGACCGGCGTCGTCTTGCCGGACGAATCCGCCCAGCCGAGCTGCTCGGCCTTGGACTTGGCGATGCCGAACACGATCGGCGTGGTGGACGTGCTGGCCGCGTCTTTGACGATGTGCTTGGTGTCGCCCATCGAAATCCACATGGAGGAGGCCGGCCAGACGGCATCGTACTTGTCGCCGCCGTTCTTGAGCGCGCCCATGATGTCGAGCGAGCCCATGTAGTTCATGGTCACGGCCACGCCCGAATCGTCGACGGCCTGCTGGATCGCGTCGGCGACTTCCTTGTTCTCCGAACCGGACGCGATGTTCAGCGTGGCTTCGGCCTTGCCCTTGGCCGGTTCGAACGTTTGCACCTTGTCGGAATCGGCGCCGTTCCCGCCGTTCGAGCCGCCGTTGAACGACACCGAGCAGGCGGCCAGCATGCCGAGCGAGGCCACGGTGGCCGTCACGGCCGCAATCGCGCGGCGCGCCGCGGCCATCATGCCGGGCGCGCGGCGAACACGAACGGCGCACGCCTCATCGTCGCCCTCGCTGCCGATATCGCGGGCATCGCAACGCATCTCGCGGCCCTTCCCGCGACTGTCATCGTCCACTACGTTGTCCTGCGAACCCTCGCATATTCCACTCATACCACCATTGTGGAATACCGGTTCATCCCCGCCACCGCCAACACCTGAACACATGGTGAACAGTACATTACGTTTCGTCTCCGGCAACGTTGCCGCCTCCCGCAACTATCCACAACAATTGTGGACGGACACGCCGAATGTGGACAACTCGGACCATTCGACCACATACCCCGGTTCAGCTTGCCGACGGGTCATGAATGCGATTACGCTTCAGCGCATCGCGCACACGCCATCGACAAAGGAGCCAAGATGACTAATCACCGCGACGCATATAGGCGCACGACCACACAAACGACAACCAAGGTTGCGACATGAGCTATGATAATGAACAGCCGATCATCCTCAACAGCGCGCGCAAAGCGCATACCGCCAGGGGAATCACCATTCCGCCGGTGCCGGATGACGTGATCCTGCACGCATATGCGCACGGCGAGGATGTCGGAGTGAACGCACGCCGAGATCCGCCGACCTACATGGTGGTCGGCCCGGATCCGCAAGGCAACCGACTCTATGAGATCGGTTACTTTGAAGCTCCTTACGGAGCCGACACCGGCAGGATCATGATCTGCCATGCTATGCCGGCACGGCACAGCTACCAAGAACGGTATTGGAACGCGATTCGGAGGTGAATGATGGCACCAAAGCAAAGCAGGCAAGACGGCGCACCACCGTTCGACCGGGCGTACTATGAACGACTCGGCGAACATATCGACGAGGAAATGGAGTCAGGGGATTATCCCGAACCAGTCGACGTGTCCGACGACCCCAATCCCGGTGCCAGACTCAAGCGTCTCGTCTACCAGAAGCAGGTCTTCGAGCAGGAGAACAAACGCCAGACGCGCATCATCGTGGATGAACTGCGCCGACGCGGCGAATCATGGAACGCCATCGGCAAGCTCATGAACATCAGCGGTGAGGCGGTGCGCAAGCAGTACAGCCCCGAAATGCGCGCCCAATAACCGCTCTTCACCTTGTGAGGCGTATGTGCTGTGTATGTGCTGATACGTCCGCCGTTTCGGCATCGCGCGCAGCGCGATTCCGCTCGTTCAGCGCACGAGGAAGACCATGGCGAGAATCATGGCGAAGCCGGCGAAATCGGCGGGGGAGAAGACCTCGCCGGTCCATGCCACGGACGTGACGGTCGCGGCGACCGGCTCGCTGGTGCCGAGCATCGTCGCGCGCATCGAGCCGACGCGCATCATGCCGGCCAGGTACAGGCCGAACGCGCCGAACGTGCCGATGACTACCGTGTACGCCATGAGCAGCAGGCCGAACCAGTCGAGCTGCGGCGCGGTGGCCCACGGCCGCACGATCGGCAACAGCACAATGCCGGAAATCACGAACATGATCCCATTCACCGTCATGTTGCCCCACCGCGCGATCAGCTTGATCGGCATGATCGCCATCGCGGCGGTCGCGAACGCGTTCACGAGCCCCCAGAACAGGCCGATCGGCGGCAGTTTCAGCGTCGACAGGTCGCCGCCGGTCGCCAGCAGCACGACTCCGGCGAACGCGAGCGCGACGCCGACGCCCTCGCGCATGTTCGGCAGCCGACGGCCGCGCAGGCACACGTACGCCAGCACGAACAGCAGGTTCAATGATTGCAGCACGGTCGCCGTGCCCGCGTTCGTCGCATTGATCGAGCACAGATAGGCGACCTGCACGAGCAGCACGCACACGAGCGCGCTTGCGACGAGCTGCGGATATGACCGGCGTTCGCGCAGCGCACCGACGAGCAGCGGCCGCTGTTTCGGCGAGGCGGCCGCGAAGGCGATGAACATGGCGCCGGCGAGCAGTTCGCGCACGCACGCGATCCACAGCGGGTCGGCATGGTACGTGCCCATGAGCATTTTGGAAATGGTCGCGTTCGTGCCCCACATGATGCCGCCGACGAGCACGAGCGCGGCGCCGACGAGCAGGTCCTTCGGCGTGCGCTCGAAGGACGGGGCCGGCTTCTTGGCCGCGCCGGCTCCGTCGATCGCGCCGGACTCGCCGCCGGACCGGTCGGCGCGATCGATGTTGCCGGTATTGCCGGTGTTGCGTTGCTGTGTGTCAGGCATATCAGTCACGTTAGTCGCTCAGTGGTTGCTCAGTGGTCGTTTGACGGCCGCGCTCAGTCGACGAACACGTATTCACTCAGGCGGCGCATGGCCTCCTGCACGCGGCTGAGCGGCAGCGCGAGGTTCATGCGGATCGCGCACGGCGCCTTGAACATCGTGCCGTCCTGCCAGGCGACGCCCACGTCCCAGCCGCGCTTTTCCAGCTCGGACAGCGTCACGCCGTGGCGTGCGCACCACTGCGAGCAGTCGAGGAACAGCATGTACGTGCCCTGCGGCTTGGCGAGCGTCACGCCGTCGAAGTGCGACGTGATGTAATCGTACGCATAGTCAACGTTCGCAGTGATCGTCGCGCGCAGCTCGTCGCACCAAACGCGACCCTCCGGCCGGTACGCGCCGATGAGCGCGTGCATCGACAGCACGTTCATGTCGTTGTAGTGCGGCTTGGTGCCCTTGGCGACGATGCGGTCGCGCAGATACCTGTTGTAGATGATGTGGTAGCTGCCGACGAGTCCGGCGAGGTTGAACGTTTTGCTCGGCGCGTAGAACGCGGCCGTGCGGTTGCGCGCGTCGTCGCTGACCGACTGCGTGGGGATGTGCCGGTGGCCGGCGAGGATGATGTCCGACCAGATTTCGTCGGAAATCACGACGCAATCGTTTGCCTGGTACACCTCCATCGCGCGTTCGATCTCCCAACGTTCCCATACGCGGCCGGTCGGGTTGTGCGGGCTGCAGAACACAGCGACGTGGATATTGTGCTCCTTGATGCGCCGGTCCATGTCGTCGAAGTCCATGCGCCACACGCCGTCGGCGTCGCGCTTGAGCGGGCTGTGGACGATGCGGTAGCCGTTGTTTTCGATGCAGTGCGTGAAGCCGATGTAGGTCGGGCTGTGCAGCAGCACCGCGTCGCCGGGGGCCGCGAACGACGTGAGCGTGGAGATGACGCCGCCCAGCACGCCGTTTTCGTAGCCGATGTGCTCCTTGGCAAGGCCGGTCACGCCGTTGCGGTCGCGCTGCCAGTTGATGATCGCGTCGTAGTATTCGTCGGTCGGCGTGAAATAGCCGAACGCGGGGTGCTTCGCGCGCTCGATGATCGCTTCGGTGATGGTCGGCACGGTCGGGAAGTTCATGTCGGCGACCCACATCGGGATCACGTCGAAGCCGGGCTTGGGCGGGTCCGGCGCGAAGCCCGGGTCCTGTCCGAGACCGTCGACCGCGATGGCGTCCTTGCCGTGGCGATCCATGATCGTGGTGAAGTCGTAGGTCGTCATGCTCGTCCTTTCGTCACTCTGCCCGTTGTCTGTTGCGCGCCGCTCGTCACGCACCCGGCCCGATCCCGCATTGAATCGAGCGCAAAACGATACGTAGCTTAGTAACCTGCGCCGCGCGCCACGCCGCCGCCGGCCGGCATCATCGCGCGGTTCAGTCGGCGACGGCGATTTCGGACGAGCCGTAGAAGTCGAGGATCTGCTTGAGATACGGGGCGATCGTGTCGTTCGGCATGCTGAAGATCTCGTGCAGCGAGTTGGGGAACCGGACCAGCCGAGCATTACCGCCGCCTTCCCTGACGTGTTCGACGAACCGGTTCTGCGGCTCGTTGAGCACCCACACATCGCGGCCGGCCTGGAACAGCAGGATCGGCGTTTCGATGTTTGCGCATGCGCTCGGCCGCAGCACGGCGTGCGACATGCGCAGCGCCTGGCGCACCCATTCGAATGCGGCCGCGTTGGTCTGGTAATGCTCGTCGTCGCAGCGGCACCGGTGGAACCAGCGCACGCGCGCGTCGGACGCGCCGGGATGGTCCTCCGGCTTGAACGTCTGCTCGAACGGCCCCTGGCCGAACACGGCGCGACGGCCGAGCCCCACGCCGCACATCACTTCGGCAAGACCGCGGGCCAGCCAGTTCGGGATGCCGGTGGCGGGCGCGATCATCGGGCAGGAGAGCACGGCCTTGTCGAACAGGGTCGGATGCTGTTCGAGCACGGCCGCGCCGATGCCGCCGCCCATCGAATGGCAGAACAGGTTGAGCGGCTGGCCGTCGGCGTACTGCTTGCCGACCGTGTCCGCGAATTTCGCAAGATCGGCCACGTAGCGATGCCAGTCGTCGATCCACACCAACCAGTTTTGGTCGACGTCGCGCGCGGAGTAGCCGTGGCCGCGATGCTCCATCATGCACACCGAATAGCCGGACAGCAGGAAATACCAGATGAGTTCGGCGTATTTGCGCGTGAACTCAGTGAACCCGTGCGAGATGACGATCGCGCCGCGGAAGATGCCGGTCGCGTCGTCCTCGCGCAGCGCGTCGAATTTGGCCGAGTCGTAGCACACGTAGTGCAGCTTGCCGGCGCGCGACGGCAGCCCGTCCGCTTCGGCCGGCTCCATCCACCCTTCGGCGCGGCACTGCGCCAGAGCCGGCAGCACACGGCCCTCCATGATCTCGGCATACCGGTTCTCGTCGATCAGCTTCACGTTCATGCCACCATGCTACCCAACGATCAGACGCCCAAAATTGGGCAACATGCGATCCGAGAGGCGGTTTTCGCAGCAAGCCCCGAACCGTATCGCGCTACCGCCGCTGCCCGTCACATCACCTTGGTGCTTTCGAGGTTGCGGATGATCCAGTCGTTGAGGCGGATCACCGGCTTGCGCAGCACCAGGCCGAGCAGCAGGGACGGCACGAGGAACAGCGCCAGCTTGCCCATCGCCACCCAGTATTCCATGCCGTAGGCGCCCGCCATCGCGGAGTGCATGGCGTCCACCGCGTACGGGAAGAGCAGCCAGTGCGAGACGGCCTGGAAGAACGGCGGCAGGGTTTCGATCGGGAACGTGCCGCCCGAACCGGCCACCTGCATCACCAGCAGGACCACGGCGATGGCCTTGCCGATGTCGCCGAACGAGACGGTGAGCGTGTACACGAGGTTCGAAAACACGATCGACGCGAGCCAGCCGGTGAGCAGGAACAGGAACGGATGCTCGCACTGGATGCCGAGATAGAGCAGGTCGCCGAGGCACAGCAGCGTGCTTTGCAGCAGCGCGAGCACGCCGAACAGCATGTACCGGCCGAAATACTCCTCGTGCAGGCGCAGTCCGAACCGCCGCGCATTGCCGGGGGATTCGGCGCGCGGTTTGAGCAGCACGTCGAGCGCCGCTACCGGTCCGGCCGCGCGCCCGGCCACGAGCGCGTCGCGCAGTCCCATTTCCTCGCCGAGCGGCAGCGAGTTGCCGAGCCCGAGGATGCGGGCCTTCTCGTGGTCGGAGATCGTCACCTTGAGCATGGCCACGAGAATGATCGCGCCCACCCAGATGGACAGGATCGTATAGAACGGGGCCATGGCCGAACCGTAGTTGGCGATGGGGTACACGGCCGTGCGGTCGAGCGCGACCGGCGCGGAGATGAGCGTGGCGATCGCGTCCGGGTCGGCGCTGGTGAGCTGCGACAGGTCGATGCTGCCGCCGCTGGCCAGCGATTTCAGCTTGTCGTTGAGCGACGAGAGCTTCGACGCGGACTTGTTGAGCGCCGCGGACGCCTTGCCGAGCGTGGACTGCACGTCGGCGATCTGCGTGGCGATGCCGCCGGACAGTCCGGACACGTCGTCGATCGTGTCGTTGAGCCCGTTCGACACGGTGCCGATCTGCGCGGCCACGTCGCTGACGGACGACGAGAGCGCGTCGAGCTGCGGCTTGAGCGTGGTGCGGTACGTGTCGGACGCGTCGGTGACGGTCGTCTTCGCGTCGGCGATCTTCTGCTTGAGTTCCGTGCGCACGGTGGCCGCGTCGGCCGTGCCGTCGTTGATGCGCGTGGCCGCGTCGCCGAGCGCGTCGGCCGCGTCGGCAAGTTTCGTCTGCGCCGATTCTGCGCGGTCGGCGGCGCGGTTGAGCGCGCTTTTCACGTCCGGCAGCAGCGTCGCGTCCGTCTCGTCGGCGAGCGCGCGCAGCGCGGACGCGTACGATCCAAACGCGTCGGCCTGCTTGCCGATCTTGTCCTGCATGTCGGTGAGCTTGCCGGCGACCTGCCCGGCCTGCGAGTCGATGTCGGCGAACGCCGCGTCGACCTGCTTCTCGATGTCGTCGTACGATCCGGCCGCCTGCTTAAGCGCCTCGCTCACGCCGCTCGACGCGCCCGACAGCGCCGTCTCAAGACTGGACAGTCCGGTTTTGCCTTGCGATATGGCCGTTTTGGCCGTGTCTCCGCTCGACTTGACCGAGCCGAGCAGCTTGTCGGTGGAGTCGATGATGCTGCCGGCCGCGCCGAGCAGCGTCGCGTACGCGTCGACCTGCTTGGCGGTGCTGGTCAGCTGCGAGGACAGCGTGCCGATGTGCCCGGTCGCGTTGTCGACGTATTGCGCGACCTGCGGGCTTTGCGCGTAGTCGACCACGCTGGAGGCGATGTCGAGCGCGACCTCGCCCACGGTTTTCACGAAGGTCTGGTCGATGGTGGTGGCCACGGTGGTCGCGCCCGCGTCGGTGATGTGCGGGGCGATCGGGTTGACTTTTTCGTTGAGGTAGTATTCGAGCTTGGCGTGCTTGATCTTGGGGGAGAAGACGGTCATCATGTCCGCGCTGAAGCTTTTCGGGATGATGAGCGCCGCATAGTATTCGCCCGAGTTCACGCCGTCGATGGCCTGATCCTTGTCGACGAACTGCCAGTCGAGCTGGTGGTTGGCGCGCAGCGCGCTCGTCACCGTCTCGCCGACGTTGATTTTGACCGGCATGAGGTCCGACTTGTAGCCCTTGTCGACGTTCGCGACGGCGACCTTGAGCGATTTCGTGTTGCCGTACGGGTCCCAGCTGGCGGCGATGTTGTACCACGCGTACAGCGACGGCACGATCACGAGGCCCATCGCGACGATGATCGCGATCACGTTGCGCGTCGACTGGCGGACGTCGCGCGCGAAAATGCGCCAGATGTTTCTCATCGCGCGTCTCCTTCCGTCGTCGTGCGGCCCATCGTGCGGCCCGCGTCTTCCGTCGTGCCGGCGTTCGGCACGGTCGCATCATTCGTCGCGGCGGTGTCCGCCGAACGGAGCGTCGGCAGTTCCTCGGTCACTTCGCCGATGTCCGGACTGTCGTCGAGCGCGACGTCGGCGTTCGGCACGCGCCACGGCGCATGCTTCGCGTGCCGTGCGGCCGACCCTCCGCGGCTGCGTCCGCCGGGGCGCAGCCACACGTAGCCGTTGAGCATCACGTTGCGGAACTCGTCGGCGCTCATCGCGCTCACGCCGAGCTGGCGGGCGTAGCTTTCGCGCGTGTATTCGACGACGATCAGATACGTGTCGATCAGGATGATCGAGGCGATCCACGCGGTGAGCATCGCGATCTTGTTGGTGAGCACGAACAGCAGCACCAGGAAGACGAACGGCAGCACCGCGAGCAGCGCGAGACCGGAGATGATGAGCTTCGGGTAACGCATGAAGAACCGGTGCGCGCGCCGCTTGACCATCGCGTGCAGCTCGCTGCCCTCCTCGACGCGGCCGAACAGCGCGTTGAGGCTCACGCGCTCGTTGACCATCGAATTGTGCTCGGTGATCATCAGGTCCGTGTCGCCGAGGCGGCGGTCGAACAGCGCGTTGAGGTTCATCGCGTAGCGGCGCACCACGAGGCCGACGAACAGCGCGGCCGGCAGATAGTACGCGATGTGCAGCATGTCGTCCCAATACTGGTTGCCGTACGTGCCGGCGATCGTCGCGCGCATCGCGTTGATGCCGTACGTGAACGGCAGCCACGGGTGCAGCTTGCGGAAGAAGTCGGGCATCATCTCGATCGGGTACAGGCCGGACGCGCCCGGGATCTGCATGATGACGAGCACGACGGCCACGGCCTTGCCGATGTGCCGGAACGCGACGGCCAGCGCGTAGATGATGTTGATGTAGACGAACGAGCAGAACAGTCCGGCGAGGATGAACAGGATCGGGTGGGTCATCTGGATGCCGAGCGCGATGTCGCCGACCGTGGCGATGAGCGCCTGCAGGAAGCCGACGACGAGCAGCAGCAGCCAGCGGCCGAGATACGCCTGCGAGGCGGAGATGCGGCCGAGCTCCTCCAGCCCCTCGCGGTCCACCTCGAGCTTGTAGATGGCGATGAGCACGAAGCCGCCCACCCACAGCGCGAGGTTCGTGTAGAACGGCGTGACGGCCGAGCCGTAGTTGTCGACCGGATAGACGACCTTTTCGGTCAGGCTGACCGGCGTGCCCATGAACTTGCCGAATTCCTCGTCGTCGAGATGCAGCGTGTCGCGGATCTTCTGGTAGGCGGCGGAGCTGTCGAGCGCGGCGACGTCGGAGCGCACGGTTTCGACGTCCGAGGCGAGCTGGTTCAGCGATTCTTGCGTGCCGGACAGCGTGGTTTTCGTCTGGCCGATCGTGGTGTTCAGCTGATCGAACAGACCGTCTGCCTGATCGAGCGTCGCATTGAGCGAGACGAGCGTGCCGTTCAGGGTGCCGTTGAGCGTGGCGAAGCTGTCGAGCGAGGCGCTCAGGTTGGGCATGACCGTGCCGGTGAGCGAGCCGCGCGTGGCGGCGATCGCGGCGAGGCCGCCGTTGGAGGCGCTGCCGACCGCGCCGGACAGGTTGCCGGTCGCGTTCTTGCCGGAGGTGATGAACTGCGTGGAGTCCTTGCGGAACGTTTCGAGCTGGGATTGCTGCTTGGTGACGGCCGCGTCGACCGTGTCGATCTGGCTCCAGATGCGCTTGCCGAGCGGGTCGCTGGTGTTCTGGTCGATGCCGGCGGCGGTCAGGGCTTTTTTGAGGTTCGCGATCGTGGACGCGGTGGTGCCGAGCGGCTTGCTCACGCTGTCGTAGATCGAGTCGACCGCGCTTTGGGCGGTGTTGAACGTGCCGGTGACACTGCCGGCGGCCGCGTTCGCGCTGGCCGCGACGCCCGCGAGCTGCAGGGAACCGTTGTCGAGCGCGCCGGTGAGCGTGGTCGAGAACGTTTGCGTGCCCTTCTGTGCTTCGGCGAGCAGCGTGGCGGACTGTTTGGAGGCTTGCTGCGCGGCCGCGATGGCCTGTCGCAGCGTCGCCGTGTTCCGCTTGGCCTTGTCGAGCGCGGTTTGCGTGGAGGCGAGCGTGGTCTGCATGGAGTCGAGCGCGCTGGCCGTATTGCGCAGGCTGGCGAGCACGGTGTCGATGTCGCCGATCGCGTCGGTCTGCGTCTTGTCGGTGGTCTTGTCGAGCTCGTCTCCGGCCGCGGACACGGCTTTGGCGACGGTGTCGGCGACGGTGGAGACGAACGTCGAGTTGATCTGCGTGTCGATCGTCGTCGCGCCGGTGTCGGTGATCTTCGGCGCGGTCGCGTTCTTCTTTTCGTTGACGTAGTACTTGATGCTCGGCCGCTTGGACGATCCGGTGACCGAGTTGACGAGGCTTTCGCTGAAGTCCTTGGGCAGGACGATCGCCGCGTAGTATTCGCCGGACTGCACGCCGGCGAGCGCCTGTTCCTCGCCGACGAACCGCCAGCCGAGGGCCGTGTTCTTCTTAAGCTGCGCGACGACCTGCTTGCCGGCGTTGAGGTTGCCGACGAGGTCGGATGAGGTGCCCTTGTCCTCGTTGGCGATGGCGACCTGCAGGTTGCCGGTGGCCGAATACGGGTCCCAGTTGGCGAGGATGTTGAACCATGCGTACAGGGAGGGGATGATGGCCACGCCGAGCGTGACCACGAGGGCCACGGGATTGCGCAGGATGCGCCTGAGATCGCGCGTGAATATCGTCCAGACTGTGCGCACTCAACCGCTCCTTACCGCAAGCCACCGTAAAGCCACCGTCCACGCCGGACCGCATCGTGCGTATCGTGCATATCATGCGTATCGTGGCCGGCGCGGCCCTTGATGTCATCGCTCAGTATAAGCGGACCCCGCCGCCGCGCTCAGGCCTCTTCGCTCCGGGGCGCGACAACGCGACACCGACCGCCCGGTCTGTCCAAATAATGCGAATAATGGTGTCCGCAAGGTATCCGCCGCATCCTTCCGCGGCAAAACGGATGGATGTTCGGAGAAACGACCCGCTCAAGCATCACCCAGCGGGGCAAACCGCCGAAGGTATACCCCATCCACCCCGCACAACCTTCCCAGCAACACAAAACGGGTGGACGTTCGGAGAAATGCACCGCTCAGACACCACCCAGCGAAGCAAACCACCGAAGGTACGTCCCATTCACCCCACTGAGGCACCCCAACGACGCACAACGGGCGGATGTCCGGAGAAATGCCCCGCCAAGAAACCGCTCAGCGGGGCAAACCACCGAAGATCTATCCGGCTTGCCCCGCTGAGCGTCATGTAGCTGCAACCTGCGACCGCAGAGGGGTGCTCAGTGCAGGTCGAGCGCGTCGCGCAGGAAGTCGCGCTGGAGAATGAGCAGGTTTTCGGCCACCGTCTCGTCGTTGGTCATGTGGGTGATGCCCGTCAACGGCAGGTAGGTGTGCGGGCGGCCCGCGGCCATGAGCGCCTGGCTCAGCCGCAGGCTGTGCGCGATGGTGACGTTGTCGTCCGCGAAGCCATGGATGAGCATGAGCGCGCGTTCGAGCTTCGGCGCGTCCTGCACGATGCCGTTGTACTCGTACACCTTCGGGTCGAGGCCGAGGTAGCGCTCGGTGTAGTGCGTGTCGTACAGCGTCCAGTCGGTGGGCGGGGCGCCCGCGCAGCCGGCCTTGAACACGTCCGGCGCGTCGAGTACGGCCAGCGCGGACAGGAATCCGCCGTACGACCAGCCGATCATGCACACCTTGTCGAGATCGGGCGCGGGGATGCGCGTCTCGCCCGCGGCGGCGTCAGCCCCCGCGTTGAGCGCGGCGACCGCGTCCGGCAGCGCGCGCACGGCCTCGACCTGATCGGCGAGCGTCACGTCCTTCATGTTCTCGAAGATCGCGCGATCCCACTTCGGCCCGCGGCCGGTGGTGCCGCGGCCGTCGGCCGTGACCACCAGGAAGCCCTGATCGGCCCACCACTGGGCCTCCCAGTAGAACGCCTGGCTGGCGATGACCTGCTGGAAGCCGGGGCCGCCGTACGGCTTCATGAGCACCGGCAGCTTCTCGGCCTTCGCGTACGGGCTATCGGCGCTCGGCGCGATGATCGCCGTGTACAGCCGATGCTCGCCGAGACGCGTGAACGCGAGGTTCGGCGCAAACCCGGGTTCGGCCGCATGGTTGGCGATGCGATGGCCGTTGTGCAGCATGAACGACTTGGCGTGCGCCATGTCGCGTCCGGACACGACGATGCCGCCCTTGCCGCGCGACGCGGTCCACGAGCCGGGCTTGTCGGTGACGGGCGTGAGCGTGCCGTCGTACGCGATGCTCGCCACGTCGAAGCTGCGCGCGTCATGATCGCCGAGTCGGCGCTCGTCGGCGGCGGCCGCGGACCACCCGGACGGCACGTCGTGCGCGGTTTCGGGCGAACGCTGCACGAGCGCGAGCACGTCGCGGTCGGTCACGTCGAGCACGCCGCGCACCTGCCAGCCGGCGGGCGTGAACGCGCGGCCGTCGACCGTGAGCCGGTTCGTGTCCGTGTCCATGTCGTTGAGCGCGCCGATGAGTCGGCCGTCCGGCGTATACGCGGGCGTGCCGGGGATCAGGTCGATCCACTGGTCGTTGTGATGCGTTTCGAGCACGCGCGTCGCGCCCGCATCGTCGCCGTCGACCGCGACGGACAGCACCTGATCGTTGCGCTGGCAGCGATCCTGCACGAGCACGAGCGGATCACGCCCCTTGGCCCAGCTGACGGCGGCGATGTATTCGTACGTCGCGCGGTCCCATTCGACCTGCGCGCCGTCGATGCCGTCGTAGCGGCCGTCCGCGTCGAACGAAAGCTCGGCGACGGTCAGATACGTCTCCGCGTTTTCGGTGAGCGCGCGCGGATAGCGGCGGCCGACGGCCGGACGCTCCGGATTGGCCGGATCGCTGATGTACCAGATCGGCTCGCGCTCGGTATTGAACGTTTCAAAGAGGATGTGGCGCGAATCGGGGCCCCACCAGAAGCCGTCGTAGCGGTCCATCTCCTCGCCGGCCACGAACTCGGCGAGGCCGATCTTCCACGTGTTCTCGCCGTCCGCGTCGTCCGTCTCGTCGTCGACGCCCCAAATGGTGCTGATCCGGTCGCCGGCGGCGGGTTCGGCGATGTCGATGATGACGAGATGCTCGCCGGTCGTGTACAGCACGTGCTCGCCGTCCGGGCTGATGCGCGGGTTGAGCACCGGGCCGTAGACGCCCTGCTCGTCCGTGTCGAGCTGCGCGGCGGCCAGCTGGCGCGTGCGGCCGGACGGCTCGCCGTTGGCGTCGTCGACGATGTCGGTCAGGAACAGGCGGCCGTTGATCGTGAACACGACACGGCGGCCGGCCGCATCGACCGAATAGGAGACGATGCCGGAACCGCCTTCGCGGGCGCGCTCGCGGCGGGCCTTCTCCTCGGCCGGCACGTCCTCGCTGTCCGCGTCGGCGAGCAGTTCGCGCGGATCGGCGAGCAGGATCTCACGATGCGTCTCCTCGCCGGCGGCGTTCTTGTCGACGACGCTCAGCCACAGCGAGGTCACGAGATCCTCGGGGCCGTCGGAGCGCAGGAACAGCGCGCGCGAGCCGTCGTCGATCACGCGGGCGGAACGGGGCGCGCCGCCGCCGAAGCGCAGCGTGCGGGCCCTGAGACGGGGGAATTGGACAATGTTGTCATTGATATTGGTCATGGTTCTCACGCTAGTCGGCCGGTTGGGCATTTGGAAGCGCCGGCAGGCGCATCCACCGCCGTTCACACGGCCCCCACGGACGTGGAAATTTTGCGCCCATAGGAACGGTTCCCGCCGGATCGTTTGGTCAGGTTCCCCACTGCGCGTAGGATGGGTGAGGATATGTAGAAAGGGATCACTATGAGCGTTCTCGACCGTTTTGAGAAAAGTGTAGAAGGCGCGGTCAATGGCGTGTTCGCCAAATTCGGGTCCAAGGACCTGCAGCCCGTCGACCTCTCCAGCGCTCTCGAGCGCGAAATCGACGCCGAAGCCATGCCCGTCGGACGCGATCGCACGGTGGCCCCGAACGAATACCGCTTCAAGCTGAGCACCCCCGATTTCGACCGCATCGAGCAGTGGGGCTCCGAAACGCTCGCCAACGAACTGGCCGACAACCTCACGCAGTACGCGAAGAGCCAGCACTACGCGTTCGTCGGCCCGGTCGTCGTGATCTTCGAGGAGGATCTCGACCTGACCAAGGGCAATTTCAACCTGAGTTCCGAGTCGGTGCAGGGCAACGCGGTGCCGGTCACCACGGCCGACCAGCAGACGCAGGACGACCCGATGCTCGAGATCAACGGCAACCAGTACCTGCTCACCAAGGAGAAGACGGTGATCGGCCGCGGCTCCGGCTGCGACATCATCATCGACGATCCGGGCATTTCCCGCCGCCACATGGAAATCGACATCACGCCGAACGGCGTGATCGCGCGCGACCTCGGCTCCACGAACCACATGTACATCGAGGGCCATCAGGTGCCGATCGCCACGCTGCTCGACGGCAACACCATCACCATCGGCCGTACGCGCATCCTCTACTGGGCTTCCTCGCAGGAGCAGGAGTAACCTCCCGAGGAGCCGTCCACATGCTCACCGAACTGACCTTCGCGATTCTCAAATACGGATTCCTTGTGCTGTTATGGGTGTTCGTATGGCTTGCCATGCGCTCATTGCACAAGGACATGGAAACGCTCAGCCCTCATGCGTCGCGCACCCACCGCCGCAAGGAGCGCCGCGCACGCAAGGCCGCCGAATCGCCGGCCCCGGTGGCCACGTCATCCGCCGTGCCGGTGCGCGTGCCGGCCAACGAGCCGCCCACGCCGAACTCCGACCTGACGCTGCTGGTCATCATCGACGGCCCGCTGGCGGGCGCGAGCGTGCCGCTGACCGGCGAATCGATTTCGCTGGGCCGCGCCGCGTCGAACACGGTGGTGCTCGACGACGAGTTCGTCTCGTCGCACCATGCGCGCGTGTACCAGGATCCCGCCACCGGCGACTGGGCCATCGAGGATCTCAACAGCACGAACGGCACGGTCGTCAACGGCCAGCGCATCAGCGCGCCCACCATTCTTTCCGCCCGAGTCCCGGTGCGTATCGGTGCCACCACCTTCGAATTGAGGTGACCGCCATATGCCGAATTCAGCTGCTTCGCAAACGTTGTTCCTGTATTCCACGACCGTGTCGGACGTGGGCACCGTACGTTCCAACAATCAGGATTCGTCGTTCGCCGGCGAGCATCTCGCCGCGATCTGCGACGGCATGGGCGGCCACGCCGGCGGCGACACCGCATCGACCATCGCCATCCGCTCGCTCGCGCACATCGAGCACGACAACGTCGACGGCGACATCCAGGCCGTGTCCCGCATGTTGGAAACGTCGGTCATCGCCGCGCACGACGCGATCGTCGGCAAGGCGAAACGCGAACGCAAGCTGGCCGGCATGGGCACCACCGTCACCGCCGTCGTGCTGGTGGCCGGCTACTGGGTGCTCGCGCACATCGGCGACTCCCGCGCGTACCTGCTGCGCGACGGCAAGCTCATCCGCATGACGCACGACCACAGCCTCGTGCAGCATCTCATCGACATGGGCCGCATCAACGAGGCGGAGGCGAAGAACCATCCGCAGCGCAACGTCGTGATGCGCGTGCTCGGCGACTTCGACATCGACCCGCGCCCGGACATCGCGGTGCGCAAGGCGCATCCCGCCGACCGCTGGCTGCTGTGCTCCGACGGCCTGTGCGGCGTGCTCGAGGACTCGACGATCGAACAGGTCATGGCCGACTGCACCGATCAGGAGGAGTGCGCGCAGCGGCTCGTCGGCATGGCGCTCAAGGCCGGCAGCACGGACAACGTGACGGCCGTGATCGCCGACGCGACGCTCGCGCTCGACGCGAACGCCTTCGACCTGCCGCATCAGACGCTGCTGGTCGGCGGCGCGGCGAGCTCCAGCCTCGAGCCGATCGCGGACATCGTGAACGCGCCGGTTGCGACCGCCCCCGCACTGCGTGAGGATCAGACGTCGCCGGCGATGCGCGCGGCCGCGCTGATTCAGGACGCGAACCGCAAGGAGAAGACCGGTCCGGCGCCGCGCGTCGTGCAGCCGGCCGACGTGCGCGAGGAAAACGGCGACCGCACGGTGCCCGACACGGGCGAGATTCCGGTGGTGCAGAAGTCCGACGGCCGCGTGACGGCCGACCCGAACGACCCGGAGGTCAAGAAGGCGATTCACCACGAGCAGCTTGAGCAGCGGCACGCGAAGCGCGTGCGCCATCACCGCAACCGATTCGCGGTGATGCTCACATCGATCGTGGTGTTGGCCGTGCTCGCGGGCATGGCGTGGGGCGCGTACGCGTGGAGCCAGAGCCGCTACTATCTGGCGGCGAGCGACGGCGTGGTGACGATCTACCGCGGCGTGAACACGAACCTGTTCGGCCTGTCGCTGTCGCACGAGGTCAAGAAGACGGCGATCGAAGTGTCGAGCCTGCCGCAGTCGTGGCAGGACCAGCTCGATCAGGGCATCGCCGTGGACAGCTACGACGCGGCCACCGAACACGCCGCGTTCATCAAGAGCGAGCTCGACAAGGAGGCCGCGAAGAAGGAGGCCGAGGAGGAAGCCAAGAAGCAGGCGACCGAATCGTCCAAGTCCAACTCCGACTCGACCGATAAGTCCGGTTCGTCTTCGTCCGGTTCGTCGACCGACAAATCCGGCACGTCCGGCAGCGACTCGACCCCGAAGATCGGCGCCGCCGACGACGCGACGAAGTCCGACTCCTCGAAGGACGGTGCCACGCAATGATCATGACCCGTCTGCGCCAGATTTCGCTGCTGCTGTTCGCGATGGCGATCAGCTTCATCGCGTTTTTCCAGATGTTCGAGCGCACCACCGGCGGCTTCCCGCAGAACTATGCGGTGCTGCTCGGCGTGGTCGGCGTGATGATCCTCGCCGCGTGGGCACTGATCATCAGGTTCCAGCCGTACGCGAGCCAGTCGATCATGCCGTGCGTGATCCTGCTCAACGGCATCGGCACGACGATGATCGCGCGCATCGACCAGTCGTCCGGCAAGGACGTCGCGTTCAAGCAGCTGCTGTGGCAGGCGATCGCGCTCGTGCTCGCCACGACGCTCATCGTGCTCATGCGCGACTACCGCATCCTGCGCCGCTTCTCGTACGTGAGCATGGTCGTCGGCCTGCTGCTTCTGCTCTCGCCCATGGTGCCCGGTCTCGGCGTCGACATCAACGGCGCGAGCGTGTGGATCCGCGTGCCGGGCGGCACGATCCAGCCGGCCGAATTCGCCAAGCTGTTCCTCGCGTTCTTCTTCGCCGCCTACCTGTTCGACCATCGCGACCAGCTGGCCGTCGGCGGCAAGAAGGTGCTCGGCCTGCAACTGCCGCGCATCAAGGACCTCGGCCCGATCATCATCATCTGGGGCGTGTCGATGGGCGTGCTCGTCATACAGCACGATCTGGGCACGTCGCTCATGTTCTTCGCCATGTTCGTCGCCATGCTGTACGTGGCCACCGGCCGCAAGAGCTGGATCGTGATCGGCCTGATCGCGTTCGCCGCGGGAGCGGTGCTCGCCGCGTCGATCTTCAGCCACGTCGGCTCGCGCGTCGACGCGTGGCTGCAGCCGTTCAGCAACGAGCAGTACAACAAGGACTACGGCGGCTCGTGGCAGATCGTCACCGGCATCTTCGGCCTCGCCTCGGGCGGCATGGTCGGCACCGGCCTCGGACAGGGCCACCCCGGGCTCACCACGTACGGCAACTCCGACTTCATCTACACGTCGCTCGGCGAGGAGATCGGCCTGACCGGCCTCATGGCCGTGCTCGTGCTGTACCTGATCATCATCGCCTCCGGGTTCATCACGGCCATGAAGATCAAGGACGGTTTCGGCAAGCTGCTCGCCTCCGGACTCGTGTTCACCATGGCGTTCCAGGTGTTCACCGTCGTCGGCGGCGTCACGCTCGTCATCCCGCTGACCGGCATGACCCTGCCGTACGTGGCGGCCGGCGGCTCGTCGCTCGTCGCGAACTACATCCTCGCCGCGCTGCTCGTCGTCATCTCGAACTCGGCGAACAAGCCGGAACCGTCGACCGACCTGTCGGAAACGTTCCAGTACGAGGCGCTGGCCGCACTGCGCGACCATGAGCTCAAGGAGCGTGGCAACCGATGAACAAGACCCTGCGCCAACTGTTCACGGCCGTGCTCGTGCTGTTCGTCATCCTCGGCATCTCCACGACCATCATCACGGCCATCAAGGCGGACCAGCTCAACGCCGACCCGCGCAACGCGCGCGCCCTCTACCGCACGTACGGCGCGCCCCGCGGGCAGATCCTCGCCTCCGACGGCACCGTCATCGCCAAGTCGAACGCGGTCAACGACTCGTTCAAATACCAGCGCTCCTACTCGAACGGCGTCGTGTACGCGCCCGTGACCGGCTACTTCTCGATCACGCAGGGCACCGACCGCGGACTCGAGGCGTCGCGCAACCAGCTGCTCAACGGCGAGGCCGACACGCTGTTCTGGGAGCGGTTCAAGGCCGTGCTGTCCGGCACGGAGAACACGGGCGCCACGATCGAAACGTCGATCAGCCCGAAGCTGCAGACGCTCGCCTACCAGCTCATGAACGGCAAGGACGGCGCGGTGGTCGTCAGCCAGCCGAAGACCGGCCGCATCCTCGCGATGGTGAGCACGCCCAGCTACGACCCGAACCAGCTGGCCTCGCACGACACGAAATCCGCGAACCTCGCCTACCAGCAGCTCGTCGCCGACAGCTCCAACCCGATGCTCAACCGCACCACCAGCCAGCTGTACCCGCCGGGATCCACGTTCAAAACCGTGGTCATGGCCGCCGCGCTCGAAACCGGCAAGTACGACCTGACCACGCAGGTGCCGGCCGGCGCCAGCTACACGCTGCCCGGCACGGCCACGGCGCTGACCAATTCGAGCGTGCAGGGCGCCGGCACGAACGGCAAGATCGCGTTGCAGGACGCGCTCGCGTACTCGTCGAACACGGCGTTCTCGCAGCTCGGCGTCGCGCTCGGCGCGGACACGGTCAACGCGATGGCCGAAAAACTCGGCTACGGCAAGTCGATCACGCTGGACGGCAGCACCGCGACCGGCACGCCGATCAAGTCCGTCGCCGCGCAGTTCCCGGCCGACGAGACCGACGACCGCATCGCGCTCGCGTCGATCGGTCAGGGCGACAATCTGACGACCCCGCTGCAGAACCTGCTCATCGCGTCCGCGATCGCGAACGACGGCAAGCTCATGCGCCCCACGCTCGTCGACCGCGTGCGTTCGAGCGACCTGTCGGTGATTTCCGAAACGGAACCGCAGGTCATGTCGCAGGCGTTCAGCAAGACCACGGCGGACAAGCTCACCACGGCCATGGAGTCGGTGATCACCAAGGAATACCCGGATCTGGAAATCAGCGGCGTGTCCGTGGCGGCGAAGACCGGCACCGCGCAGATCGGCGACGCGAACCAGTCGATAGACGGATGGATCATCGGCTTCGCGCCCGCGGAGGACCCGCAGATCGCGGTTTCCGTGGTGGTGCACAACACCGACCTGTATGGATCGCTGGCCGCGGGCCCGATCATGAAGCAACTGATGGAGGAGGCGTTGAAGCAATGAAACTGATCGAAGGACAGCTCATCCACCGCCGATACCGCCTCGACCGCAGGCTCGCACAGGGCGGCATGGGTGAAGTGTGGAAGGCGTACGACATCCAGCTCGGACGCCCGGTGGCCATCAAGGCGTTGCGCTCCGACCAGTCCAACGTGGAGGCCAAGCTCCATCGTCTGCGCGCGGAGGCGCACAATTCCGCCAATCTCGCGCACCCGAACATCGCCGCGCTGTTCGAATACTACGAACACGACGGCATCGGCTTCCTCATCATGGAATACGTGCCGTCCAAATCGCTCGCCGATCTCTATCGCGAGAAGGGCGCGATGGATCCGACCGAGCTGCTGCCGATCCTCATCCAGACCGCGCGCGGCCTGTTCGTCGCGCACAGCCACGACGTGATCCACCGCGACGTCAAGCCGGCCAACATCATGGTTTCCGACACGGGCGAGGTGAAGATCACCGACTTCGGCGTCTCGTATTCGACCAATCAGGAGCAGATCACGCAGGACGGCATGGTCGTCGGCACCGCGCAGTACATCTCGCCGGAACAGGCGCAGGGCAAGCAGGCGACGCCGCAGTCCGACATCTACTCGCTCGGCGTGGTCGCGTACGAGGGCCTGTGCGGGCACCGTCCGTTCACGGGCGCGACTCCCGTCGACATCGCCGCCGCGCACGTGAACGATCCCGTGCCGCCGCTGCCGGACACCGTCGACTTCCAGCTCGCGCAGTTCGTCATGTCGATGCTGGCGAAGGATCCGCGCGACCGGCCGAAGGACGCGCTCGTCGTCTCGCGCACGCTGGCGCGCATCGAACGTCGCCTGCTCGATCAGGCGACTGCGCAGGCCGACGACACGTTCGTCAACCTCGGCCGTATGCCGCGACGCGTCTCCAGCAGGCCGCACGCGGTCAACACGCTGCTGCGCTCGCTCGATCCGGGGCACTTCGCGCAGAGCGCCGCCG
>NZ_JAHBBH010000036.1 GCF_019331735.1 Bifidobacterium miconis
GGGCGGCGATGAATTCGCCGATGCCAAGGTACGAGGAGCGGAAATCCTGCCCCCATTGGGAGACGCAGTGGGCTTCGTCCACGGCGACCAGCGAGATGGGCGTGTGGGCTGCGAACGAACGGAACCAGTCGGTTTCGAGGCGTTCGGGGGCCACGTACAGGAGTTTGACGTCGCCGCGGGCTGCCTGCGCGAGCACCATGGACTGCTCGTCGCCGGACTGGGTGGTGTTGACGAATGCGGCGGGGATGCCGGCGTCGTTGAGGCCGTCGACCTGATCGCGCATCAGGGAGATGAGCGGGGAGACGACCACGGTGACGCCGCGCAGCAGCATGGCGGGGATCTGGTAGCACACGGATTTGCCGGCGCCGGTGGGCATGACGCCGAGCACGTCGCGCCCCGAGAGGATCGCGTCCACGAGGCCGGATTGGCCGGGCCGGAACGAGTCGTAACCGAAATACCGTCTGAGCGCGTCCAGCGCCGCCGCGTTGTCTGTCATGTCTCCCCAGTGTAGGCGAATCGACCAGCCGTGCCCGTTGGTTTGACGATTGAGAGGCTGAATAACGGCACTGCACGGGTCAGTTTGACGATCGAGAGGCGATTGGCCTGCGCCTCCTGAGGCCATTGCTCCCTCTCGAGAGGATTGTATCGTGCCAGATTCGCAAGGCAAGGATGATCGCAGCCTCTCAATCGTCAAACCGATGCCGGCAACCCGCCGATTTCGCCTCTCAATCGTCAAACCGCATGTCAAACTGCATCGAGGCACGCACCTTACAGGACTTTGAACGCCTGATCGAGGTCGGCGATCAGGTCGTCGGCGTCCTCGAGTCCCACGGACAGGCGGATCAGGTTCGCCGGCACCTCGAGCGTGGTACCCGCCACCGAGGCGTGGGTCATCGCGCCCGGATGCTCGATGAGCGATTCGACGCCGCCGAGCGATTCCGCGAGCGTGAACACCTGCGTGGCTCCGGCGAAGCGCTTGGCCGCCTCGAATCCCGCGGCGATCTGCACGGACACCATGCCGCCGAACCCGCCGTGCATCTGCCGCGCGGCGATCTCGTGCCCCGGATGCGACGCAAGGCCCGGATACCACACGCGCTCCACCAGATCGGCCGGCAGCGATTCAAGCCACTGCGCCACCTTGAGCGCGTTGCGGCTGTGCTGCTTCACGCGCAGGTCGAGCGTCTTGAGCCCGCGGATGTCGAGCCACGAGTCGAACGGCGAGGGCACGGCGCCGGCCGCGTTCTGCAGGAACGCCACCTGTTCGCGCACGTCGCCGTCGTTGAGCAGCACCGCGCCGCCGACCACGTCGGAGTGCCCGCCGATGTACTTGGTGGTCGAGTACACGACCGCGTCCGCGCCATCGTCGAGCGGATGCTGCAGCACGGGCGAGGCGAACGTGTTGTCGACCACGATCCTGGTGCCGTGCGCGTGGGCGAGAGCCGCCGTGGCCGCGATGTCGGTGATGCCGAGCATCGGGTTGGACGGGGTTTCGACCCAGATATAACGGTAGTGCCCGTTCGGCTTGGCATCGAGCGCGGCGGCGACCGCGGCCTGGTCGGTCACGTCGACCACGTCGAGCCCGATGCCCCACGGCACGAACACTTTGGCGAGGAGCCGGTAGGTGCCGCCGTACACGTCGTTGCCGAGGAGGATGTTGTCGCCGGGGCGCAAGGTGGCGCGCAGCAGCACGTCGATGGCGGCGAGTCCGGATGAGAAGGAGAGCGCGTACTTCGCGCCTTCGACGGAGGCGAGCTGCGCGTCGAAGCTGTTGCGCGTGGGGTTGACGGAGCGGCTGTAGTCGTAGCCGTGGCGCAGGCCACCGACGCCGTCCTGCTTGAACGTGGAGGTCATGTAGATGGGCGTGACGACCGCGCCGGTGGTCGGATCGGGTTCCTGCCCGGCGTGGATGGCGCGCGTGGAGAGCGCGGTTGCGGCGAGTGCGTTGGCGTTGGTGGAGATGGTCATGGTCTGTTGTTCCTTTGCTGAATTGCTGTCGTTGGACTGATTGTTGATTGCCGAGTTGCCAAGTTGCCGAATGATGGCTTGCCGATGGTTGAGTTGCGGATCGCCGGATTATCGCGGGATTGCCGAATTGGACGATTGTTGATGGCCGCGTCGGCTCGTGCCCATCCGTGTCGCGGATCGATCGGTCACAGGTATTCGTCGACGAGCGACGGCTTGTTCGTCCGTTCGACCACGTCGCCGTAACCGTTCTCGCGCATCCAGTCGTCGTTGAAGATCTTCTCGAGATAGCCGCGTCCCGAGTCGGGCAGCAGCACGACGACGAGCTGGCGTTCGTCCAGATCGTGTTCGATCGCGTATCGGATCGCCGCGGCGACGGCCATGCCGGACGATCCACCGACGAGCAGGCTTTCCTCGGCGGCGAGCCGGCGCGTCGTCTCAAACGCCTCCGCGTCGCCGATTTGCACGATCTCGTCGACGATGTCGCGGTCGAACGCCTTGGGATAGAAGTCCTCGCCGACGCCTTCGATGTCGTACTGGTGCACGTCAGTCTTGTCCGCGGCCGAGTAGATGGAGCCTTCGGGATCGGCGCCGACGACGCGCACACGTCCGTTGGAGATTTCCTTGAGGTAACGTCCGGTGCCGGAGATGGTGCCGCCGGTGCCGATGCCGGCCACGAAGTGCGTGACGGCGTGATCGGTGGCCTGCCAGATTTCGGGTCCGGTGGTGTAGTAGTGGCTGAGCGGCCCGTTGGGGTTGTCGTACTGGTTGGGCCGGAACGCGCCGGGGATTTTCTTGGCGAGCTGTTCGGCCACGTCGTAGTAGGAGCGCGGATCGCCGGGGCCGGCGTCGGTGGGGGTCACCACCACTTCGGCCCCGTAGGCGCGCAGGACGGCGCGCTTGGCTTCGGAGACCTTGTCCGGCATGGTGAAGATGGCCCGGTAGCCGCGCTGTTGGGCGACCATGGCGAGTCCGACGCCCGTGTTGCCGGAGGTCGGTTCGACGATGACGCCGCCGGGTTCGAGTTGGCCGAAGTGTTCCGCCGCGTCGATGATGCGCGCGGCGATGCGGTCCTTGGACGAGCCGCCGGGGTTGAGATACTCGATTTTCGCCGCGATGGTCGCCTTGACGCCGGCCGCCTGCGGGAGTCGGTTGAGTTTGACGAGCGGGGTGCCGCCGATGAGTTCGGAAATGCTGTTGTGGATGGTCATGGTTGGTCTCGTTTCCTGTGTGTACGCGTGTTTCGTCTGGCTTGTTTTTCGTTGGTTCGCGCTTGTTCGTTGCGATGATGGCAATGCGCGCGATCGATGATGATTGCGGATGGAAAGCGGATGATGCGGACGATTGCGCTCGACGCGCGCCGTGTTGAAACGAGATTCCACAGGGATTCCCCGATCCCCGAACAACAGGTGAATGCGAATACACGACGTCCACCGATGCGGTTCGACGGCAGGGAACCATATTCGGATACACATGGATAAAACCCCGGAATACAGGGCATCCGAACAGGAAAAAGGAATCTATCTCAAGTTATGCGTTGTCGGCCGCTCGCCTGCACCCGCTTCGGGAGGCGTCGGTTCAGCGACAACAACACATGAGATACGTCATGTCCACAAACCATACCAGCACCCCGGACAACGCCATCCGTCGTCTCGCATTCTGGACATTTTTGGATCGCAACAGGCAGTCGCTTCCACGCAATCGCACAGAAACCTCAACTTTGACTTTAATAAAATTAAAGAGTATTATTAACTTTATTAAAGATAGTCAATCAAAGACGAAAGGAGCCGCCGCATGGGCACCCCCGTCGTTCCGCCGTGGATGGCGAACCTCGACGACGAGGATCTCACGTTTGTCAAGAAGTTCATCCTCGCCTCCGGTTCCATGAAGGAGGTCGCCGCCGAATACGGCGTTTCCTATCCCACCGTCCGGCTCCGGCTCGACCGGCTCATCCAGAAGATCCGCCTTGCCGAACAGACCGAACAGGATCCGTACATCGCCCTAGTCAAGCGTCTCGCCGTCGACGACAAACTCGACTTCGACACCGCCAAAATCCTCATCACCGCCTACCGCAGCCAACTCGGCCGCGGCGGCAAGGCCGCATACTGACCGCGGCGCCGCATGACGCGCGCGGCGATCACGTCCCGACTCGCCGGCGGCCGCGCGCAGCGCGAGCCGCCGTCCAAACCACCGTCCATCCAACATCAAGGCAAAGGAGCCTGCCATGACCTTCCCGATCCCGGACGAATACATCACCCGGCTGTCCGTCCTGTTCACCATCCTGCCGATCGCCGTCATCGCGCTGTTCGCCGCATCCATCGTCGCCGAGCTGCGCCTGTCGCGACGCGACAGCCCCAAGCCGGGATTGGTCCTGCCGATCGTCTGGATCGCGCTCGGCATCGTCTACGCGGTCTGCTGGAACATCCTTCCCCTCGTCCTCGCCGCCGGAGCGCCGCTGGACATCATCGGGCCGATGGCCGCCATGGCCGCCGTCACCGGCATGTTCCAATACAGCGTGCCGGGTCTGATCCTGCTCGGCATCCACCTGTGGCAACGCGGCAACGTCGCACGTCGCAAGGAGATCCAGCACGCCGTCGAAGACCTGTAGCGGCAGTTTGCGGAACCGCGTCGCGAAAGCCGCCGCGAGCCAACCGGCGACATGCCGGACAGGCCTTTCCGCCGTTCCCGGACGGCGGCTATGCTGGTGGTTGCGCAAACAAACCAGACGCGGCCTACATGCGATACAGACGCCAACGCAAGTCAACCGCGACGACCCACAACGAGGTGACCGATGACCGTTCCCCAACGCGTGCTCGACCTGATGCACTCCCCCGGCGTGTATTTCTGCGGCGATCCGGAGATGGACCAGGCCCAGCGCGAACAGCTCGACCTGCTCTACGACATCAACCAGACCCGCCAAAGCGACCCGAAACGGCGCGAACTGCTCAGCCGGTTCTTCGCCGAAACCGGCGACGGCCTGTACATCGAATCGCCGCTGCACGCCAACTGGGGTTGCTCGACGCACTGGGGCTCCGGCTGCTACGCGAACTTCAACCTCACGCTCGTCGACGACGGCGAGATCTTCATCGGCGATCATACGCTCATCGGCCCGAACGTGACGCTCGTTACCACCGGCCACCCGATCCGACCCGACCTGCGCGAACGGTACGCGCAGTTCTCCGAACCGATCCACATCGGCCGCAACGTGTGGATCGGCGCGAACGTGACCGTCCTGCCGGGCGTCACCATCGGCGACAACACGGTGATCGGCGCGTGCAGCCTCGTCACCAAGGACATTCCGGCGAACGTCGTCGCGATCGGCCAGCCGGCACGCGTGCTGCGCGAGATCAACGACCACGACCGCGACTACTACTGGCGCGACCGGCGCATCCCCGCCGGCATCTGACGACATCCAACGACCGATTCCGCCTCATCGGCACCCGTTTGCTCGAAGCTTCGCGCACTTCCGCGCAGGACGCCCAGACGTGGCATATCGGACAGATCTTCGGCGATTTGCCCCGCTGAGGGGATCCCCTGCGGGGGCATTTCTCCGATCATCCATCCATTTCGCCTCACTGTGCACCCTCAGCGAAGCCTGTCGGCCATATCTTCGGCAATTCACCCCGCTGACACCGTCCTCAGCGAAGCGATTCTCCGAAGGTCTGTCGGTATTGCCCCGTTCAGTCCCGTTACCGGGGGATGCCGGCCAGACCTTCGGCGATCTGCCCCGCTGGTGTCATTCTCAGCGAAGCGATTCTCCGAAAGCCCAGCTGACTTGCCCCACTGACAAGGTTTATCGGGACGAAAAGGGTAGATCTTCGGAGAATGGCACCGCTAAAAGCGCCGCTGGCGGGGTGAATCGCCGAAGGTCTGTCCATGTTGCATCGCTAAGTGCTGTTGGTGGGGCGATACGGACAGATCTTCGGCAATTCACCCCGCTGACACCGTCCTCAGCGAAGCGATTCTCCGAAGGGGCACCCGATCCGCACTGCCTACGGGATTCAGCGAAGCAAAACGACCATACCTTCGAAAATCCGCCCCGCTCAGGGCATCCTTAACGGGGTATTTTCCCGAAAATCCGCCTGATTTACGTCGATCCGCCCCGTCAAGCCCGCATCAGCACGTCCCGACCTGCTCGTCGATGAAGCGGAAGATCACGTTGAGCACGTCGCGGCTCCAGAAATCGTTCTCGTGTTCGGCGTCGTCCACGAGCACAAGCCGCGCGTCGTAGCCGTGCTCGACGAGCCGGTCGCGCATCTTGACCGACTGGTGATACGGCACCACCGTGTCGGCCGTGCCGTGCAGCAGCAGCGTCGGCGGGTAGTCGCGACCGTCCTCGACGCGCAGGTACGGGCTCATCTCCGCCGCGCGCCTGCGCACCTCGTCGCTGATGCCGGTCGCCGGCGTCGCGCCCACCACGGCCGCGAACGGGCCGTAATAGTAGATGCGGAACGGATCATCCTCGTGGCCGAACGCGTCGATCGCCTCCGTCATGTCGGTCGGAGGGAAGCAGCTGACCACGAAATCGACCCGGTCGCTCACGCCGGTCCACGTGCCGTCCTCGTAACGTGGATCGTCTGCCGTGAGCCCGACCAGCAGCGACGTGTTGCCGCCCGACGACGTGCCCCAGATGCCGAGCCGGTCCGGATCGACGTGCCATTGCGCCGCGTTCGCGCGCAGGTAGCGGATCGCCGCCTTCACGTCCTGAAGATACGCGGGGAACGTGTACTTGCCGTTGCGCGTCGCGTCGCGATGATTCACCGTGGCGACCACGTAGCCGCGCCGTGCGAGCTCGACCAGCTGCGGCATCTCGTAGTCACGGTCCGGCGTGGTCCACGCGCTGCCCTGCACGAACACGACGGTCGGCCAGCGCCGGTCGTCCCCGTCGCCGTAGCTTTGCGGCGCGATGATGTCCATGACGAGCCGGTCCGCGCCCGTCTTGTACGCCACGTCGCGGGCCACGCTGGCCAGTCCGAGCCGGTGCGGATTGTGCGGAATGTGGATGGTTGCGGTTGCGGCTGTGGTTGCGCTGATTGCGTTGGTCGCGTTGCCGTCGGTCATGTGCTGCCCCCTGTGTCTGCGCGCTGGTGCGCGGATGAGTTATCCGATTACCGTTGTAGCGGATCGGCGCATGCCATGCCCCGATGATGCCGATACTTGGCACATGGTTACGCATGATTGCGCCAGTTTGACCGGTTTGGCTGGTTGCGATGGCACTGTGCCGGATGCGACGAGATGAGTCCGGCATTCCCGGCCTTCGCGGGTTGCTCCTATGGTGGGAGGCATGAGCGATTCCGTGCGACTGCGCCCGCTGCGGCGCCGCGATTATCCCGCGTTGGTCGATCTGATGCGCCGGCTGTGGTACGACGACGTCGCGAATCCCGATCATGCGCTGCGCTTGGCCGAGGCCGATTTCGAACTGTGCCTGTCGCGTTCGACGACGGCGACGGTCGCCGATCTGGACGGCCGCGCGATCGGCGTGATTCTGGGCCGCATCGACGATCCTCGCGCGAAACGATTGAGCAAACGCTGGCGGCCGCTGATCTGCAACCGACATCGCCGACGCGCGATCGGCGTATTGCTGCCGCTGCTGTGCTCGCGCGAGGGACGAGAAGGCATTCACGAAATGCGCGATATCGCGCGCATCGACGATTGGCTGATCTGGAAAGTCGGGCGGCGCGATCCGGCCGAAGTGACACTGTTCATCCTCGACGGCGCGGTGCACGGACAGGGCGTGGGCCGCCGACTGTTCGACCATATGCTCGCCGAATTCCGCGCGGCCGGCGTGGAGCGCTACTTCCTGTTCACCGACACCACGTGCAACGTCGGCTTCTACGATCACCGCCACCTGCGCCGCCGCGCCGCATACGTGGTCCGTCACGGCGAAGACGCGGGCATCGGCTTCTTCCTGTACGAGGGTCGCCAGTCTGACGAGCAAACCGCAAAGCCGAAGCGCACCTTGCGCACTTTCGCCGCCGGGTTGCGGTCTTCACGCAGTGAGAACAAGACTGCGGTTCGATAGGAGCGCGCAGGCATCGTCGATCCCGATCCGCGGTTTCCGTTCATCGCTGGAAAGACCGTGTTCGATGGGATCGGCACGATGCCCGTCGAAATGCCTCCTCGGACATCGTCGCGCAACGCATGCGGCGACGGGTCAGTCGAGTTTGGCGAGCGTCTTCATCAGCGATTCGACATGGCCTTTGGCACGCACGTTGTAGCGCGCGAGCAGGATACGCCCGTCCGCGCCGATCGCGAACGTCGAGCGCAACACGCCGACGTGCGTTTTGCCGTACAGCTTCTTCTCGCCGTACGCGCCGTACGCCTTGTGCACTGCGAGATCGGGGTCGGACAGGAGCGGGAAGGGCAGATGGTCACGTTCGGCGAACCGGCGAAGCTTGTCGATCGGGTCCTTGGATACGCCGATCACCGTGTATCCAAGCGTGCCAAGACGGGCGATGTTGTCGCGAAAATCGCAGGCCTCGGTCGTGCAGCCGGGCGTCATCGCCGCCGGATAGAAGTACAGGATCACGCGTGCGCCACGCGCGGTCAGTTCGGACAACGTCACCGTCGTTTCGGCCGGATTTACGGCAGCACCGGCGATCGAATCGGCTCCTTCCACAGTTTCGTCCGCACCGTCACCGGCAAACGCGCCGTCGGCGACGGTCGTACCGTCACCGGGCATCGCAATCGCTGTCAGTGTGAAATCGGGCGCGATCTGTCCCGGCTCAAGTCGCTGCGGCAATGCCTCCGTCTGCACTTCGTTCGCATTCGTCCCTACAGTCGTCCCGGACTCAGTCATCGTATTTCCCCGTTCCCGATCGCTCCCCGATCGCTTGCACCGTCATGCGGTCAGCCTGTCATCAATCCGTGGTCAATCCTACCGTCTGCGGTGCGTTCGCCACACGCTCGCTACACGCTCGCCGCTCCGCAAGCGTTTCCCTGACATCAGCGGAAATGCGAATTTCCCATCAGCCGGGGACGAACGCCGCATCGTCGCACAGCGCCCGACCGTGGCAACCCTCACCAGTTCGGGTTGACGGTCTGCATGGCGACGCCGTCGGTCATCACATGGAAGCCGAACCGCTCGTAGAACGCGGCGTTTTTGCTTTCCTCCGGCATGACTTCCACATAGAAGTAATCGCGGTATTTCTCCTGGATCATGCGCACCATGTGCCCGGCGATGCCCTGCCCCTGATACTCCGGGTCGACCAGCACGTAGTGCACGTACGCGAGCATCGCGCCGTCGTCGAGCGCGCGCACGAGCCCGACCAGACGGTCGCCGTCCCACGCGGTGACCACCGTGGACGAGCCCATGAGCGCGCGATGCAGCCGCTCCGGATACTCGCCCGACACCCAGCCGACCGAACGGAACAGCCGCTGCACCTGATCCTGCGTGAATCTGCGTTCCTCGGTGTACGTAATGGTCATGTCTCCCCTTTCCCGACAACAAACGCGGCCGGCGGCAGTCGAATCGGCACCGGCCTATCGGCTTCTCGGAATCCCAACCCTACACAACTCGTCAATCATCGGAGCCGCCCGTACCACATCGTCGAACGAACAGCGAACGATATCCGTCACATCGGCGCGACGCAACGCGGCCTCGCGCTCCCGTTCCGCAAGCACGATGCCCTGTATGCTGCGTCGGCCGGTCATCGCCGGGTCGACGTACTTGTCGGTTCCGTCGAACTCGGCCACGACGATTCGGCCATCGGCAAGACGCCACGCAAAATCGACGCGATACGATCTGCCGGTCTGCGGGTCGACGAACGGTACCTGAATTTCCGGAACCATGAGGCCGGAATCAACGATCGTGCCACGCATCAGCGATTCGCCGCCGTTCTCGCTGCGCGGATCCGCATAATGCAGCGCGCGAAACACCGGCAGGCAATTCCTGCGCAACGAGCCGCACACCGCCAAAATGTCGCGTCTCGGCACACCTTGCGCAAGCGCGGAGTCGACGATGGGCAGCGCGTAGCGGAATTCCAGCATCATGCAGCAGTCCACCACGGTTCGCGCCTTGCCGGTAACCGTGATGCCGGCTGCCGATTCGAGGGCGCACCGGGGAGCGTAGATTCGCCGTATTCTCGTGCCGTGGCGGGCGTCTGCATCCGTGTCTGCATTCATGCCTGCGCCTGCATTCATGCCCGAGGCCGCATCCATGCCTGCGGCCGAACCCGCGTTGCGTGACGGCGGATCGCCTTTGTTGGAAGAGACGATGTCGATCGGACCGCCATGCAACAACCATTGATGTTCGAATCCGTGAGCCGCGGCCGCGACGATGCCGGCGAACACCCAATCGGGGTGGCGGGCGCCGAGCGTCCGTGCGATATGCAGGGAACGCTCTGGCGGATTGAGCGCAGCCCAATAGTCAGGCTTGACATACGCATTGGCTGATACGCGCTGTAGTTCGCCGATTTTGGCACGGCGGCCGAGGGCGCTGCAGACGGATTTTGCGGTTCCGTAGGCGCAGCGTCGTTCGCGTTCCGCGGCGGCGAGCAGGGTTTCAACTGTTTTGTGGCGTTTCATGGGCAGACTATACGACAATCTGAGTCGGCGGCGAAGGAAAAACGGGGGTTGTGGACGCAGGCTCGGGTTTTCGGCGTGTCGTGGATGCATTGTGGATAACTCGGGATCGATGCGAGGTGGGGCAACGCGGATATCGCGACGTGCCGATGCGCGGCAACGGGGACTCGACGAGGTGAAACTGATGGATGTTCGAAGAAATGCCTCGCGGAGGATGTCCTCAGCGGGGTGCATCGCCGAAGACCTGACCGACATACCTTGCTGGCACAGTGCAACGGGGCGGAACGGATGATCCTCCGGAGGTTTTCCTCGCTGAGGCTGTGTGAGCGGGGAAAAACGCCGAAGGTCCGACCCGTATGCCCTAGCAACAGGGTTGAACAGGGCAACACAGACAGACCTTCGGAAAAACGCTTCGCTGGGTACAGTGTCAGCGGGACAAAACGCCGAAGATCTGTCTGCTATACCTCGCTGAGGGCGTACAGTGAGGCGAAATGGATGGACGATCGGAGAAATACCTCGCGGAAGATCTCCTCAGCGGGGCGAATCACCGAAGGTCTAGCCGATATACCCCAACAACAGGGTTGAACGGAGCAACACCGACAGACCTTCGGAAAATTGCTTCGCTAAGCATGGTGCCAGCGAGGCGAATCGCCGAAGAAGGTCTGGCCAATATGCCCCGCTATGAAACGTCGATGCGATGAGATGGGGGATATTCCCAAGAAACAGCCGACGCTCATCCGCCGCGATGACCAGTCACACCAGTCACACCAGTCACACCAGTCACACCAGCCACACCAGCCACACCAGCCAAACTGATCAAACCGATCAAACCGATCAAACCGCCGCTACTGCCGCCATTCGGTGGTGCCTTTGAGGAAGCCGGAGATGCCGGAGCCGGTGGCGGGCGCGACTTGGTACATGGCGATGATGCGATCGTCGTGGGATTCGCGGGCGAGCGCGGAGAACATGAGCTGGGCCTGCCAGCGGGAGGCGCCCCACACGAGGTACCACAGCACGCCGGTGCCGAGCACGGCCACGGGCACGAACCAGCGGAACAGCGCGTAGCCGTAGGCCACAAGCGCGACCGCGGTGATCAGCAGAATATACAGCCGCCGCACGCTCAGCAGCGCGGAGTTCTTGAGCACGGACAGGTATTTCGCCTTGGGATATTCGACGATGAGCACCATCGAGATCGAGAACGCGGCGAACACGAACAGCAGCACGACGGCGAGCGCCGGCACGACGTACACGCCCCACGGCATCTGCGCGAGCAGGAGGATGTCGTACCCGAGCGCGAATGCGACGATCGCGAACGTGCAGCCCTGCGCCCACGCGCGGCGGCAGAGTGCGCGATAGGCGGCGAAGTACGGTTTGAAGAAGGCGACCGCGACGTCCTGCCGCACGTACGGCATGGCGATCCAGTCGGGCGGGAATGCGGCGGCATTGCCGCGACGGCCGCGTTGGCCGCTGGGAGCGGATGATGAACGGCCAGATGATGAACGATCGTCCCGTTGCGTGAAGGCTGCGCGATCGCCGCCGTTGCGGGATCCTGCCACGGCAGAACCAACCGACGCAGCCGACGCGGCGCTGGTAGTCGGGAAACCCGACGCCGATGCGGTTGCCGCCGCCCCGTCGCCGGATTCGGTCATGAGTTTGATGCGTACGCGCGAGGCGTGCGACGAGAGCGCGGGATGGTCGCGGAACATGGCGTACAGTGCGGCGACGGCGGGGCTGGAGACGGCCGCCGCGGCCAGATACAGCGGCCAGTAGTTGAGGTCGTTGACGACGAGCGCGACGATGACGAGCGGCAGGGACGCGATGAGGCTGCAGATGCCGGCCAGCAGGATCACGGTGACGGAGTTGACGATGCGCATGAACGCGTCGGCCTGGAACCATTTGTTGGTCGCGTCGGGCGAGGCGTTGTTGTTGCTCTTGTCTTCGTTGCTCATGGTTCCTACCTTATTACTCCAGCATCCGCAGCATATGGAATAGAAGTCATCAGATAATGCAAACTCATGTTTTGTCTGATAAGCGACGGGTTTGACTACCCCTCAGTCACTGCGTGACAGCTCCTCTGGCAAGGGGAGCCAAGAAAAATGGAAAGTGGTCCGCGCGGCTACAGGCACGCCGTGCGGACCACAGGATGAGTGCGGCGCGGAAAGGAGCGTCCGCGCCGCGGTGGGACATCAGCCCTTCATGCCGGAGGTCGCGATGCCTTCGATGAACTGCTTCTGACCGATGAGGAACACGACCAGGATCGGCAGGATCGAGAGCACGGAGCCGGTCATGATCATCGCGTAGTCGGCGTTGAACTGGCTGATGAAGGTTTTCAGACCAAGCTGGATGGTCTGCAGGTTCTGGCTGCGCAGGTAGATGAGCGGGCCCATGTAGTCGTTCCACGTGTTGGTGAACGTGATGATGCCGAGGGCGGCGATGGACGGTCCGGACAGCGGCAGCACGATGCGCGAGTAGATGCCGAATTCGCTCAGGCCGTCGAGTCGGGCGGCTTCGGCGAGCTCTTCGGGGATCGTGTCGTAGAACTGCTTCATCATGAACACGCCGAACGCACCGAACGCCTGCAGCAGGACGATGGACCAACGGGTGTCGACCAGGCCCCAGCTGGAGAGCATCTTGAACTGCGGGATCATGTAGGACTGCCACGGCACGGCCATGGTGGCGATGTAGACGAGGAACAGCGCGTTGCGTCCGGCGAACTTGATGCGTGAGAAGCCGTAGGCCGCGAACGAGCCGGTGAACACCTGCAGGAAGGTCACGATGATCGCGAAGAACACGGTGTTGCCGACCCACAGCAGCATGTCGGACTTGGTCCAAATGTTGATGTAGTTCTCGAAGTGCCAGACGCTCGGCAGCCACTTGAACGGCACCATGAACACTTCGTTGTTCGGCTTGACCGAGGCGAGAAGCATCCAGATGAACGGCAGCAGCGTGAACGCGGCGATGGCGATCATGGCCACGTAGCCGATGACGGTGCCGATGATCTTGGCGGGGCTGACGGGCTTCTTGTTGAACGGGATGTCGGCGGAAGGAGACTTGGCTCCCGCGGCCGGGGTGATGCTTGCGGCGGTCATCTTACTTCTCCTTCTTGTTGTTGTACCAGAACTGGATGAGGGTCACGATCATGCACAGCGCGAACAGCACGAGCGAGACGGTGCCGGAGTAGCCGAAGTCGGAGCGGGTGAAGGCCACGTTGTACACGTACTGGGCGAGCATGAGGGTCGAGGTGCCCGGACCGCCGTTGGTCATGACGAGCGTCAGATCGAGGATCTTGAAGGACTGGATGGTCAGGGTGACGAGCACGAAGAAGAGGGTCGGTCGCATGCACGGGACGGTGATCTTCCAGAACTGCTGCCAGCCGTTCGCGCCGTCGATGGACGCCGCTTCGTACAGTTCGCCCGGGATGGTCTGCAGGCCCGCGAGGATGAGGATCATGAAGTAGCCGACCTCACGCCACGTGGCCACGATGATGACCGCGACCATGGCCCACTTGGTGGAGCCCATCCAGGCCGGGGCCCAGCCGCCGGTGAAGATCTTGATGATCTGGTTGATCACGCCGCTCTTGGCGTCGAACAGCATGTTCCACACCTGAGCCGCGGCGACGATGGAGGTGATGTATGGGAAGAAGGCGACGGTGCGGAAGAACGCGCGTCCCTTGAGCTGCGTGTTGAGCAGCACGGCCAGCGCGAACGCGATGGCGAGGGTGAGCGGGATATGCACGACCGAGTAGACGATGGTGTTGATGAACGACGCCGTGAAGTTCGAGTCGTGCGACAGTCGACGCCAGTTGGTCAGGCCGTTGAACACCGGATCGCCGAAGGCGCTCCACTTGGAGAAGCCGATGTAGAACAGCTGGATGACCGGGATGAGAATGAGGACGAGGAAGCCGATGAAGTTCGGCGCGATGAAGATGAGTCCGTTCAGCAGATTGCGTCGACCGATGGCCTTGTTGGCCTTGCTGTGATCGGGTGGCGCGACGGCCGTTTTTGCAGCTGAGTTAGCCTGTGTCATCGCTGCAACTCTCCTTTGATTGAAAGCGGTGGTTGTGTTGCCGGCGGCGGACTGCGGTGACCGCGTACCGGAAGTGTTGAAAAGTGTGGAAAATGATGGTTGACATGCAAAACGGGGGCGGAGTCCGTGCGGATACGGTCCCGGCCCCCGTTTGCCTGCGTCAGTGCCGATCAGTGCCGATCGGCTGGTGTGTCAGATGATGATGTCAGCGTTGCTGTTCCGGTCCTGCTTCGACCGGTCCAGCTCACTGCTGGAGGACGCCCTGGTCCTTGATGTCCTGCGTGCCCTTGGCGATCGCGTCGTCGATGGAGCTAGTGCCGGACATGATGCCCGAGTGGACGACGGTGTTGAGCACGTCCTGGATGGTGTCGGTGCCGGCGCCGACCGGGTTCTCCGGGTTGGTCTTGTGCTCGGTCCAGGCCTTCTTGGACAGATCGTCGTTGGCCATGCCGTCGGTGGAGAAGTAGGTGTCGGCGACGGAGTCGGAGAAGTAGGCCGGGGTGGTGCCGATCTTGGCGAGCGCCTCGGAGCCCTTTTCACCGGAGGCCCACTTGACGAATTCCTTGGCGGCGGCGAGCTTCTGACCGGAGATGTTGGAGGAGACGGCGAGGCCGGTCGGATCGGCGAAGGTCACGGTCTGGTCGGTCTTCTCGTCCGGGTTCTGCGGGATCGGAGCCATGCCCCAGTTGAAGGTGTCGGCGTCGCCGGACTTCTGCTGGCTCACGAGCGTGGCGGCGAACCAGGTGCCCATCGGCAGCATGGCGGCCTTCTGGGTGCCGAACTGGGCCTGATACTGGACCTTGGTGGAGTTGACGGTGTTCCAGTCGATGGTCAGGCCTTCCTTCTGCCACTTGAGCGCGCGCTCATAGTAGGGCTTGAGGTAGCTGTAGTCGCCCTTGAAGAAGTCGTCGTAGGCGCCGTCGGTCTGCGCGACCGCGAAGCCCTGAACCACGGACTGCCAGCCGTGCTGGTACATCGGGTAGACGGAGCTGGCGTCGTAGCCGGCGGCGGGCAGCTTCTCCTTGAGTTCCTCGGCGGCCTTGGTGTAGTCGTCCCACGTCCAGGTGCCGTCCGGGGCGGCCACGCCAGCCTTCTCGAACATGTCCTTGTTGTAGAAGAGCACCCAGGAGTCCTAGCGGTACGGCATGGCGTAGTACTTGCCGTCCTCGAGCTTGTAGGAGGAGACGTCGATGTTCTTGTCGCCGTCGTAGCTGGCCGCGATGTCCGAGAGGTCCGCGAGGCCGCCGGATTCGGCGGCGTAGGTGTAGTACTTCTGCAGGTTCTTGATCGGGAAGACGTCGGGCTGGCTCTTGCCGGAGATGTCGGAGGTCAGCTGCTTGTCGTAGTCGTCGGCGGAGTACTGCTTGACCTTGACGGTGATGTTCGGGTGGTCCTTCATGAAGCCGTCGGCCAGTGTCTGGAACTCCGGGGTGGTGTCGAGCGACCAGCCGGCGAACGAGATTTCGACCTTGGCGTTTTCGTCGAGCGCTTCGGTCTTGCCGCCGCTGGCGTTGTTGCTGGAACCGCAACCGGACAGCATCATCACGGCCGCGCCGGCAACCGCAGCTGCCTTGAAGAGAGTGTTCTTGTTCATTTCTGCTCCTTTACTGCATGGCGTCTTCACCAAGAGGCGGGTAAGGCGGTCACTCCGTAGTGGCTGTGTTTCCTTCCGCTTGGTTATCATCATACAGCAGCTTCGATCATTTTTGATCTTGATTTGCCAGATTTTGTCTCGCCTGTGATCAATCCGTTATCTTTGACACGAGCAAACAGGCTCCGTCGCCGTGTTAACGATCACATTCTATCACACCGCAAACGATCACAATCAATCATCGTGTCGTGTGAACGCTCCTGTGCGCGGCATCACACTTCACGCTCCTCCGCACCCGGGAATTACGGAAGCCCCCGCAACAGGGGTTCGTGTCGATGTAGCCGCCGATTGATAGGGTTGATCGGTAAGCGAATCCCCGAATCCAATGGTTTGGAAGGAGCTTTGGCTTGTCGGCTGAACTCGAAGATATCCACGAAGAATGCGGAATTTTCGGCGTCTGGGGCCATCCCGACGCCGCCCGTCTGACCTATTTCGGTCTCCACGCGCTCCAGCATCGCGGCCAGGAGGGGGCCGGCATCGTCTCGAACGACAACGGCCACCTCATCGGACACCGCGGACTCGGCCTGCTCACGCAGGTGTTCGGCGACGAGCGCGAAATCGAACGCCTCAAGGGAGACAAGGCAATCGGCCACGTGCGCTACGCCACGGCCGGTTCCGGCACCACCGACAACATCCAGCCGTTCATCTTCCGCTTCCACGACGGCGACATGGCCCTGTGCCACAACGGCAACCTCACCAACTGCCCGTCGCTGCGCCGCGGACTCGAGGACGAAGGCGCGATCTTCCACTCGAACTCCGACACCGAAGTGCTCATGCACCTCATCCGCCGCTCCAGCCAGCCGACCTTCATGGACAAGCTCAAGGAGGCGCTCAACACGGTCCACGGCGGCTTCGCGTACCTGCTCATGACCGAAAACGCGATGATCGGCGCGCTCGACCCGAACGGCTTCCGCCCGCTCTCCCTCGGCCGCATGAAGAACGGCGCGTACGTGCTCGCGTCCGAAACCTGCGCGCTCGACGTCGTCGGCGCCGAACTCGTGCGCAACATCCGCCCCGGCGAGATCATCGTCGTCTCCGACCACGGCTACAAGATCGTGCAGTACACGAACAAGACGCAGCTGGCGATCTGCTCGATGGAGTTCATCTACTTCGCCCGCCCCGACTCCGACATCTACGGCGTCAACGTGCACTCCGCGCGCAAGCGCATGGGCGCGCGCCTGGCTGCCGAAGCACCGGTCGACGCGGACATGGTCATCGGCGTGCCGAACTCGTCGCTGTCGGCCGCGTCCGGCTACGCGGAGGCCGCGCACCTGCCGAACGAAATGGGCCTGATCAAGAACCAGTACGTCGCCCGCACGTTCATCCAGCCGACGCAGGAGCTGCGCGAACAGGGCGTGCGCATGAAGCTGTCCGCCGTGCGCGGCGTGGTCAAGGGCAAGCGCGTGGTCGTCATCGACGATTCGATCGTGCGCGGCACCACGTCCAAGCGCATCGTGCAGCTGCTCAAGGAGGCCGGCGCGGCCGAAGTGCACATGCGCATCAGCTCGCCGCCGCTCAAGTACCCGTGCTTCTACGGCATCGACATTTCGACCACGCGCGAGCTGATCGCCGGGCACAAGTCGGTCGAGGAGATCCGCGACTACATCGGCGCCGACTCGCTCGCCTTCCTCTCGCTCGAAGGACTCGTCGAATCGATCGGACTCGGCGCGGACGCCCCGTACGGCGGCCTGTGCGTCGCGTACTTCAACGGCGACTATCCGACCGCGCTCGACGACTACGAGGCCGACTTTTTGAAGTCGCTGACCCCGGAGGACCGCGTGCGCCTGCCCGAATTCGCGCTGTACAAGAGCAAGTACGAGGGCAACGAGTACACGGTCAAGCCCGCGGAATAACCACACAATACAAAATTTCTCGACTCCCTCCTGTCAGGGGAGCCGTCGAACGTAATGAGCTGAGCTGAGGGGTAGTCAGACGGTTCGACACATGTGACTACCCCTCAGTCAGCTTCGCTGACAGCTCCCCTGACAAGGGGAGCTTGTAGATGGGTCCAAGAAAGGAATGTCATGCCCAAAGCCTATGAGAACGCAGGAGTGAGCGTCGAAGCCGGCTACGAGGTCGTCAAGCGCATCAAGTCGCACGTCGCGCGCACCAACCGTCCGGGCGTGGTCGGCGGCATCGGCGGCTTCGGCGGCCTGTTCGACCTCGCCTCCCTCGGCTACAAGGAGCCGGTGCTCATCTCCGGCACCGACGGCGTGGGCACCAAGCTCGTCGTCGCCAAGCTGGCGAACAAGCACAACACCATCGGCATCGACTGCGTGGCCATGTGCGTCAACGACATCGCCGCGCAGGGCGCCGAACCGCTGTTCTTCCTCGACTACATCGCGTGCGGCAAGAACGATCCGGCGCTGCTCGAGCAGGTCGTCGCGGGCGTCGCGGACGGCTGCGTGCAGGCCGGCGCGGGCCTGATCGGCGGCGAGACGGCCGAAATGCCGGGCATGTACGACGAGGACGAGTACGATCTGGCCGGCTTCGCGGTCGGCGTCGCGGAGAAGTCCGCGATCGTCGACGGCTCCGGCATCACCGACGGCGACGTGCTCATCGGCCTGCCGTCCACCGGCGTGCACTCCAACGGCTTCTCGCTCGTGCGCAAGGCCCTGTTCGAGCAGGCCGGCTACACCGTCGACACCGTGCTGGACGAGCTCGGCGGCGACAAGCTCGGCGACGTGCTGCTCACCCCGACCAAGATCTACGTGAAGGCGCTCTCCCCGCTGTTCAAGGCGGGCGTGGTCAAGGGCGTTGCGCACATCACCGGCGGCGGCTTCATCGAGAACGTGCCGCGCATGATCCCCGAGGGCCTGGCGGCCGAGATCGAGCTCGGCTCGTGGCCGGTGCTGCCGATCTTCGACGTGCTCGAGAAGGCCGGCGAGATCGATCACATGGAGATGTACAACATCTTCAACATGGGCATCGGCATGGTGCTGGCCGTTCCGGCCGAGCGCGCCGACGAGACGCTCGAGCTGCTCAAGTCCAACGGCGAGGCCGGCTACGTGATCGGCCGCATCACCCCGGACGCCGACGGCACGCAGATCAAGCTCAAGTAACTCGAAAGGATTTGACAATGGGACAGAAGGTTCTGGTCATCGGTTCCGGCGCCCGCGAGCACGCGATCGCGTCCGCGCTGCTGCGCGGCGGTTCCGTCAGCGAAGTCGCCGTGGCCCCCGGCAACCCGGGCATGGCGCTCGACGAGGGCATCCGCGTCGTCTCGCTCGGCTCCTCCAATCAGGCCGCGCTCATCGACTTCGTGAAGGACAACGGCTACGACTGGGTGTTCGTCGGCCCGGAGGTCCCGCTCATCGAGGGCATCGTCGACGCGTTCGCCAAGGCCGGCATCAAGGCGTTCGGCCCGTCCAAGGCCGCCGCGCAGATCGAAGGCTCCAAGGACTTCGCCAAGCGGCTCATGGCCCGTCACAACATCCCGACCGCCAAGTACGAGACGTTCGACGAGCTCGAACCGGCCGTCGCGTACGTGCACGAGCACGGCGCGCCGATCGTCGTCAAGGCCGACGGTCTGGCCGCCGGCAAGGGCGTGACCGTCGCGATGGACGAGGAGACGGCCGTCAAGGCGCTCGACGACATCTTCGTCGACCACCGTTTCGGCAACGCGGGCGCGAAGGTCGTCATCGAGGACTTCCTCGAAGGCCAGGAGTTCTCGCTCATGAGCTTCGTGAACGGCACCGAGTTCTGGCCGATGCCGATCTCGCAGGATCACAAGCGCGCGTACGACAACGACGAGGGCCCGAACACGGGCGGCATGGGCGCGTACAGCCCGGTCCCGCAGATCCCGCAGTCCGTGGTCGACACCGCGATCGAGACGATCGTGCGTCCGACCGTCGAGGCGATGGCCGCCGAAGGCACGCCGTTCACCGGCATCCTGTACGCGGGCCTGATCGCCACCGCCGACGGCCCGAAGGTCATCGAGTTCAACGCGCGCTTCGGCGACCCGGAAACCGAGGTCGTGCTGCCGCGCCTCACGTCCGATCTGGGCGCGGGCATCAACGCGATCCTTAACGGCGAAACCCCGACGTTCGAGTGGAAGCAGGACGGCGCGACGCTCGGCGTGGTGCTCGCCTCCAAGGGCTATCCGACGCACGTGATCAAGGGCGCCCCGATTCCCGAGATCACCGTCGACGCCGACTCGCACGTCTACTATGCGGGCGTTGCCTCCGACGCGACCCACGGCCTCGTCGCCAACTCCGGACGCGTGCTGTTCGTCGAAACCTCCGCAGAGTCCATCAAGGCCGCGCAGGACAAGGTCTACGCGATCCTCGACAACCTCGACACCACCGGCATGTTCTATCGCCACGATATCGGCGCCAAAGCGCTGAACGCGTGATGATGGAGCGTTAGCTGCGTTGCGGAACACTCGACGTACCTTCGTACGCCTTCGTGTTCCGCGCCTTGCTACCGCACGCATCATCACACGTTCAGTCAGGATGTGACACATTCGATGTGGCGATATGAAGAGAGGCTCCCCGCGGGGAGCCTCTCTTCATATCGCCTTAGCATCGGAATCGCGCTACGGCAGGTCCATGAAGCCGGAGTCCTTGAGGTAGTTCTTGCCGGCGGTGATGTCGTACTGGATGAGCTTGTAGTCGGCGAGCAGCTGCTTTGTCTCGTCGTCGAAGTCGCTTTCCGCCATCGGGTTGCCGTCGGCGTCCAGATAGATGTTCTGGCCTTCCGGAATGCGGTCCCAGCCCTGAATGGTGTTCACCACGGGCGGTTCCATCGCGGAGATCTTCGCGTGCATCTCCGTCAGGAACGCGAGATACGGCGACACCTTCGCGTCCATGTGCTCGGCCGCCTGCGCGACGAAGAAGTTCGGCGACGAATATGCCGCATTGTCGATCTTCTCCCCCTGCGACGAGCTGGCCTCGTTCGACCAGATGAAATAGTCGGTCAGATGCAATGCGAGCGAATTGTTCGTGTCCGCACTGGCCGTCTCGTAGATGCCGGGCAGATGGTCGCCGTAGAAGACGACCGTGACCGGCTTGTCGAGCTTGTCGAGTTCCTCAAGGAACGCCGCAGTCGCCTCATCGGTCAGGCTTGCACCCTTCTGGTACGTTTCGATCGACTTCGTCTCGTCCTTTTCGAGCGGCTGCGACGGGTCGGTCGATTCGGCGGTGAAGTCGTTGTCCTTGTACCAGTCGTTGTACGGCATGTGGTTCTGCATCGTGATGATCTGGATGAACTGGTTGTCGTCCGTCTTCGCGATCTCCTCGAGCGCGCTCTTGTACGTCGCCTCGTCGGACACGTACGGCGATTCGTCGATCTTGTCCTGGTATTTGATGATGTCGTTGCCTTCGCCGTCGCCGGTGAGCGTGTAGAAGTGCGAGAAGCCGAACTTCACGTAGTTCGTGGCGCGCGAGTACATGGACGACTCGTACGGGTGGAACGCCTCGGAGAACTTGGCCGCACCCCACATCTGGTTGATGGTCGGCACCCAGTGTTCGCTCGGCACGAGCTGCTGGTACGGGCTGGACAGAGACGAGTCGAAGTTGGCCATGCTCATGCCGGTCAGGCCCATGTATTCAAGGTTCGCGGTGCCGCCGCCGTAGCCGGACGAGAGCATCAGGCCGGACGTGGTGCCGCTTTTGATCTTGCGGATGTTCGGCATGGAGTCCTTGTTGACCTTGAGTCCGGGCACGCGCGACGGGTCGGAGAACGATTCGCTGAGCACGTAGATGACGGTCGAATCGGTCATGTTCGCGGAGCGCAATTCGTTGATCGTCGTCGCTTCCTTCGCGTACTTGGCGGCGAGTTTCTTCATCGTCGCCTCGCTGTAGTTCGCGGGCTTTTCCATGATGCGCGGGTTGAGCTGTCGCGTGAACGAGACGAGCGGGCCGTTGCGCTGCGCGTCGTATACGGAATCCCACATGCTCGGCTTGTCGCCCATCACCGTGGCGAACGTTTTCGCCCACGATCCGACGGTGCTCACCTGCATCGAATACAGCGTGAAGAACATGCCGGGCAGCAGGATCAGCAGCAGTCGCACGGTCACGTTCAGGCCGACGTTGTCGAAGCGCAGCAGCCGGCCGGAGCGTCCGTCCATGCGGTACAGCAGGAAGCAGACGATGAGCACGCCGACGAACACGGCGCACGCGCCGATGATCGTCCAATGCGCTCCCGGCGGCATGAAGCTCAGCAGGTTGCTTTTGTCGGCCTTGAGGAAGTTCAGATCGCTGGGCAGCACGGCCTCGTAGCGGATCTGCACCTTGAAATGCTCGATCACGGCCACGATGATCGCCGCCGCCAGGAACACCGGCGTGGCGATCCAGAACCGGTTGGTGAGCATGAGCAGGATCAGGTAGATCAGGCCGAGCAGAAGCGCGTTGAGGACGAGCACGAAGTTGCCGTCCGTCCACATTTTCGTCACGAATCCCCAGCCGACGGTTGGGCTGGACAGTTTGACGCGCGTGCTTTTCAGTGACACGCCCCACTGCAGCGTGGCCACGGCCGCGAGGTCGAACAGGATAAAGAGGAACGCGTACAGCCAGCCGGGGAACGGCCTGCCGCTGAATCGTTTGAACCAGCGCCGGCCGCGGCGTTCGTCCGTGTCCTCCTTGCGCGCGATGTCAAGGATCTCGATGTCGTCGTCGGCCGCCGTCGCGTTCGCTGACGTCGCGCCGACAGTACCGGCCACCGACGCAGCGTGCGGAGCCTGCGCGGCCTGCGACGCGGACTGTGATCGGGCCGTGTCCCGAGTCGTCATATCATGTGTTGTTTCTTCGCTCATAACCTGCACTTCACGTTTGGTTCACTGGGCATAATGGTCACCATTGTCCGCGTCGTTCCTGACAACGGCCGCACCTCGCCCCATATATTCACGATTGCTTCTCGCTTGCCACCATACCGGATTGAGCTGGGAGGGAAATCATTCCCGCGGCGGATGCACCCCGCCGGATACGGCTCCTATGATGCCGCGTTTGGTAGCGATAAGGGAGGATGCTCATGCAAGTGTGGTCGTCGTGGCTGCAGTCGCTGATGCGCGTGCGCATCGTGTCCGGTCCGTTTCATGACGGCGTGCTGTTGGCGGCCGCGATCGGATTGCTGGCGCTGGCGGCGTGGCAGCTGGTCCGTGCCGATCGCGTGCGTCTGCTGTGGCAGCTGTTGGCCGGCGTTGTGACCGGAGCGGCCGGATTGTTGGCCGCGTGGCTGATTTCCGACGTGATCATGGTGTTCGGCGTATCGCTCGGCTGGGCGGTGATCGGCTGGGCCGCGGCCGGGTTCGCCGCGTTGGGATTCGTGACCGCCACGGCCGTGCAGGCTCGCGCGTTGCGTCGCGTCATCGCAATCGTCATGATTCCGGTCATGCTGGTCGCCGCGGCCGTGCAGGTCGATACGGTGTACGGCGAATATCAGACGATCGGATCGCTGGTCGGCTGGTCGCCGTACCAGTCCGTCAGCCAGGCCGGCATCGCACGCCCGACGATGACGGTCGATCAGTGGCAGCGGCTCGCAGCCGACGGCAACTTGCCGAACATGCCGTCGACGGGCCGTCTATTCTCCGAACGCATCGCCAACACGGCATCCAAGTTCCGCGCACGTCCGGCCATGGTCTGGCTGCCGCCGGCAGCGCTGAGCGACACGCCGCCGAAACTGCCGGTGCTCATCCTGCTCGCCGGACAGCCGGGCAGTCCAGGCCGCGCCATGCAGGCCAGCGGCATAACCACGCTGCTCAACGCCTACGCCACAACGCATGACGGCCTCGCGCCGATCGTCGTCTCGCCCGACCAGAACGGCGGCGACACGTTCAACAGCCTGTGCGCGGACACGACGAAGTTCGGCAAGGCAGAAACGTACCTGACCAAAGACGTGCCGAACTGGATCGCCGCGAACCTGCCGGCCGACAGCACGGGCGCGCAATGGGCCATTTCCGGCTTTTCGCAGGGCGGCACCTGTTCGACGCAGCTTGCGCCGCGCCACGCGGACCTGTTCGGTGCGATGATCGCGGTGGACGGCGAGATCGCACCCACATCCGGCAGCGTGGACAACATGGTCGCCTCGTATTTCGGCGGCGACCGGAAAGCCTATGAGGAGCAGGTGCCGGTGAACGCGCTCGCCGCGCACGCGCCGTCCGATCAGGCGGCCGTGTTGGCGGCCGGCGAGAACGACACCGTGTCCGTTGACAACGTGAAGACGATCGGTGCCGCCGCGCGCAAGGCCGGCTGGGATGTGACCGAACTGGAAGTGCCCGGCACCGGACACGACTGGCATGCGGTGCACGCCGTGCTGGAGGCCGCGCTGCCGTGGTGGTGCGCGCGCGTCGGCCTGGGCAGCTCCAGCACAACGACGAATAAGACGTGGAAGGATTACGACAAATTGGAGGTGCTGCAATGAGCGTTGCGAACAACGCCGCAGAGGGTAAGACAAACAACGCCGCAGAAAGTGCCACGACAGCAGACTCGCCAAGTGCCGCAACGCACGGCAACGGCGACGGCCACGGCACACGCAACACCACAGTCGTACGGTCCGCTGCGGCCGGCCATCAAGGCGGCAACGGACACAAACCCGCACGTCGCAACGCGTCATCGAACGCCGCCCAAGCGTGGGCGCCGCTGGCAGGTGACGTACGAGGCTGGATCGGCGCGCACCCGTTCGCAGTGGGCTTCGTCGCCGCGTTTGTCGTACTGAACGTCGTGGCGTGGATCGTTGCGGCTCTCGCAGGGCAATCGTTCCCGTTGCGCGGCTTGGGCACGTCGCTGGACGAATTCAGCCTGCCGAAGCTGCTGGTCTCACTGTTCCTCGCCCGCGGCGTGCTGCAGCTGGTCATGGACGCGATACTGCTGCTGGTCATGGTTTCGACCGCCGAACCGTTGCTGGGCCGTGGCCGTCTGGCCGTAATCGGCGCCGCGTCGACGCTGATCGGCACGATCGTCGGCCTGTTCCTGTGTGCGGGCCTCGCCGCGCTGCTGCAGGGCACCGCGATCGTCGGCCGCGTCCGATTCACGCTCAGCCCGCTCACGCTGGGCGTCGGCGTGCTCATTGCGGCGAGCGCGTTCAGCCGTCCGTTGTGGCGGCGTCGCATCCGGCTGATCGGCTATGCGGCGATCGCGGCCGGACTGCTGTTCCGCGGCAATCCGGGCGACTACTGCCTGCTCGTCGCCGCGCTCACCGGACATGTACTCGGCGACCTGCTGGCCCGCCGTGCGGCCAGGACCACGGTCGGAAGCGCGTCCGCCCGCGCCGCGCAGCATCATGCCGATCCGCTGCACTGGCAGATGGGCACGTCGTTCGAAGCGCGGCGCATGTTCGCCGCGGCCGCGCTGATTCTGGCGCTCGGCCCGATGCTGACGATCACGTCGCCCACGCATGTCGGCCCGCTGAGTTCGCTCGGCCTGATGCTCAGCCCGGTCGATCCGGACGACGCGAAGCTGGCCGCCTGCCTGTCGGGTGCGTCGCACGCCGACTGCTTCTTCCAGTTTGATCTGCTGCGCACGTCGATGCCGGGCGCGATCGCGCGTTCGCTGCTGCCGACCGCGGTGATGGCGATCATGGCGTGGGGCCTGTATCGTGGCCGTCGTCTGGCCGCGTGGGCGACGGCGGCGTATTCCGCGTTCGTCGCACTGCTGGCCGTGGCCTATTACTTTGTGGTGCCGCTCGCGTTCGCCGGGGACGGATTCCGTACTTTGGTGTGGCATGGCGCGGTGGTCGCGTGCGCGGCGAACGCGCTGCTGCCCGCGCTGTTCGCCGTGGCGACGGTCGTGTCGCTCGGCCATTTTCCTATCCGCACCGACGTTCGGCTGATGCGTCGCGGCTGCGCGGCGATCGTTGCGTCGTTCGTGGCGTGCGCGGCCATATATCTCGGGTTTGGCCTGCTGCGTCTGCATGATTTCCGTCCGGCCGCCACGATCGGCGATCTGATGGCCGAGCTGCCGGGCCGGTTCATTCCGATCGGTTTCCTGAGCCGCACGAAACTGCGGTTCATGCCGTTAACGCCGGTCGCGTCGGCCGTCTATCAGGGCGTGGGACTCGTGTTCTGGCTGGTGGTATTGGTCGTGTGCGTGCGGTGGATGCGCGACATTCTCGTGACGGACGATCATGCGCGCGCCGACGCCGGCCGTCTGGTTGAACGCGACGGCGAGTCGATGAGCTTCATGACCACGTGGGAGGGCAACCGGTACTGGACGTCGCCGACCGGTCGTTCGGCGGTCGCGTACCGGGTGATCGGCGGCATTGCGCTCACCTGCACCGGACCGTTCGGCGATCGCGGCGAATGGATGACCGACCTGCGCGAGTTCGCGCGGTTCTGCGCCGCGCACTCGTGGTCGCCCGCGTTCTACGCGGTGCATCGTGCGCAACGCGACGCGCTTGTGGCGAGCGGCTGGTATGCGCTGGAGGTCGGCGGCGAAATGGTCGTCGATCCGCGCACGTGGAAGACCACCGGCAAGAAATGGCAGGACATCCGCACGGCGATCAACAAGGCGAAGCGCGACGGCATCACCGACGTGCTCACCACGTTCGCCAACGCGGACGCGGACGTGCGCGAACAGATTGAGGAGATTTCCGAACAGTGGGCCGGCGAGAAGGCCCTGCCGGAAATGAAGTTCACGCTCGGCGGCGTGGAGGAGCTGCGCGACCCGCGTGTGCGCATCCTGTACGCGGTCGACGCGGACGGGCTCGTGCTCGGCGTGACCAGCTGGCTGCCGACGTGGCGCGACGCGCGTATCGTCGGCTGGACGCTTGATTTCATGCGGCATCGCACCGACTCGCCGAACGGCATCATGGAGTTCCTGATCGCGCGCATGGCCGAACGCCTGCGCGACGAAGGGATTGCCGATCCGGCCTCGGCGGCCGAGTTCATGAGCCTGTCGGCCGCGCCGCTGGCCGGCATGAACCCGGACCGGGACAACGTCGACGCCAGCGGCCGCGCCGACACCGGCACGGCGATGCTCCAGCACGCGCTGCAGATCGTGGCCGACTGGATGGAGCCGGCGTACGGATTCCACTCGCTGTTCAACTTCAAGCGCAAGTTCCAACCGAGCGAGGAACCCGTGTACGTGTGCTATCCGGATCCGGCCGCCCTGCCGCAGCTGGGGCTCGCGGTCATGCGCGCCTACGTGCCGTCCGTCAGCGCCAGGCAGGCCCTCGCCATGCTGCGTACCCTCCAGCGGTAGCCGTCCGGTAGTCGGCTGGTTGCCAGCCGGTATCCAGCCGGCAGCCAGCCGACGTATTCGTGGGCATATCCGGTACGGCAACACATGATTGTGGGCATAGACCGACCACGTACTGGTCGATAATCGCCTGTCTAGTCTTAGCGGATAGTTGACGCATGTGTCGGGGCATGGTTGACGGTATGTCTTGGGGCATGGTTGACGGGTGTGTTGGGGCATGGTTTACATGTCGTCGCTTGTTGACTGGTGCATGGATAC